>JASJCL010000023.1 GCA_030066015.1 Desulfosarcinaceae bacterium | reverse complement strand
TCTCATCAGTGGTAATGGCTCGGTTAATAGGGGTAACCCAACCCACCGCCTGGCGCATGGGCCATGCGATTCGCAAGATGATGGATCCGCAGCAATCAGACGGCCTTCTCCTTCAGGGCGTTGTCGAATTGGATGAAACATATGTCGGCGGTCAACCAGATCCGGCTAACGTGAACAAAAGAGGTAAAGGCACTTCAAAGCAATGAGTCCTTATCGCCGTTGAGCGAGGTGGCCCCGTGAGGGCTGTACCCATCGGTAATGAGAAAGTTGAGACCATACAACCGGCGGTCGACCACCATATCAACACAACCGCTCATTTAATGACGGATGGACATCGTTCTTATCGACATATCGGACAACGATTTGCTTCTCACTCAACGGTGATTCACTCAAAAGGCGAATACAGCCGGGGATCGGTTCACTGCAACACTTCAGAATCCTTCGCTTCTTTATTCGAGCGTGCTCGCTTTGGGGTATTTCATTATCTGAGCAAAAAGCACTTACAGTTGTATCTGCACGAATTTGGTTTTCGTTGGGACCACCGAGTGACTGAACTTCGAAGAACAAAATCAGGCAGAACCAGGAGGCTGATGAAACCGATACCGATCATCGATATGTTGATCCTGTTGATTATGGGTATATCGGGCTGCCATTTGAAGCGGACACCACAATGGGGTTTTAGTGAAGTCGCTTTCGCAAAACCTTAAAATCGTAGATAGACCCGAAAAGAATCATTGGAATGCGGTTGAGACGCCTGCAGTCCAGGTCACCTCTAAAAAACCACGTTTCGAATTATATCTAACAAATTGATTTCCGGTGGTTTTTACGCTGATTGACAATCGCACGGCGCGGTACTTATTTTTGAGGTTCATCATTTAGCTGAAATCATCAAACCGATGGCCTTTTCCTAGTTACATGAACCTATGCGGAGGATCCCATGTCTGCACTGAAGAGGATGACAAGGCGTGCACTGCTTCAAATCGGATTGATCGTCGCCGGAGCGGCCACCGGCAGACTATTCGCTAAAACCACCAACGACAATAGATCCTGTGAAACGCCTGCACAAACCCAAGGACCATTCTATCCTAAGCACGAACAGGCGGATACAGACTTAGACCTGACCCACATCAAAGGCCATTCTGAACATGCAAAAGGCGACATCATTTACGTCAGCGGGCAGGTTATGGACGATCACTATAAACCTGTGCCAGGGGCTTTGGTGGATGTTTGGCAAGCCAACAAACATGGTCGTTATCATCACGAATACGACACGAATCCGGCCCCCTTGGATCTCAATTTCCAAGGATGGGGGCAAATTAGGGCTGATGATGAAGGACGGTATCGTTTCAAGACGATTATCCCAGGTGCTTATCCAGTTAATGAAGAGTGGTCGCGTCCACCCCACATCCACTTCAAGGTCTCCAAACGGGGGTATCATGAGTTGATCACCCAGATGTATTTTGCCGATCATGCGTTGAACGAAAAGGATAGAATTCTCTTGGCGCTCCCGGAATCGGAGCGTGGGAAAGTAATCGTAGCGTTTGAAGCGGATTTGGCAGACGATGAACCTGGTGCGAAACGCGGTCAGTTTAACATAATGCTCCGCCGTGTTCGGAAAACATAGACGTTGGCTGGAACGCAGCGCGTGCCCACCATTGCATTTGCAGACCTTCCAAGAGTGCTATCCACTCGTCTTTGCCTCGGTACAAGGAGATGTTGTGCCTGAAAACAGCTGATTTCTGTTCGAAATGGAGAAAATCTGAATTAGAGAGGAGTTGATCTCAAATGATGACCGCCATTATCTACGGCTTCGCCT
The DNA here is from genome assembly GCA_030066015.1 of Desulfosarcinaceae bacterium. Taxonomy (GTDB): domain Bacteria; phylum Desulfobacterota; class Desulfobacteria; order Desulfobacterales; family Desulfosarcinaceae; genus JASJCL01. The sequence goes on along the minus strand of JASJCL010000023.1, from coordinate 48,252 downwards.
GTGTCTTGATGTTGAGGTGGATCATATGGGGAACTACCGGACTCTTTGAGCAGGAGTGGGAGTTGGATCATGTCTGTAACGCCGGGCTTCAGGATCGCCAAGATGAAGCGAGGCGTCTAAAATGCTTGCTTCACAACGGACTATCCGAATGATTGAAAAAGATCGGTCAGAGGGGGGATTTGGCTGAATCGGTATCGGCCAAATCGTACCTGAACGACGACATTTCAGAATAAGGGGCGCTGTGAGCTGCATCGCAGCGCCCCGTTCGTGTAGGCCCGTGCCCGTTGACAGGATGATGCCGGCGGATGCGTACCTGCCGATCAATCCCCTCCCCCGTCTGTTTACGCCCGTGCGAAAAGGACCTTCGCACGCCGGAACACCCGCTGGTGCGCCAAAATGTGCCTATTACCGCTGACACTATGACCCCTTACCTTCACGATCTCCCTGGGACACGGTAAGTTCACACCAGAATTCATTGAACGGCACGTTAGCACACAGGGGGATAAAAATGATTAAGCTTATACTCACCGCATGGGTCGCTTGGATGGTTTTTTCCGGTCTCCGCAAGATCGCTCGCCATATCAGATCGACGCGGGCATTCAACGCCAAACGGCAGGCCGTTTTTTTCCGCTATGAGCCTTTCCTGTGGATGCGGCGTGTCGTCTAACTCCGACGAAGAAAACGTCGCGATACTGTAGGCAGTTCTACCCTAAGATCAACTGCTGTCATTCGCGTTTAAGGGGGCTGCGGGGCACCGCGCCCCCTTTTTTTGCGCCCTGCCCTTCAGCCGCTCATGGGCCAATGCAAGCTTGGTGCGCGCGACGGCCGGTCGTTCGGGGGGCGTCGTCATAGGTCGGTATCGGGATGGGACGGCTAATGCCCCAGCGTATCGGGGCTGTCGTTTAAGCTGTTGTGGACAGTATTGGCCAAGTCTTCGACCGAGTATGGTTTGCGCAGATAGATACCCGCCCCGAGAAGTTGTGCGGCTTTGACCCGCTCAGATTCGGAGTAACCGCTGACGATGATGGCCTTCTGGCCGGGGCGAATGGCCCGGATTGCCTGGTAAGTGTCCAGGCCGTCCATCCCCCCTGGCATGATCATATCCAGAATCACTAGATCGAAGGTCTGGTCTGCCAGCCGCTCCAATGCCGCTTTGCCGCTGTCGGCGGTGGTGACGTGATAGCCAAGCCGGGAGAGGAGTTCGCTGGCCAGATGGCGCTGCTCCCGCTCATCGTCCACCACCAGGACCCGCTCTCCATCGCCGGTTTTAAGGTCGGTCACTTTGGAGACCAATTCCGGGGCAACCTCGCCGGACAATGGCAGATGGATGATGAAGCGCGTTCCCTTCCCCAACTGGCTTTCCACTTGAATCTGACCGTCGTGATCGGTCACCGTTCCCCATACGACCGCCATTCCAAGCCCGGTACCGCTGCGCCCCATCACCTTGCGCGTATAGAATGGTTCGAAAATCCGTTCTCGGTCCTCTGGCGCGATGCCGGTCCCCGTATCGCTCAACTCGATGCAGGCGTAGCCGAATTCACAGGTTTTGGCCATGGTGGATGGCGCCGCCGACGCCGACTCGTAACGTGTCGACAGGTGAAGATCACCGCCATCGGGCATGGCTTCGGCTGCGTTGGCGACCAGGTTCATGACCGTCTTGGCCAAATGCACCTTTGAACCCGACAGCATCAACGGTTTTCTGGTCAGTTCGACGCGATAGACCACCTTTGGATGAAGCTGCTGGATTTGGTCATTTTCCGGACTGGCCAGAAACTCCCGGATGATGGCGTTGAGTTCCACCGGTTGCCGCTGATCCACCCCGCGGCGGGCCAGAGTCAGGAGATCCTGTACAATGGCGGCAGCCCTCTCGCCGGAGTTCTTGATCACCGAAACTGCCGGTAGGTGGGGGCTGTCAGGGGGCAGATCCATGAGCAGAATATCGGGATAGCCCACCAAGCCGGAGAGAATATTGTTGAGATCGTGGGCCACGCCGCCGGCCAGGGTCCCGATGGCTTCCATCTTCTGGGCCTGCTTGAGTTGGGCGGCCAACTTCTGGTTTTCGGTGATGTCGCGGATGTTGAGGACGACCCCGCTCAGCGCCCCCATTTGGTCGAAATAGGGGCTGCAGGTGATCTCAGCCTCGATCTCCTCGCCCCGCGATTGCGGCCAGCGGGCCTGAAAGCGCACCATGTGGCCCTCGAAGCAGGTATTCAGATGCTGTGTCAGGGTGTTTTCGATGAACTCTAGCCCGTACAAGGCGGTGAGGGGGTGCCCGATCACCGCCTGACGGGCCATTCCGAGCATCTCCAGAAAGGCCGGATTGACCGACAGAAACACGCCCTGCGGATCCAATAGCGCCATGGCATCACTCGAAGCTGCCACGACCATCTCCGATTTGCGCAGCTCCTCTTCCGCCGTCCGACGCACTTGGATCTGCCCCTCCAGGCGTTCATTGGCCTCCGACAACTCTTTTGTGCGAACATTGACGCGGTGGCGGAGAATCAAGTTCCCGCTGACCAGAACGAAGAGAATAAGCAGGCTCACCAGGGCCACATACCACACCCAGCGCGGCAGGACCCGCTCACTGCCGGTCGCCATCAACCAACGTTCCAAACTGCGGTAATAGGTCGAGCCCTGCTCCGCCTTGAGTCGCGCCAATTCTGAATCGAGGTGAAAGAGCAAATCCGCCTGATGGCCCTTCGACACCGCATATTTCACTTCAATGGGATTGAAGATGACGGGGGTCGGGGTCACATCGAATTGCTGCTGATGCTGGCGGCCGTAGAGGTGATTCACCACACCCAGCGGGACAAAATCTGTCGCCAACATCTCGAAGACCATGTCGTACCCGTCGCCCTCGATGAAGCGGCAATTAATGCCAAACTCACTGGTGAGCCGTCGCAGCGCATCAAGGTGTATGTCGCCGTGCTTGACCCCGATGCGCTTGCCCTCCAAGTCGAGGATCGACTCGATGGACTGTGCTTGGGCACTGTAGATTTCGCCCCAATTGGTAATGACGGTCGCATAGGTGAAATCGAACCGATCGGCCCGCTCCTCTGAGAAAGCGATGGCGGCCATCAGGTCGATATCGCCGTTTTCCAACCGCTTCAGGCCGTCGGCAAAGGTACCGTGCACATATTCAAAGTCGATATCCTTTTTAAGGGACACCGCCTCCAATATATCGACGAAAATGCCACGCGGTTGGCCGTTCATGTCTCGGAATACGAGCGGCCGATTGTTGTAGATGCCGACCCGCACGGCATCAGCGGCCACCGCCGAAGATGACACGGCACCGAGCAGAATCAAGAGACATTGGCAAACGATGATCCACCGCATGCGGCTGTCGCCAAGTGACCCGAAGTGCGGGCGTCTCTGTGGTTTTATCTTTTGCATTTCGTTACCGCTGATCCTCCGAATAGTTCCCGCTCCCACCGTACAGCCCCATTACCGGGAATGGTCTGTACGGGCGATCGCATCGTCCTCCGGTCTTTAGCTTATCGTCATTTCATGAGAGGGACTGAAAGGTTTTGGTATGAAAGCGCAAGATCCGATCAGCGTAATTGGACAAAACTAGAGCCAACCACTCAAACCAGGCAGGTAGGTCACGGCCATGAGCACAAGCAGCAGTAGGATAAGGTAGGGTACCGAGGCCTTGTAGAGCAATGTAATCGGTCGGTTGAAGCGCAGACTGGCGATGAACAAGTTGATGCCGACCGGAGGCGTGGAGTAACCGATCTCCATGTTGACCAAGAAGATGACCCCTAGGTGAAGGGGATCAATCCCATAAGAGAGGGCCACCGGGACCATAATCGGAACGATGATGACGATGGCCGAGAAAATATCCATGATACAGCCTGCGGCCAATAGAAAACCATTCAGGCCCGCAAGGAAAAGATACCGGTTGGCGGTCAACCCTGTCAAGACAGCCAGAATCTTGTCCGGAATACGCGCATCCACCAGGTATCCGGTGAAACCAAGCGCCATTGCAAGGATCAGCATGATGGCGCCCGCCAATTTGGCGGCCTCCACCATGATCCCTGGCAGTTGCTGGAGCGGGTGGATCTCCTTCAGGATCCAACACTCCACGACAAGGACATAGGCCAACACGAGGGCCGCGACTTCTGCAATCGTCACCCAGCCGCCGAATATACCGGCGAAGACGAGAATGGCAATGGGCCATTCCCAGACGCCTTCCTTGAGCGCTTGAAAAACTGAGGGACGCTCTGACGAGATGGATGGGGACGGCTTCTGCCCGCGGCCAGTTTGGCGCCACCGCACAGCAAAGGCATACAGGGCCATCACGCCCATGAGCAGGAGCCCCGGCACTAGGGCGGCCCTGAACAGACGGGTGATCTCCACCTGCGCCACCAATCCATAGAGAATGACGGGCAGACTGGGCGGAAACAGAAGTCCCAAGCTGCCGGCAGTGGTCAACAGCCCCAGCGAGAAGGTCTCCGGATAGCGTCGTTGGCGCAGCATGGGATACAGGAGGGCCCCGATGGCCACGATCGTCACCCCACTGGCGCCTGTCAACGCGGTAAAACAGGTGCAGGCTGCTACCGCCGCCATGGCCAAGCCACCCGGTAGCCACCCCACCAGCGCATCCACCAATCTCAAAACCCGGCGTGGTGCGCCGGTCTCGGTGAGCAGAACACCGGTCAGCGTGAAGAGCGGCAAGGCCACCAATACCGGCATGGAAGCCAGGCGGTTCATCTCGATGATCACGGTTTGGAGGGCCAGCCAGTCGCCGCTTTGGGCAAACAGGCAGGTCAGCGAGAGGCCGGCGATCACCAGGAAAATGGGTGCCTCCAGCAGGGCCATCAGCAATATGAAGAAAATGAGCGGGGCCGGGTTCATGATGGTGGCGGCGATTTGGGGGTGAAACGCAGCGGCCACTCGGGTCGGTAGGGATGCTGGGGGTCGCGGCTGCCGACGAGATGGAGACCGAATCGAAAGGCGGCCAGGGCGAAAAAAAGCGGAAAAATCACCGCCACCCATCCAGAGCGGCCAAAGAGGGCGATTTCGTTCTGAACAAAGAAGAGCGCCGTTACCAGGAGCGTGGCCATCACCGTCAATCCAAAAAGTGCGACGGCCTGGTCGGCCCTTCGCTGCCAGGTCTCGGGCAGCAGGCGGTGTATCAGTTCGATTTTGATGTGACGCTGGTCGCGCAGCGCCAGACTCCCCCCCACCAGCGCCAGCCAGAGCACCATATTTGCCGCCATTTCAAAGGTGCCAGGGAGGCTGGTACCGGCGAGATTGCGCAACAGGATGTTGAGGGTCAATATCCCCGCGAGGGCGATGAAGAGACAAACCGCCAGTACGCATTCACCGGCGGCCAGGATACGATCGACGAGCTGTATGGATTTCATCGCGGTGGTCCGGTTCCAAGGAGATGGCCAGGTTGGCAGCCGTCTCAGGGCGCCGATCGCCCTTCGGCAGCCAGGCCTGCCACACGTTCGTAGAGGCCACGGGGATAGATGGCGGGTATGTTCATGGCGGTAGCGCTTTCCGCAGCCCCATGCAGATAGGACTTGACCGCATCCGTTGGCGGCATGAAGCGCAAGCCGGCATTCGCCATCAGGGTCTTGGCCTGAGTGTTTTCGACCCGTGTAATCGTAACCAGTTTGGCGCAATAGGCCCTGACCACCTCTCGCAGCACCTGACGATGGTCTTCACTGAGGCGGTTGAAGGCACGCTTAGTGATCAAGAAGCCACCGCAAGAGTTCACCAAGGGATAATCCAGAACGTAGCCCACGCGAGCGAACCACTGCAGCGCCATGGCGGCAAGGGGCGGGGCGTAAAACCCATCGATGAGGCCGGTTTCAAGACCTGTGTTCACATCGGTCATATGGAGGGGAACGGCCTCCATTCCCAGAGCAGATACGTAGCGCGTGGCGATCTGGTCCCCCTTCCAGATCCACATTTTGGTGTTCTTCAGGTCGGTCACCCCATTGATGGGTCTGCGGGTGTAGAGGTAGGTGAATCCCGCTTCGAAGAACCCCAGCAGAACATATCCCTTTTCGTCGAAACGGCGCGCGAAATCATCGAACAGGGCGGCGCGAACTCGATCCACCTCGTCATTGTCGCGAAATAGGAGCACCGATTCCAGCACGCGCACCTCGGGGACCAGTACGCCCAAGCCGATACCGGAGAAACCGGCTGCCTGAAGGCGGTTGACCCGCATCTTACGGATGACGTCCGGTTCGTCCCCGCTGATCCCGCCGGCAAAGACTTGAAAGGTGACGGCACCCGCTGTCTTGCGCTCGATCTCTTCGGTCATCTCGTGGAGCATCTTGGTCCAAGTGCTCCCCTCGGGCATCACAACGGCGGTTTTAAGGAGCGTCGCGCAGTGGACCGCATTGGGTCCAATACCACTCACCATCAATGCTATAATAATTATTTTTAATAATTTATTCATATTCTTAAGTATTATTTATTCATGCAATGGTTGGATTTACTCGTCCGGTTCGAAGAGACGGTCCACCGCCGCCAAATAGAGCTGGGCCCGCCGAATGGCCATCGCCTCGAAAAGCCGCGTGTCCGGACCGATGGCCATCGCGGCGATGGGCTTCAAACGGCGCAGATAGTCTTCCCGCGCCTGCTCGGCGGTTAGCACATAGCGACTGTAGAAAACCTCCGCCAAGGAGAGAGATCCTTCGGGCCATTTGAGATACTCCGCATAATGTCTGCGGGCCGTAGCGGGATCGCCGCCCAGCATGGGGGGGCGCGACCCATAGTAGGCAATCAAAAAAAGGTGGGCAAACCCGTAATAGTAGCCGGGTTGAAGCGCTACCACGCGATTCATGATGCGCTCGGCCACATGTGCCTGCACAACAGCGCCGAGGTCGTGTGGATGGTGGTGGATCCAAGCGCCCAAATTGAAGGCGTACCAGAAAAGCGCGGGCACATCGTCCGGCCCGGCCGCCTGAAGATAGGGCCCAATCTGCCGAACATTGGCAAGCTTAGCGGCGCTACCGGGGTTACGCGCTTCCAGCACCGCCATCGCGTGGCGGGCACCCCTTTGAGAGACGCGTGCCATCTGAGATTTCAGCGTCTCACTGGGCGGGGGCTTTTCGACGTCCTCCCAGGGAACGGCCACTTGCCAGGCGGCCGCCTCCACCAGCGGTTCTAAGAAGAGCAGCCCTTGGGCGGCGTATAGGCGCGCCAGCAGCAGCCGTAGACGCTCGTTTTGCGGATCATTGGCCAGCAGGGTTTCCAGCAAGGTGATCTGACCGGGTAGTCCCGCCGCCACAAGATCGATGTCCCCCGATTCCTCCAGGCGGTCGAGACCTGTCTCCACAACGCTGCCGAATTGCTCGACCATCGCTTGGCGTGGCGTGCAGCCGGTCAGCAGTCCAACGCTAAGGGCGGCGATAAGGAGCGCGCGTGGGATCGCCTTTACACCGGTAGCCCATTCGGCGTGGCGGAAAAAAGTGGCGATGATCATGGCGGGGCTCCATCCAGCCGTGTCAGCGACCCGACTTGCCAATCGGACGTTTCTTGAGTCGGGACAAGGTGCCTGCATCCGCCATCTCCTCGGGGCAGAGATCCAAGGGGAGGCTTGTGTCGCCGGCGGCAGATCCAACCGTGGCCATACGTTGCAAAAAGGCACCTGAGACCAGACGGGTGAGGCGATGCACATGACGACGGATCTCCTCCCGGTCGCGGCCCGGGTAATTGCGGAAGGTCATCACCACCCCGACAATGGAAGCGTAGAAGGCGTGGGAGTAAAGGCGATGGCGATCCCCCAAGCCCGCCTCCTCGTTGATCTGGTCAAGCAGGTTGAAAAAGTAGCGCTGGACCGTATTGAACTTCGTCAGGGTCTGAGGTTTGATCTTACCGGTGACCATAAAATGCCCCATCATTTGAAAGAGGCTGTCATGGTCCATGAGATAGTCCACGCTGGCGATGGCCAGCTCCGCCAGGCTGCTGCGACCCTCGAGTCGATGTTCCTCCAGCCGATCCTCCACCGCCTGGATGTGCTTGATGATGGCTTCGACAAGAATATCGTCCCGACTTGGGAAGTAGCGGTAAATGGCCGCAGCAGATATGCCGGCCTCCTTGGCAATGTCTCGCATGCCGATCTTGCTGACCTGCCGCCTACGGAAGAGGCGCATGGCGGTCTCGATGATCAGTTCGCGCCGGGTCTCGCGTTCGTCCTCACGCAGTTTCTGAAAAGTGGATCTGTCGGTCATTGGATCCGCGCCCCACTTCGCCCTACCCCCTTGCAGGGCGTGGAAAGGATGGTCGGAATCGCTAAATGGTCCAACGATTCGAGGACGTTGTACATTCGCCTTAACAGGGTTCACTATTCTAAACCCTCTGGCTTGTCAACTGACCCACTGACCCCGACAAAACTCCCTTGGTAGCCGCGGCCCCTTCTCTCAGGCGGCCGATCCAGACAGGTTGGGTTGGCCCGCACCCACGTATCACCCTTCGGCAGGTGCGGCGGCGCGGTCTCTTTTTAAGATGGACGGAGACCAGGTGTCCGCGGCATCCCAGACGTAGACACGGTCTCACCACGGGCGCTTTTGCAGAAATCGACGCTTTCTGGTGCGACCGGGAATCACTCAATGGCAGCCGGCGTCGGAGCGCACCATCGATCAGATCGAGAACCGCTCCATCTTGAAGGGGGTAAGAGGCGTGCGGATCCGCTTGCCGCCATGGGTAAGTTTTCCATAGCGGCTATGGATTTCCAAAGGATCAGGGGGCTGGTTAGGCTGGAAGCGGCATCCTTCCGTTCAGGCCTGCAATGAAAGCTGGCCAAAGAGGTGGCGATTCGGGTAAAGAGAACCATCTTTCTGCACGGAACCGGATGGCGCTTGTGGCCAGTTCAAGCGGCTGACGCACTAGAAGCGATAGATCCCAACGAACCCGATTCGACGATGGAGAGGTCCACCGCGATGAAGAGCTTTGCCAGCGACAACACCGCAGGGGTACATCCTGACATCATGGCGGCGCTAAATACGGCCAACCAGGGCCATTGCAGCGCCTACGGCGACGACCCCCACACCCGCGCCGCCATCGAGGTCTTTGAAGAGCACTTCGGCGAGGAGATTGCGGTGTTCTTCGTGTTCTTGGGAACGGGCGCCAATGTCCTCGGCTTGCGTGCCCTGGCGCGTCCCCACGAAGCCGTCATCTGTGCCGAATGTGCCCATATCAACGTGGATGAGTGTGGTGCGCCTGAGGCGTTTAACGGCTCCAAACTACTGGCAGTCCCGACGACCAATGGCAAACTCTCCTGCGCGTCCATCGCCCCTCGCCTGCATGGCTTTGGAAACGAACACCACGCCCAGCCCAAAGTGGTTACCATCACCCAGGCCACGGAATTGGGCACGGTATACGGGCCCGCCGAGATCCGCAGCCTGGCCTCGCTGGCCCACGGCAAGAAGATGTATCTGCATATGGACGGTGCGCGCCTGGCCAATGCCGCCGCCCATCTGGGTTGCCGTCTCGGGGAGCTCACTCGCGACGTCGGCGTGGATGTGCTCAGCTTTGGAGGGACCAAGAACGGATTGATGTTTGGGGAGGCAGTGGTATTCCTGCGGCCGGAACTGGCAGCCGGTTTTCAATACCTGCGCAAGCAGGGCATGCAGTTGGCCTCCAAAATGCGGTTTATCGCCAGCCAGTTTGAAGCCCTGCTAAAGGGGGATCTCTGGCGCCGCAATGCTGCCCATGCCAATGCAATGGCCGCTCTTCTGGCGGAGTACTTACAGGGACTTGACGGGGTAAGGATCACCCAGAAGGTGGAGACCAACGTCATTTTCGCCCAGCTCGCGCCCCACCACATAGGGATCCTCGAGAAGGAATACTATTTCTACCGCTGGGATGAGGCCCGCAACGAGATCCGCTGGATGACGGCCTGGGACACCAGTGAACAGCAGGTGAAGGCCTTCGCGAATCGTGTCCGCGAGGTGGTCTCCGCCTGATCGAGGGACGCGGCCCCCGCTCAAAGCGCCCACCTCCTTATGCAGAATCGTCGGACGCCCTTTTCCGGGTTGGCACCATCATCTTCGCGACGGTTTGTCCCGGCCTCTCAGATAGGATAGCACCGCGCCTGCCGCGACAAGGGCACCGCCCACCTGCATGGCCACGCTGTAAGCGGCCATGAAATAGGGGGTCAATTCTGCCCGGAATACCTTGAGACTCTCCCCCCCGCTGAGATGGGTAAAGACCAGGTTGAACACCGTCCCCGCCAGCGCCACGCCGAAAACCATGCCGAAATTGCGCGCCGAGGCCACCATTCCGGAAGCGGTGCCCCGCTGGCTGGGGGGTACGCTGCCCATGGCGGCGGCGCTGTTGGGCGGCAGAAAGAGCGCGATGCCCAGGCCCGTCAAGGCCAGGCGCCAGATGAGGTCGATATTGCCGGCGGATGAGTCCAGCCGGCTGAACGCGTAGAGGGTGATGGCGAGCAGCAGCATGCCCAGGCTGCACAGCAAACGAGAACCGATGCGGTCGGCCAGGGCGCCGGAGAAGGGGCTGATGACAAAGAGCAGGACGAAGGGCACCATCATCAGTAGGCCGGCCTGTTCAACAGTGTAGCCTGCAGGATGGAGGAGATAGAAGGGATTCAGGAAGACGATGGTGAACAGGCCGCAAAACAATAAGGTTGCCGATATGACCGGCAGCGTGAAGAGACGGATTCTGAAGAGGGAGAGATCCAAAAGGGGGTGGGCGGTACGCCCTTCGACCCAAATGAAGCCCGCCCCGGCCAGCAGCGTGAGGAGAAGCACAGCGGCGGCCGCAAGCGGCGTCCCCATCAGGTTCTGGATATGGGAGATCAGGTAGAGCGCGCTGCACAGGCACAGCGCCAGCAGGATGGCACCGATCCAATCAAAGGGCTCCCGTCGCACCACATCCGCTGGTCCATCTTTGAGCGCGCGGGCGGCCGCAATAGAGGCCGCCAGTCCGATGGGTATATTGATATAAAAGATGGCGCGCCAGGAGAGATACTCCAGAATATAGCCGCCCAAGGCGGGTCCCGTGGTTAGCCCGGCCGCCACGACGGTCCCCACCATCCCAAGCGCGCGGCCGCGCTCCGCAGGGGGGAATACATCCACGATAATGGCCGGTGAGCAGGCCATCAGCATGGCCGCCCCGATCCCCTGAAAGGCTCTGGCCGCGATGAGTAGCCACACACTCTGGGATACGCTGCAGAGCAAGGAGCCCACGATGAAGACCAGGAATCCGCGACAATACACCCAGCGGCGACCGCGCAAGTCGCTCAGCCGGCCGAAGGTGAGAAGAAGGGCCGACACCGTCAGCAGGTAACTCATCACCACCCACTCCATCACCGTTATGGGTTGGGTAAAATCGGCCATGATTACCGGGAGGGCGAGATTGACGATGCTGGAGTCCACCGTGGACATGAAGACGCCCACTGCGACGAGCAGAAAATAGGCCCACTTGTTGGGGGGAAATGATGCGTCCAAGCGCTTTTCCTCGGAAAGATCGTCAATCGGCATGCTGTGGCGCCGCAAGGGGTGATACCGCGAATACGGTCACTATGCAAATCTGAATCGGCGTGCTATGCCCACGGCATCGATTTGACGGTCCACATCGACTCGCAATGGAGAATCACCGTGCAGACCCACCATCGCATCTACTACACACCCGCTGCACCAATGGCACAACTGCCCGATGAAAGTGTCGCTCTATGCGTCACCTCGCCGCCCTACCCCATGATTCAGATGTGGGACGACGGTTTTTGCCGGCAGGACAAGACCATCCGCCGTCTGCTGTCTGAAGGCAATGGCCGTGCGGCTTGGGAGCGTATGCATCGCTGTCTGGACCCGGTCTGGGAAGCGGTTCACCGGGTACTGGTGCCCGGCGGAGTGGCCTGTATAAATATCGGCGATGCGACCCGCACCTGCGGTCACCACTTCCAATTGTATGCCAACCACAGCCGTATCCTGGCTGCCGCTCAGAAGATCGGTTTCACCTGCCTACCGCTGATTCTCTGGCGCAAACAGACCAACGCGCCCACTAAGTTCATGGGGTCAGGGATGCTGCCGGCCGGCGCCTACGTCACCTTGGAGCATGAATTCATTCTCGTGCTGCGCAAAGGGGGCAAACGCAACTTCAATGACACCGCAAGCAGACGTGGCAGGCAATACAGCGCTTTCTTCTGGGAAGAACGCAACCGCTGGTTTTCAGACGTCTGGTTCGATATAAAGGGCTCCCGTCAAACACTCGCCGATGCCCAATTGAGGGCTCGCAGTGGCGCTTATCCACTTGAGCTGGCGCTGCGTCTCATCCTCATGTACTCCGTCCAGGGTGACACCGTCCTGGATCCCTTCCTTGGAACCGGCACCACGATTAAAGCGGCAATGATCTGTGCTAGAAACAGCGTGGGATACGAGATAGAGCCGGCCATGGGCAGCCTCCTGTTGCCCGATCCCGGCGCATTTCGCCGAAGGGCCAGCGAACACATCGACAGACGGTTGGCAGACCATTTGGCCTTCGTAGAGATGTGCCAGGCGAAGGGCAAACCCTTGCGACATCGCAATGAGTTCTATGGCTTTCCGGTGATGACACGGCAGGAGACGCGCCTTCGCCTGCCCCGTCCCGTCCAGATCGATCTGGCCGGAGAGAATCGATGGCACGTCACCTATGCCGTTCCAGAAGGTGCAGGTGTCTCTGCAGAGACCAAGCTTACACCGGCTGACAACAGCGCTTCGGTGGGTGCCGGAAAATAACCGCGTCGACGGCCTGAAGCGCCGGCCGACGGCGGCAAAGATGCTCAGGCATCCAGGATTTCGCGGATCTTGGTGGAGAAAGTTTTAATATTGAATGGTTTTTGGATGAAGCCGTTACAGCCCTGCCCGAGAAGCGAACTGGCCTGGAAATCCATGTTGTAGCCGGAGGCGAGCAGTATTTTTGCATTGGGTCGCAAACTGCGGATATGGTCGAAGACCTCGCTGCCGCCAACGTCGGGCATGATCATATCAAGGATCACCAGGTCGATCTTCGCTTGGTTGGCCTCGAACATCTCCATCCCCGCGCGACCACAGTCAGCGGTCAGAATCGTGTAGCCCAGCCCCTCGAGCATCAGCCGGCCCACTTCGAGGATGTAATCCTCATCGTCCACCAGAAGGATGGTTTCATCGCCTGGTAGAATGGTTTCCGGCGCCGGACGACCGGTGTCCACCCTCCTATTGGTGGCGGGCAGATGAATGGTGAAGGTACTGCCCCGCTCCACCTCGCTCTGCACGGTGATAAAGCCGTTGTGGTTTTTGACGATCCCGAAAACCGACGCCAGACCAAGACCTGTGCCGCGACCGATCTCCTTGGTGGTGAAAAAGGGTTCGAAAATTCGCTGGAGCGTCTCCTTGTCCATCCCACATCCGGTATCGGAGACCGAAATGCCCACGTAGCACCCACCAGGCGCTTCGTAAGGCCGGGTCGCCTTCTCGTCCAGAACCAGGTTGTCGGTTTTGACGTATATATCCCCCGCTTGATTCATCGCCTGATATGCGTTCAAGTACAGGTTCATGAGCACCTGTTCGAGCTGGCCCTGATCGGCTTCGATGGTCCAAATCTCCTTGACGAAGCTGCCATGCATTTTGAGCGCCTTGTGGGTGCGGCCAAACAACTCCACCGATGACCGCACCAGTTGGTTGGGATCGAGGGGCTTGACCACGTATTTACCGCCCCTGGCGAATCCCAGGAGTTGCTTGGTCAGTTGGGACCCGCTCTCCACACACTCCTCTATGCTGCGCAACTTGGCACAAAGTGCTTCATCATCCTCTCCATCGATGTAGAGAAGTGAAACATTTCCCTGAATCCCCATCAGCAGGTTGTTGAAATCATGAGCGATACCGCCGGCCAAGGTTCCTAGCGACTCCATTCGCTGGGCCTCGTTGAACTGATTTTCGAGCTTTTTCTGACGGGTGATATCGCGCATAAAGTTGAGGGTCGCCGGTTTCCCCTCCCATTGGATCAGGGCTGAGTTGAGCTCCATCCATATGATGGCCCGATCCTCGGTCACGATGCGAAAATGGCAGGTGTCGGAGAGCGGCTCGCCCTTGATGCGCTTCATATGCCGATCCAGCAGCATCTTGCGATCGTCTGGGTGCACGTAGTTGTGGAAGGACGTCTCACGAACGCGGAGTTTGTGTTTACGCGCCAATTCGATCGCCCGCCGATTGGGGAACTTAAAGATCCCCTCTTGCAGGATGAAGATCGCTTCATTGGCATTCTCCACCAACGCACGATACTTGGCTTCCGATTCCCGAATGGCGGCTTCGGCCTGTTTGATCTCGGAGATATCGCGTAAATGCTCCACGACCCGCAGCACCTCGCCATCGTCATCGAGGATGGGGTAGGCACGCACATCGATCCAGCGCTGACGGTCATCCAGGTATTTTTCCGCACGTGCTGGCCGCCGTGTCTCCAACGCCTCTTTGGTTGGACAGCGGTCGCAAGGGGCTTTGTGGCCCATGAGTTCAAAGCAGCATTTGCCAATCACCTCATGGGGCTGACTTCCGATGAATTCATAACCGGCGGTGTTGTATCGCAATACGCGGCGATTGGTATCCAGCACCCCGAGGACATCGGGGATCGCATCAAAGATGATATTGAGGAGGCGCGCTTTTTCCACAGTTTCGGCCTGCCCCTGGGTCCATTCGATACGCTCCCGCCGCAAGTCGGTGGTCAGTTGCTGAAGTTCCTGACACGCACCAGCCAATTTCTGCACCTGGCCAACCAGTACGCCATCCATGTCGCTCTCGTACTGCTGAAGCGCAGACAGGTGTTGATCGAGCCGCATGGTGATTTCGCGCAACCGCAGATCCAGCGATTGGTTACCGGCGTCTGGCGGTTGAACGGATGTTCCGGTGCCTTCTCTAGCGAGAAGTTTGTCAGTCGAAATAGGATGTGTTGATCGCATTAAGGGGTCTCCGCTGGCTGACACCGGTGGTTCGTCCATGAGGGTGTTGGGCGGCTGGGATGAAACGTCTCCAAGGTACACTAGCCTTCTCAATGGGTAATCGAAGTGACAGGGGTAGGAAACACTTTTACCAAACCCCACACCAATCCCATCGGCCGTACACCCTGGAAATATTACCAAAAACAAATTTAATTATTAATTACAAAGGATTAAGCTTATATTGCGCCGATCTGCTGCAGCAGTGCACACTCCTTGCTTTGTTGCTTGATAGCTCAGGGAACACACACCTGCCCCGTCCGGTCGAACCGGCACCAAGGCATAGACAAATTGGTAGCTTATCCGGAGTTCCGCATAAATTCAAGCGGTGGTCGTTGGCAGCGGCCAGATCCGTTTTGATCGAGAGAGATTGAGGTTCATATGCAGATAGGATTTGTATCGACGCGTTTTGCAGGCACAGATGGGGTCTCCTTGGAGACGAGCAAATGGGCGCAAGTGCTGGAAGCCGACGGCCATCGGTGTTATTGGTTCGCCGGCGAACTGGATCGCGATCCGAGCCGCTGCAGCCTGGTTCCGGAGGCCCACTTCCTTCATGAACGCAATCAATGGATCAATACCCATCTGCTCGGCAAGCGTCGGCGAGCCCCTCAAATCAGCTCCGCCATTCACAGCATGCGCAGCCGATTGAAACTCCACCTGCATCAGTTTATCTCCCGCTTCAATATCGATATCTTGATTCCCCAGAACGCATTGAGTCTGCCCATGCAATTGCCCCTGGGATTGGCGCTGACCGAGGTGATTGCCGAAACCGGCATCCCCGCTATTGCCCATCATCATGATTTTGCCTGGGAAAGGCCCCGTTATGCGGTCTTTGCGGCACCGGACTATCTATCCATGGCGTTCCCTCCCCGTCTGGACAACATTTCGCATGTGGTGATCAACAGTGTGGCCGCCCAGCAATTGGCCCATCGTACCGGCATCGGTGCCGAGGTAATTCCCAATGTGCTGGACTTCAACCAGCCCCCCAAGGTGAATCCTGACAAGGTAAATCGTCTGCGAGCGATGCTGGCCTTGACCGAATCGGACACGGTCGTGCTGCAACCCACACGGGTGGTACAACGTAAGGGGATCGAGCACGCCATCGCCCTCGTCCGTGCACTCCAGCGCCCGAATTGCAAGCTGGTGATATCACACGCCTCGGGTGACGAAGGGCACGATTACGCTGACTGGTTGCGGCGTCATGCCCAGGATCAAGGGGTCGACCTCCGCTTCATGGCAGCGGATTTGGGCGATCCATGGAACCCCCACCCGGTCAGCGAACCGGAGTTCACCCTCAATGACGTCTATCCGCTGGCCGATGTGATCACCTTTCCGAGCGCTTGCGAAGGCTTTGGCAATGCGTTCCTGGAAGCGATCTATCATGGCAAGCCGCTGCTGGTGAACCACTATGAAATTTTCCAGACCGACATTGCGCCCTTGGGATTTCATCTGGCCAGCATGGACGGCTACCTGACCAGAGACGCCGTTGAACAGATTCAGGCCATGCTGGACTCTCCCCTCCTCCGTCAGCAAATGGCCGCAGCCAACTATGAAGTGGCACGCCAGCATTTCTCTTATGAGCGCCTCAAAAGTCAGCTCGACCGCCTCATGCATGCCGTCCATCCACCGCACGTCACCCATCCCCAGACGGGTCATTCGACGCCGGCGCGGGATGCAAAGGTCTTTTATCTGCACGAAAGCGTCCAACCAGCGCACCTTGGCACGTCAAACACCCGCCGCGCCACCCGCTGACGCTGCACCTGCAGCGGCCACAGAATTAGATCGACGCAGAATTACGCCAATCTGATATCGGCTGGATTCCATGCCCGGCACCCCACGCCGAAACCGCTGCAGGAGGCGGGGCATCCGTCGTCGGCCAAGGTCATCGATCCTCTGCGATCTCCTCAAGTTCCGCGCTAAATTTGTCGATATGCTTGTAAATTCCATACACAGCATTGGATGACGGCGAGGGTCGCGGCCGGATTCGCGGCGACCTGCTGGCGTCCTGAGCAGTGAGAGTGCCCGCATGGCTTCTTCAGATAGCGAAAAACAATCAAAAGACCAGGCCGCTAAGCGAGAGGATGAGCCCTCTACCCAAGAGGTGCCGGCTGGGAGCGGGGATGATGAGGGGTTGAGCCCTGAACAGGAGGACACCCTCAACAAGATCATGGCCGAAATCGAGGCCAATGACAGCTCCGCTGACGCGGAAGCCCCACCCAACGTGGACTCCGCGGACGATGGACCCGCCGAGGACGCTGCAGCAGCGCCGGATGGCGATGCGGATCTCGATCCGGAGCAGATGGAGTCGCTCGAAAAGATCATGGCAGAGATCGCAGACCAGGAATCAGCCAACGCCGACAGCAAAGCGGCTGCAGCCACATCTGCAGAAGCGTCCGATGAAGCGGACGGGTCTGGGGATGCGGAAGGCGGGGGTGAGGGGCTCAGCCCGGAGCAGGAGGATGCTCTCAGCAAGATCATGGCCGAGATTGAAGGCAAGGAGGCGGCCGACGGCGAGGATGAATCGGAAGCGGCGCCTGGGGAGGGTGATTCCGCCACCGGTGTCGATGCCACCGTGGCATCCGACGAAGCGGCTTCGGCGGAGGGACTTGATCATGAACAAGAGGACGCCCTCAACAAAATCATGGCCGAGATCGAGACTCGCGATGACGACACGGCAGCGGCAGCATCGGACGCGTCGGATGCCTCATCCGAGGCGGTGCCCTCCTCATCAACGTCGGTGGGCTCAGAGACGATCGACGGACCCGAAGGGAAATCTGGTCTCAGCCCGGACCAGGAGGATGCCCTCAACAAGATCATGGCCGAGATCGAATCCAAGGATCAGACGCCGCCATCGGACCAGGATAACCTGACCTCGGACCAGGAGGATGCCCTCAACAAGATCATGGCCGAGATTGAGGGGCAGGACGATGCTGCCACAGAGCGGCTTTCGAACACCGACACTGACGAAGCGGTGGCCGGTGAGGGCGTCGATGCGATCGATTCCGGCGCATCGGTAGGCCCAGATGCGGCAGGCGCAGGGGACACGCCGACCGCCGATGCGGAACAGGCGACCGCTGATGCAGATCCGGCCGTCGCTGATGCGGATCAGGCAACCGCTGGTGCGGCAGAAAGCGACGCCGCTTCTCCGAGCGATGAAACGGACGCTTCCCAGGGGTCACTCGATCATGCGGCACCACCGGTGTCAGCAAGCCCGCCGCCATCCACCGAAGACCTCCTGAGCCAGATTCAAGCGGCCGCCCAGGGATCCGAAGAGGAGTTGAATGTTCAACCGGCGGCCAAGGATACCGCTACCGCCGCATCCCCCACTACAGATGCACCGGCGCCGTCGGACACGCCGCCACCGCCCCTCGCTGAGGTGGAAGCGCCCGAGGCGGCCGCTCAGAAAAATCGGCCGCAATCACAGCGTCCGCGCCGGGAAGGCAAGCTATCTGAAAAAATCCGTAAGACTGCGGCCTTGGCGGGAGTCACGGCGGCTGTGGTGCTCATGGTAGCGGCGGGGACCTACTATTGGCTGTCCCGGGGCGAAGTGGAGCCGGTGAACGGCACCACGACACTCGTGGCCACGGCCGCTGAAGAGCCCAGCCGCCCTCCGACGGCAGAAACAGCCCAAGTGGCGGATGAACTGCTGGAAAGCGCCGCGCCATTGCAGGCATCTCCCCCGCCGTTGGCGGTGCATCCCGGCAGCGAGCGACTGCAGGCGCTTGTCGAGCGGATAAAGGCCCAACGGGAAGAGATGCGCGCCAAAATTCGTGAAATTGATGATCTCTCCGCCTACTACCTGGAGGGTATGGAGAAAATCACCGCGGAATTGATCGGCCACATCCAAGAAAAGGAGATCAGCGATTATGCGTCAGCCCGCCAGGACACGGCCATCTCCATGGGGCTCGAGACCATTCACCGCAGAGCGGGCTACATCGACAAGTTGAAGCACCCCCGTCATCAGATCCATCTCGCAGCTGAGGAGTTGCACTATCTGGCGCGCAAGGCCGATATTCTCCGCAGGATTATTGCCAAGAGCAGTGGCGGCAATCTGGATCCTTTCGCCAAACAGGTGGAGGAATCGATGGCGCGTTTGTCCAACGACGTGGCCCAACTCTCGATGGCGGCTGAGGATAACGGCGCACCGTCTCTGGAGAAGACCTGGAGGGATGTCTGGTCCGCGCACATGAAGGCACCCAAAAAAGAGCCGCCAGCAACCGTGGCATTGCTTCGCAATCGAGAGATATGGTCGGAGATCTGCAGTGGGAATTTCAACCGGACGGGCCATCTCACAGCGCTGGCGAGCGATGCTGCCGCCTGCCTGGCGGCTTGGGAGGGTAAGGACCTGTTTCTCAACAACCTCAAGCGCCTCACGCCGGAAGCGGCGCGCAACCTCGCCGCTTGGAAGGGCGAGTGGTTGGTTCTAAACGGTCTCAAAACCCTGTCGCCGGAGGCGGCCCGACAGCTGGCAGCCTGGCGGGGGAAACGCCTCTCTCTAAATGGGATCGAGGCACTGTCGCCGGCCACGACGCAGGCATTGGCAACCTGGCAGGGGCATCAGCTGGAGCTGATCGGTTTACAGCAACTGGCCGCATGGGACAATCCCCAGACGACCCTGTATGTCAGAAGTGAGGTGCGCGACAATTTGGCCCGCTAGTGCGGCGCCCGACGCATGGACGTTATGAGAAACCGACCATATATGATGACCCATCACTGCGCTTGTCGACCGGCATCTGGACCCACCGCGCTCTGGTTCTGTCGCTTGCTTCTGCTGGCGAGTTTAGTGCTCTGCAGTTTCGCACCGGATACGCTGCAGGCCGCACCACCGGCCGCCGCTTTGCAGCAACGGCTGGCCGATATATCGCTGCTGCACAGTCAGCTCCAGGAGAAAATTCAAAACGCCGAAGCACTCCGCGAAAACCTCTACGACGAGGTCAAGTCTTTGCGTTCAGAGGTACTTCGTCTCAAAAAAGAGAAAGGCATCCGCAGCTTCGCGGACGCCGTTGAGATCCCCAGGATTCGCTACAACTTGACCCTTATCCGTGAGATCAAAGGCTATATCGCCAACTTCAATGACAAGATCCGCTTCCTGCGCATCGGATCCGATAAGCTGTATTACCTCTATCATCAGGCCGAAGATGATCTGCGCATCATCCACACCCTCAACGATCATAAGGTCGAAGCCCTTCAAGCGCAGATTGAAGGGGTTGTCGAAGCCTACCTTCCTGAGGCCCACCATCTTCTCATCGATTTCAACCGCATCCCCTACGAACCACCAAAGCGAATCTGGGAAGAGGTATTGCGAGGCACGCAATAGGGCACCCTCGCCATTGTCCAGCGGACCCTTCTGTCATTTTCGCCTCAATTGACTGTGGGCATCAGTGCCCACTTTATAGCGGGCTTCCCGTCGCGATGGTCCAAATCGAGGCAAACGATCCCACTGTTCTGGAAGGTGAAGATGGTGGGCGCCGGTTCACCGATAATCAGATAGGCCGTCAATCGTTCCAGAAATGGCAGATGGCCGACCAACATCCTGTCGGCCGTCAAATCCAGCGAATGGGCAAAAGGGGCCACCTCGTCTAACGGTCCCATGCCTGCACGCTGATGAATGCCCTCGGGTGGTGACAAATACCGCTCGAATATCATCGCTGTCTGGGATGCGCGTGGCTTGCCGCTGTGATAGATTTTGCGCACCCGTACCCGATACCCACGGGCCACTTCTGCAATCCGCTCCGTTTGAGCGCGCCCGGTTTCCGAGAGCCCTTTGGCGGGATCTTCTACAGCTGACGCAGCCAGCCCATGCTGGACGAGATATAGGGCCATTCTGACGGCCTCCTTTCGGTTGGGAATGCACATGGATGGGAAACCATATTTCGGTTGCGTCATCAGCGTAGGCTGGGCACGATTAGGTGTCAAGCCGTGCTGTGGATCCGCCTGTCACCAATCGCCGCCGATCGGTGTGGATAGTAGCGAAACCGCTTGATTTTTTTAGAGGAGGAGCGTATCGCATCCTGTCATTGACAACTCCGAGGGTAGAGAGCTGGAATATGGATGGTTTTAGACCACCGGTTTATCTCCGCAACGGCGGTGTGCAAACCTTGCTGGCCAGTCGTCGTCCGCACCACAGGCGCCGCAACCCGGTGGTCCGTATCGCTCGCCACGTTCGCATCGCGACAGCTTCCGGCGCCACCCTGGGCGGCGCCTACGCGCCCCAGCTGAAGCGGCCGTCCAAGGGTACGGTCATCCTGATTCACGGGTGGGAGGGCAGCATCGATTCCACTTACGTCCTGACAACCAGCGCCTATCTCTATCGCAGGGGATACGCGGTGTTTCGACTCAATTTGCGTGATCATGGCGACACCCACGCCCTCAACGAAGGGCTATTCTTCGCCACTCTCCTGGACGAGGTGCATCAGGCCGTCAATCAAATCGCCCGTCTGGCGTCCGATCATCCGGTATTTCTGGTCGGGTTCTCTCTCGGGGGCAACTTCGCATTGCGGATCGCCAAGCGCTGCCGTCAGCATCCCATCACGGGGTTGCGCTACGTTTTTAGCATTAGCCCCGTCCTGCATCCGGACAAGGCCACCGATTGTATCGACGCCAATCCCTTCATACTGGCCTACTTTCTCCGCAAATGGCGCCGCTCTTTACGCCGGAAAGAAACGCTTTTTCCAAATCGCTACCGATTCGATGGACTCCTGGGAATCGATAGTCTTCGGGAAATGACGGCCGCCTTGCTGCCGCGCTACAGCCCGTACCAGAATGTCTCCACCTATTTCAACGCCTACGCGCTCACCCATGATGCACTGGCAGACCTGGCGATTCCCACCTCCATCGTTACCGCCGCTGACGATCCCATCATACCGGTCGAGGATTTCTACCGTCTCAAACTGAACCCCCAGACCGAATGCATTGTCTTGAAATATGGCGGCCACAATGGGTTTCTGAAGGGCGTGTTTCAAGGATGCTGGTATGAAGCGACCATGGTGGAGCGGTTCGAGGCTTGCTTCGCATCCTCACGCTAAAAGTTGAAAAGGTCTGACGGTATTTGGGCCCAAAAAAAGACCACCGTTTTTCCGATGAACGGAAAACGGTGGTCTGTTGATTGAGTGCCGGTCGCGCCGCGAAGGCTTAGGGTTGTGAAAAACCCGGGTGGTATTTGAGGGTGACCTTGTAGTAGTAAGCGGCCGAGTGGCTCCAGTCGGCATCCGGCTCGGGGTTCGCACTGCTGGAGCCATCGCCATTATCGATGCGGACGTAGTTGAAGTCGCTCAAACTGATGTAGTAGTCACCAGCTCCCCAGCCGTCACCGATCCAGAGGTCCTCCGCCAAGCCATCGGTATCGATGCTGAAGGCGGAAGTGTCCACCGGGTCGGTGTCGCCGATGGCGCCCACGTAACCGTCAGAAGCCGTGGGGCGATCCACGAGCAGACCATTGCCATTGCTGTCGCGGTAGAGTTTCCAGACATACTCGACCTCACTGTCCCCGCTGGCCACCACCTGGACGTCAACGTCATAATACCAGTTATCGTCGTCGACATTCAGCTTGTCCAACTGAAGGCGGAACCAATCCTGGTCGCCTTCGTAATCGATGAAACCGGCGACCCAGGGGAATTCGATCGTTGTGACGGGATGGCCATCGACATCCACCGTTGTTTGCGTGGCGCGGCTGAAGTCGAAGAGCGCCGTGTCCGCCTGGAAATGGGGCTGATCGAGGGCGGTGTTTTCCAGCTCCACCTCCACCGCCGCCACGGCACCCGACTCCGCCTTCTCGTCGAAGTAGTCGGCAGCAGCCGGCCCTGCTGGCACTTCACCAGCGTCGGGGATCTCGTTCACCGCGACGACGAGGGTATAGTCGAACGTATCGCCCTCGTTGCCCTGGAAATCGCTCACCTTGATCAAATAGGTGGCGGTTCCGGCGTCCTGCGGTACCAAGAGGCTCGTTTTAAGGTGGGTCGCTCCATCTTCGCCGTTGGCATCGTAGGTCTTCTTGTTGACCTCGTCCCGCATCACGCTCAAGTAGTACTCAACATGGGGATCATCCGCACCAGGCGTCGTTGACAGGTCAACAGAGAGCACCTTGGGCGTGGAGAGATCCACATTGATACGGTACCAGTCATCGTCCCCGCGGTAGCTGATCTTTCCGCTTACCGTGTCACCCCCATCTGCAATGGCGTCCGCCGTGGAGGCACTGTCGTTGCCATCACCAGCGGTTTCGGCCGGATCGTCCACATCGACCACTGTGATGGTCGCGGTATAGGCGGCGCTCTGGTTGACATGTTGTCCCGATGAGGGCTGAATGCGCAGGTAGTGGTCCCCCGTCCCTGCTTTGATCTGGGTCAGGTAGGTGTCAGAGCCGGCCGTGACGTCGTGCGAGAGTAGCGCTGTCGCCGGATCTGCATCATCCTCGACACCCACCTGATAGGTGAACACGATGGGATCGCTGCCATCATCGAAGGCAAGCTGCAGTATTTTCAATCCAGACGCCCCCGTAGCGCCGATGGGCAATCGATACCAGTCCGCATCGCCTTCATAATCCAGCGTGCCTGAGACGGTATAGGTATCGGGTGCCGTGGCCGTGACCAGTTGGGCAGTATCACGGGTGTCGTTGTCGCCGAACTCTTGGCTCGACAGCGATTCCACACAGACACTGAAAATGGAGGCGGCATCGGCATCGTCCTGCCCCTGGTCTTCCACCAGCAGGAAGTAGGTTCCCACATCGAGGTGGTGCTGCAGGTAGTATTGTTCGCCCTGCCCCTCTGTCAATCGTGCCAGTTGGTTGCCGGCATCGTCGTACAGCTCCACGGCGAGGTTAACAGCGGTTCCGCCATTGAACCGGTTGAAGTCGACTTTGGCGAGGTAAACCCCCTCCTGAGAGACATCAAAGGTGTAGCAGTCGGTATCCCCCACCGTATCGATGGCGTCATCCTGGCAAGTGGTTTCATCGTCAATTCGCAGGTGGTTGGCCTGTGTCAGGGTATCATTGCCATCGTTGGCTTCCGCAACGGAGACCTTGACATAGTAGGTTTCATCGGCGGAGGCCTCATTGTCCTGCAGGTCTCGAACGGCAATAAAAATCGTTTTTGGCACGTCAATGAAGAGATTGATCTGCAGATCGGCGGGCAGTTCCGCTTCCTCCGGTGCATGGGTTGCGAACAGCCGGACTTTGTTTCCGTCGGCGTCCTCCTCGTATACACTGAGCAGCAAGTCCACATCGGGGCGCAGGGTGCTACTGTTGCAGGACACCTGCAGGAGGGTATTGGGCGCCGTCATCTCGTACGCATACCAGTCAACGTCGCCTTCACTGGCGATCTCACCCGCTACCTGTTCATTGAGTTGAAGCGTCCTGATACGGCCTTCGTCACTGCCTTTGCTTCCGGCGCTGCAGGCGATCAGAAACAATAGCATGGGCAGAACACATAGCATTCGTTTCATCGTTTCTCTCCCTCTCCTTGTCATCTTCTACTGAATCAGTTGGAAGTCGCCCGGGGTCAGGACCACATGGCGATCGGAAGTCTCGGTGTTAATGATCACTTCTGCCATTCTAAATAGAGGCCGCATATCCGGCGTGTCTTCAGGAACTTGAGCGATATAGAGTCGAATGACATTGGTTCCGGGCTCTCGGTAAACGATCCCGTCGACGCTGTAACCGTTGGTATCCATTACATCGATATTGGAGATCTCGAAGCCGTATTCGCGCACGTGCGAGGCCATTTCGGTCCCCTGGTTAATCTCCACCAACCCTAAGTCTTGAATGTCGTACTGGTAGGCATAGCGTGACCGGTAGACAGGGTCGTTGCTGCGAACGTTGGTGTGCTGTTGTATCTCCAGCCAATCCTCATTGCCGTCGTAATCGTCGTCATCCGTCTCATCGTCCATAATGGGATTGGTGCCCATGTCGAATTCGATGCCATCGGGAATGCCGTCGCGATCGGTGTCGGGCAGCAGTCGCTGAGTTCCCTTGACGAACTCGCCGCAGTCGTTGAGCCCGTCATTGTCGGAGTCGGGCCAAATTCCGTCCGGTGGCGTATCGCAAGGACTATCGGGTGTCGTGGGATCCAGCGGTCGATCGGGAGAGCTCGCACGCACTTCCAGGAAGTCGTTCATCCCGTCACC
The DNA here is from genome assembly GCA_030066015.1 of Desulfosarcinaceae bacterium. Lineage (GTDB taxonomy): Bacteria > Desulfobacterota > Desulfobacteria > Desulfobacterales > Desulfosarcinaceae > JASJCL01. Next base: position 23,210 of record JASJCL010000023.1, on the reverse strand, counting down.
GTCCGTGTCGGCGACATCGGGATTGCTCCCGTGCAGCAACTCCTCCTCGTCCGGCAGGCCGTCACCGTCACTGTCGAGTTGTGCCAGCTCAACGCCGGGTCGGACGTTGTAGTTAAACGCCACCAGATACTTGATGCTGTATTCAACGGTGAGGCGCATATCGATAATGTTGATGAAATCGATCGCCTCGGCGTTTTCCATGGTGCGGAATTGCCCATTGCCGCGTTGCGCCATCCCCGTCAGGGTGTTGGTCGCAAGCCCCAGGGCCGTCTGACCGGCGGCGGTATCATCAAAGCCGGCCAGCAGAAGGAAGGTGTGAAAGGCCATGCTGCCGACCCCTTCGTCCATCGCGTAGGTGTAGAGATCCTCCACCTGATCCCAAATATCGTCATCATCCTGCAGCCCGCTGCCGTCGTTGGAGACGCCATCGCTGAAAAAGACGACGATGTACTTGGTGCGGACGAGATTATCCCGGTCCTCGGTTCTGTCGATATCGTTCTGAATATCCCTGCGGATGGTGTCCAACGTGCCGATGTAGTCCGTCAAGGTGTCGTTGTAGACACCGTCCAGAACCCTGTTCAGCTCGTCGGGGTCCTTCGTGAACCCGTAATCGCCATCGCCGTTGCGGGTCCGCGCGAATACGTCATTGCTCCAGAGCATAATCTCGAAGGAGACGTTTTCATTGCTGTTGTACTCCTCAATGAAATTGCGAACTGCGGCAATACGCAGAAAATTAGGGTCCGAACCGACCATGCCGCCATCGGCGTACATTCCCATGCTCAAGGAGCAGTCAATGGCGAAAAGCACCTTTACGGGAAAGGAGATTTCGTCAGGACTCTCGGTCAGAAACGTTCCTGATAGGGTTACCTTCTGACGCGCTTGGGTTCGTTCCAGCGGTGTGGAGTCGCTGCATCCCAGGAATGCGCCGATCAGCAGGAGTGTCAGAATCCATCTAAGGGGGCTGTCGTTAGCCATCGCAAACATCTCCCCGGCCATCACCGTCCGTATCCGCTTGATCCGCGTTGGCGATTCCCGGACAATTGTCGCAGGCATCGCCGACGGCGTCGCCGTCCTCATCGTTGTTTTCGTATGTTTTGCATTGCGGACACAAATCTTCCGCACCATAGTAGCCGTCATTGTCATAGTCGCCGTCACACGCGTCGCCGGCAACATCGCCCACCAGATAATAGTCGCTATTTTCTTGGTACGGATTCGGCACCTGGATGCAATTGTCAACGCTGTCCGGCACACCATCGTTGTCATCGTCGTCGTCGCACAAGTCGCCGATGGCATCCCCATCATTGTCCGCCTGGAGTTCGTTGGAGATCTCGGGGCAATTGTCAACGCTGTTCTCATGGCCATCATCATCCATATCTGAGTCGCAGAGGTCCCCGATACCGTCACTATCGATGTCCGATTGGTCGTTGTTGGTCATGGTGGGGCAGTTGTCGCAGGCATCCCCATAATCATCTCCATCCTGGTTTTCGCTCTGGTCGTTGGGAGTCCATTGGCAGGAATCGATGGGATCGACCATGCCATCCAAGTCGATATCCTCCTGCAACGACAGCAGCGGTCCCAAGTCCCAGAAAACCAGCACGAGGATTCCACCGCCGCCGCCACCGCCACCAGCGCCGCCGGTGGGCGGTGCGCCGCATTGATTTTCGCCGCATTCATCAAACCAATCATTGGGATCGAACTCCGCCTGGCAGGGGATCGGTGAAAAGAGCAGTTGCAACGCGAACATTCCCGTAACGCAGAACCAGAATACGTACCTCATCTCTAACCTCTTCTCTCTTTTGGGTTCGTAGAGCCGTATCGATTTGCAGGCGCTTCCGGATGTTGCCACACCGGATGCCAGTGGACGTTAGCGCTTGACATAATGAAGAATCTCATTGGTCGTGTCGTTGTAGGTTACAATGTGAGGGGCCCCAGAACTGTCCACCCAGAGGGTATTGCTTTTCCCAACGATCCCGGCCTCGGCGACCGTTTCGCGTTCCCAACCATTGGCTTTGCGCCAGGCCAATTTCAAGTCATCCAACTGGCGCCCGGTGTGACTTCTGATCACATGGTAGGCGATGATGGGCTCTCCAGCCGCGGTGAAGGTCAAGCTGCAGTAGGTGCCAACACTGGCGGATTCATCGACGACAACGGGATGCCATGCACCGACTTCGTCGCGGTACGCATATTTGAGCAGCTTGTAACGCAGGCCGTCCTCCTCTGTTTCCACGGCGTACGCCACGCCGATCGTCCCGTCCACGGGAGACACGGCGGCGGAAATGGCCATAATCTCTTCATCATCCGCCAGCTCCTCGACCCACTCATAGGTCCACGTCGCTGGCGTTCCCTCACGGTAGGCCATATGAAGACCGTTGGAGGTGCCGATGACCTCCTTGTTCTCTGCGTAGAAGGCGAGCGGTCGTTCCTCCGAATCCAACACCAGGTCGCAGTAGAAGCCGACACTGTTGTTCTCCTCCACGACATTGAAGGCTGGGTAGATATTTCCGTGAACTGTCTCTTCGTCCTCGCGGTTGCTGACAGGATGGCTGCCGTCGACTTGCACGTAGCGTAAATCTGGATAGTTGTGGTTGACGGTTTCACACCCTTCGTAACGGAAGGTAAAAACGATGTGTGCTCTGTTGTTGCTGTCGATCACGATGGCCGACTCAGTGCCGCTCTTTCCATCCTGCAGCTGTGGGGCGGGATTCCGCTCGACATAGCCGATGGCGGCCGTATATTCATCCCAGTCAGCCCCTTCCGGCATGCTGACGCTTACATCGGCCTGTTCGCCTTGGCAGAAGGTGAGACCACTGCCACCCCGGTAAAGCACTAGCGGCTGTCCGTTCGTGTCCAACGCCATATCCAGCGTGGCGCTGTTGTCGACCATGTTCAAATTGTCGTAGGAATCCACAACGCTGGCAGTATTGCCGTCCAACTGGACCTGTATGTAATGGATACCGCCGTAAAGGGTCTGGTCTCCGCTGTTGTCGTAATAGGCAATATGCACGTGGTCGTCGCCGTTGGGCTGGGCCACGAGGTGAACGCTGACACCATCGGAGGCGACATCACCGATGACGCTCTTGTGCCACTGCGCCGCTGTGCTTGGCGGCGGTTCGTCCCCGCCGCCACTACCGCCGCCGGAGCTGCCGCCACAGGCGGCGAGAAGCAGCAAGCCAAGACAGCCGATACAAACGATGTCCAAATAGCTATGGCATTTTCTGAGAAACCTTTTTGCTGACATAAAACAATTCTCCTGCACGTGGATGAATCACGCCGGACTTGGCGGTGCTGTCCTGCGGCGCGCTGATACCGACAAGTAGTTTTTGGGCTTTTTGGGTATAGCCGTAGTGCTTCAGCAGGCCCGCGAGGTTGATCCTGGCAGCGGACTGATGTTTATCCATGGAAAGCGCTTGTGTGAGTTCTTGATGGGCGAGGCGATCCTCCCCCAGATAGAGCCGGCAGACACCAATGGTGTTCAGGCACTTGGCCCGCATTTTCGCATCTGACTTGGCCGTTTTCTCCAAGGCATCCTGAGCGGCGAGGAGCGCATGGGCAAAATCGCCTCGCTGGAGATAGGCCTCCGCCAGTCGCAGGCGGATCTTGTGAGTATCGGGTTTGTGCAGCAGTTCTGTATGAAGCGGCTTCAAAACACTATCCGCCAGGGTTTCCAGCTCCAATGCTGTGTCCGCCCGCCGCGGCGAGAAGCTGCCGGCAGGTTCACTTTCAGCACTCGTTTTGGCATGCGTATAGGCGGCCAGATCAGGATCACACACCTCCCACTTGGCGGCCAGGTCGGCACTGGTTTGTCGATACTGGTCGGCTTTCTGACTGTAGCCAGCGGCCTTTTGGGCGACAAGGTTTTGGTATTGTGATTTCTGTTCGGGCGACAATTCAGGCAGCGGTGCCTGCAGCAGGAACCGGGCGAACTCTTCGTTGATGTGGGCCATCTGATAGCAGGCCTTCAAGGCCCAATCGGGTGATTGGTAGTTGATGACGTTCTGGTAGGCTTTCTCCAGCTTGGCCAGCAATTTGCTCTTTTGCTTCACCACGCCATTGTCGAGCGTCCTCTTGTGCTGCAGATTCTGGTATTGCCGCAACAAGGGTTGAATTGTCGCGTAATCTGCTGCGGCCACGGCATCGCGTGTGTCCGGGTGGCGTTTTTGCAGGGCCTTTGAATACCCCTTCTTGGCCTTTGTCAGCAGGGCGGCGGCATTCTTATACTGACCGGTCTGTGCATAGAGGGTTGCGGCGGTGGCATCGGCGCGGACCCGTCCGGCGCCACTGAGGCGCTTGCGGTGATCGGACAGCAGGTTGATAGCGGCATGGGCCTCGCCGCTCTTGCGGGCATTCTCTACCAACGCGAAGACCGCCGCTTCGCGTTGGGCCGCATCTGCAGGCTTATGGTCCAAATAGCGTTTGTAATCGACGCTGGAAAGTGTGCCCTGCCCCAGGATATTGCGGATCTGGCCGGCTTGCGCCAGAAAGTCTCGCGTATTCTCATGTGACGGCAGCATGCTGGCATACTCTTCGAGAAAGTCGGCCAATAGGCGATACTGACCGATCTTGAGTGCTGTATTGATCATCAGTGTTAGGGTATCCGGCACCCGCTCCGATTTTGGGTAGCGCCGGACGAGATTGGCGCTGGCATCGATTAGGGTGTGCAGATCGTCCTTCTCCTTGCTCGATACAATGAGGGCGTTGAGTGCCTGTTCGCCAAGCCCGGAAGTTTTGGCGTCCTCAGCGATCTGCATCAAATCCTTCTTACCCTTATCCCAGTCGTCTACGGCGGCAAGGGTCATGCTGGAGACAATCTGAGATTCGGCATTTTGCATGATCTCCGACACCTCCGCCCGCAGCTTCGTGTCTTTGATCCTGGCATCGCCGAGGAGTTTCTTTCCAAAGGCCGTCATGCCCTCAAAATCTTCTTGAACAAGGTAGGCGTCCAGAACCACATGCGCCGCGGCACCGACTGACTTACTCGTGGGATGCCGTTCGACGAACTGTGTGTACTCTTTGATGGCGGTCTCGTAATCACCGGAATCGTAGGCCACCCAGGCAACGTTAAACATCACATCGGCAGTGTATCTCGATTTCGGCCACGCCTTGGCATATTGTTTTCCAGTGGTTCGCAAACCGTGCCGTGCATATGCCAAGTCGTAAAAATTGAGTTCCTTTTTGTGCTCCTTCAACGCGTGGTAATAGGCGGTCACCGAACTATAGAGGCGTTCTTTACGTTCTTTGGTACCCTTCTTGGCGTGCGCCACGATGGTTTCGTACTGTTTCCCAGCCGCGAGGTATTGACGTGAAGCGAAAAGCGCCTCGGCGTAATTGGCCTGCATCTCTTTGTACTTTGGACTCTCCGTGAAAAAATCGAGATAAATGTCGTAAGCGTCCGCCGCCACCTTGAAACTTTCGGCCAGCTTTTTCTGACGCGCCTTTTTATGCAGATGGGTGATGATATCCCGCGCGTACAGTTCGTAGTCCTTGAAGTTCTTTTTCTTGATTTTGGGGTCTATCTGAGAATCGTATTTTTGCTGTCTAAGGGCGCGCACCATCAGCTGGACATCTTTGTCCGCATCTTTGTAGGTGCCCATTGCTTGTACACACTCGAAAATATTGCGGCTGTACTCGAGCAATTTTTCAGGATCATTGCGCAACCGTGCCAACTCACGATATATGGCGGCGGCATTGGCCCATTGCTTTTTGATGAAATAGCGGTAGGCCAACTTATCCAAAACAATGGTGTATGCCTGGCGCGACCACGCGTGTTTTCGGAAATAAGACAAGGCCGCTTGCGGATCGGTCTTCTTGTAACGTTCCGGATAGCAGTAGGCCATGTCGATAAGGGATTCGAGACGCACATCGACATGGTTATAGGTGTCAATATCCACCTCTTTGCTGGCTTTACCGATACTGACGGCCGCCTCAAAGAGTTCCATGGCGGCTTTGAATTCGGTGTTGTTGATGTGACACCAGGCCAGTTTGTAACGGGCGATACCGACGGCGGCACTGTCCGGGTACTTTAGCACAGCGGTGTAGTGACGCTTGGCGATTTCGATGTTCTCTTTGCCGATGGCATAGTCGCCCAGGAGCAGATGGGCCTCGGGCACGTATATACTGCCTGGTTGCTCCTTGATGATGGCTCGGTATTGGGCGACCATTTTATCGTGTTGGCTCAATTCACGAAATTCGTGGGCCATGAAAAAGTGGACCTTGTCGCGATGTTCGAAGTCCGGAAAATGGTCGAGGATCCGTTGATACACCTCGATGGCCTTGTTTTTGAGCATGTTCGTTTCGAATTTGTCCAGGGAGGACAATTCTCCATCTCGTACGCCACGCCTGAGAAAGTATACAATGCGGGATTTTTCGATGTACAATTCCGCTAACCGCAGATACAGCTCAGGTAGATAGGGTTTGCTGCGGGATCTGTCGATAAGAATCTTGGTATTGCGGATCGCCAGTTCCGCCTTTTTTTTGTCGCCCTCCAGTTGCTGGATATACTTCTTCTGATGCGCTTTTTTATCCTCTTGTTGATAGGCGTATTCCGCTTTTTTGGCCGCCTCTACCGGATTTAGCACCGCACCGATGAGAAGGATGACGCCGATACATATCCTCAGCCCGCTTTTATATGTGTGCCCCATGGTTTCCATCATCCGATCTATTTAAAAAAGATGTCCCACTCTTCCATGTTCTGACATTTGCTCTCCAACTCCACCTGATAAGTCGCCAGTTCGTCGTTCCAGTATTCGCCTTGAAATTTGTAGACGGCAACCTTGCGCGGTGTTCGTTTTTCCTCTTCAGGCACCTGGTCCGCATCAAAATGGATCTGTGAGACGCGCTGGTACATATCCAGCCCAATCTCATATTCCATTAAATGCGTGTCCTCTTCGTACTGCAAAAGGTTGTTTGCGATAATTTCGTAGGTGTCATCGATCTGATGCCGCAAGTCGCTTCGACTCTCCTTCATCTGTAGCTGGTAGATATTATGCAGGTATTCACGCATCTCCGAGGTGTCGATCGTTTCTATCTGGGCAGATTCCGCTTCCAGGAGATTAAGGAAGCGATAGGTGCGGTTGATCTGCGGTTTGCTCAACATCACTAGCATGAGCGCGTGATTGTCTTCCGCTTTCGAGCGTTCATAGACATGGTTGAGCGCTGCACCGTATCGTGCCTTGAATTCATTCACCACGGACAACGCCCGCTGATAGTGGCAGACATCTTTGTAGATGAAGGATTTGAGAATGAAATACTCCGGTCGAAAAGCATCTTTAAAGCGGGGGGCTTCGAATGAGAACAAAAGCCCCATGGCCTTTTCAGGATTCCCCATGCGATAGTGGGCCCAAGCACGTTCCAGTAGATTTTCGGATTGTTCGAGGATGCTTTGTTGGATCTGCGTATACATGAAATCGGCGTCCTCATAGGCGCCGCTTTCGTACAGCAGCCGGGCCAACGTCTTGCGAGCCTCGTTCCGCATCTCACGCGTCGCTTTTGGATGAGCGACGATCTGATCCAGAATTTTGATCGCGTCCTCGATGCGGTCTTGATACACATTGTAGAGAGCTTGTTGGTATAGATACTTGAAGAAATAGTGGCTCCAGGGGGTGATCTGGTGAAAGTGTTGGTTACCCCACTCGTACAAGCCGCGCTCCCAATCGTAGAGCCCTTGATAGTAGTGTACGAAGTTGGACATTTCCCCTTCAACGAAGCCATAGTCCTGGTCACTCAGTGCGGTCTCAATAATAAACCGCTGGTCGCAGGGTTCCTCTTTCAACAGGTTTTCGAAGATTTCGAGGCAATAGGTGACGATCTTTGGGTTTGGCTTCCGTGGCATGAGGTGACCGAGGACGTCCACCGCGGCATGGCTGTACCCCATTCGCAGCATACACACGCCGAAAAAGAATGAGGCCCATTCATAATCCGCATCATCGGGCGTCAGACGGCTGATAAACTCAAAAAAATAAGGGCTGGCGGCCTTATATTTCTTTTTCTCGAACAGTGCGTAGCCTTTCAGAAACTGGTCACGGAGGTGTTTCTTTTCCACTGCCGTCAACTTGGGCTTGGACACGGCCTTGGGTTTCGACACCTTTTTGGTCGCAGTTATTTTCGCGGGTTCCGGCACCTCGGTTTTGGTCGCCGGTGTCGCGGCAATTACCTGCTGTCCAGTAAAGAGGAGTAGCAGCCCGCTCAATAGCCAATGTCGAAGGTGCTTATTCATCGTCGGCGCTCTTTTTTAGGTAATCATTCATTCGTTCGATATCGGTGTCGCGCTCCATTTTGCGAGGCAATAAGTTGAAGCGAAATCCGAACCCGATGCCGAAATAGATGCGGTTGTCCGTATCATCATCCCACATATTGACGAGATCTCGGATTTCGAGGTTCATACAGAAATTTTCATTGATGAAATACTTGGTGCCGACACCGAAACTGATGCTATTCACCATCTCGGTGTCCTCGCTGCCTTCTGGATTTTGCCACTCGTAATTGACAACTCCCCCACCGAGAAAGAGATAGGTCTCACGGTTGACGATGCCGCGATTTACAACGGCCGACTTGCCATAAAAGGGCCTGAACACCAAGTGTGAGTGAATCATGTATTTGGGCTCTGCAAAGAGAGATGGCGTCAATTCCACCTCTTCCTCTATGTCATTCTTCAGTTCTTTTTCTGAAGTAAAAATATACTGTCCGCGCGCGACTTCCCAGCTGAGATAATCATTAAAATTGAAGGTATAGCCGAGCCCAACCGGAAATGCCTCATAAAAGTCTTCGTTGGGAATATAGCCGCCGGATATGCTCAGTTCGTGGTTGCGATGATAGATCCGCTCCTGAATCGCGTACACCTTCTCACCTTCATCGTCGTCGGCACAGTAGCCTGGAACGACACTGGAAATGGACAACAGCAGCGCAAAAAGCCATAGAACTACAGTTTTCATCAGATTAACTCCTTAAAAGCCAACAACGTCGAAAATAAAGGGGTACGAGACAACTACGGTAGAGCCTTTCGGTTTAGGAAACTGCCAGGTTTTAATAGCGGCCTTGATACAAGAGTGAATCTCATGAGAATTGACCGTTGAAGACTTGATACGAACCTCTCCAACATCGCCATCCATCAGGATTCGCCACTCGAAGATCATCTTTCCCATAATGCTCGGGTTGGATATGAGGGCTGTCTCGTAGCAATAGGTAATTTCGTCAAGGTGCTGGTCGATGACGCGTTTGACGGCCTGACGACTCATTCCGCCCTGGATCAGCACCGACTTCGTCAAGCTTGCAGTGACGGTGCCCGCGACCTGTTTTTGTCCGATCTGGCCTTTCTCGAGGGCGGCGACTTTTCCAGGTCCCGATGCACCGATACTACGAAGCACTTGCTTGGCGCCTTTGGTGGCGACAATGCCGCCGGTCGGTACAGATATTTTCTCCGTGCCCAATTTGCCAACGATACCGCCAACCTTGAAATTGGTCTTTGCGATTCCGCCAGAAGCGGTGACGGCGTCCAGATTGGTGACGGCGGCCACGGCCGCCTGTGGCTGAAATCCCACGCTGTCTCCCAGCATGCTGAGAAGACCGGCTTGGTTGACGTCGCGGTTGACGACATTGCCCTTTCCATGTCCGCCGCCCGCCTTGGGATGCCGGCTGACGCTGGCGACTTTGGGTTTTTTGGATTTCTTTTTGCTGGCGACCTTGTTGGGTTTCACTTTGGTCACAGGTATCTTCTTCTGGACAACGGGTTTTGGCGGCGGTTCGATCTTTTTTGGTGGCGGTGGTGGGGCAGGTTTTTTGGGTTTGGGATTGATGATCTTCTCCAATTCGGCCAACTCTTGCTGATCCAACTGGACAAAATGGCTTTCCAATTCGCTGTCATCTGCATTGAAGCTTGGGAAGAGACCTAAAAATGCAATGAAGACGATGTGAAATACGAACGAAGTCGCCGCGTGTTTATACGGATGGCGCTTCTCTTTGGGCGGTAGTTTGACCGCTGCCGGGGGTGCCACGTCGCAAATCGACAGACGGTATTCGAAGTCACCGTCGTGGATCAGGACGCAGCCATCAGTGGGCATCTCCCGCCGAAACAGTTGCTTGCGCTTACGCCATGGTTTCATATCTCGCATGAGACGGCTGGTACTGATGACACCTTCACCGGCAGATTCGATGCGTCCGGCCAATTGATCGTTGAAATAGAACCAGGCGGGGGCATTTCGTCGGGATTCCGCAAGACGGAACTTCTGCCCTTTGTAGTCGATGGTGTACCGTTGGCGTTTATTGAGATAGTGAATGTCAAGGATTTGATCGTTGCGCAATTTCACGATCTGAACCTGACTGTCGGCGCCGGTTGATAGCCCTTCCGCGCCACAAAGGACCCTGTCTCTTAGCTGGAAAGCAGCATCCAGATCATCGTCATCTTCATCATCCTCATCATAGATGCCCACCGTGGTGAAGGGATCGTTCTCATCGGGAGCGTGGTATCCAGTTGCCACCTGCTGTACATGATCCGCTGTGCTTTCTTGTGCACGGGTGATGTTTTCAGCGACCGCCATCTCATTTTCTGCGTCATCGCCAGCTTTGACGATTTTTGTCGCGGTGACTTGGGCCGACGAGTCGTGATGCTCGGATCGTGTTTGGGTCGATGGGTTAAGATCAGCCCCCTGTTCCAACTTGGATGCCAAGTCTTCCGGCTGAAGCGCCTGTATCGGTGGGGTTGGGAAAGATTGCTTTTCTGGAATGGGGGGCGGCGTTTCGGGGTTGGCTGAAACGTTACTCTTCTTCTTATCAACACCGATCGATTCAAAATCGTCTACTAGCAAGGTTTGGTCATCAACCGGTTCCAATTGACATTGTGCACCTGTTTTTTCAAAAATGACTTTTAATTGTTGTGCCTTTTGGTAGCTAAGGTTTTTCTTTACGACGACACGCGGTTGCTGAAACAACCCCTCAATCTGTTCCGACTCCGCTCTAAACAGCCGCCGTAGTGCGGCTTTTGCAGCGGTAGGCTTTACGGATGGCTTTAGTTGCCCGTAAAAAACAAGGTCATACTTGATGGTGGTCGGATCGGGATAAAATTGAAAAAAATCGGCAAAGGCATCGCCGGGATCTTCAGCTTCGGCCCCGGCGTTGGATAGGGATGATGTATCTACCTGCATCGATGTTGTGCCAGAAGCTGCCCGCGAAGAAACCGGTGTTAGCTTGGTATGGGTGTATCGTTCTTGTGGCGCCGCCTGAGCGTTTGAGTGCACCGTCGTCTGTTCAGTGTACGGGGATGGTTCTCGTTTGATATGGTTGGATTCGGGTGTATCGCCGCTGATCACTTTTATTTTCAGGGTGTATGGTCCAATATCGACCAAATCCAAAGATCGCAGCATTGCGGTTTTTTGAAAGGTCCCGTTGATCCGTACCCCATTGGTCGCTCGGTCAGATATAATGATCTGATCGTCCTTCAGGTAGACGAATGCTTGAATGTCGCCAATCCCCTGCCCTTCAAGCACCAAATCCGCTTCAGCACTACTACCGATACTGATCCGCTCTTGCGAGAAACAGTCCTGACCAATAAAGGTAACGCCTTGGAATACGAAGATTTGGACTACCGTGCGTTTAGCGGTATTGTTGGATACGGATGGGGCCATGGATCACCTCTTTCGGTGGACGGTGTTGTTCGTCGAGGTTATTTCTTTACCGTCTTTTTATGGGGCGTCATGAGGCCCTCTTCGGAAAAGCTGGCACCACTGTTCTCTCTGATCTGATCTTCATCGACACTGAACGATTCGAGAATCTCCTCGCGATAGTTTTCACGATAGTGCAACATGCTTTTGATCTCGCTTTTCTTTCGATGCAGCAGATAAACAGCGCCCGATTTGATACTTTGTCCCAGAATGTATGAGTTTCCGAAATCGATACGCCGCTGCAGCCCATTGCTCCCGCCCTCGGTTGCCGTGCCCGTCGCTTTGCCGGATAACTGGGCACCTTCAGCACCAGCGTTGCTGGGACAGAGAAACAACAGACCGACAAATAAAATGATGGTGAAGCAGGTTTGAAAACGCGTGTAGATGGTGGTCCTCATCTAAGTCTCCAATCGTTAGTCTACTTCTTCAAAACGGCGAATTGGAAGTTTGGAAATCCTGCCATACCAGCTGTCTTGATGACCTGATTGATCGATTTGAAGGTATGTTGCTTGTCGCATAAGAACAGCAGTGGCTTTTTCTTGTCTGGTATATTCAGATCGCGCGTCGCCGCCGTATCATCTTCGGCAACCGCCTCTTCTATGTTCATGGATGGCGCGGCGTTGGTCGTTGAATCCTCATAAATCTTCCGCAGTTTTTTATACAGTTCGGAGTTTTTTAGGTTCTTCGGATCCAGACCAACGATGTGCCCTTCTTGAACTGTCGCGATTACTTCATCTTCCAATTTCAGACTGTCTCGGGTAAAAACGAGGCGAATACATTCCTCGTGATCCAATTTCGCCTCAGAACGCGGAAGATCAAGGTTGGCGTCAAGCGTAATGGTCTCCGGGTTGTCGGAGAATGAGAATAGGAGGAATATCAGGATAATGGTGAACATATCCATTAAGGATGTGATCATCAGCCTCGGTGGTGTAAACGTTTTTCTTTTTTGTCGCATCGAACCCAGCGCCATTTTAGCACTCCTACCCTAACGAGGCCGACAGTACGACGTTCGGAAACAAGGTGTCTTCGTCCGTCTTTCGGGCCACATCCATCGTCTGGATGATCGTGTCGTAGATAATATCCTCTGCCGGGATGATGATCAGCGTATCACTCTTCGGGTAGCGCTTTTTTACCTTCATCAAGTGTTCGCTAAAAGCGGCATAGGCCTTCTCGTTGCCGGCGTCAAAGGAGAAATCCCCTTCGAGATCGGCGAGTTCTTTCTTGCTAAGGTCATTGCTGAGAGACGAGGTATTTATGCCGTCGATTCGCAGCTTTACGACAACAGTGACGCTAATTTGCTTCTCGGCATGGTCCTCTTGACTTCCTTCTGCCAATACCGGCACACTGGTATTTATCGCCTTGATGTGAAAGAAGCTGGCCGACATCAACAAGAAGGGAATGAGGACCATGAACATGTTCATGATTGGCACCATGTTGATCTCGTCATCCATCTCCCTGTTGCGACGTACTCTGGAGAAGCAGGCCATCAGATCCTCCCGTCACGCTTCAGGGCACTGAGGGTATTCGCCATGGCCAACGCCTTCTCTTCAAATTGATCCATGAAGAAATCCGTTCGGTTGGTCAGTATGTAAAAGCCGACCAGACAAGGAATGGCGACCACCAAACCTGCTGCGGTGGTGAGCATGGCCATGGAGATGCCCTGTGCCAGCACCTCCTGCTTCATCGCTTCATTGGCACTGCTGACGCTTTGGAATGCGGTGATGAGCCCCATAATGGTTCCCAGCAGTCCCAATAGAGTGGATATGTTGGCGAAGAGGGTTAGAAAATTGATGCGCGCCTTGATCTTGGGGACTTCCGAAAGAATCTTCTCTTCCATGGCACGCTCAATGTCTTTGTCCTTGCGGTCGGATTTCATCAGGCCGGCCTTGAGAATACGCCCCAGGGGATGGGTTTCGATGCGCGCACACTCTTCCAAGGCGCCGCGATAGTTGGCGCGCTCAAGCGGCATCATGACGCGTTTGAACGCCTTGTCCATATTGAGCTTCAAGCGGAGGTAGAGAAGACTAGAACGCTCGCAGAACAAAGCCAGGGCAATGAGGGAAACCCCCAGGATGACATACATGAAAACGCCGCCATTTTCTAAAACCGTAAACATTCACTGCCTCCTGAATCTGACAATCAAGATCCTTTTGTGGGTCGGACAGGATGCGGTTCATACCATCGGGGACCGGCATGGCCGCACCGACGCCGGTAGATGAAACCTTTCATCCCGAATAATTGCTGCCTATGACGCCCTTGAATTCGAGTGCTGCTATCGACCGTGCTGAAAGGCCGCACGACGCTGGCTCGCAGCGATCACGCACGAATTCAAAGCGGTGAAGAGGATTCTGGGAACTAATGGCTGGCTAACGGATATCGAAAAGCCAGGCTTCTCTGCGACTACGTACGATCCAGCGATGCGCCGGGAAAGCGGTCTATATCTTTCGCCGACTACAGGTTCGTGCCTTCAATTAAAAAGGCAATCACGTCCAGGTCTCAGTTAATAGCGCTAAAATCCGTTATGGTTGAAGTCGTCGACAGGAAGTCGGCGACTGTTGTGGCAGAAACAAAAGCAGTTTTCATACCATCGCAGTTTTTCGATGGTAAACGAAACCGCACGGCGACGTGTGCGCTGGATCTGCGGATGTCGGTGGAGCGTAAACTTACTGAGGTTTTATCAGTATATCGAAAGGTTAAAGATGAAGGAGGTGATTTTTGCAGTGATCAGATAGCCGGTCGAAGTAGTGATTGGTAGAAAAAAGACCGTGGGCTGGCTGCTGGACGCCTACACGAGATTACAATTTTTACCAACGGCAGTGATCAATATTGTAATCGGGTCGCTGAGCCGTGTCTGAAGGCGTTGAGGCAAGTGGATTGTTTTTTTTCGTACACTTGTGTGCATAAAGGTACAAGATGCAGCATCGGTGATCGTGAATCTTTGGTGCCAATTCCGCTTCGGCGTCTCAGTCCGGCGTGTAGCGGTACTCCAATTGTGGGGTGGTCCCCGCTGATTGCACAAAAACCTTCTGAATAGCCTGCATCAGGTAGCGCAACAATTTGAAGTCGTCCTCCTCTTCATAAACGGTCTCGGCCTTTCCAATGATCCCGCCCAACTCGGCGGCCCAATCGACCGCATCCTCAAAGTTACCCAATCGATCAACGAGTCCGTGGGACTTGGCCTGGTTGCCGGAAAAGATGCGACCATCTGCAAGGGCGGCGACTTTATCAGCCGGCATCTTGCGGCCCGCTACAATGGCCGAGACAAATTGCTGATGCATGTCGTCGATGACGCCTTGCAGCAACGCTTTTTCCTGGTCCGTCATTAGGCGTGTTGGGGAACCCGTATCTTTAAACGCGCCGCTTTTTATCACGACCGGTGTCAAACCGACGCGTTCAAGAAGTTGACTGAAATTGGTATAGCCCATGATGACGCCAATGCTGCCGGTGACCGTACCTGGGTTGGCCACAATTCCATCAGCCGCAGCAGCAATGTAGTAGCCGCCCGATGCGGCGACGGCGCCCATTGAGGCCACGACAGGCTTGACCGATCTCGTCTTCAGCACCTCCGCATAGATTTCCTGAGATGGGCCCACGCCACCGCCGGGTGACTCGATGCGCAGTACCAGGGCCTTCACGGCGGGTTCATCACGAAAACGGGAGAGGCTTTCAAGGGTCGGGCGCGCGTCCACAATGGGTCCGCTGACCTCGATGACGGCGATCTTCTCTCCCCGTAACGCTTTGTCTGACGGCGCAAGGCGCCAGATCAGCGCAGCTACGACGATTACGGTAGCGACGCCCAATGCGGATAGGCAGAGGATAAAGAATAGGATAGGATGGCGGCGAGTGAACATAGACGGTCACCTGTAGGCGTTGGATTCGCTGCGCGGCTTCGTTGCGAATCAGCTCGCACCGATAGCGCAAAGCGGCCGGGCCGGCCCTGCTTGTCGCAGTTGCCGGCCCGGAGATGTTGGTTGTGTGGTGGGTGGGCGATCGTTTAGTCGCCGTTGAGCTTCTCCTGCAGACCTTCCCTCAGGATGTCGCCAAATTCGGTGGAGGTGCTCTCCTTCATGGTGTTGACGTAATCGGCCAGGATGCTCTGGTCATCCTCCATGTCCAGACGCTTGATGGAGAGGCCGATCCGGCGATCGTCACTGTTGATGTTCATCACCCGAGCACTGACCATGTCCCCAATCTCGAACATGCCCACCGGGGTCTTGATCTTCTCCTTGCTGATTTCTGAGACGTGGATGAGACCCTCAATGCCCTCTTCCAACTCAACAAAGACACCGAAGTCGGTTACGTTGGTGACGGTGCCCGTAATCTCCTTGGTCACCTCGTAACGTTCGGCAACGGTTTCCCATGGATCTTGGTTGAGCTGTTTGATGCCCAGCGAGAAGCGTTCATTCTGTTTGTCGATCTCCAGAACGATGGCCTGGACGAGGTCGCCTTTCTTGTAGGCTTCGCTGGGATGCTTGATGCGCTTGGTCCAGGAGATGTCCGAGATATGCACCAGGCCGTCGATCCCCTCGTCGATCCCGATAAAAAGGCCGAAGTCGGTAATGTTCTTGATTTTGCCCTCGATGGTGGTGCCCACGGGGTACTTGTCGCTGATCACATCCCACGGATTGGGCACTGCCTGTTTCATCCCCAGGGAGATGCGGCGGGCATCGGGCTTGATGTCCAGAACAACGGCATCCACCTGGTCGCCCACCGAAACCACCTTGGAGGGGTGACGGATCTTGCGCGTCCAAGACATTTCAGACACATGAATGAGCCCTTCGATCCCCTCTTCCAGCTCCACAAATGCACCATAGTCGGTGAGGCTGACCACGCGGCCCTTGATCTTGGACTCCACCGGGTATTTCTCTGCCGCGGTGTTCCAGGGATCCTCGGTAAGCTGTTTCATGCCGAGGGAGACCCGTTCGCGTTCCAGATCGAGGTTGAGGATCTTGACCGTAATCTCGTCGCTGACGGAGAACATTTCGGAAGGATGTTTCACGCGGCCCCAGGAGATATCGGTGATGTGCAGCAGCCCGTCTACACCACCCAGATCGACGAACACACCGTATTCGGTGATGTTCTTGACCACACCATCCACCACCTTGCCCTCGTGGATCGAGGCCAGCGTGGCGGCCCGCTTGGTCTCGCGCTCCTCTTCCAGCAGTACGCGACGGGAGAGGACGATGTTGCTGCGCTTGCGGTTATATTTGAGAATTTTGAAGCTGAAGGATTTTCCCACCAGCTCGTCCATATTGCGGATGGGGCGTAGATCCGCCTGGGAGCCGGGTAGAAAGGCGTTGACGCCGATATCCACCGAGAAGCCACCCTTGACGCGGCTGACGATGGTACCGTCTACAGTCTCATCGGCATCGTAGGCGACCTTGATCGCCTCCCAGACCTTGACCTTTTCGGCCTTCTCCTTGGACAGGACGACGACCTCATTCTCCTCGTCCCACCATTCGATCATGACCTCGACGCTGTCACCCACAGCGGCGGAGATGTTGCCCTCGGCATCTTTGAACTCGCGGATCGAGATCTGCCCTTCGGACTTGTAGCCGATATCAACCAGGACGTGATCTTTATCCACCGAAATGATTTTACCGATGACGACCTCCCCTTCGGCGAACTGTTTGAAACTCTCTTCATAGAGGTCCATCAGCTCTTCCATGCTGCCCTCGTCCGGAAAGTCATCCAGGCTGGTGATCTTGCCGGGCGCGTCTGCATCGGAAGACGCTTCCGCCGGTACTGCCGTCTGATCATTCTCGTTTTCTGCTGCGTTGTCGTTAACGATGTTCTCCATTGAAAACCAATACCCCCTTAGCCAAAATTTTAGTCAATCCACGTGGGATTGCATAATCCAGCCCATATACCCGAAGGCCAATTTGAATGCAATGATTATTTTTCAGTTTCACCTACTTGGAAGGTTTCGCCGCGGCCGAGACGACCGTCAACATCCGTCTCAGGACCGTCTCGCGATTCATCACCGTGGAGTCGATCCGAATGGCGTCTTGAGCGGGTTTGAGGGGGGCAAGTGTGCGGGTGCTGTCATTTCGATCACGTTCTGCCATCTGGCGCTGCACTTCGGAAAGGGCCACCCTTTCATCGGCTCTCAGTTCGTTGAATCGCCGTTTGGCCCGAATCTCCAAATCCGCGTCGAGGAAAAATTTAACGTCCGCTTCGGGGAAGACCACCGTCCCCATGTCACGACCTTCAAAAACCGCTTTCTTGTTCGCCCCGAGTTCCCGCTGTACAGTGAGCAGATAGAGCCTCACCACGGGGCGGGCGGAGATGGCCGAGGCCTGCATGGTAAGCTCTGGGGTTCGTATTAGGTCGCTGACATCGCGCCCATTGCTGATCAGCCGCAAGGTGTCGCCCTGGCGGCGGAATCCCAGTGTCAGGGCGCTGCAGAGTTTGGCGAGCCCGTCATCGTCATCGCCGGCGATGCCGGCTTCCGTGGCCGCCAATGCCACCGCCCGATAGAGGGCGCCGGTGTCGATATAATCATAGTCCAGACGGGCCGCCAGCATTCGGCTGATCGTGGTTTTGCCGGCACCCGCAGGGCCGTCAATGGTGATGAGGAGCGGTCGATCAGCGCCAGCGGGTTCGGACGTTTTGCTCGCCTCTGTGGTGGGTGCAGTCATGGTGGTTTCTCTTCTGGGTGCGCAGCCAGATGTCGCCGGGTGTGCGGCCTCAGGAGCGCATGAGGTTTAACAGGATGGTTCAGAGCGGCGTCGCGGCGTTCGGGATCGCTTCAAGCTTCGGCTAAAACAGCTTTCAAGGCGCT
The DNA here is from genome assembly GCA_030066015.1 of Desulfosarcinaceae bacterium. GTDB lineage: Bacteria > Desulfobacterota > Desulfobacteria > Desulfobacterales > Desulfosarcinaceae > JASJCL01. The sequence goes on along the minus strand of JASJCL010000023.1, from coordinate 4,778 downwards.
GATAAAACGTGCATTCTCCTCCGGCAGCCCAACGTTGATGCGGATGGAGCTGTCAAATCCGTACGCGCGCATGGAGCGGACGATCACACCGTGTTGGAGCAGCTGCTGGAACAACAGGTCTGCCGGCCGATCCACATCGATCAAAAAGAAATTGGCTTGGGTGGGGTGGTGGGCAAGGCCGAGGTTGTCCAAGTCCGCCCGCAACTGCCGCAGACCGGTGTGCACCAGCTCGACGGAGCGGTTTAAAAACACGTCGTCCGCAAGAGCGGCGGCCGCCGCCACTTGGGCCAAGCTGTTGACATTGAAGGGGGGCCGTATGCGATGCAGCAGGTCATTCAGCGCCATCGCCATCACCCCAAATCCCACCCGCAGGCCTGCCAAACCATACGCTTTGGAGAAGGTCCGCAGAGCGACCAGACGCGGATCTCCGCGACCGTCCCGCAGGCAGTTGAAGCAGTTCGGATCGCTGGCGAATTCGATATAGGCTTCGTCTACTACCACGACGACGTCGGCGGGAAGCTGATCCAGAAATGCCTGCATGGCGGACACCGAGATGGCGGTTCCGGTGGGATTGTTGGGATTGCAGACAAAAATCATCCGTGTGCGTTCGCCAACGGCGGCCGCCAATTGATCCAGATCGATGGCCAATCCCTTGAGCGGCACGAATCGAGGCGACGCCCCCATGCTGCGCACCGCGATCTCATACATGAGAAAGGAGGGGCTCGGAATGATGGCCTCGTCGCCGGGTCCCAACAGGGTTTGGGCGAGCAAGCCGATGATCTCATCCGATCCATTGCCCAGCACCACCTCCTCCGGGGCCAGTTGATGTTTGTCGGCCAGCTTTTGGGTTAAATCGTGACAGGCGCCGTCCGGGTAACGGTGCAGGTTTCCCAGATGGTCTTCAATGGCCGCCACCGCCGCCGGGCTGGGGCCCAACGGATTTTCATTGGAGGCCAACTTAACAGCGTCCGATATACCCAACTCGCGCTCCAGCGCGGTCATGGGCTTGCCGGGGACATAGGGCGCGATGGCCAACAAGTGCTCGGGCGCTTGAAAGGGCGTATCCGCGAGATCGCGTTTCGATGTCATGGGATTCCGCCGGCAGCCTTTACGCCCGCCTCGATGGCTTCCATGTTGACGGGAATTACCTTTGGTTTCCGGGCGAATTCGGTTTTGACACACTCGCGCAGGTTCTCCAGCTTGACCACTTGTGTGCGGGCCACGAAGGCCGCCAGGGCGACGATATTGGCGCAGCGGACGTTGCCCAGCTCACGGGCAATCTCCACGGTCGGAACCTTGAGCTCATCGACGTCATCACGACCACTGTCGATGGGAATCAAAGAGCTGTTGACCAAAATGACGCCCTCCGGTTTGACAACGGGGGCGAATTTTTCCAGAGATGGGCGATTCATGGCGATCAGGTGGCGAGGGTTGCGAATGATGGGTGACCCGATGGGGCGATCGCCGATGACGACCGTGCAATAGGCTGTCCCGCCACGCATTTCAGGACCATAAGAGGGAATCCAGCACACTTCGGCGCCCTCTTCCATGGCGGCGAGGGCCAGCAGTTTTCCGCTGAGCAATATGCCTTGGCCGCCAAAACCGGCGAACATGATCTCACTCTGCATTACGCCTCCTTAACTAACGTCACCCGGTCTTCATCGCCGAGACGCGATGATCGGACCGGGGCCGTGTACAGCCCACGGGTATCTGTCTCAATCGGCCACACCCCGCCGCACCTATTCGGGAACCTTGAATTCTCCCAGGGGATAATACGGTAAAAGGGTCTCCTCGGCCCAGTCGATGGCATCTGTGGGCGTCATTCCCCAGTTGGTGGGGCAGGTACTGACCACCTCCACGAAGGTGAAGCAGCGACTCGCGACCTGGTAGGTGAACGCCTGCTTGATCGCCTTTCTGGCCTTGTTGATGTGCTTGGGTCTGAGCACGGCCTGCCGGGTGACATAGGCCGGTGTGGCCAAGCTGGCCAGAAGTTCTGCCATGCGCATGGGCATGCCCACTTCGTCGGCCTTGCGGCCGAAGGGCGAGGTCGTGGTGCGTTGATCCGGCATTGTCGTTGGCGCCATCTGACCGCCTGTCATCCCGTAGATGGCGTTGTTGACGAAGATGGTGGTGAATTTCTCGCCGCGGTTGGCCGCGTGGACAATTTCGCCCAGGCCGATACTCGCCAGGTCACCGTCCCCCTGGTAGGTGAAAACCATCAGGTCGGGCCGAACGCGCTTGATACCGGTGGCCATGGCGGGTGCCCGTCCATGGGCCGCCTCCTGGAAGTCGCAGTTAAAGTAATTGTACGCCAATACGGCACACCCAACCGGAGCGACCCCAACGGTTCGGCCGCGAATACCCAGGTCGTCGATGGCCTCGGCCACCAGACGGTGGATGATGCCGTGGGTGCATCCGGGGCAGTAGTGTGTATGGGCGTCGCTGAGGGCTTTCGGTTTTGAGAATGTCTTGCCTTTTGCCATGGTGTGACTCCTTGGGTTATCTTCGCCATCAACTGGTGAGCGGGCCCCAGGGTTGGATGGCAATGCAGTCGCGGGCCGCGAGCAGATTAGTTCGCTGCGAGGGACTCGGTGACCACCTCGACGATCTCTTCAGGGGTAGGAACTTCTCCGCCGCATTTGCCGTACCACTGCACCGGCCGGTGGCCTTTGACGCTACGTTGGACATCTTCCACCATCTGCCCCATGCTCATCTCGACACTGATCACCACACGACATTGTTCGCGGGTGGCGGCCTCGTACACCGCTTGTTCGGGAAACGGAAAGAGCGTCTGGGGACGAAGCATGGCCACCGTGAGGCCTTCCGCTTGCATATTGTCGATGGCGGTGCGACAGACCCGGCTCATTGTGCCATAGCTCACAATGAGGGCATCATAATCCCCATCGCCGTTGTAAGTCTCCCAGCGCACTTCCTCCCGCTGCATCCGCTCATATTTTGCCTTCAACACCAGGTTGTTGTTGTTGAGCGCAGCGGGGTCCAGAAAGAGGGATTTGACCAGGTTGCGGGTCTTGCTGCCGCGATGGTCCATACCGCTGGTGGCCCAGCTGCTGTTGTCGACCGGTTCCACCTTGAGATGGTCGGGAAACTCCACCGGCTCCATCATCTGGCCAATGAGACCGTCTCCCAGAATCATCACCGGGTTGCGGTATTTCTCCGCCAACGGGAACGCCTGCATCGTCATCTCGACGGCTTCCTGAACGCTGGCGGGCGCCATCACCAAAAGGCGGAAATCACCATGCCCGACGCTCTTGGTGGCCTGAAAATAATCGCCCTGAGAGGGCAGAATACCGCCGAGTCCCGGTCCACCGCGCATGATATTGACGAAAACGGCCGGGCACTGGGCTGCGGCGATGTAGCTCATCGCTTCGCTCATCAGGCTGATCCCAGGGCTCGAAGAGGTTGTGAAGACCCGCGCACCGGCACCGGCTGCACCGAATATCATATAGGAAACGGCGACTTCGCTCTCTCCTTGCAGAAAGACGCCGTCCACCTCGCCCATGCGGCGTGAGAGGTACTCTGCAACCTCTGACTGCGGCGTAATGGGATAGGCGAAATAATTCAGACATCCGGCGCGGATGGCGGCCTCCCCGATCGCCTCGTTGCCCTTCATCAGCACTTTTGCCATATCGACCCTCCTGTGGTCAGCGCTTCAGCCAACATCCCGCGCACCGCTGAAAGGCTGCGCATTAGGCAGATTCATCTTCGCTTGCGGCAATGGTGATGGCCACGTCAGGACACATGTTACAACAGATGGCGCAGTAGATACAGTCGTCCGGACGGGCCCGAAAGGCCGGAAAATAGCCCTTGGTATTCACCTCGGTCGCCAATTCCAATACGTTCTTCGGACACACCGCCACACAGAGGCCGCACCCCTTGCAACGTTCGGTTTCAATACAGTGCTCATAAGCCATACGCCGTTTATCCCCCTCTACGGATGACAGCCACTGCCGCAGCGCATACGCATCGACAGGAACTCTTCACCTGAATTTCATATCACGTTCGCGCATCAATGATTAGATCTTTCCGGCCTTCAGCCAGGGCGGTACCAGTTGGCGCTGCATGGGCAGGATCGGACATGTCAGTCGTTCTGGATCGACCTGCGCCGCCAACGCTCCCATGGCCGTAATGCCGAAAAGGGGCAGTCCGCTACGATCGGCCACCTGTTTCGCGAAGGTGTATCCCGCGTAAAGGTCCTCAAGGGTCGTATCGTCGATGAGATTGGCATTGCCGATCCAACCCGTCACCTTGAGCTTACTACGCGACTCTATCTCCGCCTGAACCCTCAGGCATCCCGCCACCGTGTCGGTGTAAGGCCGATTTGGATTAATCACCTGCAGCACCGTGGCGTCGCGGTTTCGCAAGGCGTCCGCTAAGGCTGCCAACACGGTGGCGCCCACGTCATCACCGCCGACGTCGAGGATGGTCAGGTCACTATCGCGGCGAATCAGACCCGCCACCGCCGGATCAAGAATGGGAAGATCGGCTTGCATGTACTGCCCCGGCGGCAGCACGAGGGGTATCCCCATACGGTCGAAAAGCGCCCGCGCCTCACGGGTACGGAAATAGGGATTGACGAGGTCCAGATCCGCCACGCGGACATCGCGGCCAGCCCTTTTGGCCTGGACGGCGAGATTGATGGACACTTCCGTCTTACCACTACCATAGTTGCCAACAATGATGACAATACCATTGAGGCCGGTGATCATACCCCTCCTTTGGGCGTGCCTTGACCCGACCGCCAACCAGCGTCAAGCAAC
>JASJCL010000094.1 GCA_030066015.1 Desulfosarcinaceae bacterium | reverse complement strand
AGCAGATCAATCTCTTCTTTGTGAAAATCTGGGATGGCATCAAGATCCCGTTGAGCGCTTTCGTGAGGGTCGAGGCCATCGCCGGGCCGGAATTCACCAACCGCTTCAACCTCTATCGGGCCATTGAACTCACCGGCAGCCCGGCACCCGGCTACAGTTCCGCGCAGGCCCTGAGCGCACTGGAACAGGTGGCCCAGGAAGCCCTGCCTGCCGACATGGGGTACGCCTGGAGCAACATGTCTTTTCAGGAGAAACAGGCCGCCGGCTCGGGTGCCATTGTCTTTGTCTTCTCACTCTTCTTCGTCTTCCTTATTCTCGCCGCCCAGTATGAGAGCTGGTCGCTTCCCATGAGCATCCTCCTGGGCACGCCTTTTGCCGTCTTCGGGGCCTTCCTGGCCCTGTTTCTGGCGCGCCTGGGGAGCCCAAGCTACGAACTGAACATCTTCGCTCAGATCGCCCTGGTCATGCTCATCGCCATGGCGGCCAAAAACGCCATCCTCATCATCGAGTTCGCCAACATCGAGTTCAACAAGGGATTGAGCCTCTTCGACGCCGCCGTCAAGGCGGCCCAGCTGCGCTTCCGCCCCATCCTGATGACGGCCTTCTCTTTTATATTCGGCGTCTTTCCCCTCGTGGTCGCCTCCGGCGCCGGTGCCGAAGCGCGCGTGGTGATGGGTATGGCGCTGTTGGGAGGGATGTCCGTCGCGACCCTCCTGGGTGTCTTTTTCTACCCCATGCTGTTCATCTTCGTCGGTAAACTTGCTGGATACGAAAAGAAACGCGCGCTGCAAGAAGAGAAAGCGTAAGTGTCAATGACCGCCTACAGCCCCCTTAGAACATACCTGCTGCCGCTGCTGATGGGCATCCTGGTTCACACCGGCTGCGCTGTCGGCCCCGATTTCCAAAAACCCGAGGCGCAGACACCGAGCGCCTATCGGACCGCCCTCATGCCCAGTGCGCCCGCAAGTGACCTGAAATGGTGGGAGCTCTTTGAGGACCGGCAACTGGAAGAACTGGTGATCTTCGCCTTGCAGAACAACCGGGAGGTCATGATCGCCATGAGCCGCATCGAGCAGGCCCGCGCAGAGGTCGGGTTCAACCAGGCCGACCGCTATCCCCGGGCGGATGTCGAGGCCGGTGCGCAGCGGGGTAACTTCAGCGGCGGCTCACGATCGCCCAACACCAACTCGAGCGTCTTCCTGGCCGCGCCAGTGAGCTGGGAAATCGATTTCTGGGGCAAGTACAGGCGTGCGACGGACGCCGCACGAGCAGAATTGACGGCATCCCAGTTCGGCCTGCGGGCCGCCCAACTGCTGCTGATCAGCGAGGTGGTGTCCAGCTACTACCAGCTCCTGGACTTCCAGCGCCGCTTGACCATTTCCCAGGAAACGCTCGCCTCCCGAACGGACAGTCTTGACATCATCGCGCAGCGCTTCGCCAAGGGCAACATCGCCCAGTTGGACGTCAACCAGGCCCAGATACAAAAGGAGATCGCCGCCGCCGCCGTCCCCTTCTACGAGCGCTCCATCGCCCTCATCGAAAACCGTCTCAGTGTGCTGCTGGGGCGCTTGCCCGGGTCCATCGACACCAGTGATCCACAATCCGCCATTTCCCAACCGCCGGAGATACCCGTGGGGATCCCGGCCGATCTCCTGGAAAACCGCCCGGACATTCTCCAGGCCCGCTATCAGCTCGAGGCCCAGACCAACCGCATCGGCGTGGCCGTGGCGATGCGCCTGCCCGCTTTCAGCCTGACCGGCACCTTGGGTGTTGCCAGCACGGAATTGGGCTCGGTGACCAACGAGGGCGGGGCCTGGTCGGTGCTGGGACGGGTGTTGGGGCCCATCGTGGATTTCGGCAAGAACAAACGACGGGTGGAGATCGAGGAGCAGCGGACTCAGCAGGCCCTCTACCAGTATGAAAACAGCGTCCTGACAGCCTTCCGGGAGGTGGAGGACGCCCTGGTGGAGATCGCCACTTACCGCAGAGAGCTGGCCGCCACCCAGCGCCAGCAGCAGGCCGCTGCAAACGCCAACGCGCTTTCCAAACGTCGCTACGACCGAGGGGTGAGCAGCTATTTGGAGGTCCTTGACACCGAGCGCACGCTCTTCTCGGCCGAACTGCAGCTTTCCGAGCTGCAGCAGCTCTACCGCAACGCCTACGTCAATCTCTACAAGGCCCTGGGGGGCGGCTGGCTTGTCGGACAGTCCGATGACCCGCTTCAGCCGGCCATGGACGCGCCGGATGCGCCATCGCGCTAGCGGGTGCCGGTGTGGAGAACTGCTGCGGCCGTACTGCTAGAGCCACCTATTCCAGCACGACGATCTTGAGCTTGGCGGCCACGCTCCCCTCTTCAACCGCTTCGGCGGCTGCTGGCGCCACTGCCGCCATTCGGGCGCTATCCACACCGCCGACGCTCTCCAATTCCCGGATAATGGCGGCTGCGCGGTCGCTGGCCAGTTGTTCAAGGACTGCTGGTTCTATGGAGGATTGCGCTGCCAACTGCTTGAAGAGATCCGCATAGTAGCCTGCCGGGTCGGCGGCAGGCGGTTCAGCTGAAGCGTTCACTTCCTCTTCGGGCAGCTCGCCGGGTGGTTGGGTCACTGGCGCCAAGCCGTACCGTTCCTGCAGCCCCACAAGGATATCGGGCGCCAGGCGCTCTCCCGCAAGGCTGCCCAGCGCCTGCTGGGTGCGGGGCTCGGTGAAGCTCAAAGGCCCGGGATCCTGGTCCGCATCGATGCTGAGGCCCAACTGCGCCGAGATGGCATGCTTGACCGCCAGCTCGCTGAGCACCGGGCCGTCGGCCTCGGAACTGAACTGGCCCTGTACTTCGAGCGCCAGTTGCGGGCGCTCTGTAAGCGCTTGGGCCAGCGATACCAGCTTCTCCGCTTCGGGGGGGGGCAACTTGGCGCTTCCCGACGCAAAGGAGACCGTATCCAAATTATCCTCTCCGGCCCCCACCAGGGCGGCCAAGGCCCGGAAGGGGGATGAGGCGATCTTGACCAGCAGGTTGCTGATGGCCTGCCAGATGATGTGCCCATAGCTGAACTTGGGGTCGTCCAGGTCGCCGGTCACGGGCAGTCCGATGTCGATGCGATCGTTCTTGTCTTTGAGCAGGGCGATGGCCAGGTCCAGGGGAAGATCCTTGACCTTGGGGCCATCCACGCGATCCCCCAGGGTCAGGCTGTCGATAATGATCTGGTTGTCCCCCTCGAGCCGCCGCGCCTTAATGTCGTAGTCCAGATCCAGCGATAGTTTGCCGGAAGTGATTTTGCGACCGGCAAAGGTGGCCGAGTAGGGCGTCAGGTGGGTCATTTCGAGATTCCGGAAGCGCATGCTCACATCGCTGTACTCGGTCGCATCGTGGGGTTGCAGTTCCCCCTCGATGGTGGCGGTACCATAGTCGTCCACACGCCCTTCGAGTTTCATGGAAGCGCGACTGCCGGGCGTGGACGCCAGTCCGACAATGGTGCCGGACAAGTCGTGGATTTTGGCCGAGAACTGGGGCGTGAGGCTCAAGTCGGAAAAATCCAATAGGGCCTTTTCCAGCCGCACCCGTCGCACCTCGTAAGGGAACGCCGCCTTGCGGGGCGCCGCCGGGGCGTCGTCCGGAGGACTTTCCGCATTCGCGATCAGAAGATCCTGGAGGTTCACGGTCTGGTCCGCTTTGACGATCACCTGCCCCGACGGTGCCACGCAGTGAATCTCCTCGATGACAAGACTGCCGGGCTCGGTGCGGAAATCGATCCCTTCAGCGGCAAGTGACTTGGCCGCCAGGAAAGGGGCCTCGGCGGCTTCAGACAGGTTCAACTGCAGGTCATTGATGACGGTCGCCCCTTTGATGGCCAGAGCGCCCTCGCCCGTGACCCCGTGCGCTACTTCCAGCACCGTGGATAGCGCACCGGCGTCCAGGGAGAGCCGCGCCACCTGGGCGAGGTAGGGCTGCAAAGGGGGCAGAGCGAGCGCATCGATTTCGACATCGGCGGTGACGCTGGGCCCAGAGAGGTCAATCTCCCCTTCTACCGCGGCGGTGCCGCCCTGGGCCACGTCAAAGGCAAGGCCCAATCCAAAGGGCGACGCGGCGTCGCTGCGGAATTCACGGAGATTCAGGCGGATGTTTTGAAGCGCGTAAATCTCCGGTGACGAAAGCCGTCTATCCGCCAAGCGCAGATCGAATGTCGCCAAGTCCAGCTGGGCGAGCCGCACGGACCAGGGCGGTCCCTGGGCCTTGGGCGTTGCCTGGAGTGTCTGTCCGCCACCGTCAGAAGGGTCCGTCCGCCGCTGGCGGCCAGCAGTCGAACGGACCCAGTTGAAACGTCCCTCAGGATCCAGCCAGAACTCCACATTCCCATCGGTAAGGGAGATCTTCTCGATATCAACCGATCGCTGCGCCAAACTCACCTGCCCGCCGCCAAGGGCAATCGCCTCAATTTGGACCAGCGGTTCATCCGTATCGATCTGCCGGCCGGTGAGACCCGCCATGCGCACACCGATGTCATCGACCAGCACCTGGGGGGCATCTGCGGCCAGGCGCAGGTCCACCGACAGGTCGAGACCGATCCGGTCCACCGCCAAACCAATGGGTTCCATCCGGCTCCGGTCCCCATACGCAAAGGCCACCTCATCAAGAGTGACCTTTTGCAGCAGCAGCCGAAGAGGTTCCCCCGGCTCGGCGGATGTCGCATTTGCAGATGGATCGGAAGGAGCGCCGGGCGCCACAACATCTTGCCAATTGAGCCGGCCGTCCGCGCTCACTTGTACGGCAACTTCTCCCCGTGCCACCTCCAAATGCCCCACCACCAGCTCACGCGAGGTCAGATCGAAGCGACCATCGGAGAGGCCGATCTTCTCCAGGGTCAGCGCCGATCGCTCGGATCCGCGCAGCGTCAGATCGAGGGCGGAAAGGTCGATCTGAATTGGGTCCACCGCCAGCTGGGCTTTTTTCTGGCGCCAACTGAAACGATAGCGGGCCGTCACGTCAAGCGCGCCCCCAGGCCGTTCCAGATTGAGCTCGTCCTGGAGGAACTCCCAGACTGAAGATAGTTTCAACCCCTTCACCTGGATTTCAGCCTGGGAGGCAAGCGGCTGAAGAGAGAGCTCTCCTTTCCATTCCAGGGTGCCGCCCTGGGGCAGCGTGGCTGTGATCGTCTTGGGTCCCTTGACCTCGGGTAGCGTGGTCAAATCTTCAAAGGCAATGTTGATCGGCGCGAACGACGCAGTAGCCGGGGTCGGATCCGACTGGTCGACAATCTCCACCTGTCCGTCCAACAGGGTAAGCCGCTCCACAACCAAGCGGGGCGGGCGGGCCGTTTGATCCGGATCTGCCGGCGGTGCTTGGTCGGCATCCGCTGTTTCCGGGGTGAGGTCTGTCAACAGCCGGGCGAGATTGACCATGCCGTCCGGGCCGATGTCGACGTGGAGAACGGGCGCCGTCAGTCCGATCTCGGCAAAGGTCCATGCCCAGCGGAAGAGACTCTTCAGCTCAAAATTGAGGAAGAAGCGCTCGAATGAAAGGATGGGCGCCCTGTTTGCTTCGCTGAGGGAAACGCCCGCCAGTTCCACCGTCAGCGCGAATGGGTTCACACGGAGCTCCGCGATGGCCACCTGCCGGTCAAGCTGTTCGGTGGTGTAAGCGACGAGCTGACGCTTGACGAGATAAGGGGTCAGAAAAAAGCCGACCAGCGTGTACACCAGAAGAAGGAGAACCGTAATGCGAAAGGGCTTGCTCAGGAATATCTTGCGAGCCAAAGCGGCCGGGGCCGCATTATCTTTTTTGCGGGTCATGCGCATCTCCCTGAGGCGGGCTTATTTGGCGTTGTCAGGAGGAGGGGGCGCGCTGGAGAGGGGATGCATCACCCGCCCCACCTTGTCCCTGCCGGCGGCCTTGATGGCGAACAGGGCGCGGTCCGCCGCGGCGATCAGGGCGTTCAGACTGTCCGCATCCGCCGGGTAGGTCGCCACCCCCAGACTGGCCTGCAGCCGGACCTCGACCTCTTGGTCCAGGATATACGGCGTCCGCCGCACCATATCATGGATCTCGGCCGCTTTACGCAGCGCCTGGGTCTGATCCCATCCCGGCAGGACGACGACAAATTCGTCGCCCGCATAGGCCACCGCATAGGCGGGCGCTTCAATACAGGCGTTGATCGTTCGCGCCACTTCGCGGATGGCACGGCTGCCATTGAGGTGGCCATAGGTGTCGACCACCGTCTTGAAATGATCCAGGTCCATGAAGATGAGCGACACGGGCGTTGCCTCCCGCGCGGCCCTGTCGATCCATTCGGCCAGCGACCGATAGAGATAGCGCTGATTGTAGAGACCGGTCAGGCCATCTCGTATGGCCTGTTCCCGATAGCGGCCTTCGCTTTCCCGCAGTGCGGCCTCGGCCTGTTTGCGTTGGGAGATATCCACCAGTGCGATCACCACCCGCCCGAGGGTGTCCTCGTAGCCGGGTACCACCAGCGCTTTGCCCAACACGATTTTCGACTCTCCGACCGTCGTTGGCAGCGTCAGCTCCCGTTCTTCGCTCGCCTTCCCATCGGCGGCCATGAGACTGACGTCCCGCGCCATGCCCAGAAATAATTGGGAATCGGTGGGGATGAAGTCGCCCGCAAAGCCGTCGTGGTCTAAAACCCCCATCAGATCCAGGAAGGCCTGGTTGTAATCCACTGTCTGGATCAAATCCCAGCAGTGGCGAATCTCCTCTGGATGCCGCCCCAGGTAGTCTTTCAGGTCATGGACACCCGATGCACGGATCTCCTCCAGGTTGCGCTTCAACCGGGAGACATCCCACTCCACCATGGCGATGGGCGCCAACTGGAAGAGCTGGCGGTAGCGCTTCTCGCTCTCCTTGAGGGCTGCCTCCGCTATTTTGAGATTGGTGCAGTCTTCCACGACGGCCATGACCCCGCTGACGGTGCCGTCCGCCTCGATGACCGGACTGAGGTGGTGACACCAGTGCACAGGCTGATCCAGCGGGCCCGCATACGCGTGGGTGGCGATGACGGCCCGTCGTTCCGCCATGCAGCGCTGCAGGTCTGCCGCAAGCCCCGATGCCACCAGCGCTTCGCAGGTGAAGAGATTCAGGGACGCTGGCGTTTCGATGGACAGCTGGTGGAACATGGCCACCATTTTGCGGTTGATACCGCTGATGGTCCCTTGGGCGTCCATGGTGAAAATGCCCAGCGGCGTGCTGTCGCCCAGCTGCTGATTTCGCGCCTCCAGGGCTGCCAGCCGCGCCTCGGCTTGGCTGCAGCGCGCTTCGATCTCCCGCAGATCGGTCAGCTCCTGCCGCAGCGCGACGATCTTTGCCATCAAGGCCGCTTTGCGCTCTGTTGGTTTCGTCATATGCGCGCTTCCATGGGATCCTCCCAAACGCTCTGGGGTGCGCTGGACCGACAGCGGTTCAAGATCATTTACCGGTGCCGGTCCCCAGCTGGAGGACTTGCACCGGGACCTGAAAGGTGCGCTTGAGGAGGTTCAGCACCCCTTCGCCAATGGCCTTGGGCGAGAGGGGCTGCACTCGGGGATCCTCCAGAGGGCCATCAATGAGAATGGGGATGGAGACCAGGGAGCCCCCCAGGATGTCGCGGGCGATGGGCAAATGCCGGACCACCCGATCGACGGTTTTTAAGGGCGCCACCAGCACCTTGACGTCCAGCCGATTGGCGGGCAGATCGATTTCGCCCATGCACGTCATCTGGAGGGAGGGGCTGTCCACCATACAGGTGTCGAACACGAAAACGCCCTTGTCGAAGCGACCGTTCAGCGCGATATCGCGGTAGACGAAGCCCTCCTCGGTGAGCCCCGGGTACTGACCGGCAAAAATCTCGGTGACGTTCACCAGGGCCAGGACCTTGGCCAAAGTATTGGCCTTGTAGATGCGCCCCTCGTTGGCCGTGATGCTGATGGGGCCCTGCAGCTGGTTGAGAACCGAGTCGAGGGGGCCCTCGGCGGACAGATCGGCCAGAAAATAGAGGCGACCATCCATCTCAATGGGTCTTCCCGTCAAACAGCCCAACATCTGCCCCACATTCCGCGTGACGGCGGCTGGTTTGAGATCCAGCTGCAATTGCTTAGCGCCGTACCGCAGGCTGCCTGGTAGATCCAGCTCACACACCTTGGCCTCGTTCAGCTTCAGACGGATCTGGTCTCCATCGACCGCCACCTCGGCTTCAAGGGGCTGGAAGTCGTACCGCTGGTACTCCAGGTGGTCGATCTCCAGGGCCAAAATCCCTGTGGGCCTGGGTCGCGCTTCCGCTTCGGTCGTGTTCGACGCTGTCTCGGCCGTTCGGTCATCGGCCCTGATTTGCGGTGGTGGGCCGTCGGGAGTCCGCAGATTGGTCAGAAGCGCTTCGAGATCGATATAGGGTGCTTCCGCGCGCAGGTCAAAGCGGGGGCCCCCCTCGGTCTGCTCCAGCCAGCCGCTGAGGCCAACCGCCGTCTCGCCCCAGCGCAGTTGGGCGGCCGCGATATCCACCCGGTTGTCCGCGCTTTCCAGGGCGAAGGCCGCCACGAGCAGCGGGTCCCGGCGCGCAATCGGCAGGTAGATCTCTTCACCCCGCAATTGCCCGTCGATGCGGGCGTTCATCCACGACTGCTCCTGCACCGCGATCCGCAGATCCCCGCCAATCCAGCCGAAACTCGCCATGGATGGCGTCAGCAAGTTCTCCAGGGAGCGCATCTCCAGACGGCCGGCAAAGGTCGATCGGAGTTGACGCTTGCGTTTTGCGAAGGAGAACTCGGCGTCGCTGTGGGCATCCTTGAGGGTGAGCCCGTTGAGCAGCACTTTGTCCGGTTCCAAATGGATATCGGCGGTGATCTCGGGGCCATTTTGGGGGGCGAGCCGGGTATTGATCCGGACGGCGTCCGTCAGATTCGAGAAGAGGGTCAATTCACCGAGGGCGATGGGCTCCTGGATATCGATCAGTGCATCGGCCCCTCCCTTCGCCACCGCCCATTGGGCGACGATGGCGCCGATTTCGCCGGAGGCACTCAGGGCGAGGCCCCGGTTGGCAGTGAAGAGCCCTTTCACCGCACCATCGATCGACAGGCGGGCATCGGCGAGCGTGGCCGCTAGCGCCTTGAAACCAAGCTGGCCATCGGCCAGCGATACCCCTCCGCTTGCGATCTCCACAGGCGCCGGCAGGAGATCTGATTCCAGGCGGACCGCCTCCAGATTGGCCGTCAACCCGATCCTTTCCGTGCGCAGCTTGGTGAGGGGTCCCGTGTAGGAGAGATCGGAGACCTTTATCCGCCCTTGCGCCGCACTGATGGGCGCCACGGCAGCGGTGAGGGGCTCGGTGGACCGGGCCCAGGCATGCAGCTCCTCTACCGACAGCTCCAGGCGGGCCGAGGCCTCGCGCACCGCGATCTCCGTTTTGAAATCCACCTCGCCCGACACCTCATCGATGCGGCTCTCGCCCAGGCGGGCCGACACGGTCTCGACGGCCAGGGTTTGCCCGGCAAAACGGGCCTTGGCGGCGTCGATCTCCAAGGGGGACGGCAACCTTGGATGGGGCAGGCTGGCCACCAGGCTGTCGAGATCCACCGCCCAGGTCAACGCGTCGATGGGGCCGCCGATCAGGAACCGGCCCGCTGCCCTGCCCTGGAGATCGGCGATGTGGTCATTGGTGGCCTGCCAGCGCTTTTCGTCCAGGATCTTGGCGAGAAGGGTGGGCAATTGGGCCAGATCCGTCTGGATAGCGAGCTCGGCCTGCAGGGGCTGGGCATCTGATCGCAGCGCCATCTCAAAACGGCCGTCGGATAGCTGCGTACCGATGAGATCGGCCTTCTCCACAAGGGCGCTGAGGTCGCCGTCGTCGAGGCGAAGGCGTCCCGCAATCGCGGTCACATCCAGCTCGGTCCGGGGGATGCGAACCGCACCGTCGTCCACCGCCACTGTCGCCGTCCATCTTTCCAAAGCACTTAGATCCGCCAGCTGGCTGCCGACGGTGGTGGCGGTGGCGTTGGAGAGGCGCCCTTGCCGCAGAATGTCGAACAGAACCTCAACGGCGGCCACGTCACCGCCGATGCCGAGGGCAAACGACCGCAGGGGGGCGATATCGATGGGTTCGGCCGTCATGCGGAGAGTCCACGAGGCGCTGGCTTCGGCATGGGATGCCGGGCCATCGGCCTCGGCCGCCGCCTGTCTGGTCAAGCTGCCCGACAGGGTCAACGGGGGCTGGGCCGTCCGCAGGGCCGTCAGCGCGATCTGCTGGACCTGGGGGCTGTGGATCACCTCGGCGTCCAGCTGCAGGCCTTTGATGGTGGCGTTACGCGCGTTTTTGCGTAGCTGCAGATCCGTGCCGGTGACGTTCAGCCGCGCCTGTGTTTCGGTCAGTTGCTGCTGCGCCGCCAGGTGGATCTGCAGATCGAGCTGCCCCGCCGTTATCTGCAGGGGGCCTGCCGTGCCATTGTCGGGTTGGATGCGGTCGATCAGGCCCGGCAGGTCCAGTCCCTGCACCGAGACGATGCCATCCATATCCATTGAGGTCGGTTCGATGAGGAGGTCGGCCTCGAGCTGGCCAAAGGGGGGGGCGGTGGCAGAGATCTTCATCGCCATCGTCGCCGCTGTCCCTTCATAACTGAGACGAACCGCTTCCCAGGTATCGGTTACGCGACCGTCTCTAAGCAGCCGCAGACGGCCGTCTTGCATCTGGATGTCGGCATCTCCCGCCAGGGTGGTGAGCTCGGTGAGGAGTGCTTTGACGCGTGTTGCCACCCCATCTTTATCGGAGGCTTCCTCTGCATCAGAGGCTTCCTCAGTATCAGAGGCATCCTCGGTATCAGAGGCATCCTCGGTATCAGAGGCATCCTCGGTATCAGAGGCATCTTCGGCGGGGGGCGCCGATGCGCTGACAAAAAGATCCACCTGGGGCGCCACCAGGGATAGCCGGGTGATCTGAACCGCTCCCCGCAGCAGGGGCAGCGGCCGGACGGCGACCATCAGGGTCTCGGTATGGACCACCGCCCGGTCCGGCAGGGCGAAAGTGGGATTGCCGATCTCGAGCCGCAGACGTGGAAAAAGGGCCAGATCCAGTTCGTCGTAGGCGATGTCGGCACCGAGGTGCTGGGCCACCTGCTCGACGATCCGCTCCTTGAACACCCGGGTCTGGACCAGGTGGGGCGCTGCCAGCACCACCAGCACAAGGAGCGCGGCAACCAGCACCAGCGCTCCCAGGCACCCCAGGGCCGCTCTTTTTCTTCCTCGCCTCATCTATTTCGCACCGTATTTTATAGCTTCTGGCGGACGCCTACGGCGGTTGAACAATACCTCTTGACAGGATGCCGCCCTACTTACCGGCTGGCGGCGGTTCCGCCGCGGCGGCGGCCCCGGCCAGGGCCCTTTCGGCCGACATGGCCTCCGGCGGCATGTAGACGGTCACATTTTTATGGGCAAACTCGATGCCTGCCTCCTTGAAGGCTTCCTGAAGCAGGCGGTAGACTTCCTTGCGAATGGCGAACTGCTCGCCGGGAATGGTCTTGTACTTGATGCGCATGATCATGGCCGAGTCATCCATCTCGCGGACACCCTGGGACTTAATCTTGTCGAGCAGCTTGGGGCCAAGATCGGGATTCTTCAAAATCACCTTGTAGACCTTCTTTTTAATGATCTTGCGCACCTTCTCCACATCGGTGTCGTAGCGCACCCGAAAATCGAGCTTGGTGACGATATAGTCCCGGCTGAAGTTGGTTACCGTGGCGATGTCGCCGAAGGGAATGGTGTTGACCATGCCACGGGGGTGGCGCAGCTTGAGACTGCGCAGGGAGATCTGCTCCACCATCCCCTTGGAACCGCCGACTTCGATGTAGTCCCCCACCCGAAAAGCGTCATCGACGAGAAAGAAAACCCCTGAGATGATGTCCTTGACCAGGGTCTGGGCGCCGAAGCCGATGGCCAGACCCAGCACCCCGGCACCGGCGATGAGGGGGCCGATATTGACCCCGATGGCCGAAAGGATAATCATGGTGGCCAACACGAGGATCACCACCAGCATGAACTTGCGCAGCAGCAACAGCAAGGTACCGATGCGCGAGCCGCCGGCGCCGCCCTCCTCCTGCTCCTCCTCATCATCGGGCATCTCGTCCTTCAGTCGCCGCTGGATGGCGGCGTTGAGAAACTCCCAGCCCACAAAGCAGAGCAGCACCACGATGAGGATGTTAAAGGTCGCCCGGGCCACGGCGCCGCCGATGGTGAACTCGATCCCCCAGATCCGCAGAATCCAGACAATGAAGAGGGCCGCCAGGGCCACCCGCAGCCCCGATTGGATGATGTCCCGCATGCGGTCGAATTCGATCGGTTGAAAGGCGGGCGGTTTATCGGCAGTTTCTGCAGCCGTCTCCGCATCTGCCTCACTCTCCGACAACGCTGAATCGTCCTCGCCGGGGGACGTTTCGGACGGCGACGGCGTTGCATCCGCATCGCGCGCTGTCGGTGCCACGAATCCGAAGAGGGTGTTGAGAATCTGTCTCAGGATCCAGTCAAACAGGAAATAGAGGGGCACCATGACAAGGGTTTTGAAGGCCCAATAGCCCCCGTAGTGCCCCATGATCATCTCGAAGGTGGATGCAAAGAGGAGCAGGAGGACACCGCCGATGGCAAAATGGTGCCAGTGGGCCGCAAAGCGCGCCTGGAGGCAGCCGTCGTCCGCATCCCGGCCCAGATGGGCGCTCACCGCGCGGCGCTTTTGCAGAATCATGGCCACCAGCATGGCCGAGAGCAAAACGCCCAGCATGAACAGGGCCTTGATGTGTTCCGCCTCATTGGAACCGGCCAGCCGCATGATCCCGCAAGTCAGCATGCCAAAACTGCTCACCATGGTGATGGCCAGGATCCAACGGTGCAGGTAGAGGGCGGTGGCGTCAGAGAGCGGGAGAAAGCGAAGGGTGGCCGCTTTGGGTGCCAGAATAAGCCGCAACAAGATGTACACGATTCGCACCACCACGACGGCTGCCAGATAGGTGGCCACCAGGACGCGCTGGGCCGTGTTGCGCTCTGTGAAGAGAAAGAAGATCAGCAGGGTGGCGGCGATGAAAATCAAGACGGCGACCCCATCAATCCCGGCGCGGGTGAGCAGTTTGCCCACCTGGGTGCGCCAGCCGGTGATGGGATCGGACAGAAGCCGATGCCTGAAGGCCGCCGTGTACCAGAAGAAGAGCAGTTCCACCCCGAAGGCGGCGGCGAACACGGCCACCACGCTGAGGATGGTCTGGGCGGGATGGGTGGCCTTGGCCCCTTTTCCCAAGTAGACAAAGAGGCCGGGAACATCCTCGTAATCCGTGGCACCTCCGGAGCGCAGATAGGCCAGCCGATCGTGGAAGGCAGCCACGCCGTTTTTCACCCCCTCGATCACCCCCACCAGAGCGCCTTTGTCCTCAGCGCTGGCCGATGACCCGGCCGTGTCGGCCGACGTGCGCAGCTCCTCGATGAGCATGCGGCGCACCTGCTCGTCGCTCAATTCGGCCACGATGGCTTCGGCCGAGGTGCTCGGGACGGCATCGGCTGCCAAGGCCGGCGTCAGGGGCAGGACCGCAACCATAGCGACAGCGAGGATGCAGTACAGGGGCTTCATCGCGGCGACTCCTTTCGTACTGGCTGAGGGCGATACAGCAACGGCACTTCCACTCATTCCACGGTTTGGGTATCAATCTGGAAGGTGAACCGTCCCCGAATCCGTTGGTCACCCATGGTCAACAGGAGCAGGACGCTGTTTTCACCTTCAGGCAGCAGGCCGTAAGAGAGGCCGCGGTCAGCGGCCTGTTTACGCTCCTTGAGGGGGGCGAAGGCGATGGTCTTTAAGGGTCCGAAGATCTTCTGCAGGGTGCTTCCCGGTGGAATCACCTCCGGGGGAACTGTCGCCGCTTTGACCGTTGCTGGATCAATGCCGGCGAAGACAAATTGACCGGCCCGCTTCCCATTCAGGCGGTAATGGGATCGGTTCCAATCGATGGCGATGGGCTCGCTGCCGCGGTTTTCAAGCGAGAGAAAAAAGACATTGAGGCCCGGACTGTCCCGCATTTCGGGGCGGATAGTGATGGAGAAGGGGGGCTTCTCAAGGATCCGTTCCTGTGGCGTACTAACCCACACCTTGGTGGGTTGGGCACAACTCCATAGAAAGAGGCATAGCGGGAGAATTAGGGCAGATCGATGGATCAACATAGCCGGCTCTCCTTTACGGGGATGGATGCGGCGTTACTGTTTGCGCCAGCCCTTTTTTTCCATACAGGTGTTGATGAGGCGGATCTCGAACATCGGATCGCTGGCGTCGGGCGTGTTTCGCAGAGACTCTCTGACCATCTGTTCACACGCGGCGTGGTCGGCACGCCACTGGTCGGGGGATTTGGTGGGGTGCCGAAAGGGCCGGTCGCAGCTGGCCAACAGCACCCCAAAGCAGCAGAGCAGACATCCCAGGATCTGGAAAGATCGCATCGGCTTCTCCACAACCATTATGATGAAGGTTCGGTTAGGGCTCTAAAACGATGGCAGCGGCTTCGATACGCGGATAGTGGTAGACAATCATCCCACCGCCCGACGGGTCCTTTGTCCTGCGCGTCATGGTCCGCCGCTCCATCACAACCACGGCATCCGCTCCCAATTCTCTGGCCGATGCTGCCAGTAACGCGAGGTCTTCGGTTTCGTTTCGGCGAAGGCTGCGTTTGTCTTCGATCACCAGTACGGCGATCTTGCGGTGTGCCCTGCCCACTTCTTCCGGCGAAGCGTAGACCGGCACCTCGCTGGTGCTCGGCTTTCGTTGCTGTGCGTCGAGGTACTGGACGGATACCTTCGGCATGCAACTCGCGAGAACCAGGGCTGCGAGTAGGAGGATGGGGATCCATCTCAGCCAACTGCTCCCTCGTGGGGATGGTGCTGAATGAACAGCGCGCGCCCGACTGATGATCGCTTCATCCGCATAACCGTGTTTGTCGCGCATTTGAAGCACGCTCTTGTCTCCACCTGAGTGGGGATTCGGACCGCTGATCCGCACCACCCCCGACGGACGCACCGCTTATCGCTTCGTTGGATCCTGCGCCATCACATCGGCGGGTGTTGCTTCTACCAGTTTTCGAAGTACACGCTCTTTTTTGCGTTCGAGCTTGCGCCGATTCATCCGAGAGGACAGGCTCGGGTAGGGAATCAGATGGTTGTCACCAAAGCCATCCACCACCACGGCCTGGATCTGATGCTTATGGTGCCGGAGCAAAATATTCTGCTCGCTGATATCGTTGCACACCACATGGTGGCGGGCCAAAAAGTCGAAGAGTTCTTCGACGGCCTGTCGGACAGCTGGCAGACGACCAAAGCGACGAATAAATTCAACCGGCTGCAAGGCGGGGGTTCCATCCCCATTGCGGATACGCTCCTCCACCAGGGCAACGCCCTGATCTGTGCAAACAAATCCCAGCACCCGTGGTACGAAGGCACAATCCGGTATCATCCCATGAATCTTGCGACACCAGTACGCGTCCGCCGCATTGGCCGACTTGCGGAAGAGGCGGCGCAGCCGTTTGGCGAAATTTTTCTTTCGTGCAATCTTGAGGACCAGCTCTGGATTCCTCGGCATGGTATAGATCAGGCGCTTGCTGCCGCTGGCCATGGGTTGTTCCCCACCGAGGTGGAGCATACGGCTGCGCTCCGTCAGGTAGGTGCAGCCCAGCGGCTTGGGCACCATTCTCAGTATGTACTCGTCCATGTGCTTCTTCACCTAATGGGTCGCTGGTGGCGGGCACATCCATTCCAAGCGCGCGATACGATGCATCCTCCACCAGCTGACGCTTCAACCGGCGCCGCCGTTCAAGCGGATATCCCTCTCTCTGATGATTAATCGCAACTTGCACAGAGCGAAAGGTTCCCCTATGCCGGGTCAGTGGAACACCGCCCCATTACCTGTCGATGCTACAAAATTAGACGTTACGGCGGCCATCATCTTCTTCAGCCATGAACATTTGCAGACATGAGCGCACGAATAGGGGCGATCGGTTTGATGGGCCCAGGCCATGCCCATCCTTAATACTCACGTCGAAACGTGGGGACGAAGATGCAGATCTGCAAGGAAAAATAGTGGTATTTGATGAACTACCGGCAACCCGCTGCGAGCGAGGCGTCTGCATTTGATGAATTATATCAGCGCCTAAGCTTGCGCTCAAGGTATAATTCCAGCGGGCCCCCCCTGCTGACGAAAGGTGCACTTAGATGCAAGGTCTTATCAGCCCCAATGATGAACGGCGTGCGAATCCATCTAGAATTTAAAACTGATACCGCCGTAATATTGCCAACCCGCCACATCGACTTGGCCCACGGTCTCTTCAAAGCTGAGGCTCGTCTCCGAAAACCGAACGCCGGCGCTAATTCCGAAAAT
>JASJCL010000024.1 GCA_030066015.1 Desulfosarcinaceae bacterium | reverse complement strand
TTGAGCTCCTGCAGCGCTTCGCCCGTGGCCGCATCCCACAAGCGAACGGTATTATCCTCAGAGCCGCTGACAAGTGTTTGCCCGTCAGGGCTGAAACTTACACTCCTGACAGAACCAGTATGTCCTTTGATTTCTAGCACCGCTTCGCCCGTGGCCGCATCCCAAATCCGCATGGTCTTATCAGCTGAGCCGCTGGCAATGATCTGGCCGTCTGGGCTGAAACTCACGCTCCAGACATAACCAGTATGGCCCTTGAGCTCCTGCAGCGCTTCGCCCGTGGCCGCATCCCACAAGCGAACGGTATTATCCTCAGAGCCGCTGACAAGTGTTCGCCCGTCAGGGCTGAAACTCACGGCCCTAACGGCACCCACGCGGTGATCGGAAGAAGGGGAAAACCAACGGCAGGGCAGTGCCTTCTTGATGTTCAACGGATCCATTAACAACCCGATGGATGCCGGTTTGAGTGCATCCTGATCTGATGGAATCTCCTGTGCCAATGCCTCCGTGGCGTAGAGGAAGGCCCGCTGGTACTGGCCTGTGTCATTCGTTGATAGGGCCTTGGCCAAAGCGTCCAGGGCCTTTTCCTCGAACACCTTGGCCAGATTGTAATTGGCCTCAAGGCGTTTGGCTTCGGCCCTTTTCTGCTGTTTGAAGGCCTGCCAGCCCAACCAGCATGCTGTTATGGCGGTGACAATCATCACCAGGGAAACAAGCGTGGCATTTCGAAGGGCTCTTTTTCGCCGATGTTCCTTTTCTTCCCGCTCACGGCGGCTCTCCACCAGAAAACTGATGGCGACATCATAGCCCGGGGCATAGCGTTCGGCCCATTGGGACGTGGGCCGGGATTCTGCCTCCCATTGTAGGGCGACCTCCAGGTCAGCGTCCCGGTAAAGGCTGGCTTTCTCTTCAGAGTGCCGTCGGGCGGCGTCTGCCAACCGCCGGTAAATGCCCGCAGCCTCGGCTTCATCCTTCGCCCAATTTCTCAGGGTGGGCCACTGGCGAATCAGGCTCTCGTGGGAGATGTCGATGAGGGGATCGTCTGCGATGTTTTTCGACGACAAGACGATGAAATTGCGCCCCCCCTGGCGGAATCGGTCGATCACGGCCATGATACGCTCCGGCGCGTCGTCGCAGCCGCAGATCGCGGCCACCTCGTTCAAACGGGCCTGACGCCGTACCTGACGGTTGGCGGCGTCGGTGGTGGTGATGGCCTGGAAAAACCGCCGGGTCAGCTCCCGGTCGGCTTCGCCAAGTTCTTCCAGGGCCTCGTCGGCGTGCCGGCTCAGGGCCTCACGGACGGTGCCCACGGCCTCGTAGTGGCGAGAGTCAATAGGGCCGGAACCGTTTTGAGACCACATTTCCCAGGTGCGCATGAGGGCGTGCTGGAGAATGGGCAAGTCGTCGCGGGTACCTATGTCCTCGTTGAGCAGGCGGTCCAGCAGGCGGGGCGCGACAGTGGCGCCGCCGAGGCGGGCCGGGCCTTCGATGGCCTGGCGGCGCTGGTCGCGGGTCAGGCGCGGCACCAAATACTGGCTCTGGTTCATGGCTTCTGGCAGGCCGCTGAAGCGGTCGCACTCCCCCAGGAAATCGGACCGCATGGTGAGACAGACGTGCACCGGCATCTTCGTCTGCCGGGCCAGGTGCAGCAAGATACCCACGAAATCGGCGGCGGCCTCCAGGGCCTCACCGGTCTCCATACGCCCCTCCCGGAAGAGCTCCTCGAACTGGTCCACCACCAGGAGCAGATTGGCCTCCGCACCGGTCAGGGCCGGCCCGAGGGTGTCGAGGATTCCCAGGGCACCCCTGGCGCGAATGGCATTCAGCAGGGTTCCTGCACCGGAGGTTGGGCCGTCCGTGCCCACGGCTTCGGCCAACGCCGCGGCCAGGTTTCGCCGGGGCGAGACCCCCGGCTTCATCACGGCGATGTGCCACAGGTCGCGGTCCTGGACCAGGAAGCCGGCCTCCAGGTTGGGGATCAGGCCGGCGCGCACCAGGGAGGACTTGCCGGTGCCCGAGCTGCCCACCACAGCCACAAAGCGGTGGCGGTGGAGCTGCCGCAGGAGGGCCTTGGTCTGCTCGGCCCGGCCGAAGTAGTAGACGCTGTCCCGGCTCTCGAAGGGACGCAGGCCCACATAGGGATTGGGCGGCATCTGGGTCGGTGTCACTGGCCACCTCCCGGGCCGACGGCTGCCCCCAGCAACTGGTCGGCCACGGCCGGGTCGATGGCGTCGGCATGGCTGTTGTCGAGAACCTGGATCTTGATGATGGGGGGCAGGCGCGGCAGGGCGATCTCACCCCGGCTGGCCGGGACCTTGTAGACCCAAATCTTTTCCAAACAGCATTCCTGGTCCCCCTGAAACTGATCGCAGATGGCCTTGAGGGCCAGCTTGATGCGCGCCTGCAGCCAGCCGGGGGCCACCCGGCCGAACAAAATGATCAGGTGCTTGACCTGGCGGATGGCGCGCTCGAACCTCTCCAGGCTCACCAGGGGGTCGCGGGACTCCTGATTGAAATCCACGTCCACCCCCAGCTTGGCCAGGTAACGGGCCAGATCGAAGGCGTATTCATTGTCATTCTGGTGAGTGTCCACCAGGTAGGTTTGCCCCGCCTGGCCGGACACTGGGGCCGGCAGGGGCTGGGCCAGTTTTTCAAGCACCAGGTCGATGAAGGCGCTCCGGGGTGCGCGCACGAACTCGAACTGGCCGGCCTCCCGCTCGCCGTTGGCGCAGTCCAACAGAAATTGCCGCTGGACCGGATTTTCGATGGTCTCGAGCTCGAGCGCCGGCGGCACCCAGACCAGGGGCAGGGCCGGGCTCTCCCTGGCGAGGGTGAATTGTTCCTGGGGATAGTGGGCCGCCGGCCGATCGATGATGGTGCCGCCCTGCCACTGGTCGAAGAGGTGGATCGAAAACCGGGCCGTTTGCAGCAGCCGCCGCACGCGCTCGCCATGGCCGTCGAACTCCCAGGGTGGGGGGATCTCGCTCAAAACGGTGCCCTGGCGGGCCTGAATCTCGTCGATGAGGCGCTCTCTGAAATCTTGCAGGGGTTCGGCCACGGCGGCCATGTAAAAGGTGTTGGCCGGGGGTGCGCCACTCCCACCGGTGGCAACTGCAGCAGGCGTTTTCGCCTCCATTGTCTCCAGGATGAGCTCCACCGCATCCACCAGGGGGCGCATCTGCTTCTGAAAGCGGAGATCGTTGATGGCCGTGAAATCGCCCACCTCGGTTTCGTCGGCGGCATCGTGAAAGGCGAATCCCGCGGTGCCTTCGAGGGCCGGGGACCATTGCTGGCAGTGACCGTAGGGGATATTGTTGAGCAGTAATGTGAAGAGGCGGGACTGATTGCCCACGCGCAGACCGCCGGGTGTGGCGCTGTTGTAGTGGTGGAAAAAAGTGAGTTCCTCGCGGCAGTAGGAAGAGTTGAGATAGTTGCGGGACACGAGAGCGAAAAAGAGGGCGGAGCCCTCCAGCGCCTCTCGGATGGCATCGTCGAAGAGGGTGTTGCCCCTCATTCGACCGGTATCGCGCCAGATGGAC
The DNA here is from genome assembly GCA_030066015.1 of Desulfosarcinaceae bacterium. Classification (GTDB taxonomy): domain Bacteria; phylum Desulfobacterota; class Desulfobacteria; order Desulfobacterales; family Desulfosarcinaceae; genus JASJCL01. Next base: position 46,211 of record JASJCL010000024.1, on the reverse strand, counting down.
AGTGATCTCTTTCCCCGGCGCTTAATGAGCAGGCTTTCCAGCCAGGCCTTAAACTGATCCACCCAGCCGGGCGCATCGGCCGGGGCGTGGTTGTCATCGTGGGCGTAACTGATGAAGATATCGTGGTCGTAACCGGCGGCGTGGGCCATAGGCTTCTGTCCCTGGCAGCGGGTTTATCCAACCGATGCAATCAGACCAAAGGTAGTCAGGAAAATTGAGTGGTGTGGAGATGGGTGGCTTTAGTACTTGTTAACAAACCACACCTAGAAATTCAATAAAATTGACGGTATGGCGGAGGGGAAGCGCGTCGTTGAAACCATCATAATATGCCATCGGTGGAGTGTATTCACACGACATTCGTACCACCGACGCTTTGGAAAGCGAGCATCTCATCGCCCGCATCAACACCCCTCTTCGAAGGTCCACGTCAAGATGGCCTGATTTGGCCTGGCGACCATCTACTGATGGTCCCGGTCATTTTTCACCTGGTCGAGCCCCATGGCAATCGACAATGACAGTAGAAGAGATCGGCGGCATCACCACCTCTAGGGAACCACTTCCATGGATGGCACGGCCTGGCCGCTACCGCACCCGCATCGATTGCGCGTCTCCCATTGATGCTTATCCTCAGTGGGGTGCAACCAACCGATACCTGCGAGGAGACGGGCATTAGCATGGAGTGGACAGCGGAAGCGGAAACGGCCATCAAGAAGGTCCCCTTCTTCGTGCGCAAAGAGGTTCGCCAGCGGGTGGAGACGGAGGCCGCGGCGGCCGGCCACGACCGGGTGAGCCTGGCCGATGTGAAGGCCACCCAGAAGCGGTACCTCAAGAACCAGACCGCCGAGATCAAGGGCTACCAACTGGACGCCTGCTTCGGTCCCTCGGGTTGCCCCCGACGGGCCGTTCCCGTTGACAGCCTAATGAAGCGTATCGAGGCCCGATTGGCGGCAGCCAACCTGCTTGACTTCCTCAAGCGGGAGGTGGGCAACGATCTCAAATTCCACCATGAGTTCCGCATCAGCCTGGCCGAGTGCCCCAACGCCTGCAGCCAGCCCCAAATCAAGGATATCGGCATACTGGGCGCCGCAACACCCAGGGTTCACGCGGCGGCCTGCGACGGCTGCGGGGCGTGTGTGGAGGCCTGCCCGGACGCGGCCATCACCCTCGATGAGACGCCCCGGCCCATCATCGACGCTGACCGCTGCATGGCCTGCGGTCAATGCCCGCGGCACTGCCCCACGGGCGCCCTGGTGGAAGGCGACACCGGCTACCGCGTACAGCTGGGCGGCAAGCTCGGCCGCCACCCCCGCCTGGGCAGCGAGCTCCCCGGCATCTTCACTGAAGCGCAGGTGGTCGCCATCGTCGATATCTGTCTCGACCACTACAAGCGCCACAGCAAGCGGGGCAAACGCTTCGCCGAGCTGGTGGACAGCGACTTTCTCCTCAGCCTTCAGCGGCAACTAGTGCCGCACACGGCCAACCCTTCCGACCCGTAAAAAAGGGGCGGCCGCGATCGATGATCGCAGCGCGCCCCTCGTCTCATCCTGTCCAGGCCACGGCCCAACCTGCGGGTTGACCTAGATTCGGAAGCGACCGATGGTCTGTTTCAACTGCTGCGCCATTCCCAGGAGGCCCTGGGCGCTGTCGTTCAGGGTGGCACTATTGCCCGACATCTCGTTGGCCGATGTGTTGACGTCGCCAATATCCCGGGCAATCTCCTGGGACACCGTGGAGCTTTGGGCCACGTTTTCGTTGACCTCCTGAATCCCCTGAGAGGCCTGGCCCACATTGGTGGCGATCTCTTTGGTGGTCTGGAGCTGCTCATCCATGGCAGTGGAGATTTGCAGAACGGTGTCGTTGACCGTGTGGATCACTTTGGCCACATGCTCGATCTCGGAGACGGTTTCGGCGGTGGAGGACTGAATACCGGCGATCATTTGATTGATCTCCTGGGTGGCCGTCGCCGTCTGCTTGGCCAGTTCCTTGATCTCGTTGGCCACCACGGCGAAGCCCTTGCCCGCTTCGCCGGCCCGGGCGGCCTCGATGGTGGCGTTGAGGGCCAGCAAGTTGGTCTGCTCGGAGATGTTGGTGATGGTCTCGGTGACCTTGCCGATGGCCTGGGCCGCTTTGCCCAACTCATCGACCCGATCCGAGGCCGATTTGGACTGGGCAACCGCCTCTTCGGTGATCTGCTTGGCGGTTTCGGTATTGCGGGAGATGGTGTCGATGGTTCCCGTCATCTCTTCTGTGGCGGTCGCCACGATGGTGACGTTGGTGGCGGCCTCCTCCATGGCGGCGGCCACGGAATTCATGTTGGCACTCATCTCCTCCGCCGCCACGGCCACGGTGTTGGATTTGCCGGTGGTGGTCTCCGCACCGGTGGCGATCGATTCCGCCACCGTGTTGACCCCAGTCGAGGACGCCAACAGGTCACCACTCGTTCGCGTGATCTCGTCGACCATCGCCCGCAGCTTCTGGGCCATGCCGTTCATACGGACGACCATCTCACCGAATTCATCCGCCTGATCCAGGTCGATGGTGTGGGTCAGATCTCCTTCGGCCACCCGCCCCACAAAATCGCGCGTGCGGTTCAGGGGACGCAGGACATTGTAGCGGACCAGGCACCAGGCCACCGTGAAGATCACGCTTAGGATGGCGCCCGTCCATCCCAGGACGCCCAGCTTGGCCTTGGCAACCATGGCGTTGGCTTCCCTGAGCGAATAGGCGACTTCAAAGGCGCCGTGAATCTCGCCCGTCTTCCAGCCCTCCTTGATACCGCCGGTGGGATCTTTGGCCCCGCGCGGTTCTCCATGACAATACAGGCAATCGGCCGTCAGTCGAATCGCCTTGTAGTAATAAACATGGGTGTCGCCGATGACCACTTTCTCTTCGAGGTTCCGCGCCTTCATCTCCTTGAGGACCTCGGCCTGCAGGGGGGAGGGCCGGTTGTTGGGATTGCGCGGATCGATCTTGGGCACCGTCAGTTCATATCCGGCCTTGCGGGCATTCACCTGAGCCGTGTTGATGGCCGTGATAACGGGGACCGCTTCGAGGACCTTGTCGGCCGGGATCTCCTCCAGGGGTCGCATGAGGCCCATGCGAAGCTTCTTGGCCATCTCGTCGCGGGCCGCCTCGGCCATGAGAATGACGGCGCGGCTTTTTTGGACAATGGCCGCTTCCGCGCCGGCGCGGATATCATGGACGCGCTGGACGCCCAGGAAGATGGCCACCAGCAGGGGACCGATGCCGACGATGAAGAAGATCTTCCACTTGATACTAAGTCGTTTAAGCGCCATTTACCTCTCCCGGTCTTCAACCAGTTGATCGATGGTCAGGGGTGCAACTGTGGGGTGCGGCCGAATTCTGACGCAGCCACCGCAGGAGGTGGGTGGTGACCGCCAGTCTGCCTTTGAAATGGTATCGGGCGGGTGGGGGCGAACTTTAGGAGTGACAGCCGCCAGTGCCGTCGGTCGACCTCATCGGCACTGGCGGCCAAAAAGTGGTCCAGGAGAGATCAGGGAACGATCCAGACGGCCTTCTCCGCCAAGGCGTTCAGCACATGGTGGCTGACCCGGCCGGTGAAGCCCTGGCTGTCGGCGCCGCGGCGGCCCAAGATCACCGTATCATAGTCGCCGGACTGGGCTTCTTTGACGATGCCGCCGGCCACGGTGGTCAAGGTATCCAGGGGCTTGAAGGTCGCCCGATCCGGATCGAAGCCGAACTCTCGCAGCTTCTCCTGCACTTTTGGGAAGAAGGCGTCCACGCAGCCCAGGGGATCTGTCTCCACGATTTTGGCTTCAGCCTCCTGGGAGGCGGCCTCATAGTCGATCTCACAATAATCGCGCAGCCGCGGCCGCATGTGCACGAGGGTGAGGCGGATATCCTTGGGCGGGCCCAGCATGAAGGCCACATGGTCGAGGGCGCGCAGCGCATTTTCGCGGCCATCCACGGCGACCAGCAGGTTGGCCGGAGTGACCTTGCCGCCCACCACCCAAACGGGGATCTCCATACTCTGCTGAACGAGGTTGTTGCTCACACTGCCCATGAAGAAGGCCTGCAGACCGGAGATGCCCCGTCGACCGGCGACAATGGCGTCCAGGCGTTGCCTCTCCGCATAACCGATGAGATCCTGGGCGATTCCGCGACCGTAGGCCAATGCGGTTGTCTGGATATTTGCTTCGGCAACACCGCCGCGCATCAGGGTGTCCTGTCCCTCCTGCAGAAGGGCCTTGGCGGCATCCTGCTGTTTGCGCGACAAGCGTTCCACCTCTCGACGAACTTTGACATCGGTCCTGGCCTCCTCCATCATGATGGGGGAGATCTCCGGATGGGCCCAGACCAGGACAAAGTGGAGATCATCGACCACCTTGGCCGCTGCCAGGCCGTACTTGAGGGCGTAACGCGAATGGGTGGAATCATCCAGCGCGATCAGTATTTTCTTTTGCATGGTTCACCTCCGCCTGCGTAGGCCCCTGCTGGGCCGTCCGCAGTTGATCGATCTTGGTTTTCGGGGACAACGGTACACCGGCGTGATAGGCCGCCCGGCCGATGAGATGCGCCGCCACGGGCGCCGTCAAGAAGATGAAGAGGGCCACCGTCAGGGCCCGCAGGGTCATGCCGATCTCGGCAAAATAGAGGGCCGCCGCCAACACCAGCAGACCGACGCCGAGGGTGCCGGCCTTGGTGGCGGCATGCATGCGGGTCAGCAGATCGGGCAGCCGCAGCATCCCCAGGGCGGCCACCAGGCAGAAAAATCCGCCCAGCAGCAGTAGTACCGAGAGCAGTAAATCAGTCATGTGCGGTCTCCTCATCCGAGTGGGGTTGGGGGGCACGCCGACCAGCGGAATGGTGGGGAACACCGGCGCGCCAATGGATGTAGCGTGCCAGGGCGACGGTCCCCAGATAGGCCACCAGGGAGTAGGCAATGGCCACATCCAGGTCGGCGCTCTCCTCGCGTAATATGGCCACCACCACCAGGATGGCCACCACCAGCACACTGAAGAGGTCCAGCGCCACTACGCGGTCCGCCGTGCTGGGGCCCCGCCAGAGCCGGATCAGCACCAGCAGCACGCTTACCAGGAGCATGGTCAGGGAGATTCCGCAGGCCAGGGTCTGCAGGTTGGCAAAGCTCGCCGTCATCGCAGCACCTCCAGTATCCGTCTCTCGATGCCCTCTTTGATGTGGGTGCACGTGGCCGTAACATCGTCCAGAAACATCACGTGCACGTACAGATACCGACGATCTGCCGAGACATCGAGGCTCAGGGTTCCGGGCGTCAGGGAGATCAGGTTGGCCACTAAAAAGATCTCCAGATCGCTCTTGGCGGTGAGGGGCAGGGCCACGATGCCGGGCTGGCTGATATGGGTGGGGGTGAGGACATCCCAGAGCACCATTAGATTGGAGCGCACCAGCTCTTTCGTGAAGTAGACCAGAAGGCCGAAAATACGCGGAAGGCGCTGAAAATACTTGCTCGGCCCGTATAGCGGCCGGGTCAGCCAGAGGGCCAGGTAGCCCAGGGCGAAGCCGGCCAGCAGCCCGCTGCCCACCGGGCCCCCGCTGAAGAGGGCGAACAGCAGGGCGAAGACCAGATTGAGGGCGAAGACGTGCATGCCTAACCTCCCAAAACCGTTTTCACATAGATCTGTGGATGGACCAGCTGCTCCGCCGCGTGGGTGGCGAACTGAAAGATGGGTTCGATTCCCAAGCCGAAGAAAATGGTGATGAGGGCCAGCAAGGCCACCGGTGCCCCCATCCAGAGCGTTGCCGCCCCCGGGGCGGTGCCGGCCGGCGGCGATGCCGCCGGATGCCAGAACGCCGCCTGCCAGATCTTGGTCATGGAGTAGAGGGTCAACAGCCCCACGGCCAGGGCCAGTAGCGCCAGCGACAGGTGGCCGGCATCCAGCGTGGAGCGGATCACCAGCAGCTTGGCCCAGAATCCCGACAGGGGCGGAATCCCCGCCAGGGACAGGGCCGCCACCAGGAAGCCGGTCGCCAGAAGCCCGCTCTTGGCGTACAGACCGCCCAGCCGCTCCAGCTGGTAGGCCCCCCCCAGGTGCCGCATCAGACCGGCGATGAGAAACAGATTGGTTTTCACTACGATGTGGTGCAGCAGGTAGACGATGGTGGCCGCCAGTGCCAGGGGGGTGAAGAGGGCGATACCCAGGGCCATGTACCCTACCTGGCTGATGATATGGTAGCTGAGGATCCGGCGGACGTCGCCCTGCGCCGCCGCACCGAGGACCCCCAGAAGCATGGAGAGCGCGGCCGACACCAGCAGCAGGGGCAGGATCGCGGCCTGATGGGCGGCAAAGAGCAGTGTGGTGACCCGCAGGAGGCTGTAAACGCCCACTTTGGTGAGTAGGCCGGCGAAGAGGGCGGCGGTGTAGATGGGCAGCTGGGGGTAGGCCGCCGGCAGCCAATGATACAGCGGAAACAGCGCCGCCTTGATGCCGAAGGCGAAAATCAGCAGCATCGCCACAGCGGTCACCGTTGCGTCTCCGTCGACAAGGGCCAGCTGAAGATGCAGGTGGGCCAGGTTGAGGGTGCCGGTGAGGCCGTAGAGCAGTCCGATGGCCATAAGGAAGCACAAGGTGGCCAGCAGGTTGAGCACCACGTAGGCCGTCAATCCTTTCACCGCCCGCCAGCCCCGCCCGCCCGTCATGAGGGCGAAAGAGGCCATCAGCATCACCTCGAACCAGACGTAGAGATTGAAGAGATCGCCGGTGAGAAAGGCCCCGCAGATGGCCGCCAGCAATACGTGGGCGAAGGCCAGCGGGCCGCCGCCCGCTCTGGCAACGGCCGGTTGGGCATAGAGGATAACGGCCAGCCCCATCAGGGCGGTGATCACCACCATGGCGGCGCTCAGCAGGTCGGCGACCAGCGTGATGCCGAAGGGGGCCGGCCAGTTGCCCGTCTGGGCGCTGAGAATGCCCGCATCCAATACCCCCTGCAGCAGCAGCAGTGTCACGGCCAGCTGCGCCAGGCTGCCGGTAAGCGCCGTTGGATACCGGAGGCGGTGGGGCAGCGCCGGCATCACCATCAGACTGGCGGTGGCCAGGGGAAGCAAAATGGGCAGGTAAAGCAGAATCATCGGCGCCCCTCCTCCGCTGCCGCCGCTTCGGTCCGCTGGTGGCGGTAAAAGAGTGCCAAGACGAAGGTGATGATGGCGAAGCCGATCACGATGGCGGTGAGGATCATGGCCTGTGGCAGGGCGTTGGCCACCGGTTCCGTAGGGACGGTCTGGCCGGCGGCGATGAGGGGCGGCCGCCGGGCGCTCAATCCGCCGGCGGTGAAGATCACCAGATTGACGGCGTTGCTGGCCAGTCCCAGCCCGAAAATCAGGCGCAGAAAATTGCCACAGAGAATCAGGTAGATGCCGGCGGCGAAGATCAGACCGGTGAGAAGGGCAAGCAGGGTCGACATATCAGAACTCCTCCAGCGCTAACAGGACGGTCAAAATGGCACCCAGCACGGCCAGAAAGACCCCCACGTCGAATAAGAGCGGTGTGCCCAACTCGATGGCCCCCAGGGCGGTGTTTCCGGCGGACAGCCACAAACCGGTCAAGAAGGGCCGCCCGCTGAGCGGCCCCAGCAGGCCGGCAGTCAGGGCCGTCAAAAGGCCCAGGCCGGCCACGGAGGCCGGGTGCACCCGCAGGGTGCGCCGCACCGGTGCGGTGCCCTCTGCGATGAAGTAAAGAACAAAGCCGGTACCCGCCACCAGGGCCGCCGCAAAACCGCCGCCGGGTGAGTGGTGCCCGCGCAGCAGCAGGTAGATGGCGAAAATCAGAATCAGACCCACCATCAGCCGGCTGGCCACCTTGAGAATCAGCGTATTCATCCTTGCTCCTTCATCCGCCGCAACAGTGCGACGGCTCCCAGGGCCGCCAGCACCACCACGACGATCTCCCCCAGGGTGTCGAAACTGCGGAAATCCACCAGGATCACGTTCACGATATTGCGGCCGTGGGCGGCCACATAGCTGTATGTTTCGAAGAAATGGGTCACGTCTCTGTCCAGTTCGCTGCCCGTCACCAGTAGCATCAGCAGCGTGAGGGTCGCGCCCAGCAGCAGGGCCAGCCCGGCCTTGAAGTAGCGGCCGCTGGAGCGGGGGGTGGCGGTGAGCTTAGATTTGCGCAGTCGTATCAGGACCAGGGTGATGATGACCAGGGTGAGGGTCTCCACCAGGAGTTGGGTCAGGGCCAGGTCCGGCGCCCCCATAAGAAGGTAGATCAGAGCGGCCCCGGCGCCCACCACCCCCAGAGCGGCGATGGCCAGAATCGATCTGCGGGTAAAGAGCACCAAGCCGGTGGCCACCACCACCACCGCCACGATCCCGGACTCCAGCAGGGGCGGATTTGTGGCGGGCAGCGGTGGCAGGCGACCGCCGCTAAACAGCCAGACCGCCGCCACGGCCAGCCACCCGGTGAACAGGACAACCGCCGCGTGGGTTTGGGGACGGCCCCGATCGAAGGGCAGGGCCGCTCCGGCGGCCGAGCGCTGGACGGCGGCGAGAATAATGGCGTAGGCGCCCTCGCCCGAGATTGGCAGCAGGCGATGGATGGCGGTCAGCAGACGGCGCAAGCGCTCGCGCTGCCAGAGGAAGAGCCCCCCGAGGATCAGGGTGGCGATGCTCAGCAGGAGGGGGGCGTTGATGCCATGGAAGAGCGCCAGCTCGATATTGTCGTCGGTGAGATGAAAGCTCATCACGGCGGGTTCGATCAAGGTGGCGACCACCCAGCCGGGAATGAGACCAAAGAGGACACACAGCCCGCCCAGCAGCAGCGGTCCCGCCAGCATCTGCCAGGGCGCCTCCGACGTGTCATCGAGCGCTTCCGGCCGATGACCGAAGAAGGGGCGCCAGATCAAGTAGCCGGACACCGCCGTCATGAAGGCATTGGCCACCAGGGCCGCCACGGTGGCAAAATGGGGAAAAAGCTCCTCGGTCAGCACGCCCTTGTAGAGAATCTCCTTGCCGATGAAGCCGAAGAAGAGGGGGAAGCCCGCCATGGAGAGCGACGCCAGTGCGGTGGCAGCGGCCGTCCAAGGCAGGTGGCGCCCCAGGCCGCCCAATTCATCCAAGCGGCGGGTGCCGGTTTGGTGGTCGATGATGCCGGCCGCCAAGAAAAGGGCCGCCTTGTAGAGCGCGTGCACTAGCAGAAAGGTGGTGGCAGCCAGCAGAGCCGGCAGGCTGCGGCCGCCCAAAAACAGGGTCAGCAGGCCAAGTCCCATGAGCGTGGTGTGGGCGAGGACCCGTTTGAGGTCCGATGGTCCCATGGCGCACCACGCCCCCCACAAGGCGGTCACACCGCCGATCACCACCAGTGGCCCCATCCAGAGATAGGTGCCGCCCAGGAGAGGATGAAGTCGCATAAGCAGATAGATGCCGGCCTTGACCATGGTAGCACTGTGCAGAAAGGCGCTGATGGGCGTGGGGGCGCTCATGGCGTTGGGCAGCCAAAAATGGAAGGGGAATTGGGCCGATTTGGTGAACACGGCCACGAACATGCAGCCCAGGATCAGGGGGTAGAGGCGGTGCTCGTGAAACCCCCGGGGTGCGTCCAGCCAGGCGTGCAGATAGGGCGTTACACCGGCGCTCTCCAACAGCAGCAAGCCCAGCAGCAGGGCCAGCCCGCCACCGCCGGTGACGAAAAGGGCCTGGCGCGCGTTCTCCCGGGCGCTGTCCTCCTCATGGTAGAATCCGATCAGCAGAAAGGAGAGAACGGTGGTCAGCTCCCAGAAGATGAAGAGGAGCAGGAGGTGGTCGGCCAGCACGATGCCCAGCATCGCCAGGAGAAAACTGTGCAGGAGCAGAAAATAGCGGTTCTCGTGGGGATGGCCGGCCAGGTAACTCAGCGAGTATAGCGTCACCAGCACACCGGCACCGCTGATAATCAGGCCGAACAGCATGCTGAGTCCGTCCAGGCGCCAGGCCAGGTGCACACCGAGGCCGTGCGACCATATCCATTCACCGCCGAAGACAGTTCCGCGCACGCTGTGGGGCACCAGAGCGGCCAGGAGAGTGAAGATCAGCAGGGATGGCAGCAGATGCAGGTAGCGCAATGGGCCGCCGACCGTGGAGGACTGAGCGCTCGTCATCGAGGGTCTCCTGTCACTGGGGTAGGTCTCAGACGCGTGTGCGGCAAATCTATTGGGTCAGAAACAGCGGCCGGTCCGCCTTTTGGATCGTGTCCAGAACCGTATCCCCAAGAACCTTGCGGACCATCAGGCGACGCATACCATTGCCCATGACGATGAGATCCGCTTTGGTCTCCTGGGCGTAGGCCAGCAGGCCGTCCCGAGGATCTTCGCTGCGCACGACCGTGTCGACGGTGAAACCATGGGCCTGGCAGTATTCGGAGGCCTCCACCAAATCGCGGCGGTCCTCTTCGGTGGGGGACGGTGTGAAATGGACGATCTCCACCGCCGTGCCCGGCCAGGGATTCAGCTGGACGAAGCGCCGCAGGGCCTTGGCCGCGGACATGGTGCCGTTGAAGGCGATCAGCGCTTTGCGGATCGGCCGGAAGCGTTCCGATACGGCGATGATGGGCCGCACCCCCTGGGCCACCAGGTTGATCAGGGCCGCCTTGGGTTCGGAGGTGATGCCGTAGTCGAAGAGGCTGCGCAGGCCAAATATGGTCACGTCGCTAAAGCGTGCCCGCTTCGCCATGAGGGTGAACGGATCGCCCTTCTCCTGCTCGACACGCGCCGGAATGCCGCCTGTCCGACAGCGGGAATGGAATCGCTCTATCGCTTCCGCCACCGTTTCTTCGGTCACCTTGCGCCGACGATCCCGCATCCGCTGGGCGTAGGCCCCGCCACCGACGGGAACCGGTCCGACGCGCTGAATTGCTTCGGGATTGAACACCGTCACACCGGTAATGATGGCCTGGTGGATCCGGGCCAGTTCCACCGCTCGTTCGATGGCCACGTTGGTGAAGGGTGTACCTCCCAGACCTATCAGGATGGTGCGTATCATGGCAACCTCCATACGTGTGTTGTCGTCGCCACCGGTATGGCCCGGGGGCGGATGGCAATTGCAGCGGGCTGGCGCTGGCGGTGGCGACGATTCTCGGGCAGCCGCAGCCGCATGGTCGTCCGGCGATGGCGCCGGGATCGCCGGCCGTGGCGGAGCGGATTAGATCGGGCCTGCTTGTGCTTCTCTCGCCGCTGCGCCCTGCGCCGCTGCCGACGGGCCACCCGCCGCAGGCGTTTGCGCACCGCCGCGAAGGGTGCATCACCTTCCGCCCGGCGCCGACGTCGGTGGCGATAGCGCCGGATGGTCCGCAGGGCGATGACGTAGCTGACGGCGCCGCCGGCCAGGCCGACGATGGCGCCTCCCACGAAGAGATTGGACAGCACCTGTGGCGAGCTGTGCACGAGATCGCCCAGGTCCAAGCCGCCGGAGCTTGCGATCGTCACGGGATTGCCCAAGATGGTCGCACCCAGCGTATAGGTCAGCGGATAGATGAGGGGCGCCGTCACCGGATTGGTCACGAAGACGCCGATGAGGGCAGCGATCTTGCTCCACTTGAGCAGGGCGGCCCCCGCCACGGCGATCACCGAGTGGAGGCCCATCAAAGGCGTCAGGCCGACGAAGACACCAAATGCCAGCCCCATGGCGATGGCATGGGGGTCTCCGCGCAGTTTTAAGAACCGACGATAGAGAATGCCCATGCTGTGCTTGAGCCGTTCCTTGATGGAGGTCGCCATTTGGTCTCCTCTCGGCGGTCCCGCTAAAGGGGCCGGTCATTGGGTTCGATGCGACACCAGCCAATAGCTCACCCCGAGGGAGAGCACCACGGCGGCGATGGCCATGACGTAATCCGGGGTGATGTGGTCCAGATCCAGGACGATCACCTTGCGGGCGATGGCCATCAGGGCGGTGGCCACCACCAGTTTCACCGGAATGACGCCGGTGCCCAGATAGAGGCGGATGTTGATGAAAATCTCGATGGCGATCAGAACCGCCAGAAAGGCCCCGAAAGTGGCGAGAATATCGCTGATGTTGAGCAGGAGGACGGGCGGCTGGGCCAGTCGCTTGTACAGCACGTAGATGACGTCGCCGATCCCCCAGATGATGACCAGCACCATGAGGACGGCCAGGATACGCACCGCGAAGCGAATGATGCTGTGCAGCCATCGCAACAGGGAGTCTTCATGCAGCACCGGCAACTCTTCATGGCAGTAATCACAGGTATTGAGCGGATCCGTTTCCGTTCGCATAGATTCTTCCTTTGGTTCGGGGAGATTCCCTGTCGCCCTACTCGGACAGCAGCAGGCGCAGATCGATGATGGCCGAATTGGCCCGTGAAACATAGGAGGCCAGCACCAGCGAATGGTTGGTGAAGATGCCGAAGCCGCTGCGGTTCAGAATGACGGGGCTGAAGACCGGCGTGAGGGCCAGTTCCAATTTGTGCAGGATGCGGTGCAGCTGACCCAGTGCGCTGCGCGAGACGAGGATGTCGTGAAAATCCTTCTCGATGCCCTGCAGGGTATGGAAAAGGGCCCACACGTAACCGCGCGCCTCGAAGAAGACGTTGTCCACTTCCAACCAGGGAGTCCGTTGTTGCAGTTCACCCGACCGCAGCAGTGAGTCTCGAATGCGGGCGATGTTGGTGGGGTCGTCCTGAAACCGCAGTCCCCGAACACTGCTGCTCAGCCGCTGGGCAAAATTGCCCAGCCGTTTCTCCACCACGGCGAGATAGATCTGCAGGTTGTCGGAACGCGCGAAAAAAAGGCCGTCACTGGGCACATCGTCCGTCAACCGCTGGAGGTAGCGCTCCATGGCGACGATGCCCTTGCGGTATTCACCCTCTGTGGCGGGCAGGATCCAGCTGTTGTCATCGAAGAAGAACTGCGCCTCGGCCAGCATCAAATCCGGGTCCTCCACCGATTGGGACTGGGCCCGCCCGAAGTCGTTGCGCATGGTGCGAACGGCGTCGCGCAGTTCCGTCACGACGCCGAACTCCCAGCTGGGAATGTTGTCCAGAAACCATCCGGGCGGGAAGCGGTCATTGCGCAGGTAGCCCCCCTGCTTTTTGAGCAACACTTCGGCGGTACCGATGACGGCGACGGTGGTGGCCACGCCGGCGCCGGTCTCCTCGGGCGCCAGTCCGGTTCGCTCGGCCACCATCTCCATGACGTCAAAGACTCTGGGCTGACGACTCCAGGCGAACATGACCAGTGCGCAGAGAATGACGGTGGCAGCCACCAACCCAAGGATAATCTTGCGGAAAGTCCACAGACGCTCCACGTTGTCCAGGATGAGGTGCTCCTCCTCTTTAAGAGGCGTTTCGGGCAACGGCGTGTCGTTACGCTCTGTCGTGTATGCGGTCATATCCACCTCCTTGATGCGAGGCCAGCCAGAATACGATGATAAAAATTTGCGACTTGAATTCGTCGGAAAACGACCTTATTGTTGAAATGTATTTGACGAATTAAAAAACACGAATTTAATTTCGTTATTCAATCCAAGCCAAATGTAAGTTGTCTTTGATCGGTGTCAAGGAGGTCGACATGGCGAAACAACACCCCCGTAAGAAAGGCACAGGCGGCGACTGGACGTTTTTCAGCAACTACGGCCATGTGCTCTTCTGTTTGGCATTGGATTCAACCGCCCGGCTAAGGGATATCGCCGAACGGGTGGGTATCACCGAGCGGGCCGCTCAGCGCATCGTGGCAGAGCTGGAGCGCGGCGGTATCCTCACCCGCATCCGGGAGGGGCGGCGCAACCGCTACGAGCTCCACCCCCAGCAGCACCTGCGCCACCCGCTGGAGGAGAAACACACCGTGGGTGAATTGATCGATCTGCTGGTCGGATGATATAATTCCTGCTGGATTCGAGCGATCCCTACCATAGTAAGCAGACCGGTGGAGGGTGAGGATGCTGGCAGCGCTGAAACGATTGCTTATGTTACAGCTGCGCCGAAACAAGCGCTACAAGGCCAAGGAGGGGCTCTGCGTGGTGTATGACCGCTCCATGAGCATGAATCAGATCGATACCCTCAGCATGGGAGGCCTGTCCTTCTACTATGTCGACAGGGGCATGCAGATCGAAAGAGGATCCTACAATCTCTCCATATTCAACCGCAACAAACTCTGTCTGCGCAATGTGCCGTTTAAGGCCGTATCCGATCAAGCGTCTGGCGAGATCCTGACGAAGCGCAAAACCGTCAAACGACAGAGTGTCCGCTTCGGCAAACTGACGCGAGACCAGAAGAGAAGACTGAAAATCCTCATTGCCAAACTGACCGAGTAACCTGCCTCGAATCGAGTCGCCTGCCTCGAAAGGATGCTGCCTGGGTCGAGACGGCAGGTTGGGGGATTGCGAGAACTTCGAGAGAGCGGTGTACAGACGATCAGCCGCCGCCAAAGTTTAATTCGGGATAGTGAATTTTGGCGCATTCCCGGCAGATACTGTGGCTGAAAACCGCTTCGCTGTGCTCCTGAATATAGGCCTCCAATTGTTGCCAATAGCCCTGATCGTTGCGAATCTTCTTGCAAAAGGAGCATACCGGCAACAATCCCCGCAGCGTCTTGACGGTGGCAAGCGCCGCTTTCAACTCCTTGATCAGGCCCTCCTTCTCCGCTTCGGAACGCTTGCGGTCGGTGATGTCCAGCATAAGGCCAACGGCGCCGGACACTTCGCCATCCGATGCCGTGATGGCGGCTTTGCTGACGATGAAGGCGTGTTCACGGTCGTCGGCGCATTTCAGTGCCACCTCGGTCTGCACGACCTCGGCGCTGGCGGAAGTCGTATTGAGCGGCTTGAAAAGATCCCCGGGCAACCGCCGACGGGAGCGGGTTTGCAGTTCGCTGAGGGGCTTACCGAGGATCTTGCCGCGGGGATGACCGACGACATTGTCGGCGAAAGATAGATTGCAGCCCTGCAGGACCCCATCCACATCCTGAAAAAAGACCGGATCGGGAATGGTGTTGAGCAGGACGTCCAGGAGCCGCATATTCTGTCTCAGCGCGCTCTTGTGCTGACGGGCGGTATGCACCTCCTGCTCCAGCGTGGCGATGCGCGCCGCCATCTCGGCCAACTTGTCCGTATGTACCAGGCGCCATTTGAACATGGGAACCATCCGTTTCGAGGGCCTCGCAACTGCTGTCCAACAGGGGTGGTATCGCTGTAGCGGCGATCGTCCGGGCCGGGCATCACTGCGATGGGGAAGATCTGCAAACGGACCCATTATACCCGCCTTGATTGAGATGTGTCCAATCCCAAATTGGGCCGACGGCGGATTCGAAGTGGCGACACCATAATGGTTCCCGGCAAGGTGGCGTCACGATCGGACATGGTGCCTACATTAAGGAGAACCGCATGCAACTCCAATTGATTCGCAACGCCACCATGAAGCTCCAATTCGCGGGGTGCACCCTGCTCACCGACCCCATGCTCGCATCCGTGGGCGCCTACGACGGTTTTGCCGGCATCGCCCGCAATCCGACGGCGCCGCTGCCCCTGCCTGTGGCGGAGGTCCTTGCCGACCTAGCGGCGGTGCTGATCAGTCACGATCACCCCGATCACATCGACCCGGCGGCCCTGGAGCTGATTCCCAAAGTGCTGCCCATTTTCTGTCAGCCCGGTGATGCGGACACGTTGCGACGCCACGGTTTCAAAACGGTTACGGCCATCGAGGACCGGCTGACATGGGGGCCGATCACCTTCACGCGTATCGTGGGAGCCCATGGCCGCGGCCAGATCGGTGATCGAATGGGGCCCGTATCCGGTTTCATTCTTCAGGCGGCACAAGAGCCGACCCTTTATTGGGTGGGAGACAGCGTCTGGTGTGGGGCGGTGCAAACGGCCATCGCGGCGCATGCGCCTGAGGTGATCGTCACCCACAGCGGCGGGGCCACCCTGCCCGGGTTCGATCCCATCATCATGGATGCCGAGGAGACCCTGGCCGTGGTTCGCGCCGCACCCCAGGCCGTGGTAGTGGCCATCCATCTCGAATCCCTGGACCACTGCCCGGTGACGCGCGCAGACCTGCGACGCAGGGCGGCGGATGCCGGCATCGACGCCACTCGGCTGATGATCCCCGCCGATGGCGATGTTATCCGGCGACCGCCGCTTTGATACTCTCGAGGTGCTGGGCAGCGCTCTGGAAGACGACGAAGTCGATCAACTGCGCCACGGTCACCTCCCCGCCGAAGGCCGGCATGCTGCCCTTGCGGTCCAGATCGGTATCTTCCAGCCCGCGGAGGAAGCGCGTCATGCCGTCCCGGTTGCGCTGCAGCAATTCGAGGGCCTCCGCTTGGGTACAGTCGGCATGCGCTTGGCTGTCCTGATTGGACATGGCGTTGATATCGTCCATGGTCCACTGGGGCAAAGGCTCCCCCCGAACGATCATGGCGGCAAGCTCGAAAATGCCCAGATGGTTGCCGATATGGCGGGCAGTGACGCCCGCCGACCACTCTTCCCATTCGCAGGTTTTACGCCACTCTTCGGCCGTCAACGCCGCCGTATAATCGATTACGTCTCCGGCGAATGCCTCGATCCGTGCCGCCAGCTCTTCGCGTCTGTCGCCCATGGTCCCCTCCTCCTGGTTAGCATTGCTAAGCGGTTACCGCCAGCGCCGCAACGTGGCGCTGGCGGTGCCCTCACTTCAGAAAATTTAAGCACGTCTGAAGGAATTTACAGCAAGCGGACAGAGCGGCGGGCGACATTAGGGCTGCTTGGGCGCTCGCTGGACCGCTTCGCCGGATTCCAGCCTGTCCGCTTTCATGCCGGTGTCGGTCATTCGATTCTCCTTGTGGGGTGGGCTCAGGTGACCAGCCGTGCCACGATTGGCTGATCCTGGTGAGCCTTCAGAAAAGCACCGATGCGGCCCAGGTCATCGTAGGGATCCACGCAGGCGGGCGGGTTGTGGAAGGCGTCGGCACAATCCGGGCTGTCGATGAGCTTGGAGAGCGCGAGCGCGATCTCCGCCGAGGTCAAGGTCCGCGCTTCGAAGATTTTGAAATTCTCCTTGTAGGAGGTGGTGACCGTCTCTCCAGTCTGCGGACACGTCAACTCGTAGTAGGCCCGCACAAAACCGTCGCCATCAAAAGGGTAGCGTTCCAGTTGGTCCCAGTCGAGATGGGGGCTTTCGTCGTCATGATCGGTGCTCAGCTCCACACGGTGGCCCTGATGCGCCTCCAGAAAAGCGCAGTAGGCTTCCACCGTATAGGGCCTCAGCGATATGGCCTTGAGGCCTGCGTGGAACCAGCCGAAGTTGTAAGTCGTGATGCCCCAATCCTCGTTGGCGAACTTCTCATCCGTCAGATTGGGCTGCCCCATCATGCCCTGATCCCCGATCTCCGGTGCCGCGATATTGCAATCCAGGCAATAGGTACTGCATGCAACGCCCATAGATCACCTCACTTGTGGAGTTGGTGCCACTTCACGAGCGGCACGTTCATGGATTGTTCTGGACGGTTTGGGATTCCGTCAGGCGTCCCTGCCCGATGTCTGAAACCGGCGCACCGCCGCCGTGACGATCGTGCCCCGTGCCATGGTCCCCTCGCCCCCTGTGACGATGCACAGGTGCTGCTGAACGCCAGGGGTCTGAAAGTCTCAGCGCCACCGAAGATTACCGGCACGGTCCCGTCACCAGTGTCGGCGCATGGCGGCACTTCACATGGGCCAGTGGTTCTCTGCGAATAGTCGCAAGATTTTATTCCGGCTGAAGAAGTCGGCCATAATAGTGAATTCGACGCCGTTCACCGTCACGCGAAGGGAACCCCAGAAGGGATAGGCGATCTTCTCGGCATCCGCTTTGCGGATGATGATGGCCGACGGCAATTCGGGCGGTGCCGGCCAGTGAGGATCTTTGCAGACCGACTCCGGTATGGGCACCGCGTACGCCAAGGGGTCGGCCTCCTTTTTGACCAGCGTTGACAGGACGGCGCCGGCAGCACCCAAATTGCGTTGGAGGGTATTACCGACGCCAATAACCTTTTTGCAGGTGAGGTAGATGCAATCTTCCGAAACGATCACGGGGCCGACGTATACATCGCTGCCGTCGGCATATTTAAACGACTTCGCCGCCTGAATGAAAGTGGCCATCCCACAGCTCCTTTTTCGGTGAGTGCAGGTCCGCTGGCAACGCACCGTCGGGCCGTAAGAGGGACCTGCTGGTTTGCACCGCCCGCCCATGATTGGAAGGTATCGAACCATTCGGCGTCGGGCGAGGGGCCCAGCCCGATCTTCTCGGGCAGGCCTAAATTGCTTTGCTTCAGGATCAGACGGCCGGCAGTGGCGGGGAAGTGGGGCGTTGCCAGCCTGTCGGGTGGAACTGTATTGTTTAAATGATATCGGCAGCTTGGGCGGAGAGATTAAAAAAAAGTGGATCTGGCCTTGGTGCGCGGGAGACAGCTCGTTCAGGGCGCCTGGTAGTTGTAGCGCCGGATCAGATTTTCAAGGGCCCGTGACTGGACCTGTTTGCAGGCCAGGGCCTGCTTGAGGGGCGGCAGCTTGACCAGAACGCCCAGCACGGCCGCCAGGGCCCGATGGTGCCAGAGGACCCGGTTGTCGAAGAGTAGGTCCTGCAGGTTGCCCCGCTCAATGGCCATCACGACTGTGCGGTGGACGCCGTTCATGGGGGGGATTACCCGCACGGGCCGTGATTGAAGTCGGATCGCACCTTCACGGCAGTCCCGAACGCAAACACCACAGCCGATGCAGCGATCGGTGTCAATTTGCGTCGTTTTGAGCTTGGGCCGCTGGGGCTGGTTGGCCGACACCAGGCTCAAGGCGGCCACCGGGCAGCGATCGACACAGCGGCCGCAGCCCTTGCAGGCGCTGGTGTCGAACACCGGCAAGAAGGGGCTGGTATGCACGGGGCGGAAGATGGCAAAGCGCCGGGCGGCGATCATCGCTTCGCAGCAGCACCCGCAGCAGTTGCAGATGAAGTTAACCCGCTCGCGCACATTCTCCCCAAACTGTACCAGATTGTCCGCGTAGGCCACGGCCAGTAGGTCCAGACATTCGGCCCTATCCACGGCGCGGGCGTGACCGTGGCGTATCAGGGAGCCGGCTGTCGTATTGAAGGTCATGCAGATCTCACGAGGTGCATCACAGCCGCGGTTCACATGGTCCATCTTGTGGCGACAGTAGCAGATCCCGATGGCCCGGTGGCTGGCGGTGCGGATCACCTCGCTAGCCCGCTCGTAGTCGAGCACATGGAGCGCGTTCGCCTCCGACAGCGCTGGCTCCTGGACGAAAGTGCGCCCAAGTTGGGTCTCGCCCCGGGCGAAGAGCGCGCGGATGAAGTCCTCTTCCAGGTTGAGGTACTGGTAGAAGAGTTCGCCGAGAGCTCTCTGGTCGATGTCTCCCCGCACCCGCATCAGTGAGAATTCGAAAAAACCGGCCATGGGCGGCGGCAGCACGTAGCGGGTCTTCCCATTCTCGGGTATGTCGATGAGGATGGCGCGACCGGCCAGGGTGTCGAGTACACGGTGCGCCTCGCTCAAACTCATCTTCCAAATGCGGGCGGCCTTCTGGGCCGTAAACGGCTTGATGGGCAGGCGGGCCACCAGGGCCGCCTCCCGTTCGCTGAAGAGGATCTTCAGGATCTTGAACAGCAGTTCGGAGGGCGGCGCCCCCTGTGGGAAGCGATTCAGCCGTTCGGTCAGTTGGCGGTAACCGGACCTAAGGGTGTGATGGGCCAATTCGATTCACCTGGCAGCGGTATGCTGCCGTGCCATCTGAAGAGGGCGCCAAGCAGCAACCACGCTATCTGTGACGAGCGGCAGTGCCGCTCATGGGAGCCGCAACCGGGCCGCTTGCGCGTCGGCCAGAACACGACAAGCGGCACCGGGAGGGCGCGTTTCCACGGCGAGTGTCCACGATGCCAACGGCTTTTTCTGAAGAGAGCGGGGCACCTTCGCCCCATCATCATCTTTCCAAAGGATGGGGCGCCACGTCAATGGGTCTGCGGTCGAAAAGGGCGCACCCGGGGGATACGGGTAGCGCCCACTGTCCCCGGCATGTCGCTGGGCAGGGTCCGCTCGGGTGGAGAGGGGATGACGGCCAACTGCCATTGGGGCGCTGTTCTGTGCGGCGGCGGCGTCAGGGCCGGTGCCCATCGTCTTTGGAATCTGACGAGGGACGGGCATCCTCCAAGCGGGACGTACCGACGCCGCCCGCTTCGGCGGCCATGCCGCCGTCGTCCGAACCATATTGCCGTCGAATGTACTGGATCACCGCTCGATCCAGCGGAAACTGGCCCGGGAGCTGCGTCCCGCTGGCGCCGGCCGTCGCCAATGCTTCCCGCGGCACGACGACCTGAAGGCCGAAGGGGGTCCGAATTGCGACAGCAGTCTCATCGGCCACGCGATGGGCGCCGTCCAGGGTCAGTGCGGCGCAACCCGATTCAATGATGCGCCTGCGGTTGGCAATGCGCTCCTTCCGGCGGGGCGCGCAAACCGCGCGGCAATAGCCGCATACCGTATAGTAGAAGTAGTTGGGATCGAATACGGCCTGACGATAGTCATTGAAGCTATTGCGCTCCGCCTGCATTTGGGGATCCGCCTTTTGCAAGCGAATGCACAGATTATCGAGCGCTGCTTTTTCTTCCGGCAAGGGGTGGCCGAGACGATATGGGCTCCAATTGGACCAGGTGCCGGCGGTGGACAAGCCTTCGTACCCGGTACAGCCGATCCAGCAGCAGGTGTTGGCCCGTTTGCGCGCGATGGTCTCCGTGACACCGGCGATGGTGACGGTCCTCTCCGCGCGGGGGTCGATCATCTCCACCGGGCAGACCCGGGTGCACATCCGGCAGCGGTCGCAGGGGTGATCTGCATCGGCAATGGGATCGTCGGCGATCAGATCGGCGGTGGTCAGAACGCTCCCCAGCTCGACCCGGGCGCCGAAGTCCCGGGTGAGCAGATTGCCGCTCCAGCCCAGGCGCCCTACCCCGGCAGCAAGCGCCGCGTAGCGGTGGGCGAACTCCGGGTGAAACGCCGTCATCTCGGTCACGTCGGCGGCACCCGCCTCCGGCCGGTAGTTGTTGTTGAGGTCCACATTGAGCGCCGCGTGCCCCCTGGCGCGCAGGTGATCGACGAGGGCGTCCCCGATCGTGTAGAGGGTCTGGGCAACAGATTTGCGGTCCTCGCAGTGGGGACGCCAGCGCTGCTTGGCGATGAAATCCTGGAGACGATCCCCATCCAGTGCAACGGCGAAGGCAATCACCGCCCTGGCGCCGGGCAACAAGTAGGCGGGCTCGGCTGAGGGGGGACCGTCGGCAAGCCGCCGCCGGGTTGTGATACCGACCAAATCCGCGCCGACGCCAAGGGCGACGGCTTTCAAATCGTTTTCGATGTTGCCCATGCAATCTTCTCCACTCGCTGGTATCGTTTAGGAGCCCAGCGGAGATGTCTCCGAGGCCGCCGCGTCCGCGTAATGGCGCGCCTCGACACGGTTGCCGTCCGGATCCCGGAAATAGATCGAGGTGCCTGTGCCGTGCGCCCCCCAGCGGGGAACGGGACCCTCTTCGATGGCCACCCCAGCAGCGGCGAGGCGCGCCATCAGCGCTGTCCATTCCCCCTTCTCCAGGGTGAGGCAGAGATGGTTGAGGTTGCTGCGGCCCGCGGTCTCCGTCGCTGAAGGCCGCCACATCTTTGGAGGAAAGAGATCGATGATGGTATCCGCGTTCAACCGCACCGATGGAAAGGGGACCGCTTCGGCCCGGTATTCTTCCAGACGCTCCCCCGCGAGCTGCAATATCTCCGTGTAGAAAACGATCATCTGGGCTTCATTCACCACATTGAAGACAATGTGGTCCAGCGTGCACTTCACTTGTCGACCTCCCGAGTTGACGAAGGTTACCCCGGCGACGCAAAGGGCCGTGTGGTCGTCGGGGTCCAGCGGGATAGCGCCGCTCAGCCGGCCCGGACTCCGTTGGGCACGGGCATTTCAGGAACGGCGAGGCAGGGCGTGATCCCATCGGCGTACCCAATGTCGAAGAGCATTCCCTGGGAGATCTCCCCCGCCATGCGCCTTTCCGGCAGATTCACGACGAAGAGCGCCTGCCGTCCTTCGATCTCCCGAGGATCGGCGCGCTCCTGCTGGATGCCCGCGAGAATCGACCGACGATGGTCGCCGAAGTTCACCGCCAGCTTGACCAGCTTGCGGGACCCCGCGACCGCCGTGACCTTCTCGATGGTGCCGACGCGGATATCGAGCTTCTCGAAATCCGCGAAGGCGATCGTTGCCTTTACCGGGGCAGGTTGCATGCAATCACCTTGTCTCAATTGAGGGTCCCTGACGGCCGTCTGACGCCCCGTCGGGTCCGTCGGTTGCCGCTGGGCTGATAAAGGGACGAATCTGTTCGATCAGCCGACGGGGCTGTTCTTCAATTACCAGATGCCCAGCATCCGGGATGACCTCGAGACGGGCGCCCGGAATCATACGGTGCAGCATCTCACCGCGCTCCAGCGGTATCCACGCGTCCTCGCGCCCCCAAAGGATCAGCACCGGTCGGACAATCTGGCCGTAGAGGGGCTGCACCGCGTCTGTGTAAGCAGGGTCCGCCTGGGCGATCTGGCGATAGAAAGCCGCTTTGCCATCGGCGCCCGACCAGGGTCGCAGCGTCATCGCCAGGATGGCCTCATCCAAGGGCGTGTAGGCCGCCGTCGCCACATAGGCCTTGACGATGGCGTCGTGAATATAATCCGGTACGCCGGCAAAGGCGGCCTCGTGGGCACGGACGTGGCGAAAAAAGGGCGACCCCCATGGGGAGATGGCCACGGGATCGATCAAAACGATCTTGCTGAAGTCGCGCCCATTGATCAGATGGGTGCGCAGCACCGTCGTGCCACCGAAGTCATGGCCCAGTATGGCGGGGCAGGTCAGTTCCCAGTGATCCAGCAATCGCGCCAGCACCTGGTTCTGAATCCCCAGAGACACGTCGCCAGGGGATTTGTCCGACTGCCCATACCCGATGAGGTCGTAGTAGTAGACCGTATGCGTTTCGGAAAAGGCCTGGATGAGATGGCGCATGTTGAACGAGGACCAGGGCGTGCCGTGGACGACGACAAGGGACGGGCCAGCACCCATCACACCGTATCGAACGCGGCGGCCAGCGACATCGGTGGTGGCGGGCAGGTTCCATGATTCCATCGTCACTGCGCCTCCTCATCGCATGCACACGGGCCCCGGCCCACCGCAATAACGCCATATTGGGTGACTGCACCGGTAGCCTTCAAGGTGCGATCGCCGGCGATGCGCCGCGCCCCCCTAAAACGGTGGATCACGGCCCTGCTTCGCCGACCAGTTTTGCCATGTATACCTCGTTGATGTATTCGCCTGCCAGGTAGCTGGATTCTCGGCGGATGCCTTCCTCCCGATAGCCCATCTTCGCATACAGCCCGATGGCGACAGTGTTGTGGCGCATCACCAGGAGCTCGATGCGGTGCAGGCCGGCCCCGGCGGCCCACGCCTCGGCCGTCGTGAACAGGCGGGTGGCGATACCCTCGCCCTGTTGGCTGTCGCGCACCCCGATCATCAGCGCTGCGGTGCGGTTGAGACTCTGCCATGGAGCGGTTTCCAGGGAGAGGAATCCCACGAGCTCGCCCAAGCGTTCCGCGACGAAAATCGCCGATCGACGGTCGCCCAGGATTCGATCGAATTGTGCGCCAGCAACGTCGCCCAGCCGTTCTCTTTCACCGGGCTGGGCACCCCACATCTCCGATTCGGTGTCCAGGCGGGACCGCAGGGTTCGGTAGGCGTTCCGATCACTGGCCCTGATTTCCCTGATCCGTGTGGTCAATGGCGCTGCCGCCTATCTGCCTGCCGCCGACGCCGGCGGGCATTTTCGGTGCCCGCGCAGGGGCGAAGGTCTGTAAGTGTGGCGCTCCGGATATCTCTATTCGGTGAATCCCCGCGCCCGCATGGCGCTGTCGCTGACAAAGCGGGCCATGCCGGTCTTCAGCTTCCGGAATCCCTGCTTCTGGTAAAAGCCCTCTTTGCCGGGCGAAGCGTACAGGATGATGTTGCAATGGGCAAGCGCGGACACCATATGGGCCATGATGGTACGACCAAGGCCCCTGCCCTGGAAGGCATCCAGAACGGCGCAATCATATACGGCCGCCTGATAGGCCCCATCGGAGATGGCGCGCCCGAAGCCGATCAGTCGGTCGCCATGGTAGAGAAAGACAGTTGTATGACTGGCTTCGAAGGCGGTGCGGTGGGTTTCGGGATCGTAGTGGGCCATACCGACCGATGCCAATATTTCGGCCACGCGCTTCCAGTCCACTCCGGCGCAATCATGTTCTACGCGTATCTTCATTCGCTCCCCCCGGACCGAGTGATCGGCGTCCCAGGCGGCGCAACCTCGCGCCGCGGTTGAGCACAGCGGTGGCGTCAACCAGCCGCAATGGGGATGTAGAGATCCACCTCTGGATTCTCCGGATCGAGGCAACGGCCGTCATACCATTCGAAATCCGCCGAGGCCGCCCGCTGGTAGGACGAATTGGGCAGCCACTCGCGGTAGATATACCGGAAGGCGTCCTGAATGGCAGCCGGCATCCGGCCACGGGCGGTGAACACGGCGTACTCGCCGGCAGGGATGGTCCGGTGGACCATATCGGGCGGCACCTTCTCCGTGCGGGCAACCTCCGCACCGATGATGTAGGAGAAGCGGCCATCGGTTTGAAAATCGGTGCAGACCCCCAGGACCGTGTCCGGGTGCACCCGATCCGGTATCCGATCGATGCCCCCCTCGGCCATGACGGTCTGCCAAAACTGGGGAATCTCCACGTAGTTCTTGCCCCCCTCGGTGGTCGTCTCCAACGCGATACCGATGATGGTGAAGGCGGCTTTCGAAACAAGTTTGGGCTGCATGGTTTTCTCCCTCTCGCCGATCCTTGTGACCCTGGCATCGGCAGGCGGTCTAGCGCAGCAGTTTGGACAGCTGCGCCTTTAATTCGGTCAGCTCTTTCTTGAGGCGATCGCGCTCCGCCTTGACGTGCGCCAATTCGCGCTCGCGCGCCTCCAATTGGTGGCTCAGCGTGCTGGCCAATGGCAGGCTGAGTCCCGCCAAGGTGGTGGACTGGTATGGCGAGGAGGAGAACGCCGACTGGCCCACTGGTCGCGGCGCCGCATCGGTTGGCGTGGCCTGGGCCGGACGGGCGGCGGACGGTGGCGCACCGATGATGTCCGTCAGCGTAACCCCCGGTGAGGTGCCGACGCCCATGAGCCCCATGGAGTGCTGGGCGAGCGAGGCGGTCGCGGGGCTCGGTGTTCGTTTCTCCGCCACAACGGTGGTCTCTTTTTGGCCGTGGAGTGACCCGGTTTTGATCGTAAACGCATCTTTGCCAACCTCGATCTCGGCCCCCGACAAATACTCCTTGAGTTTGGGCCAAATAGCCGCCCCCAGTACCATCGCAGACACCGTGCTGGTGAGGGCGAGGGCCGGCGTGATATTAAGACTTCTGCCGGCCAGCATCATGGAGGAGAGGGTGAGGCCGGCGACGCCGCCGCCGATCGCCGCGCCCTCTATCCGTTCGCCCCCCTGGGCGATGCCGAGCTCCTTGCGTACTTCCTCCTTAACGGTGATGCTTTTCAGATCGATCTGAAATTCCGGCTCGGTTTCCACCTTTTGGACTTCCGAAGGGTGCTGCTGTATGAGGTCTTGCATGGAGGGTAGATAGGTCCGGCTGAACGGTATCGTCACTTGCCGGCCCTGTGCCAGTGCATCCGCAATCTGCTTGAATGGCTCCGGAGAGCCGAGATCGACCGCGTTTATTGTCGAATGAACCTTCATGGGACACCTCCTGTGGGTAAGGTTGCGGGAGATGTAGCCGCTTTTAAATCCCGCTGGCCAGAGTGATGGCTGCGGGCCCACCCCGGCGGTCATGGCGGGTGCGTCGCGGAGGTTGAATACGGCAATCGCTTAGGGTCGTTTTCGGGATGCTGCCATTTTCAATGCTTTCTCCAGCATGGCGGTTACCTCCGGTGCATCTGCGATAGCCTCAAATCCAATCTCGTGATGCGAGGTGGGGCGTTCACCGGTTGGATCGTAACTGCCACCCGTAGCGAACACCACTTTGCCGACGCCGCTGCCGTGCCATATTCGCAGGCGGGGACGGTCAATGGCCCGCAATCCCTTCTTATGGTAATCATGGAGCCGGCCATCCTGAATGTAAAGTATGAGGGCGTTGCGATTGGTGAGCACGTAGGTAATCTTTTTGGCAGTGGCGTAGCTGCGTATCCGCGGTGCCAATGCCAGGTACCATGGTCCCAGCGCGATGCCAGACCCGATGGCGAACATGGCAGCCCCACCCATAGCGCTGAATCCGCTCTCAAGGGCCAACAGGGCATAGGTGCTCTTCCAGGCGATGTAGACGCCGCCGAGACTGAACGGCAGGATCACCGCCAGCAGCAGCAAACCGATCAGGGCCCGCAGGGGCCGATTGTGACCCGGAAACCCGCTCCAGAAGAGGTAATTGGGGAGCGGCCGGCCTTGCCAGAGGACGGACTCTCCCGGTTCCAGGAGTTGGGCAATCACCTGCCGGATCGGCTTTCGGCGCCTCAGCTCCTCGGGGTATCTGGTCATGTTGAAACCTCTTCTTCCCCCGTCGGCCACTGACGCCAGTCGGTGGTGGCCGATCGGCGGCCGCTGCCCCCTTGTGGACCGCCACCAGTGAGCGTTTTGTTCAGCGAACCTGCCCGATGAATCGAACCAGGTCCATTAAAAATGCTTCGCTGAGGGCGTTGGTCTGCCGATCCCGTATGGCATGGCCGCCATTTGGATAGGTTTTTGTCACAAAGTGATGCAGCTGGTGCGTCTGTAAGCGTGCGAGCGAGTCATCGACCGGCACATTCGGATCGTTTTCACCGAAGGCGAAAAATACCGGGAGATTGATTTTCTTCCAATAGGGGATGGGGTCGAAACCGGCAACGGGGGTGAAGAACGGCTTTTTCATGAGGTTGCGGGCCGTCAGGGGGGCGATCAATTTCGCGATGAAGTGGTAGGTATACGGCGCAATATTGTGCACCTCTTCATGGAGAAGTTGGGCCGTTGTCGTGACAGCCGCGCCGGACATGCTGACAACGAAGGCGATATCGCTGGACTGCGAAGCGGCGATGGGCGCAATCCAACCCCCCTGGCTCATCCCAATCAGTCCGATGGCGGCAGGCGCAAACCGATCTTGGTGTTTCACATAGGCGACGGCGCTGATGGTGTCGGTGGCCAGGTCCTCAAAATTCGCACCCAGCCATTGCCCTTCCGATTTTTCACTGCCCCGCTTGTCGGGAAGCAATACCGCTACCCCATGGTTCTGCAAGAATTGCGCGAGGGACAGATACCAGACGCTGTTCCGTCGACTCGTCCCTGAGCCATGAATGATGACGGCCGTGGGGAACGGTCCTCCGCCGTCGGGCAAAAAGAGCATGCCGGCCAGCCGGATACCCGCATGCCCATTCTCGAAGAACACCTCCGTGTAGCGGAGGCTTGTCAATTCCGGCCCGTGAAGCGGCGGTGGGCCCTTCTCTTTCAGAAGCGCCGGCATCACCAGTAGAAGGAGGGTGGTCAGCAGAACCGCTCCCCATCGTCGTCCCCGTCTCTGCATCGAAATCACCTTTCTGGGCTAAAAGATCACCCGCGTCATCGGCCGATGGCGCTGCATCCGGTCTCGCGGCGATCGCAGAAGACGCCGCCGAGTGCGGTTGCCGCGGCCTGCGCCAGCAAGACGTCATCCTCTTCCGGGGAGTAGTTGACCTTCTCCGGGTGCTCACCGGCGACGGTTTGGGTCACCGCCAGGCAGTCCCGATGGGTGATCGGTAGAACATGCGCACCGTCAGCTTCGACCCTCCGGAAAAACGGCGGCACCTCTATTCCGTCAAAATGACCGATCCGCTGGATCATGCATATCTCCTGGCGACACGACGAACCGTGTCTGCGGCGGCATCAAGTCGCTCGCGGGAGAGATGACCAGCGTTGACGGCATTCTGAATAGCGTTCACCACGATGTCAAGCTGATGATCGAGATCCGCCATCAGGAGCAGATCGGATCCCGCCGCCAAGGCATCGATGGCCACCTGCGCAACCGACCGACCCCTGAGTGTTGCCTGGGAATCCAAATCGTCCGACAGCACCACCCCACGGAAATGCAGGCGCCGCTTCAGGATTTGGATGATGGGTGCGGACAGGGACGCGGGTGTCCTGGGATCGAGCCCCTCCACAATGGCCGGACCCGTCATGATGATCTCCACCGCGTTCTCGATGGCCGCCTTGAAGGGAATGAATCCGGTCTCAATCGCCGCCATAGAACCCGTCATGGCGGCGTTCGGATCGGTGGCCGGATCCCGTCCGATGGCGGCATACCCGGGGAAGTGCTTCGCCGCTGCGGCAATCCCGCAGCGTTGCACACCACGGATATAGGCAGCCGAAAGAGTGGCGATTCGGTGGGGATCGGTTGACCAGGTTCTGCCAGCCAGCCAGGGATTGGGTTCGCCGACGATATCCAGGATGGGGCCGAGGAAGCAGTTAATGCCAAGCGCTCTGGCGGCGGTCGCAATTTGGGAGGATCGCCGTTGAAATTCGTCGGCCGGCATGCGCTGTAGTGCATCCACCGAGGGGAAAGGCGGCACCAAGTCGTGGAGGCGGCAAATCCCGGCGATCTCTTGGTCCACCGCGATGAGCAGGTGATCCGTCAAAGACGTCGCTTGTTGGGTGAATGCGGTGAACCGGTCCGGGGTCTCCGCGACTTTTCGGGCGCGGGCCATCTCTCTGGCCAAATACTCTTCGCGCGTCTCTCCGAGCAGCAGTGAACAACCACCGCCGGAGAGGAGCCGTTTGACCGCATCACTTAAATGGAGTGAACTGATCGCCGGCAAAATGACCGCATGTGCGTTTTGTCGCAGGGTATCGGGCATCGATTCAGCGCCTGTGCTGGAGGTGAATCCGCCCCCGCGGCCGCCGTTCAGCAGGGGCCACTGGCAGCGGAGGAAACCGAAATTGAATCCCTTGGGCGCACCATGGCACCGCTCTTCAGGCCGGACGTTTCCAAATGAGCGGCACGCCAGCGGCCTGGAGGGCGGCCATCCCCTCCGCCCAGCAGGCGCCCACGCTGTCAACCCCGTGGGAGTCGTCGCCGGGGGCGACATGCAGGCCCAATTCGGCGGCCTGGTGCAGGATGGAGGGACAGGGATAGGGATCGGGGGCGCCCTTTAAGAGGGCCCGCAGGTTGACGTCGAGGATCAGGCCGTTGTCACGCATATGGGTGAGGTTGCGCACCACCCGCTGCCAGACCTCGGGATTGCGGAGTCGCTCGGTATAATCCGGGTCGAATATGCGGATCAGGTCAAAATGGCCCACGGCGGCCGGGGCGAGCTCAACCAGCATCTCGTACTGCTGGTCGAAATAGCGACAATAGAGGGCGGTCAGCCCCCCGGCGACGGCGGCGGCGCGGGCGTATTCGGCCTGATTGTAGTCGATGGGGATGGCGTCCACGTGATGGATCGAGCCGAGCAAGTAATCCAGTTCATATTCCACCGCAAGCTCTCGCGCCAGAGCGATGCTGCCGGGGTAGGTCTCGACCTCCATCCCGACAAAAAGCGTTAGCTCGGCGGCATGGATCCGCTGCAGCCGGCGGGCAGTGCGCACGTACCGCGCGAAGCGTACCCGCATCTGTGCCGCGTCGAGTCCGGCCTCGCGCTCCTCCGGGTAGCAAAAAGTGTCGTTCACCGGCGGCATATGCTCAGTAAGCCCCACCCAGGCATAGCCTCTGGCGATGTAGGCGGCGACCACTGCCGCGAGGCTGTCTTCGGCGTGATTGCAGAACTCGCCGCTATGGCCGCCGTGAATCGACACACGTTCAATTGATGCTGTCATCGCTATCCTTTCTCCCGGCTCGCCCAGCGGGCGATGCGGTCCATCGCTGAAGCAAGGTGCCCCATTTTGGCCAATACCGGCTCGAATTGCAATCGTTTTAGGGAGTTGTTATAGGGTGGGGCACCCCCCTAATCGAGGAGTGCCTGTGAGCGCCTATCCCCATAGCTACAAGATCGAATTGGTCTTCACCGACCGGGTGGGAATCGTCGCGGATGTGTCGGTCAGCTTCGCCCGCCATGGACTCAACATCGTCAGTATGGAGGTGGTGCGACAGGCGGAGCGGGCCCACCTCTACTTCGAGGCGGAGGGCGAACTGGCCATCGCCTCCCTGGAGGACCTCTTCACCATTCTGGGCGACGCGGCCGGGCTGCTGGAGATCCGCTTCATTCCCACCCTGCCCCAGGAAGAGCGCGAGAACCGTTTTCGGGTGGTATTGGACAACATCAGCGATGGGGTGATCTCCATCGACACCGGTGGCCGCATCACCACCATCAACGCGGTGGCACGCAAGGCCCTGGGCGTGGGTGATCGGGAGGTGATCGGCCGATCGGTGGAGAGCCTCAACCTGCCCGATGACAGCCTGCGCGCCTGTCTGGCGGGCAAGTCGATTCAGCATGCCCGCCAAGACCTGGTGACCGACAATGGCCGCTTCCAATATGTGGCCACCTTCAACCCCATCGTCGATGGATCGGGCCAGGTCATCGGGGCGGTACAAATCGCAAAGGACGTCAAGGAGGTGCGCCTGTTGGCGCGCTCGCTGGCCGAACCCGACCAGATCAGCTTCAGCGACATCATTGGTCAGAACGAAGCCATTCGTCACGCCATCACCTTTGCCGAGCGCATTGCACCGACGGCCTCCATCGTCTCCCTGCGGGGAGACAGCGGTACCGGCAAGGAACTCTTCGCCCGGGCCATCCATACGGCCAGTGGACGCCGCGGCCCTTTCATTGCCATTAATTGTGCCGCCCTACCCGAACATCTTCTCGAGAGTGAATTGTTCGGCTATGTGGGCGGCGCTTTCACGGGCAGCAAACGCGAGGGCAAGGCCGGCCTTTTCGAGCATGCCAAAGGCGGCAGCGTCTTTCTGGACGAGATCGCCGAGATGCCCCTGAGCGCCCAGGCCAAGATACTGCGGCTGATCCAGGAGAAGTCGGTGCGCCGAATCGGCGGCTCGAAGGAGATCCCCATCAACGCCCGCATCATCACCGCCACCAATCGCAACCTGGAATCTCGGGTGGCCGGCGGAAAATTCCGTCAGGATCTTTACTACCGCATCAACGTTCTACCCATCCACATCCCGCCCCTGGCTGCCCGCAGGGACGACATCGAACTGCTCGTGGCCCACTTTCTCTTCCGAATGGCGTCGCACCTGGACCAGCCGGTGCACGCCCTCACCGCGGCGGCCCTGCAGAAGTTGATGGGACACGATTGGCCGGGCAACGTGCGCGAGCTCAAAAATGTGGTGGAGCGGGCGGCAATTCTCTCGGATGGAGAATTGATCGGCGTGGAGAACATTCTCTTCAGCCACGAGATGCCGGCCCGAAGTATCGGCGGCGGTCCGGTGGATCGCTCCGCGCCCCTGAAAGCCCTGGTGGCCGATTATGAAAAACAGCTCATCAAGGCCGCCCTCCAGCGCCACAGCAGTATCCGCCAGACCGCACGCACACTGGGCCTCTCCCACACGGCGCTGATCAAGAAGGTGCATAGGTACAAGCTGCGCGGCGACTGATGGGGGGCAGTCGGGAAGACAACTCGCTTGGGCGTCTGGATCCGGTCGGGCGTGGACCCGGCCGGATCTTGGTGAACAACGGCGGCGGCGGGCGTAACGCGGAGCGGTCAGAGCAGCGTATCCACCGGGACGTACTTCATGCCGAAGGCCTCGGCGACGCCCTGGTAGGTGACCTTGCCCTGTATCACGTTGGCCCCCAAGCGTATCTCTTCGCTCTCTAGCATGGCCTGCCGCCAGCCCTTGTTGGCGATCTCCACCGCGTAGGGCAGCGTGGCGTTGGTGAGGGCCATGGTGGATGTCTTGGCCACGGCGCCGGGCATGTTGGCGACGCAGTAGTGGATCACGCCGTCCACCACGTAGGTGGGGTCGGTGTGGGTGGTGGCTTTGGAGGTCTCGAAGCAGCCCCCTTGGTCGATGGCCACGTCCACCAGCACGGCGCCACGTTTCATGGAGGAGAGCATGTCGCGGGTGATGAGCTTGGGCGCTTTGGCACCGGGAATCAGGACTGCGCCCACCACCACATCGGCCTCCTTGATGAGCTTGCGGACGGTGGCCGGACTGGACATGAGCGGGGTGCAATTGGCCGGCATGACGTCGCTGAGATAGCGCAGGCGGTCCAGGCTCATGTCGAGGATGTAGACCCGCGCACCCAGTCCGCAGGCCATCTTTGCAGCGTTGATCCCCACCACTCCGCCGCCGATCACCACCACCACACCGGGATCCACACCGGGTACGCCGCCCAGCAGGATGCCGGCGCCACCATGGACCATCTCCAGATACTTGGCCCCCTCTTGAATCGCCATGCGACCGGCGACTTCGCTCATGGGCGTCAACAGGGGCAGACTGCCGTCGGGCTTCTGGATGGTTTCGTAGGCGATATTGATGGATCCGCTCTTGACGAGGGCTTTGGTCAGTGCTTCAGCGGCGGCCAAGTGAAGATAGGTGAAAACGATCTGGTCTTTGCGGATCAAACCGTATTCGGGCGGCAGGGGCTCCTTGACATGCATGACCATATCGCAGCTCTCAAAGATCGCCTGGGGTGTCGGGGCGATCTCGGCACCGGCCTCCTTGTAGGCGTCGTCGTCAAAGCCACTGGCGACCCCAGCAGTGGTCTCCACCAGCAGTTCATGGCCGTTGTGCTTCATTATCTCAACGCCGGCGGGGGTCATTGATACGCGATTCTCCTTTTCCTTGATCTCCTTGAGGATACCGACTCGCATAAGATCTCCTTTCTTCAGAAGGAACCCGGGTGTGAATGATGGGCGCACAAGAGGACCAGGGTGCCATTGGGTTGGGGACTAGCTTATAATGCAATTAGATTGCCGCTTTCCGCAAGCCCTATCCCGGCGGCGGTCCTCCGGTTCCGACAGCCGGCGCGGTCGGCGCAGACGGGGACGGAAGTCGGTGGCGGCGAGATCCGCCGCTGAACCCAGCGGCGGCGGTGGCGGCAAGCGGCCGGCCTCAAATGGCAACATAGATTTCCCAATACTGACCAAATTGATGTATAAGCGATTGTAATCAGGTTCAAATAACGCCAACGGCCATATCGTCCGGCTTGCGGTCAATTCAGATTCCAACCTGGCTTTTGGGACGACCATCCAGCCCCCCTGGCCTGCCGATGAGGACGGCATGTACCGATCCACCCCGACGGTGAGAGCGGCCGCCGGTGCGGACCGTCTCCGTAAACTTCTCTGGCAACAACTCTACCGGCTTGCCTATCTGGGCATCCGCTGCTTCTGGTTTCTCTTCCGTCCCAAGGGCAGCGGCACCCTGGTGGCCATCTGGTGGGAGAACCGCCTGTTGCTGGTGAAAAACGGCTACCGGCGTGCTTATTCCCTGCCGGGCGGCAATCGTCGCGCCGGCGAACCGGCGCGCAGGGCAGCGGTGCGCGAGGTTGCAGAGGAGGTTGGCATCCGTCTCTTCCCCAACCAACTGCACTATTGCGGCACGCTGGTGAGCCATTTGGACTATGTGCGGGACCACTGCGCTTACTATGAAGTACGGCTCCGCACCCCTCCCCGGATCCGCATCGATGGCCGTGAGGTGGTCGCTGCAAGGTTCGTCGCGCCAGCGCAGTTGTCGGCCTATCCCCTCACGGTCCAGGCCGAGGCCTATTTGAAACGCTTCGGACGGGAAGCGGACCCACGCGCACAATCGCCTTCGCACCCCGGGCCACCTAAGCGCTGAAGCTCCTGGCCGACGGGGACGCTTGCATCCCAAATATGGTGCCTTACCATAGGTGCTGCCCAATTACGTCGCCAACCGCTGCTGACAGCGGCAATTTCAAGGAGGTCCATCATGTTGTATCACTTCGATGAGCGGGAACAGAGAGATAGTTTAGACTGGGGTACCCAACTCAACGCCCTGGATCGCTCTGTCAGAGATCTGGAAGAAGACCTGCGGGAGTCCGCCCGGATGCAGGGGTTTTGTAAAGGCGAATGGTGCAGCGCCAATCGTCACGTCTTGGACGAAATCGGCAACGCCCTCTTTATGATCAGCGAACCCCGCTGTACGACCAAGGCGCAGAGCCGCCGCATCAAGGAGCTCAAGCAGCGTCTGCATGACCTCTACGCCGAAGATCTCGCCGCGGTGCACTAAAACGCAGGCGACACCCCAGCCAACCACCCGACCCGCCAATTGTCCTCAAGGCGGGTCCCCCCACGCCTGCCCCAGATCTACGAGCGGTTGTGATTGGCCCCAAATTCCCGTATAGTGTGCGCCGCCCCACACCCGCAACCGACAAACCAGGAGGTTCCCATGGCCGAAGCAGCCCCCTTGGAGATTCTGAAAAGTGCCATTTTGCTGGAGACGCGCGGCAAGGCCTTCTACCAGAACGCGGCCGATTCCGCTGCCCATGAATCGGTGAAGTCCTTCTTCCAGATCATGGCCGATGAGGAGCGCCAACACATTCAAATGCTGGCGGAACAATACAAGGCCTACAAAGCCAACAGTGCATTTGTGGCCGGTAGCTACCTCAGCGAAAATCACCAGGCCGTGGCCAACAAGGTCCTCGGTGAGGATGTCAAATCCAAGATCTCCGGGGCGGGCTATGAGGCGGCCGCCATCTCCGCGGCCATGCTGATGGAGGAGCGCGCCATCGCCCTCTACAGCGAACGGGCCGCGGCCACCGGCGACGCGCAGGAGAAGGCCCTCTACACCTGGCTGGCCGACTGGGAGCGGGAACACCTGGCCTTCCTGGCCGACATCGACGCCGAGGTCAAGGGGAAGATCTGGGATGACAACAGCTTCTGGCCCTTCTGATTCGCAGCGGCAGTCACCCCGTGTCTACCCGCGTCACCCCACTGTGGCGGTTGGGGCGGTGGTGTTTCACGATGGGGCCGTGCTCCTCGTCAAGCGGGGACAGCCGCCCAGCGAAGGCCTCTGGGCCATTCCCGGCGGGCGGGTACGGCTCGGGGAAAGCCTTCAGACCGCGGCCGAACGGGAGCTGCTGGAGGAGACGGGCGTCACCATCAAGGCCGGTCAGCCGGTGCTGACCATCGAGAATATTCAGCGGGACGACGCGGGAAGGGTGGCGTTCCACTATATTATCATCGATTTAGAGGCGGTGTACCTATCGGGTGAGCCAGCGCCGGCGGACGACGCCGCGGACGCCCGCTGGGTCACCAGCGGGGAGATGCGGCACCTGGAGGTGGTCTCGGCGACACGCAGGTTCCTGTGGGACCATTATGGCTTCGGCGGCAGTGCCGCCTGACCCAACCCCATGTTCAGCGATACGACCTGGAGAGGCACATGAAGTCAATCGCAGTATTGCCCGGTGACGGCATCGGCCCGGAAGTGATGGCGCAGGCGCTGAGAGTGCTGGCTGCGGCCGCCAAGCGCTTCAACCTTGCGTTCAGCACCACCGAGGCTGACGTGGGCGGCATCGCCATCGACAACCACGGCAGCGCTCTACCCGACGCCACCCTCGATCTTTGCCGCCGTTCCGACGCCATTCTCTTCGGTTCCGTCGGCGGACCCGAATGGGAGCATCTGCCCCCCGCAGAGCAGCCCGAACGGGCCGCCCTGCTGCCCCTGCGCAAACATTTCAATCTCTTCTGCAACCTTCGCCCGGCGCGGGTCTTTCCCTCCCTGGCGGCCGCCAGCCCCTTGCGTTCCGACATCGTCGGCGAGGGCTTCGACATCCTCTGCGTGCGAGAGCTCACCGGCGGGATCTACTTTGGTCAGCCCAAGGGGCGCGAGGGCACCGGCGATGCCGAGAAAGCCTATGACACCATGGTCTACTCCCGCGCTGAAATCGAACGCATTGCCCGGGCGGCCTTTGACGCCGCCCGCAAACGCCGCGGCAAGGTGACCTCGGTCGACAAAGCCAACGTCCTCACGGTGATGGTGCTCTGGCGGGAGGTGGTCACCCAGGTGGCCGAGGCATACCCCGACATCGACCTTGAGCACATCTACATCGACAACGCCACGATGCAGCTGCTGCGGCGACCGCGGGATTTCGACGTCCTCTTGTGCGGCAACATGTTCGGCGACATCATCAGCGACGAGTGCGCCATGCTCACCGGCAGCATGGGCCTCCTGGCGTCGGCCAGTCTCAACGCCTCGGGTTTCGGCCTTTACGAGCCGGCCGGCGGCAGCGCCCCGGACATCGCCGGCAAGGGGATCGCCAATCCGCTGGCCCAAATCCTCAGCGCCGCCATGATGCTGCGCCACAGCTTCGACGACGGCGATGCGGCGGATGCCATCGAGGCGGCCGTGGCGACGGTCTTATCCCAGGGCTTTCGAACGGCAGACATCGCCGGGGCGGACGACCAGCCGGTGGGCACACGCCAGATGGGCGACGCCATCGTGGCCGCCATCGAAGCCCCCGCCTCGGTCCGCTGATGGGGGCCGACGCAGTCGGTCCCATGAGCGTCGAACCGCGGCCAAACGAGATCGACCGCAGCGGTCGCGCCAGCAGATCTCCGGCGGGACGCCCCTGGCTCACCCTGGCAAACGTTACCGTACGCCTGCGCGATCGCTGGTATCTGAAGCACACCAATTGGCAGATACGCGACGATGAACGATGGGCCATCGTCGGACCCAACGGCAGCGGCAAGACCACCCTCGCCCGCACCCTCCTGGGGCAGGTGCCCGTCGTGGCCGGCCGGGTGATCCGCCACTACGCGGCGGGGCGGCCGACCCACGCCGAACGGGTTCCCATGGCCTACGTGGCCCCCGAGCAGACTCGCCAGCTGGTGGCCCAGGCACGCTGGCAGGAGCGTCTGATTGAGTTCAGCGCCGGCAGTGGCCGCGGAACGTGCCGCGAGTATCGGGTGAGGGACCTGTTGTTGACGGCCGCCATCTCGACGGGCACCGGCGCGTCGTCCGCGGCGCGGCCGCTGTGGCTTGAGGAACTGGCGACCCAAACCGGCATCGGCCACCTATTGGAGACACCGGTAGGCGCCCTCTCCAGCGGGGAGATCGCCCGGGTGCTCGTCGCCCGTGCCCTCAGCCAGCGGCCCCATCTCCTCATTCTCGACGAGCCGTATAACGGACTGGACGCAGCGGCCCGTTGCGACCTTGAACGCCTGATCAGCGACCGTGTAGCGGCGGGTCTCAAGGTGGTCTTCATCACCCACCGCCCGGTCGAGTTGCTGCCCGCCATCTCCCACCTGGCCTTGCTCGACGACGGTCGCATCACAGCACAGGGGCGTCGCGACGACATCGCACCGCTCTGGCATTCGCAAAGGCCTGGACGGCGACCCGCCCCCCGTCCGGTGACACTTCCCACCCCGCGCACCCCGACCGAAACGTCAGCTACGCCCCTCATCGCGATGCGCTCCGTCTCGGTCGCCTACGGAGCGAAACGGGTTCTCGATGATATCACCTGGCAGATGTACCCCGACCAGCACTGGGCGATCGCCGGGCCCAATGGCGCGGGCAAGACCACCCTCCTGGCGCTGATCAGCGGCGACCATCTCCAGGCCTACAGCAACGAGATCCATCTTTTCGGACGCCGTCGGGGCAGCGGAGAGAGCATCTGGGAGATCAAGCGGCAGATCGGCCTGGTCACGCCCCATTTCCACGCGGGGTACCAAAAGAAGCTCACCGCCTTTGAGGTGGTCTGTTCCGGCTGGTTCGACACGGTGGGCCTTTATCGGCACTGCTCCCAGGCGCAGCGGCGCAGCGCCTTTCGCCAGATGCAGCAGATGGAGATCGAACCGCTGGCCGACAAGGCCTTCGAACACCTCTCCCACGGGCAGCAACGGTTGGTCCTCATTGCACGCGCCCTGGTAAAGCGCCCCACCTTGCTGGTGCTGGACGAGCCATGCGCCGGGCTGGATCGCCGGCATCGCCAGGCTCTCCTCGCCCAGCTCGACGCGATCGCCGCGAGGGGCACCAGCCAGCTGCTCTACGTCACCCATCATCAGGACGAGCGCCCTGCCTGCATCACCCACACCCTGCGGCTGGCCTCCGGGCGGATCGCGGAGATCCGGACGCATCGGTTGTAGGTGCACATCCGCACCCAAGTTACCGACGGTGGGCCGTCAATATGTGTGATCGACCCGAATTGGCGATGGGTCGCTAGGACCGATTCAGGGGCAGGCGTGTCCCCACGATGCGCAAAGCCAACGGATAAGGTAAGGCGCGCGACTATTCGCTTTTGCCGTTATCCTGCCCGGCAGCCAAACCGTCCCGATAGCGCTTTTCGGCGTACCAGTCCATCTGGCGGCAGATGCCGCGAATGATGCTCACCTCGCCCCCCCGCAGGTGCATGCGGGAGAACCAGTGGCGCAGTTTGTTCATCCAATAGTCGGGATTCTCGGGCTGGATGTAGTTGATGCGCACCAGCATCTCCTTGACCTGGTCGTACATGCCGTCCAGCTCGCGGCGGGTGGCAAGGCGGGGGGTGCCCGGTTTGGGCGCGGGCAGGCGGGTCTGGAAGAGTTCGTAGCAGAGCACCATGACGGCCTGGGCCAGATTGAGGGAGGCGAAGTCGGCGGTGGGGATATTCACCAGACTGTGACAGAGGCGCAGATCCTCGTTGCTGAGGCCCCGATCTTCAGGGCCGAAGAGGAGCGCCACCTGATTCGATTGACTGAGGTCGGCCACCTCGGCGGCCATACTGCCGGGCGTGGCAATGCGCTTGCGTTCGCCCCCCAGGCGGGCGGTGGTACCCACCACATATTGGAAGTCGCCCAAGGCGGCCTTCAGGTTGTCGCAGCGGACCATCGCGTCCACCACGTCCCGCGCGGCGTGGGTTGCCAGGCGGTAGATCCGCTGGAGATCATCGTCCTCGGGGGCGACCACCACCAGCCGCCGCATCCCCATGTTGCGCATGGCCCTGGCGGCGGACCCGATAT
Organism: Desulfosarcinaceae bacterium; assembly: GCA_030066015.1. Taxonomy (GTDB): domain Bacteria; phylum Desulfobacterota; class Desulfobacteria; order Desulfobacterales; family Desulfosarcinaceae; genus JASJCL01. The sequence goes on along the minus strand of JASJCL010000024.1, from coordinate 7,350 downwards.
TTTCGGGATACCGGGGCCGCTGCAGGACAATGGCGATGTGGTCGAGGCAAACGCCGAGCGTCATTCCGCCATGATCTCGAAGGCGTTGAAGAAATAGCCCAACTCGAAGGCGGCGGTTTCGGGGGCATCCGAACCGTGGACCACGTTCTTCTCGATGTCGGTGGCATACTCTCTGCGGATGGTACCCTCGGCGGCCTCCTTGTAGTTGGTGGCGCCCATCATGTCGCGCCATTGGGCGATCGCCCCGTCACCCTTGAGCATCATCACCACCACCGGACCGCTGGTCATGAATTGGGTGAGGCTCTCAAAGAAGGGACGCTCCCTGTGCACGGCATAGAAGCCCTGTGCCTGAGCAGTGGTCATCTGGATCATCTTCAGGGCGGCGATCTTCAAGCCGGCGTTCTCGATGCGCTTGAGCACCTCGCCCACCAGTCCGCGGGAGACGCCGTCGGGTTTTACGATGGCCAATGTGGTTTCCATATGCGCTGCTATCCTTTCCCCATTTGTCGCTGCATGGATGTATCGTCGCCGTGGTCCGGCGGCGGGCATAATCGCTTGCGCCGCTTCCTACCAGAAGGTCCACGGCAAGTCAATCACACCAGCACATTCGTTAAGGGCTTGAAAGCTTGACAAATACCTCCCGAGTTCAGTATTTTTGCACAGCTTCCTGCGGGAGGGGCACCGCTTCGTGGCGCACCGCGACCGTTGGCGGGCCTTCAGAGCAGCGGACAGCGCGACCATCACCCCAGTCAGCGGCGACCTGCCGGCCGAACGTCGAGGAACACCGTATGCCGATATATGAATTCTACTGCCAAGATTGCCACATGATCTTCAATTTCTTCTCGAGCAGTATCAATACCGACAAGCGCCCCGATTGCCCCAAGTGCAGCAACGGCCCCCTCTCTCGTCAGCTCTCACCCTTCGCCATCGGTGGCCGCGCCAAGGAGGATGACGATCTGGACGACCTGCCCTTTGACGAGGGTAAAATGGAGCAGGCCATGCAGATGTTGGCCGGTCAAGCCGACAAGATCGATGAGGACGATCCCCGCCAGGCGGCCGATCTCATGCGCAAGCTGACCGACATGACGGGCATGGAGCTGGGACCCGGTATGCAGGAGGCGTTGCGGCGCATGGAGGCCGGCGAAGACCCGGACCAGATCGAGGCCGAGATGGGCGATCTGCTGGAGAGTGAAGACCCCTTCATGCTGCCCGGCGGCAAGAAGGGCGCCAAAGGACTGCGGCGCACCGCCCCTGGACGGGACGAAACCCTTTACGACCTGTAGAGGTATGCATGACGCGTTGGGAAGGCAGCGATGGTTGATGCGTTGGGCGACCGCATCTTTCTGAAACAGGGCGATATCACCCGGATGACGGTGGATGCCATTGTCAATGCGGCCAACACCCGTCTGCTCGGCGGCGGCGGCGTCGATGGCGCCATCCATCGGGCCGCCGGTCCGCGACTGCTGGCGGAATGCCGCAGCCTGGGTGGCTGCCCCACGGGAGAGGCGCGCATCACCGCGGGTTACAATCTGCCGGCCCGCCATGTGATTCATACCGTGGGCCCGGTGTACAGCGGCCGGCGGCAGGACCGCGACCTGCTGGCCGGCTGTTACCGGAGCAGCCTGGGTCTCGCCGCCGACAGAGAACTCGCCAGCATCGCTTTCCCCGCCATCAGCTGCGGCGTTTACGGATATCCCATCGAAAAAGCATGTCGGGTGGCCGTGGACACCTGTTGCGCATTTCTCGCCGAGCACCCCTTTCCCGCAACCCTGTTCTTCGTTCTTTTTTCCGAGCAGGACAGAGAGGCCTACGCCGCCTATCTGCGGCAGCGCGGTTTACGGGTTTGAGAGACGAATGCGGTAATCTCTAGCATTGGAGCACCATCATGAGCGAAAAACCGGCCCACCGCATCCTGGTTGTCGACGACGAGGCCTCGATCCGCAAAGCACTGGAGCGCCTTCTGCGGCGGGCGGGCTACACCGTCGAGGTGGCCGAGAGCGGACAAGCCGGATTGGCCGCCCTCGATGCGGCCGATGCGCCCATTGATCTGATCATCTCCGACCAGCGCATGGCCGAGATGAACGGGGCCCAGTTCCTGGAGAAAGCAAAAGCGGTGCTGCCCGACGCAGGGCGCTTTCTCCTCACCGGTTACTCCGACTATGCAGCCCTGGTGGACGCCATCAACAAGGGCGAGATCCACCGTTACCTGGAAAAACCGTGGAACGATGAAGAACTCCTGCTCCACATCCGCCAGACCATCGAGCAGATGCGGCTCCAGCGGGAAAACCGCGAGATGGCGCTGGTCATTCAGCAGCAGAACGAGGAGCTCCAGAAGCTCAACAAGAACCTGGAGCACAAGGTATTGGAGCGCTCCCATCAGTTGATCAGACAGAAGGAGGAGTTCGATGACAGCTTCATGGAGGCATTCCGCCTCCTATCCGCACTGGTCGAAATGCTGTCGCCGCCGCTGGGAGACTACCTGATCCACGTGGGCCGTCTCTCACGGCGGGTCGCCCAGCAGATGTCCCTCTCCAATCAAGCGTGCGATCATATCGAAATTGCCGGCCTCTTTCACGACGTGGGCCTCATCGGCATGCCCGATGAGATGCTCCAAGACCGACTCAGCGACATGGAAGCCCATGCCTTCAGCGTCTATTCCCACCATCCGGTCATCGCCGCCGTCTGCTTCGAATCGGTGGCCACCTACGCGGCGGTGAGCGAGATCATCCTCAATCACCATGAATACATGGACGGCAGCGGCTATCCCAACCAGCGCCGGGGCGACGAGATTCCCCTGGGCGCGCGTATCCTGTGCGCCGTTTCGGACTACTGCCGCATCGTCGACCTGTGGCCCGACGACGCGGGGGAGATCCAGACCCTGGCGGCAAAATGGCTCTCCGCCGATACGGTGGCGGGCCTGCCCGGCGCCGATGGCGACGCCTTGCGCAAAGCGGTGGCGGAGCAATTCCTGGCCGAGGGCGCCGGTACGCGCTACGATACCCAAGTGGTCGAAATGGTGGAGCGAGCCCTCACTGGGGAAGCTGCTGCGGATGCGCGTGAGAAATGGGTCGGCGTGGAGGAGCTGCAGGCGGGCATGACCCTGCGCAAGGCGATCTATCTGGAAAATGGGCAACCGCTCATGTCCAAAGGACTGCGCCTCAATGGCAAGCTGATCGATTCCCTCCAGAAAATCCACCAGCACGGCAAGATCGCCGGGCGCATCTTTGTCGCCCTCCCCTCGGAGGAACCCGCTGCAGGCTGAAACGGCGGCCAAGCGGTCAAGGGGCTGATCCCGCAGCACGCATCCGCCATTGGCAACCCGAAATCGTATTCCGCTCGCAGCCGTCAACGCGCCCAGCTTGCGGCGGCGGAGTCGTGGTCAACGCGACCGCGGTTTCGTTGGGTTGTGCGGGGGATGCGGATGGCTCAAAGGGGCTTGATGGCCATATACCACTTTCGGGAGGAGGCTGGATCGCTATCCAGCTTTTCGCTGATGACGCACCGGGAGAGGGTTTCCTTCATGGTGAGCCGGGCATGAAAACCCCGGATGCCGGTGTGTTCGTAGATTCTGCCGCTAATCTTGATCTGGGTGTGGCTGGGATTGGCCTTGGCAGCCCGGGTGAGGGTGTCGATCTCCACCTGAAGCCGCTCGGCGGTCTCGGCGCAGGCGGCGCGCTCCGCCTCTAGGGTGACCAGATCACTGTCGATGCACTCCTCCTCATCCATGAGGCAGGCCACCTTTTCATCGATCTTCTCCATCTCACGACCGAGGGTCTTAATGAGGATCTGCTCCTTGGCCGTGGGCTTGCGCTTCTCCCGCTTGATCTGCTCCTGCATTTCCCGCCGGGCCACCATCTGCTTGTCCTGAACCTGCGCCACCTCGCCCAGTTCGGTGCTCACCGAGTCCCCCTGATGCTTGAGGGCGGCAACCCGCTTCGTCAGATCTTCTGCGCGTAGGTCGTTCTCCTTCAGCTGGGCACGCTTTTCGGCGATGGCCTCCTTGAGCCACGGATCTTTACCCACCTGGAGGAAGCTGTCATTGGCGCTCTCAGCGCCCACATCACCGCTGGCGATGCCCTTGGCGGCAGAGACCTCCGAAGCGAGAATCACGCCGCCATCCAACAGACAGCGACCACCGGCCTGGGCATGGGAATCCACCAACTCCTTCTTGATAACGATGTCCCCCTGAACCAGTAGGTGGGAACGGTTGACATGGTGGGCTTTGAGATTGCCACTGGCCTTGATGCGGGCGCCGTATATGCCGCCGCGAACAATCACGTCCCCTTTGACAATCACATCATCGCTGTGGATTTCACCTGCCGCGAGGCTCTCGGCGCGCACACGGTAGCCGGCTTGCACCCCACCGGGTATCTCCACGTGGCCATCGAACTCCACATGCCCGGTTTCGATGCCCACGTCACCCCGTATCTTGAGTACCGGGAGGACCATGATCTTGTTGTTGAGGTTGAGGCTGGGCTGCCCGTCGCGGGCGGCATAGATCCGAATGCCCTCCTCATCCAGCCGTGCCCCTTTGCCGGCCCGCACGCGCATCCGCTTGCCCGCATCGGGGGCCACGACGTGACCGTAAACATCTACTCCGGGGCTCCCTGGCGTACCGGGCTTGATCTCCGCCAGCAGATCGCCTTCGGCCGCTTGGGGGATCTCCCCGCGATCCTTCCAGTCCATGCTGCCGTCTTCGAGTAGGGTACCGATGCGATGCGGATTGGTATCGAAGTGGCACTGCAGTTCGTCCGGCTGTCCCTCTATGGGCGGGGAGCCTTGGGCCACCAGCAACTCAGCGTTGGGTACGTCCGCTTCCAGAAATGCGATCATCTCTGCATCGCCAACGAGGCCGTGGGCAACATCACGATCCGTCAGGTGCGCCTTCAGTTTGAGGAGGTTCAGACCGCCGACGCCGCCGGCCTTCACCCGGATGTGGGCTGTCAGTTTGTCTTCACTCACCGTGAGGGCCACCCCGGTCTCCATCGCTTTGGGCGCCTTTACGGCAGCGGCGGCGGCGCTGTCGGAGCGCTCCTGTTCGACCTCGGCAGTGCCCGACGGGACGCTCCGGCCAACCACAGCGGGCAGCACATGGTCCATTTCCGATTTGCTCACGAAGCCCTCTTCGCGCATGAGGTCCCACACCGATACCGGATCGCCGGCATTGCAGCGGGCGGTATATTCGCGCAGGACGCGCTTGAGGGTCTGCCGGGGCACCAACCCCTTGTGGACGGCGACAAGGCCGAAGCGTCGATCGAATAGGGCCAACGCCTGATCAAGTGTGTTCGTTCCCATGATGTCATGAGTATCGGTTATTCCACGGCATTCTTTACGGCGTGGACAAAATCCCGCATCATGCCGCTGGCCCTGCCGCTGAACGGGACACCGGCGGACGAGGTGCGGCCGCAGATGCCGATGGCAGGTGGCTCGCCAGGTCAGCGGAAGAGGATATCAAATCTGAATTGACAATGGGTCGGCCCATGGTTAAGTTCTTGCTCGGTTTAGCGGCCTGGCTCACCGCCACACGAGCCCAATCTCACCACAAGGGAGGTACAACATCATGCTGGAAGTAACTGAAGCGGCCACTCAGCAAATTGCCGAGTATTTCAAAGGCAAGGAGGTGCAGCCGATCCGCATCTTTTTGAACGAGGGCGGGTGAGGCGGCCCCGGTTTGGCCATGGCTCTGGATGAGCCTAACGACAACGACGATACCTTCGATGTTGACGGATTCAAGTACATCGTAAACAAAGAGTTTATGGAGAAGGCACAACCGATCAAGGTAGATTTCCATATGTACGGTTTCAAACTCGACTGCAACATCGATTTCGGCCCCGGCTGCACGAGCTGCGGCACGCAAAACACCTGCTGCTCCTAGCGGATAACGCTTCCTGAATGAGAAAGCCCCGGTTTCATGCGAAACCGGGGCTTTCTCATTTGGTGGATCGCACCCGCGGTCCGCAGCCGGCCCCTTTTCTCCTTGTCATCGGGCTGGCCTTTGGGCTAATGTTTCTTCCGCTAACATCTACCCCAATGGAGGAGACACCGCCATGGCCGTCATCGATATCACCCAGGAGGAGCATGTCGCCATCCTGACCCTCAACTGCGGTGAGAACCGCTACAACCCCCAATTCCTGGATGCCTTTCTGGCAGCCCTTGACACGGTCGAGACCGATACGGCGGCAACCACCCTGGTGGTGACCGCCGCGCACGAGAAAATCTTCTCCAACGGTATCGACTTGGAGTGGCTCGTACCGGTGATCCAGGCGGAGGACGGGGTGACGGCCAAGCAGTTTTTCTACCAGCTCAACCAGCTCTTCCGCCGCGTGGTGACCTACCCCCTGACCACCATTGCCGCCATCAACGGCCACGCCTTCGCCGGTGGTGCCATTCTCGCCTGCGCTTTCGATTTTCGCTTCATGCGCTCCGACCGCGGTTACTTCTGCTTCCCGGAGGTGGACCTGGGCATCCCATTTCTGCCCGGCATGAACGCTCTGTTGAAAAAGGCCATGCCCTACTATATGGTTGAAGAGATGGAGTTGACCGGCGTTCGCCTGACGGCGGAGCAGTGCGAGGCCCATCACATCATCCGCAAAGCCTGCCATATCGACGAGCTCATGAACCAAACCCTGATGTTCGCCAAGGGACAAAACAAACGGCGCGAGGTCCTCAGGGAGATGAAGGCCCGCCTCAACCAAGGTATCGTGCATGCCATCGACGTGGAGGACGTGGCCTACATCGAATCCGGGCAGTTCAATATTGGTTGACGAGCCGTTGAGGGGCGTGTCTTGCAGGACGATTCCAGCCGACCAAGGTGCGGCCCGGACCAGTTCGGGCGGCGGTGACCGTGGAGTGACCCACACCATTTCCGGAGGAGCGCATGCACATATTCATCACCGGCGGTTCCGGATTTATCGGGACCTACCTGGCGAAACACTTTCTTGAGGCCGACGATTCGGTGCAGATCACCGCTACCGGCGGCCGCAGACGGCATCCTAACCTGACCGATGAACGCTTTACCTACCTATCGGCCGATACGACGGAACCGGGACCATGGCAGGAAGATGTGCCCAAAGCCGACCTGATCCTCAACCTTGCCGGCCGGACCATCTTCCACCCCTGGACCGAGAACTACAAAACCAAGTTGCGCACCAGCCGAGTCCGCACCACCCGCCATCTGGTGGCCGCCCTGCCGGACGCAGCGGAGGCGCTCCTGCTGTCCGCCTCGGCGGTGGGATTCTACGGCAGCTGCGGGGAATCCGTCCTGACCGAGACCAGTCCGCGGGGGGATGACTTTCTGGCCAAGCTCTCCGAGGAGTGGGAGGCTGAAGCGCTGGCGGCCGAGGAGAAGGG
>JASJCL010000093.1 GCA_030066015.1 Desulfosarcinaceae bacterium | reverse complement strand
ATTGAGGAATCGGTGGCCAAAATGATCCAGGCCATGTACATGGCGTGGAACTTCCGTGTCCCGGTCTATCCGAAAATTTCGGCCAGCAGCACCAGCCTGGCGGTGCTCAACAATCTCACCCGCAACCCCTATGCCGCCGCTCTGGCCATTGACGGCGAGGATGGGGGCACCGGTGCCGCCTATAACGTCAGCATGGACCATATGGGCCACCCCATCGCCAGCAATCTGCGCGACGCCTACCTCAATCTGGTGACCATCGGCAAGCAGAACGAAATCCCCTTGTTCGCTGGGGGCGGTGTGGGCAAGAACGGCAATCTGGCGGCCAACGCCGCCGCCCTGATCATGTTGGGAGCCGGCGGCGTCCAGATCGGCAAGTATATTATGCAGGCCGCTGCCGGCTGTCTGGGCTCCGAGGGCGACCGCTGCAACATCTGCAACATCGGCGCCTGTCCAAAGGGCATCACCAGTCAAGATCCGCGCCTTTACCGGCGCCTGGACGTGGAGCAGGTGGCCGAACGGGTCGTGGACGTTTTCCTCAGTTTCGATACCGAACTGCGCAAAGTGATCGCCCCCCTGGGCCGCAGCACGGCCCTGCCCATCGGCATGTCGGACGCACTGGGCATCGCCGACGCCGATGCGTCCGAACGGCTCAAGATCAAATACGTGGTGTAGCGGCGACCTTCACATGAAGGGGGTCGACGCAGCGCCAGCGAAGCAGCACCCGCTCGAGTGGAGAAGATTAGAGAGATATCGAGGTAGCCACAGACATGCAACATGACCAGTTCAACCTCATCGCAGGCCGCAAAGATGGCGAACGGCTGGAATCCCGTGTGCTGGAGGAGCAGATCCAGGCCGCCGTGGCCCAAGGGCACACCTATCTTGTCGTCAAGGCGTATGGCCAGCACGGCATCGGCGGACGACTCTGGAAGGCGGGCGACAAGCCGGTCTACGTGAAGGTAGAGGGACCGCCCGGCCAGCGCCTGGGCGCCATGGGGTACCCCAACACGATGATCGAAGTGATGGGGCCCGCCTCCGACGACGTGGGCTGGCTCAACGCCGGCGCCCAGATCGTGGTTCATGGCAACGCCTCCAACGGGGTCGCCAACGCCATGGCCCAGGGCAAGGTCTACATCGGCGGAAATATCGGTGCCCGCGGCATGACCATGACCAAGCGCAATCCCCGTTTCGCCCCGCCTGAACTCTGGGTGCTGGGCTCCGTGGGCGATTATTTCGGTGAATTCATGGCCGGGGGAGTGGCCGTTGTCTGCGGATACGAGGCGCAAACGCCCGAAAACGTTCTCGGCTATCGTCCTCTGGTGGGCATGGTGGGGGGCAAGGTCTTCTTCCGCGGCCCCCATGGCGGCTTCAGCCAACCCGACGCCATGCTCATCCCCATTGACGACGCCGAGTGGCAGTGGCTGTCGGACAACCTTCAGATCTACCTGGAACAGATCGGTCGCAGCGACCTGGAAGCCACGCTGGGCAACCGTGAGGAGTGGCAGTTGATTCGGGCCCGCAGCCCCCAGGAACGCTACAGCCGCCCCAAAAAATCGATGGCCGAATTTCATCAAAAGGTCTGGGACAATGAGCTGGGCGGGGGCGGGCTGGTGGGCGATCTCACCGATCTGGACCGCAGCGTCATTCCCCTGATCACCACCGGCACGTTGCGCCGCTGGGTGCCGGTCTGGGAGAACCGCAAGTTCAAAGCCCCCTGTGAGGGGTCCTGTCCCTCGGGAATCCCCGTACAGGAGCGCTGGCGGCTGGTCCGCGAAGGCCGGGTGGACGAGGCGGTGGACTTGGCCCTGGCCTACACCCCCTTCCCCGCCACCGTGTGCGGGTATCTGTGCCCCAACCCCTGCATGGCGGCCTGCACCAAGCAGTCGGCCTTTCTCACGCCGGTGGACGTGACCCAGCTGGGCAGAGCCAGTACGGCGGCGCAAACACCGGAGCTGCCGCCCGTTAGCGATCACCGGGTGGCCATCATCGGCGGTGGACCGGCCGGCATCTCAACGGCCTGGCAGCTGCGCATGCAGGGCCATCAGGCCGTGGTCTACGACGACGCCGCCGTGTTGGGGGGCAAGATTTCCGCCGTCATTCCCGAAAGCCGCATCCCCAAGACGGTGTTCGACACCGAGATAGAGCGCGTGCGGGAGGTGATCCCCCATGTCCATCTCCAGCAGAAACTGACCCGTCCGGAGGTGGATCAGCTGTTGGGCGATTTCGATTTTGTGGTCGTGGCCGCCGGTGCTAGCCAGCCGCGTACCCTCCCCATTCCGGGCAAGGAGCGCATGGTGGCGGCCAACGATTTCCTGGCCGCGGCCAAGGCAAATCAGGTCGAACCGGGCGAGCGGGTGGTCATTATCGGGGCCGGCAACGTGGGCTGCGATGTGGCCACTGAAGCGTCCCGACTGGGTGCCCAGCAGATCACCCTCCTGGATGTCCAGGAGCCGGCCTCCTTCGGCAAGGAGCGTGAAGATGCCGAGGCGATCGGGGCCCAGTTCCGCTGGCCCGTTTTCACCAAGGAGATCGTGCCGGAGGGGGTCTACCTGGACAGTGGCGAAATTATCCCCGCCGATACAGTGGTCGTCAGCATCGGTGACGCGCCCGATTTGAGCTTCCTCCCCGAGGACGTCGCCAGCGAGCGGGGCTTCATTGTGGTCGACGACAACCAGCAGACCGCCAATCCCAAAATCTTTGCCATCGGCGACATCGTCCAGCCGGGGCTGCTCACCGATGCCATTGGTGCCGGGCGAAGGGCGGCGGAGGCGATTACCGATATTTTCGCGGGCAAGCGTCCCTCAGCCGATCCGCGCCGGATCATCGACATTCACCGGGTCAGCCTGGAGTATTTCGATCCCCGCATCGAGAACTATGATGACATGACCCACTGCGGCAGCGAGTGCGCCAGTTGCGGTTCCTGCCGCGACTGCGGCATTTGCGTGGCCACTTGTCCCAACGCCGCCATCAGCCGGGCGGAACCCACCGAGGGCGCCTACGAATACGTGGTGGACGCGGATCGCTGCATCGGCTGCGGATTCTGCGCCGGGGCCTGCCCTTGCGGCATCTGGGATCTGATGGAGAATACACCCCTGGGCTGACGGTGCCAGCGGGGCACCGCTGAATCGTACACCGCCATCTGTACCATCCCAGAATAGGAGTTGATTTATGTGCTCAGCATGCTAATGGTGCATGCCAAGGTGACTGCGGCAGGCGGTCGCGCCGCTGCATGACGGTGGCAAAAGCGCCTCAGCGCCGCCACTCTATCTGCCGGCAGCCCGGAGAGCGGGTGCCGGCAGGTGTGTATCGGCGATCTCGCACCCGATTACATCCACTCAGGATATCCACGCAGTATGAAGGCACTACTGGCTCTCGAAGATGGGCGCACCTTTCCCTGCCGCTCCTTTACCGGCCCCGGTCAAGTGGGTGGCGAGATCGTGTTCAACACCGGCATGACAGGGTATCAGGAGGTTCTCACCGATCCCTCCTACAATGGTCAGCTGGTGACCATGACCTACCCCCTCATCGGCAATTACGGGGTCAATCCCGAGGATATGGAATCCCGCCAGATCCAGGTGTCGGCCTTCATCATCCGTGAATACCAGCCATTCTATAGTAACTACCGCGCCACGATGTCCTTGGCCGACTATCTGATGACCCAAGGGGTTCTGGGAATCGAGGAGGTGGACACGCGCGCCCTCACCCGCCATCTGCGCAATCGCGGTGCCATGCGGGCATATATCTCTACCAGCGACCTCGATCCAGCCTCCCTGGTGGCCAAGGCCAATGCCATCCCCAGTATGGCCGGTCTGGATTTGGCCGGCGGGGTCAGTACCGAGCGCCCCTACCGCTGGGTGGACAACCAGCCCGCGTCGCTGCCGGAGGGCGCCGTCCTGGACGCCAGCATCTGGACCGGCAGCGGCCGGTATCGTGTGGTAGCAATCGATTTTGGAATTAAATTCAATATATTACGATGCCTTAGCGGTATCGCGGCCGAGGTGGTCGTGGTCCCGGCGACCACACCCGCGGACGCCATCCGTGCCATGGCGCCCGACGGCATCTTCATCTCCAATGGGCCCGGCGATCCCGAACCGGTGACCTATGGTACGCAGACCATCCGCGACCTTTTGAATTATCGTCCCATGTTCGGCATCTGCCTCGGCCACCAGATTTTGGGCCAGGCCCTGGGGGCCAGGACCTACAAGCTCAAGTTCGGGCACCGCGGTGCCAACCAGCCGGTTAAGGATTTACGCAGTGGTCGAGTGGAGATTACGTCCCAGAACCACGGGTTTGCCGTGGATGCCGAAAGCTTGGACCCCAACGAGATCGAGGTGACCCACATCAACCTCAATGACAATACCCTGGAGGGATTCCGGCATCGCAGGATCCCTCTGTTGGCCGTCCAGTATCACCCGGAAGCCTCCCCTGGACCCCACGACGCCCACTACCTGTTCGAGGAGTTCCGCGAGATGATGGCGGCGGGCGGGACGTAGGTTTTTTTGGCACTCAGCGATCGTTCGCCGCAGCACTGCGATGGTTCACGCAAACTGCGCCCATGACGCACACCGCATCTCTGGCGAAGGTGTCGGCATCATCGCGGCATCCAACCATGCCGATGGCAAATGAACGCTGGGCCGCCGCTTGAGCGGCCTTGAATGTCGGCGCCCTCTGGGAAGGCCCTGACAACCGCAAATGGAAAACCCCGCGCAATGAGCCAAGGCAGCCGGACACGGCGCGAACGGATCTTGGCGTTCAGGATCTGCACGAATCGAGCAGCTGAGTAAGAGCGATGCCCAAACGAACCGACATCCAAAAGATCATGATTATCGGCGCCGGCCCCATCATCATCGGTCAGGCTTGCGAATTCGACTACTCGGGCACCCAGGCTTGCAAGGCGCTCAAAGAGGAGGGGTACGAGGTGGTGCTGGTCAACAGCAATCCCGCCACCATCATGACCGACCCCGAAACGGCCGACCGCACCTATATTGAACCCGTGACCCCGGCGGCGGCGGCCCGAATCATTGCCCAGGAGCGTCCCGACGCCCTCCTGCCCACCCTGGGCGGCCAGACGGGCCTCAACACGGCGGTGGAGGTCGCCGAGATGGGGGTCTTGGATCAATACGGGGTGGAGCTCATTGGCGCCAACCTGGCGGCCATCCAGAAAGCCGAGGCCCGCGATCAGTTTCGCGAAGCGATGACGCGCATTGGCCTGAAGATCCCCCGCAGCGGAATCGCCAACTCCATGTCGGAAGCCCGCCGCCTGGCCGATGAGATCGGCTTCCCCCTCATCATCCGGCCCAGCTTCACGCTCGGCGGTACAGGCGGCGGGGTGGCCTACAATCCTGAAGACTTGGAGAGAATCACCAAAGCCGGTCTCGACGCCAGCCTCATCACCCAGGTAATGATCGAGCGGTCGGTCCTGGGATGGAAAGAGTATGAGCTGGAGGTGATGCGGGACACAGCGGATAACGTGGTCATCATCTGCAGTATCGAAAATGTGGATCCCATGGGGGTTCACACGGGGGATAGCATCACCGTAGCCCCTGCCCAGACGCTCTCGGACCGCGAGTACCAGGTGATGCGCGACGCCGCCGTCGCCATTATGCGCGAAATCGGGGTGGATACGGGCGGTTCCAACGTCCAGTTCGCCATCGACCCCCGGAGCGGCGAAATGGTGATCGTAGAGATGAACCCGCGCGTCTCCCGCTCCAGCGCTCTGGCCTCCAAGGCGACCGGCTTCCCCATCGCCAAAATTGCCGCCAAACTGGCAGTGGGCTACACCCTGGACGAGATCCCCAACGATATCACGGGCGAGACCCTGGCCAGCTTCGAGCCCACCCTGGACTACTGTGTGGTCAAAATTCCCCGATGGACCTTCGAAAAGTTTCCCGAAACGCCGGACCTGCTCACCACCGCGATGAAATCGGTGGGGGAAACAATGGCCATCGGACGCACCTTCAAGGAGGCAGTCCAGAAGGGGCTGCGCTCGCTGGAGATCGGTCGTTTCGGGTTTGGCGCCGACGGCAAAGACCTCATCGACATCGATGGTCACGCCGCCACCGAGCGTGCGATCGAACAAAAGTTGGCGACCCCCAATTCCCAGCGGATCTTCTACCTGCGCTACGCCCTCCAGAACGGCATGCCCATCGATACGATCTACGAGATCACCGGCATCGACCCCTGGTTCCTCCACCAGTTTCGGCAGCTTATCGAGATGGAGACCGCTTTGGCGGAGGCCGGCTGGCCCCTCCCGGCGGAGCTGCTCGAACGGGCCAAGCGCTGGGGCTTCTCCGACGTGCAACTCGCCTACCTGACCGGCGCAGACGCGGATACCGTGGCGGCGGCGCGCAAGGCGGCAGCGCTGCGCCCGGTCTACAAGCTGGTGGACACCTGCGCCGCCGAGTTCAAAGCGGCCACACCCTACTACTACTCCACCTACGAACTGGAAAACGAGGCGCGGGTCTCGGAGCGCAAGAAGGTGATGATCCTCGGCGGCGGCCCCAACCGCATCGGCCAGGGGATCGAATTCGACTACTGCTGTGTGCACGCCTCCTTCGCCCTGCGCGAGGAGGGGGTGGAGAGCATCATGGTCAACTCCAACCCCGAGACGGTGAGCACCGACTACGACACCTCCGACAAGCTCTACTTCGAGCCCCTCACCAAGGAGGACGTCCTCCACATCGTGGAGACCGAGAAGCCCGACGGCGTCATCGTCCAGTTCGGCGGCCAGACGCCCCTCAACCTGTCGACCCCTCTGGCGGAGGCCGGCGTCCCTATCCTCGGCACCCAGCCGGAGAGCATCGACCGTGCGGAGGACCGCAAGCTCTTCCAGACCATGCTGCAGAAGCTGGACCTGATTCAGCCGCCCAATGGAACGGCCATGAGCATCGCCGAAGCGGTCGGCGTGGCGGAGGAGATCGGCTATCCCGTCATCGTGCGCCCAAGTTTTGTCCTCGGTGGCCGGGCGATGAAAATTGTCTATACGCAAAAGGATCTTGAGAATTTCACCCGCTTGGCCATTCTGGCCTCCCCCGGCCACCCCGTTCTCATCGACAAATTCCTCGAAGAGGCCGTCGAGGTGGATGTGGACGCCATCAGCGACGGCCAGGTGACCCTCATTGGTGGCATCATGGAGCACATCGAGGCCGCCGGTGTCCACAGCGGCGACAGCGCCTGTGTTCTGCCGCCCTATAGTATCTCCGCCGAGATGCAGTCCCAGATAGCCGCCGCCACCAAGGCGATGGCGGCCGAACTGGCGGTTACGGGGCTGATGAACGTCCAATACGCCATCAAGGATGAGGTCCTCTACGTCATCGAGGTCAATCCACGCGCCTCGCGCACCATCCCCTTCGTCAGCAAGGCCTGCGGCGTGCCCCTGGCCAAGCTGGCCACCAAAGCGATGCTGGGGCGCAGCCTGGCCGAACTGGGACTGACGACCGAACAGCTGCCCGGCCACGTTTCGGTCAAAGAGGCGGTGCTGCCCTTCGATCGCTTTCCCCACGTGGACACCCTCCTGGGGCCGGAGATGAAATCCACCGGAGAGGTGATGGGGATCGACACCGACTTCGGGGCTGCCTACGCCAAGGCCCAGCTGGGCGCCGGCCAACATCTGCCTGTGGAGGGCAGCGTCTTCATCAGCGTCGGCGACCGCGATAAAGCGGCCATCATCCCCGTGGCACGTGGCTTCCACGAGCAAGGCTTCACCATCATGACCACCGGGGGCACGGGCCGCTTCCTGGCGGATCAGGGCGTTCCCAACCAGGTGGTCAACAAGGTATCCGAGGGTCGGCCCCACGTGG
This sequence comes from Desulfosarcinaceae bacterium, assembly GCA_030066015.1. Lineage (GTDB taxonomy): Bacteria > Desulfobacterota > Desulfobacteria > Desulfobacterales > Desulfosarcinaceae > JASJCL01. Next base: position 18,447 of record JASJCL010000093.1, on the reverse strand, counting down.
TGGACGCCATCAAGAACAAGGAGATCCAACTGGTGATCAATACCGGTTCGGGGGACACCTCCCGGAAGGACGGCTTTGTCATTCGTCAGACGGCCCTTAAATTCAAAATCCCATACACCACCACCGCAGCGGGGGCGATGGCCATGTGCCGCGGCGTCGCCGCTATGCGGCAGAACCCATTGTCGGTAAAATCGATCCAAGCCTATTTTTCGTGAGGAGCGAAGGCAAGATGGTCCATCCAACTCTCGCATCCCCCCCCCGCTCGATCTTTGACGAGGATAAACCCCGCGAGGCCTGCGGCCTCTTCGGCGCCAAGAATCTGGCCGAGGCCGCCAAGATGTGCTACTTCGGCCTCTACGCCCTCCAGCACCGCGGTCAGGAGAGTGCCGGTATCGCCGCCATCGACGACAAGGGGGTGATGGACGAACATCGGGATATGGGCCTGGTTTCCGACGTCTTCGATATGGCGATTCTGAACCGTCTCAGGGGCGACTCGGCCATCGGCCACGTGCGCTACTCCACCACCGGCAGCAGCGTGCTGGCCAACGCCCAGCCCTTCGTCGTGCGGCATCGCAACCGCGCCTATGCGGTGGCCCACAACGGCAACCTGGTCAACGCCCATACGCTCAAGGCCGAACTGGAGAACGCCGGTTCCATCTTCCAGTCCACCATGGACAGCGAGGTCTTCCTGCATCTGTTCGTGCGCAACCTCTCCCTGGGCTTCGAAGGGGCCTTGACGGCCAGTGTCTCCCGCCTCAAGGGGGCTTTCTCCATGGTGTTTCTGACGAGCCGCGGCGAGGTGGTGGGCATCAAGGACCCCAATGGATTTCGACCCCTGTGTCTGGGGAAGCTCAACGGCGGCTATGTCCTCGCTTCCGAGACATGCGCCTTGGATCTGGTCCAGGCCGAATTCGTTCGCGAGCTCGACCCCGGTGAGATCGTCATCATCGACGACAAGGGGGTCCGCAGCCTCAACGTTCCCGCCGCCGGTCGCTCCAGCTTTTGCATCTTCGAATATATCTATTTCGCACGGCCGGACTCGACCTTCTCGGGCCGCAACGTCTACCAGACCCGCAAGGCATTTGGCCGTCAGCTGGCCGCAGAAGCGCCGGTGGCGGCTGACCTGGTGATGCCCTTTCCTGACTCTGGCAATTACGCCGCCATTGGGTACTCGGAAGCGGCCGGGATCCCTTTTGAAATGGGCATGATCCGCAACCATTATGTGGGGCGGACCTTCATTCAGCCCACTCAAAGCATGCGTGATTTCGGTGTACGGGTGAAGCTCAATCCCGTCAAAGAGCTTCTCAAGGGCAAGGAGATCATCATCATCGAGGACTCTATCATCCGCGGCACCACCGCCCGAACCCGCGTCAAGGCCCTGCGTGAATTGGGGGTCAAAAAAGTGCACCTGCGGGTCTCCGGACCGGCCCATCGCTTTCCCTGCCACTATGGCATCGACTTCTCCACCAAGGGGGAACTCATTGCCGCCAAGATGTCCACGGAAGAACTCGGCCGCCATCTGGGGCTGGATTCGCTCTACTACCTGAGCCTGGGAGGTCTCCTGAAGGCCACCGGGGTGGCGAAACCCGAGCAGTGCTTCTGCAAGGCCTGTTTTGACGGCTGCTATCCGGTGCAATTTGACGAAAACCTCTCCAAGAATTGCATGGAGAATTTCATCGGATAGCGGGCGTCCGATGGGTGCCTGCGAAATCCACTTGCCAAGCGGCGGCGGCGAGCACTATGATAAGGTCTTGTAGCACCGTACCTGCGGCCTGTGTCGAACACCCCCACGGACGTCCACCTGCGGCAACGAGGGCATCGTCATGATCGAATCGAAATTCCTTAAGGAGAACATCGAGAACATCCAGCGACTCATGAGCATCTCCGCGCTCAAGCATTTCGAGACACGCAATCTGGGCAAGCTGCTGCGCCTGAGCAAAATTCGCCAATACGAGGCTGGCGAAGCCATCATCCAGGAGGGAGATCGGGATACCTGGCTTTACTTTCTGCTCTCGGGCGAGGTGCGCATCAGCAAGGAGGGCGAAGAGATCTCCACGATCGGCCGGAGAGGCGACCTATTCGGGGAGATGCGCATCATCGATGACCGCAGCCGCAGCGCCACGGTGACGGCCATCGACAAGGTGGTCGCCCTAGCCGTGGACACGTCAGCCAAGAGCCGCATGGCCACCAGCGATGGCAAAGACGAGCGCCTCGACTTTCTGCTCCTCCTTTACCGTATTTTCGCAGAGTATATGACGCTGCGTCTGCGCCTGACCAACGAAGAGTTGGTCAAGGCCAAGAAAGCGGTCAAAGCCGCCCAATAGGCGGTGGACTCACCTTCCAGCAGCCCACCGCGTCCGCTGCGTTGCAGGTGGCCGACCTGCCGTCCCGCCCCTTCAGGACGCCAATTGCACCGTTCCCCAAAGACGCTTACCTTTAGGGCAAAGCGACGCCAGCGAAACCCCGCCCGTTCGCTCGATCAGCGGCCGTCCCGACGGACGATCGCTGGCACCCCTATCCAACGCGCCAATGCGCCCGTCGGTGACGTCGGCCGTCAGCGGTGGCGGACACCAGTGGGCGTGATGGTCATCCGAAGGAGGCGCTATGCCCGCATACAGACAATTCGTTTTCGCCGGAGTGCTGATTCTGGCGCTCACCGCTCTCGTGGTGCCTCGGGGCACCGCTGCAGTCCCCGCTTCGAGCCCCGAATTTCGCGCCTACTGGTACGATCAGGGTGCCGAGATTTCGCGCTATCGTTTGGATCAATCCCGCTATGGCGAGATCCACAGTGGTCACGCCGTCCTGATCTTCGTCACCGAAAGCTTCAATCCGATTCGCCAAGTCAAGGCCGACGATCCCGGAGCCCCCGATGCTGTCCCGGCGCTCAAGCTGAACATGACCCGCAAATTTCTGACCGGCGTCTACCCTTACTCCATCATGACCTCGGTGTTCACGCCGCTGGCGGGCAGCCGTTTGCCGCCCAAGATCTCCTTTAGCATCCAGGAGTGGTGCGGCCACGTCTTCATGCAGCTCAACCTGGACGCCGAGCGCTATCGGGTACAGCAACGTTCCTATTTTGAATCGGAGAGCGACCGCGACTTTACCCTGCCGGCCGTCATCAGCGAGGATGGCCTCTGGACCCAGATTCGGCTTCGGCCGGAACAATTGCCCACCGGCGCCTTCAGCCTCATACCGGCACCACTGTACGCGCGGCTGACCCACACCCCGCTCACGCAACAAGCGGTGACGGCCCAACGGTCGAGAAGCACCGACCGAGGTCTGGAGGGGCAGTCTCTGATGCTCTATACGCTCCGCTTCACAAAGAGCGGACGGGTATTGAAGATCCGCTACGGCGCCGATTTCCCCCACCGCATCGAGGGCTGGGAGGACACCTACCGCGTCGCCGCCTATTTCGGCGGCCAGGAGCTGACCACGACCGCCCGGCGAACGCACACCCTGATGATCGACTATTGGAACCGTCACCAACCCGAGGATCGCCACTGGCGGACAAGGTTGGGGCTGACCAGCCCCTGAAGCGCTGGGCCCGGCGATGGATTCAACCGCAACGCCCCTGTGGCAGGGCCACAGGGGCGTCATTCAGGTAGCATTTATCTGTATCAGGGAAGCGTTTACTCGGTGCGTGTCAGTTCCAGCGCGAGGACGGGATTGTCCCAGCGATGGCTGCCGTCCAATACGGAATCGGCCAGTCCGTCCTGAGCGGAAATCACGCCGGGGTGGATGGCGATACGGTCCTGGTCATCGCGGCCGGCGGCGAAGCCTTCACCGCCGGCGGCCGGACCGGGTATGGTGGCAGCGGTCTCGCTGTTGGCCTCGGTGCCGGCATCGTAGGCCGGAAGATACCAGATGCGACGCTCTCCGATCCCCAGATCTGGGAGCGCTTCACCACTGGCCCCGGCGAAGGCATCGTTGGTGTTTACCAGCATGGTGGCCAGGGTGACGGCAAGCGGCCGATCAGCGGAGAGCTCGTCTCCGGTGAGGGTGAAGGTGAACGTCTCACTGCTGCCGGGGGAGATCACGCCGCTGCCGCCAAATGCACGCACGACGTCGGTACGGCTGTCGGCGGCATCCAACAGCGGTTGGGGATCTCCACTTTCCGCCAACACCTCCAGCGCCTCGCTGGCGCTCTCCCCCGGCAACCAGAGCGCATCGGGGGGTGGGTGCAGCACCACGGCGACGGGGCCGAAGGGTTGGTTGGCCGTTAGATTGGTCAGCTGCAGGGTGAATGTCCGCCGTGCGTCGGTGTCGGCATCCCCGCCACCTCCGCCGCAAGCCGTGAGGGCCACCAAGGCCGCGCCCAACCACCAGAATCGTCTAACTCGGTGCATCATCGCAGTCATGGTCCACCCCCTATGGCACATCGATGGTCAGCCGGGCCACCGGGTTCAGCCACCGATGGACAGTGTGATCCAGGTCGCTGATGCCCCCGACCGCTTGACCGTCGCCCAGAACCCCGCGGTGAATATGGACCGTGGGATTGCTCTCTTCGGTCGTCACGCCGGTCCCGCTGACACCCCCGTTTTCACCCGGATCCGCAGGGATGCCGGACACACCCGGTGCGCCGCCGCCGGTGATGCGCTCGTCGTTGGCCTCGCTGCCGGCGTCATAGGCCAGCAGATCGACCTGATAGGTGCCGGCGGCAGTGGGCAATTCGAAACTGTCCAAGCCCACGAACCCATCGTTGGTGGGCAGCAGCATGGCCACCACGGAGAGAAGGGGGCGATCGGGTGAGGTGGTCATGGTGAATGAAATCGTATCTCCCGGAGCGAGTAACCCGCCGGCTGGATTTCCGATGGTGTCGGCATCGATGCCGCCCACCAGCCCCAACAGACCGTCTATATTTCCGCCCTCTGCCATGGCCGCCAGTTCATCACTGGCCGTCGTGCCGGGCTCGAATAGATCCGCGCTGTCGTCGTGAGCGGTTACCAGAAGGGGGGTAAAGTACGTCCCGTTGGTAAGGTTGGTGAGCGTTAGCATCAGATCGGCGGCAATGGCGCCGGATACTGACGTCATAAGCACCCAGAGGCTGAGTGCGAGGACACGTAATGGGATCATGGGAATCCTCCTTTTGGGTCGGGGTCATGGGGTATCGAAGGTTAAGGGCCGTGCGGACGAGGTGTCGTCCCCATCGGGGTAGCGGCACTCCTGCAGTACCATCAATGTAGATCTCCAGTTTCAAGGAGCTGTAAAGCTCAGGTAACGATTCGGTAAAGAAGCCCGCCATTCGCCACTGGCGCGATCAGCGAGGCGGGACAAATAAAAACCGCCCGGATGTCCGGGCGGTTTCAGGTTGGCACTACACCAAATGGGTGTGCGGGTCAGTTGGCGTCAAAGTGTGCACGGAAGGTCTCATAGCCTTCCTCGGTGAGCTGCTCCTTCGGGATAAATCGCAGCGCCGCGGAGTTGATGCAGTAGCGCAGGCCAGTGGGCGCAGGACCGTCGTTGAAGACGTGGCCGAGATGGGAATCACCATGTTTGCTGCGCACTTCCGTGCGGACCATGAAGAAGCTGCGATCCTCCTTGGACACGATGTTCTCTGCCACCAGCGGTTGGGTGAAACTGGGCCAGCCGGTGCCGCTCTCAAACTTATGCCGTGAGCTGAACAGTGGCTCCCCGGAGACGATGTCGACGTAGAGACCTTCTGCCTTGTTATCCCAGTATGCGTTTTTAAAGGGCGGTTCGGTGCCGTCCTTGCGCGTGACCTTATACTGCATCGGTGTGAGGGTCTGCCGCAGCACCTCATCGCTGGGAATGGTATAGCGATCCTCTGCGGGACCTGCCGCGGTTGCGGTCGTCTTCATCTGCTCCATTTTACGCTCCATGGCGCCCCAAACGCTTTGGATGAACTGGTCTCGTCCCGACCCCCTACGATAGGAGTAATAGCGTTGTGGGCTTTTTTTGTAGAAATCCTGATGATAAGCCTCCGCGGCGTAGAAGTCGCTCAGTGGCAAGATGGGCGTAACCAGCGCCTTGTCGAATACCGCCATTCCGGCCAGGCGTTGCTTGGATGCCTCGGCCGCTTCGCGCTGCGCGTCATCGTGGTAGAAGATGGCCGTGCGGTATTGCTTGCCGCGATCGACGAACTGCCCCCCTGGGTCGGTGGGGTCCACATGGCGCCAGAAAACGTCCAGGAGCGCCTCGTAGGTAATGCGCTCAGGGTCAAAATACACCTGGACGGCTTCGTAGTGACCGGTTCTTCCCATGGACACCGCTTCGTAGGTGGGATCCTTCTCCTCGCCACCGGTGTAGCCGGAGATCACCTCGACCACACCTTCGATCTTCTCAAAGTCCGATTCCGTGCACCAAAAACAGCCGCCGGCAAAGGTGGCCACCTGCAGGTTGTCATCGTTGGGAACCTTCACCTGGGCATTGGCGTCACTGCTCTTCGCCCCGAGGGTATGCCCCATCAATGCCACCAGGGCAAGAAATCCGATAATGGGGAACAATAGTTTCATGATACCTCCTCACGTCACATTCAATGAGCTTCCCGCGGGTCCACGAACCATGGTCTGGCGGGATCGGTTTGTGCCGCGGCCGGCCACTCAGACAGCGACACGAATTGAATATAATCAGTTTTCCGGCAAGGGGGAGTTAAAGATTCCGTAAAGGCGGACAAATCCTTCGCTGTTCTGTGGGGATCAGAGATTTCGACAAGGTTGCGGGACGGTTAGCTCGTTTTGGGCGCTGGCAATGAGCAGGGCAGACAAACCTGGATGGTGAAAACGGCGTCTTCGTACAGGGCAGTCACCGTGCCGCCGTGGGCTTCGACAAGCTCCTTGACGATGGCCAGGCCAATGCCAGCGCCACCATGGGCCCGGGAGCGGGAGCGCTCGCCGCGATAAAAGCGTTCGAAAAGGAAGGGCAGGGCTCCCGCATCGAAGCCATCGACACTGTTGCTGAATTTGAGGGTGAGCTGATCGGTGGCCGGCATGGAGACGATGTGTGTCCAGCCCCCTTGCGGGGTATAGCGGCAGGCGTTCTCGAGGAGATTGCGCACCACCTGACCGAGCATGTGCGGATCGGCCTCGATGGCAGCCTCTTTGGCCACCGAATGGGTCACCGTGATCCCCTTCGCCTGAAAGCGCTGGCGGATCTGTTTGAGCTCGGTTGCAATCAATTCCGCCACGAACAGGTGAACGGGCGCCAAGTCTTGGCGGGCTGCGTCGGCTTTGGCCAACTTGAGGATATCTTCGGTCAGGTGGACGATCCTCAGCGTATCGGTCTCCAATAAGCGGAAATTTTCCGCTGTGGGGGGCAGGACGCCATCTACCAGCGCTTCCAAGTAGCCGCGCATATTGGTCAGCGGGGTACGCAGTTCATGCGCGATGTCGATCATCAATTCGCGGCGCAGCCCCTCCAAGCGCTCCAAACTGCCGGCCATACGATTGAAGGCCTGGGCCAATTGTCCCACTTCGTCGCCGGAATGCACGGGAACCCGGGCCGTGTAATCTCCGCTGGAGATGCGCCGGGTGCTCGCCGTCATGGCCGTCAGGGGGCCGAGGGCCCGTCGCAGCAGCCAGAAACTGAGCACACCGGCGATAAGCACCCCCCCCAGTGAGGCCCAGATGAGATAGGCATGGATGGCCTCCACAAACATGGCGTGGCTGGATTCCGGTGAGATATGATACTTCTCCATGAGTACGCTGAAATAATCAGCCGCCAGGTAATCGACCGCCAGCCAGACCAGGCCCATTAAAAGCGCAATGACACAGGCGATGATGCCGAGCAGCTTCCAGATCAGACGGCTACCCCCCATAGCCCTCAGCCCTCCGCCTCATCCATATCGCGAAAGCGGTACCCCATGCCCCGGACGGTAAAGATGAAATAGGGATCGCCGGGATCGGTCTCGATCTTCTGGCGCAGCTTACCGATATGAACGTCCACGACCCGATCCACCACGTGGGTCTCTCCCTGGGGGTAGAGGCTGGAGATCAATTCATCCCGGCTGAAGACGCGACCCGGCGCCGCCATGAGGCGCTGCAGGAGCGCGTACTCGTGGGGCGTTAATTTGAGCGTCCTTCCCCCCCGGACAACCCGTTTTTTAATGGGATCCAAGACCAAGTCGCCGCAAGTGAGCGTGGCCGTCCCGCCGGGCGCTCTCTTGGGCTGGCTGCGCCGCAAGATGGCCCGCACCCGTGCCATGAGTTCACGCGGGCTGAAGGGTTTGACCACGTAATCGTCGGCGCCCAAGGTGAGACCCGAGATGCGATCGATCTCGTCTCCCCTGGCGGTGAGCATGATCACGGGGATATCGGTGAACCGTCGCATCTCCCGGCAAACATCCCAGCCGTCCATACCCGGCAGCATAATGTCCAAAATGACCAAACTGGGCTGATGGGTACGGATCATCTGGAGCCCGCGTCTACCGTCGTTGGCGCTGAGGGGCTGGAAGCCCTCCCGCTGCAGATAGGTGGCGATGAGCTCAGCAGTGCGCGGGTCGTCCTCGATGATCAAAACGGTGCCAAGGCGGTTGGCCATCATCTCCACGCTCCCAGGCCTAATCAGCGGCCGGGGGATCATCCGTCTCACGCGCGGGCCCCGCCGGCGATGGCGCACTGGGCAACCGCGCCTCGGCACCCGTCGCGTCTGCGTCTTCGGCGGATCGCGGACCCGTGCCCGGCAGCACCGATGCGAAACTCACCCCGTAAATATCCCATACCGTGATGAACAGGGCCGCGATGATGGGACCGATGATAAAGCCCACCACACCGAACATGAGAATGCCGCCCAGGGTACCGAAGAAAATGAGCAGTTCGTGCATCTGGGTGTCCTTGCCCACCAGCCGCGGTCGCAGCAGATTGTCCATACTGCCCACTACCGCACCGCAGAAGAGGGCCAGCCCCACAGCTTTGGCCGCATTTCCGGAGGCCGCCAAGATGACGGCCGCCGGCACCCACACCAGGGCCGTTCCGATACCGGGCAGAATCGAGAGAAGAATCATGATGAGGCCCCAGAAGGCGGGGCTTGGAATACCGACCACGGCAAAGGCCAGACCGGCCAGCCCGCCTTGTAGCACACCGATGACAGCGGTGCCCTTGAGGGTCGCCCGCGCTACGGAGGTAAAGCGCTGCAGTAGTCGTTGCTCATCGGCATCCTCCAGGGGCAGATAATAGAGGATCTTGTTGACCAGTTGGTAACCGTCCATCAGGAAGAAGTACATCGTGTAGAGGAGCACAAAGGTAGAGAAGAGAAAAGTCATCGTTCCTTTGGCGCCGGAGGAGAGGCTGTGGATCAGGAAGGCGCTGATACCGCCAACCATTTCACCCGCCTTTTCAATAAAAAGATCACGATAGGGCGCGATCTGGTCAAAATAGGGCAGGGATTTCAGAAAGGTAAAGAAGGCGTCCGGTTCGGCGATCTGTTTTTGGACCCAAGGCGTCACCGCTTGGCCCACCTTCAGGGCCTGTGCGGTAACGATGCCCATGAGGCCGGCCAGCGGCAGCAGAATGAAACAGATCACCAGGAGCAGCGTCGTCAGGGACGCCAGGGATCGGCGCCCCTTGAAGAGATGTTCCAACCGGGCGTAGATGGGGTGCACCATGGCGGCGAACAGGCCGGCAAGAAAAATGGCCATCAGAAAGGAACGAATCATGGAGAGAAAGATGGCAGAAATGAAGAGCACTACCAGAAGTAGAACTGATTTGTTGACGGTCTCACGCTGCATGGGAGCATCCTCTCATGGGCGGTTGGCGATGCGGCGGGCGGACAAGGGTTCCCCAAGCGCACCCGACCGGGAGCTGGTTGGGCCAGCGGCGCAGTCACCTGGGGATGGGCTCCCCTTTCATACCATCCCTGGGCAGGCTTGCCAATCGATCTCGGCGTCGACTCGGTATGGAATTCGGCTGATCCTCCGCTGCCGTTGGCAGTGGGCGACGGTAGGAATGGATGCAGCGGTGCTGTAAGGATCCCCGCGGTATGAGCCGCTCCATCGGCGGGCGGGCAAAGCGGTAGGGACCTGACCTGGGGCAGTCGGCGGGTGGGTGTCGCCGTCGCCACGCATGGCGATGCCATGCGCCTGGCGGGGTGACGGCTGAGGATGGCGTCGGCCACTTCGATGGCCTGCGGACAGGTGATGACACCCACAGCGACCGTCCCATCACGTCAACCGGGAAATCGCTAGGGACGCTCCCCTATTTTCCGTCAATGGGTGATCAGGGCGAGTGCCAGCAGCGCGGCCGTAATGCCGGCCCACTGATGCTTCAACAGGCGCTCTTTGAGAAAGGCCCAGGCGAGGAGGACGGTGGCGGCCGGGTAGAGCGACGCCAGGACGGCTGAGACGTCGAGCCGCCCTAGTTGGGCGGCCATGGCAAAGAAAGCATTGCCGGCGGCGTCCAAGATCCCGGTCAAGCAGATCCAAAACCAAAGCGGCCGGGACAGGGTTCGCACCGGTCGTTGTAGAAGGAGCATCGCGGCCACCAGGCTCACCGAGGCGGCGCGGGCGGCGACGAGTGGCCAGAGCAGTTGCGTTTCGGTGGCCGTATCGATCCAAATGAAGAAAAGCCCGAAACCGATTCCGGCCAGCAGCGGCAGCCCCAGTTCATGCCAGCGGCAGGCGGTGCCACCCCCTTCGTAGGAGAGAGCCATGACGGCCATCAATGCGATGATGAAACCGCATATCTGGACACCGCCGGGCAAGCCCTCCTTTACGGTTGATACTGCTATTGGCAGCAGCGCGGTCACCACAGCCGACAGCGGTGCGACAATCCCCATGCGCCCGCCGGCGAGGCCCCGGTATAGAGCGATGAGCCCAACCGCACCCGCAAGTCCGGCTGCAGCACCGTATCGCAAGGCGGACCAGGGCGGCAAGGTGTCACCCGAGACCAGGGCTAGTCCCACCAGCAGCATTCCCCCGACCAGTTGAGAACAGAGCACCACCGTGAGAACGCTGCCACGACGGGTGGCCAGTCCGCCGCTGAAATCCCCGGCGCCCCAGCTCAGCGCAGAGCTGACCCCGTAAGTGACGGCCATGATGTCTGGACTCACCGCTATTGCTTCCTCGGAATCTAGGTGCCGCATTGACGCTGAGACGGGCTGAATTGAACGCCCGAGCTGCGCTGGGTTGTGTATCGGACGATTCCGAGACGAAGGGAGGCGCGGAATTCGTCGGTATCCAGCGCCGCCTTTAATTCACGGGCAGCACCTCGATGGCGTTGATCACCGGATCGTTGGTCTTTTTCGAGAAAACGATTTCGAGCTGGCCGTCCGTGACGGTGACGGTGTAGGATTTTATCAGGGCCGCGTTGCGACCGACCTTTCCATAGATGTCCAGGCTGCGCTCCACCAGCCGGTCCTCGATGTGGATACCGAAGTTGCGTTTCCCCTTGGCAAACGCCTTTCGATCGGTTTCGGCGAAATGCAGCTTGACGAGGTAGTCGCCATTGGCCACATCGAAGGCGTAGGCCAGCTTCGGCGTTTTCCGTGCGTTTTTGCGATTGGTGCGGTAGAGGAGATCGTCACGCGTCCGCGCAATGCTTCCAGATACGGAAGTGGTGTTACCGGTGTTGTAGCCCGTGTCGGCCAGCCACCGATAGCCCTGACGATCGGTATAGGCCTTCCCGCCGGCGTTCACGCGGATGGGGTCATTGGGAGCAGACCCAGCGCCAGTGCTAACCTGGACAACTGCCGTGGTTTCAGATTCGTTGAGCGCCTTGTCCACGGCACTAACTTCATAGGCATAGGTGCGGCCAGCCTCGACGGTGTCATCCGTAAAAGTCGTGCCTTTTGCATAGCCGATCTGACGGTTGTTCCGGTAAATCACATAGCCATCGATACCGCTGCCGCCGGTGTCGATGGCCGCCTTCCACTTGAGGGTTACCCGATCTCCGGCAGCAGAGGCAGTTCCGGTGAGCTGACGGGGCGCATCCGGTGCCGTGATGTCCTGCCCCTGCCCCGCGCTCCGCAACACCACTTCGATGGCATTGATCTGAGGATTTCTGGCGCCATGCAGGAACTTGATGTTAAGCTCGCCATCGGTCACCGAAACAGCATATGGCTGCTTCAGGGCGGTGTTTCCACCAGCTTCCGCAAAAATATCGAAGTCTTGTGCAACAAACTGGTTTTCAATCTGGATGTCAAAAACGCGCTCATTGAGGGCGGATGCACGTCGGTAGGTTTCAGCGAAGTGCAAATTGACGGTATAGGCGCCATTGGCCAATTTGAACGCATATTCTAATGGCTTAGTGCGCTTGGAGTTCCAACGGTTGCTCTGGTAAAGCGTATCATCACTGGTCCCGGCGATCGCTTTGGAGGTACTGGCGACACGGCCGGTGTTGTATCCGAAGTCGGCCGACCACTCATTTCCGGCCCGATCCCAGTAGCGGCCACCACCGCAATTGACGCGTACAACCGCGTCACTTGCGCTATCGCCTGGATTATTGGTCTGCGGTGGATCCGGCGTCGCGGGGGGTGGGGGATTATTTCCCACGACCTCATCGCCGGGTACCGGCATGGAAGCTCGATAGATCGCTTCGTTGGAGAAGCCACTCTCGACACCCGACTGGGTATAGGCAGTGACAACAAACACAAAGTCACAATCGGCCGGAAGTCCCTTAACGGTATGTTGCGGCTGGTTGCGATTGGACAATTGTCTGAGGGGGATGGTCAGGGAGTCCAGAAGCGAAGCGTCGCCAATCGTGTTACAAGCCTTGCCGGCGGCGCAGGTCCGATAATAGATTTTGTAGCCAGCCAGGTCGGTGGCTACAGTTCGGTCCCAGGCGAGGGTCACATTCGCCGCGGTTGCGGCGCCAGCGAGATGGAACATGGTGATCGTGAGAAAGAGAACGATGAGAGAACCGCGGCGCAAGGCCCCGTGACAGGTCTGCATAAAGTGCCAGCCTCCATGAAACATAAAAGATTTAAGATATAGGGTGAATGACTGTGGTCACATCTTCGCGCGGTAGAGCTGAGCAGCGGAACGATCAGAAGGAAGTAGTGCCGATGGAACTCGGGCCATGTCGGTCTATGCGCACGAAGGCCATATAGAATGCAACAAGCAAGCCAGCGCATGTCCAAGTATGCTGAAATTTTTTTCCAATAGTTTCAGGGGGGTGAAAACCGGGCCTCGGCCTTATAGCTGCCATCGTTTTGACGGTGCGACGGGTGCACCCATTGACCCCTGGAAAAGATCGTAACTGGTTACGAAAAATGCCGCCGCCAATGGGAGGTTCACCCGGAAATCGCCCCTTCTCAAAGCTTGCCTGGACAATCCCTGAGCAGGCCCTTATAGTTGCCCCCCGCAATCTGGCTTATGGCACTGAAACCTCTGCAAAAAGGAGATGCAGATGATGACCGCTTACCGCAACCTCATCTCATCCATCGCCTGGAATCTGGCCTTGCTGACGCTGGGTGCCTTCATATTCGCTGTCGGCGTGACAACCTTCGCCATTCCCCAAGGGCTGATAATGGGCGGTTTTTCAGGGGTCGGGTTGTTGCTGTACTACCTCACCGACCTGTTCAGTCCCGGCATCTGGTATTTCTTGGTCAATCTCCCGGTCATGCTGGCCGGCTGGCTAATTGTCAGCCGTAGATTCATTTTCTACAGTCTCTACGGTATGCTGATACTATCCGTGGCCCTCGATACAGTGGTGATACCATTGGCGGTGACGGATCCCTTCCTGGCCATTCTTGCCGGCGGCACCATTATGGGATTCGGCGCCGGAATATCATTGCACTCCCTCGGTTCCATGGGCGGCGTGGATATCATCGCCATCGTGCTCAATCAGAAGCTTGGAATGCGCATTGGGACCGTCTCGCTGGTATTCAATTTCCTGTTGTTCAGCTTAAGCTTCGGGATTTTGGAGCTGGAGCCCATCCTCTATTCACTGGCGTTGACCTTCATCATTGCGCAAGTGATGGACTATGTGCTCAGTATGTTCAATCAGCGCAAGCTGGTGTTGATCATATCGGAGAGAAGTGAGGAGATTGCCGTCTTGGTCAGGGAGCGTCTCCAACGCGGGGCGACCTTTCTCAACGGCAGCGGGGCCTATACCGGCCGCGCCAAGAAAATTCTGCTGACGGTGGTCAATCCGTATCAGCTCAAACGGCTTGAGGAGATCGCATTTAAGGCGGATGAGGACGCCTTCATGATCACGGAGAACACCTTCAACGTATTGGGTCGCGGGTTCTCAAAGCGGAAGGTGTATTAGTGTTGGAGAGAAAACAGCCGCCACCGCTGGAGGTGGCGAAGCGGGGGGTGCACGAATCACCATTGATCACACAGACGCTGTTGGATGGCCCGCTCTCCTCGCCGCTCAGGTTGTAGGCCGTCACCACAAACCAGTATTCTGCATCCGGCATGAGATCGACAACCGTGTACCTGGGTGTCTGAGGATCAATATCGGCCAAGGGTATCGTCGCAAGCGGCCGATATGCCGATCCGTGGGGCTGCTCAAGGACGTGCAATCGATAGCCAGCCAAGTCCGCCTCGCTATTGGGATCCCAGGCCAGGGTAGTTTCGGCCGTGCCAGCCAAACCGGGCGCCCAAATTTGGGTGCAGATGAGGAGCGCCAGAAGGAATTGGATTCGCGCCATTTTGTGTGACAGCATAGATGCTCCCTGTGCCGCGTTAACCCGCGTGGAACCTAATCCTCCGGCGCAGTGAGCAGGTGCTTAGTCAGCAGCTGCTCAATGATGGGGAGATCCGCCGGCAGAAAATCGAAGTTGGTCAGTTCCGCGGGAACCACCCAACGATGCTGGGAGTGGATACGCCGTCTCAACTTCCCGGCGATCCAATCCGCCTGAAAGGCGAACAGATCGATCTGGCCCTGATCATCCGAATGAAGATGGCGAACCAGCAGTTCACCAACGGCAACTTCTATGCCCAACTCCTCATCGATTTCCCGCCTTAAACAGGCCTCCGGTGTCTCCCCCGCCTCCAGCTTACCGCCGGGAAACTCCCACCTCAGCGGATGGGGGTCATCGGCGGCGCGCTGGGCGATGAGGATACGGCCGGCATGCCGAATAACGCCGGCCGTCACCTTGACGGGGATGCGAGCCGGCCATAGTTTTTTGGTCGATCCGCTTGACGCCAGCGGCCACGGCGGCCCCTTTCCCGATTTGATTGTCGAGGACCCCATGCGCGCCATCCTAGCAAAAATACCCTACTCCGTTCTCATCATCCTGGCCGTCCTTCTGCTGCTGGCACCATTTCGTCCGATGCCCCATGTGGTCGAGAAGCTCCTAATGCTGAGAGCTGGCAACCTTGTTCGGCCCATCGACATCTTCGATCTTTTTTACCACCTGGCACCTCTGGTGGTTTTGCTCCTCAAGTGCATTCAGGACATGCGCCGGGCAACTCCTCCAAACAGTGAACGATAACTCGCCGGAGGCCTTTTTTTCAAGTAGAAAGGAGGACGACAGAATGCAAACCACCATCAGGGCTTTGCTCCTTATCGGCCTCATGGCCTCCCTCCCCGAGCCTGTCTCCACCCTGGCCGCGTCGTCCGGAGAGGAGATGGCAAAGCTGGAAGCGGTTTACGCCATGTATCAGGAGTACAAGCAAGCGTTTCCCAGCGTCGATGATATTGCCCCCGATGAAGCGGCGGCCTTGTTCGGCGAGGGGCGGCTGCAATTTGTCGACGTGCGTGAGCCGGAGGAGATTGCCGTGTCCTCACTTCCGGGGTCCATCGACAAGGACACCTACCTAAAGAATCCTCGCGGATATCAGGATCAGACGGTGGTGGTCTTCTGTACCATCAGTTACCGCAGCGGCGTGTTGGCCCAGGAGTTGGCGCGGCAAGGGGTTCGTGTGCGCAATCTAAAGGGCGGCATTCTCGCTTGGGTGCTGGAGGGGGGGAAAGTCTTCGATCGGGAAGAAGAAACGAAACGCCTGCATGTCTATGGCCCCAAATGGGACCTGGCGCCCGCCGATTTCGACACGCTAACCTTTGGCTGGTGGGAGCGATTGGGCCAATGAACTTGGCACCACGGCAGTAAAAACAGCTTGACTCACAGCAGTCGGGCCGGCATCCTCTCTACAATGAAGTACACCCCATCTATTCGTTGGCTCGGTATTCCGGTCTGGTTCGGTCGATCGCAATCCGTTGTAGCCGAAGGCATCCGACGTGAACACAGCCATATATCGCATCGTCCTGCTGGGTCACGACCTCATCGAGACCGTTTGCACCTACCCCCGCCCCAGTGGATGGCAATATCAGCCAGCCGCCGATTTCGATCGCCTCCTCAATTTCCTGCATGAAACCTCTCCAGAAGCCATTGCCCTGGAAACAGAGATCGCTCAAGCCCATGGAATCCTGGCCCTATTGAAGCGCTTGGCGCCGGAATCGCTGGTGGTCCTGGTGACACCGGCGGCGGCGCAAGCGACCTTGATGGCCCGTTTTCCAGATGAGGCCATTGAATACCTGTCCATGCCAATGGAGTGGGCGCAATGGCAGGCGATGTTGAACCGGTTGGCGCGCGTCATCGGTCTGCAGCGCCAACTCCTGGAGACCAAGGAGAGAATCCAGAGGGCGGCGGATGAGCGCGTGGATACCGAGCGCCTCCTGGCCGTCCGCCAAATCGTCGATAAAATGTCCTCCTTCGTTGCGCAAGTAACCCACGATGCCCAGGGTGGGGCCCGCTATTTCAACGAGCTGCCCTATTTCGTATCGATCCACAGCCACCGGGCCGAGGTGCTCGCCGCCAACCCGACGTACCATACCTATCTGGGCAACCGGATCTACCATGATAGTTGGAGCATCTACAGCGGTCGGCGCGGCACTCGCCGTGGATGCCCGGTGGGTCAAACACTGAGATCGGGCAACGTCATGGCCACGCGGGCTTTAGTGCGCTACAGAAGCGGTGCCAAGGTACCGGTCACCGTCCATACCGCCCCTCTCTACGACAACGACGGCAATATCCAGCTGGTGCTGGAGATCTTCGCCGGATCCCAGGAGATTGAACGGTTGGCGGAAGAGATCCGCACCACTCAACAGCGCTATCAACAGCTCTTTGACGCTGTTCCATGCCATGTGGCCGTTCTGGATCGCCGCTTTCGCCTAACTGCCATCAATCGTCGCTTCAAATGCGATTTCGGTAACCAGGCGGGACGCAACTTTTTCGAGATTCTGCGGCCCGCCAGCTTTCCGGCCTATCGTGATCCCGTTTCTAAAACCATGCAGAAGGGGACCGCCCAGCAGGGTGAAATGGTCATGACGGCCCCTGGCGGCGTGCAATACAACATGATGGCCTGGACCTCACCCATCACCACCCGAACGGGCAAACTCATCCAGGTCATTGTTGTCTTCGCTGACATGACCGAGCTCCGCAAACTCCAAGCCCACCTGGCCTCCTTGGGGATGATGCTGAGCACGATATCCCATGACCTCAAGGGCAGCATAACCGGGCTGGATGCGGGTCTCTATCTCATCGACACCGGGTTCTATCGCGACAAGCCCGGTCGGGTAGAGGAGGGCTTGGATGTTTCCCGCCTCATGTTGGAACGCATTCGCAAACTGGTCAGCGATATTCTCTACTATGCCAAAGACCGTCATCTCAATTTGCGCTTGGTGGATCTCTATGGATTCGCCGCTGATGTGGCCGCAAGCGTGAGCAACAAGATTCGGGGAGCCGACATCGCATTCCGGTGTGAAATGGGCAGCGAGTTGGGCCAGCTGGAGATAGACACGGAGTTGATGCGGGCCGCGTTGGTCAATCTCTTGGACAACGCGCTGGATGCCTGCATCGACAATCCATCGACCCGCAGCGCGGAGATACGCTTCGAGGTGTTGCCAGCGGCAGAATCGGTTGTTTTCGTGGTGTCGGATAACGGTGTGGGGATGAGTCCTGGTATTCAGAAACGCGCTTTTGAAAAGTTCTACTCCATGAAAGGCAAAAAGGGGACGGGGCTGGGCCTCTTTATTACCCGTAAGGTGGTTCAGCGTCATGGGGGCAGTCTGGACTTGCATTCGGTTCCCCAGCAGGGGACGCGCTTCGAAATACGGCTGCCCCGCCACCAAGCGAATGCCGCTCTGTAGGTCCGGATGGGAGGTGGTGCCACCAATCCTGGCGGCACGATTCTATTTCAGGCGGGAGTTGAGCAGACCCTCTGCGATCATTTTTTCAGCGATCTTCTCGCTGTCCACGACGTAAGTTCCCGCTTCGATCTGCGCACGAATTGCGGCCACTTTGTCCTCGCGTATCTCTGGCAATTCTGCCAGAACCCTTCGGGCGTCCTGCACTTCCCGCGATCGGGTCGAGAGGTCCACAGTATCCTCTGCAGCAACGAGGTGGGGGGGCGTGGCGTCCTTTTTTGGTTGCGGCGAACCCACCCGCTCGGTGAGTTGGCGGGGCGGGATCGCGGAGAGTTTATCATCAACCTTCATCGGCTACCTCTTCAGCGTCGCAAGGCGCGACAAAGTTGCCTCGCCAAAACGCATTTTATTGTCCTACCAGTGACACTATAGGGACTTCGTCCACCCTGCTCAACAAAAT
>JASJCL010000092.1 GCA_030066015.1 Desulfosarcinaceae bacterium | reverse complement strand
CGGTTGGGAAAAAAAGGCTTGACAAGCCCATTTGGGCTTCCTTATAAAGCGCCAACTTCAGGATCTAAGCTCAGATTAGGAGAAGAGGCCGGAAGTCAGCTTCCGGCCTCTTTTTGTGTAGACAATTTGGAATAGGAGGTGATTCCCATGCTTTGTGATACCATTCGTAAAGGACAAGAGTGTGCGTTCATGACCGCCAACGGTTGCGCTTACAACGGCGGCCTCTGCCATGAGATCGTCGAACAGTGCAAGGGGTGCAACCGCGCCGCCGAGTTGTCCTCGGGTTGGTACTGCGCGTCCTGCCCCGAGCCGTCAACCAAATGGAAATATGGCAACTGCAATCTGGCCACCCATGTGTCCAGCGCCGCGGCAGGCAACAAACAGAAGATCAACCCGCTGAAAGCCTCCAAGCGCGCCCGCCGCTAAACACCTTCTCGGTTCGCACACTAAAAACCCCGCTTTCCTTCGGGAAAAGCGGGGTTTTTTATTCAGTAGTGGCTGGATCGTTTAGCGGTCGAGCAGCAGATCGATGGCGGCGATTTTGATACAGACCGCCACCAGCTCCATGGCCTGTTCGATCTCCTCGACGGGGGGCAAACTGGGGGCGATACGGATGTTACAATCGCGGGGATCCTTGCCATAGGGGAAGGTGGCGCCCGCACCAGTGAGTTTGACGCCGGCCTCGGCCGCCATTCGAACCACCTTGCGGGCGCAGCCCGCAGGGGTATCGATGCTGACGAAGTACCCGCCCTTGGGATCGCTCCAGGTGGCGACCCCGGTTCCGCCCAATTCCCGCCGCAGGATGGCTTGGACCGCTGCGAACTTGGGTGCCAACAGGGCTTGATGCCGCTTCATATGGGCTTGGATGCCGGCGATATTCCCGAAAAAGCGCACGTGACGTAGCTGGTTGAGCTTGTCCGGACCGATGGTCTGGAAGAAGATCTGTTTACGGGTCCATTCGATGTTGGCTTTACTGGCCGCCATGACGGCCACACCAGCACCGGCGAAGCTGATCTTGGAGGTTGAGCCGTACATATACACACGGTCGGGATTGCCGGCCGCTTTGCAGGCAGCCAGGATGCAGGTCTGTTCCGGCACTGTATCAGTGAGATGGTGGTAGGCGTAAGCGTTGTCCCAGAAGATGCGGAAGTCCGCCGCCGCCACCTGCATCGCCGCGAGGCGCTGGATGACCCGATCGCTGTAGACGATGCCGCCGGGGTTGCTGTATTTGGGAACGCACCAGATGCCCTTGATAGCCTCGTCCGACGCCGCCAGTGTTTCCACCTGATCCATGTCGGGACCCTCGGGTCCCATTGCCACCGTGATCATCTCGATGTCCAGTTGCTCACAAATGGCGAAGTGGCGGTCGTAGCCCGGCGCCGGGCAGAGAAACTTTAGGGCGCCCTGTTGGGACCAGGGCGGCTGACCGTCACCCACACCGAAGACCATGGCCCGCATGAAGCTGTCGTACATGAGGTTCAGACTGGCGTTCCCCCCAATGAGGATCTCCTCGGTGCGCACCCCCATGAAATCGGCGAAAAGCGTCTTGGCTTCGGGCAGGCCGTCCAACCCGCCATAGTTGCGGCAGTCGGTGCCATCGGCGGCGTTGAAGTCTTCCGCGGAAACCACTTCCAGCAGGGGATTGGCCAGATCGAGCTGATCCGGGCCCGGCTTGCCGCGGGTCATGTCCAGATCGAGATCCTGCGCTTGAAAGCGGTGGTAGCGGTCAAGCGATTGGCTGCGCAGTGCCGCCAGTTCCTGGTGGGAGAGGTGTTGCAATTCGGAAGTGGTCATGGGGCATATCCTCACTTGTTTGGGGAGGGGGATCTGTCCGGCAGGTACGAAATCAGCATCCATTAACACTCTCCCTGTTGGGCATCAAGCTGATTTTATAGTTTTGTAACACCGCCTTGCGTCGGGAGTACCGGTGTGGCCGGCGACCGGGACGGACCGCCTTGCAGGGCCACAAGGGTGAATTTCACTTGCATTTTGCGGTTAGACCCTCTACAAGAAGACGCGTTTTATAAGTAAATCCATTACCTTGAGGAGATGATGGCGGCAGACCCCAAACCCACCGGGTGGCTGGCCCGATTTACCCGGAAATCCCGCTCCTTCGACATCGCCTTGGCCGGCCGTTGGGCGGTCTATTTTGTGGCCATCGGTGTCATCGCCGGTCTGGGGGCCGTGGCCTTCCACTACCTTTGTGGCCTGGGCGTTCATTACTTCATGGACCTCTTCGCCGGCTACCGGCCACCGTCACCGGCGGGCGAGCACCACCTCATCGAGCCCTCCACCCGCCCCTTCAACCGGTGGCTGCTCCTGATCCTGCCGTGCCTGGGCGGCCTTGTCAGCGGCTGGCTGGTGTATACCTTCGCCCCCGAGGCGGAGGGACACGGCACCGATGCGGCCATCAAGGCCTATCACAACAAAGGCGGCTTCATTCGCAGCCGGGTGCCCATCATAAAAACGCTGGCCTCCACCATCACCCTGACCACGGGCGGCTCTGGAGGGCGAGAGGGGCCCATCGCCCAGATTGGCGCGGGCTTCGGCAGTTTCCTGGCCACCCGTCTGAAACTCTCCGATCGGGAGCGGCGCATCATGATGGCTGCTGGCATCGGCGCCGGCGTGGGCAGCATCTTCCGGGCACCCCTGGCCGGTGCCCTCTTCGCCGCCGAGGTGCTTTATCGCGATCCGGAATTTGAATCGGAGGTGATCATTCCCGCGGGAATCTCCTCCGTTGTGGCCTATTGCATCTTCTGTTTGATCTTCGGGTGGGGTTCCCTTTTCGATTCTCCACCGTTTAAATTCCAGAACCCACTCGAACTCGGTCCCTACCTGGTCCTGGCGCTGGTATTGGTCGGCGTGGGGGTCTTCTACATCAAGACCTTCTACGGCATGATCCATTTTTTCGAACGCATCAAGCGAATCCCCAACCACCTCAAACCGGCCATCGGCGGGCTCTGCACCGGCATCATCGGTTTCTATTGGCCCCATACCCTGGCCTTCGGCTATGGTTATGCGCAGATGGCGATCTTCAACCAATTGGCCATCCCCTTCCTCATCACCCTGGCCATCGGGAAGGTGCTGACCACCTCTTTCAGCATCGGTTCAGGCGGCAGCGGCGGCGTATTCGGTCCTTCCGTGGTTATTGGCGGCGCCACCGGTGGCGTTGTGGGCAAGGTATTCCACAACCTCATGCCCGGTGTCGTGACCGAACCGGGCGCCTTCGTGGTGGTGGGCATGGCCGGTTTTTTCACGGCGGTCTCCAACACGCCCATCTCCACCATCATCTTCGTCAGTGAGATGACCAACAGCTATCATCTGCTGCTGCCCAGCCTCCTGGTTTGCTCGGTGGCCTATTTGGCCGCCCGACGCTGGACGATCTTCGCCTGCCAGGTGCAGAACAAGATCGACTCGCCGGCACACGCCGGGGACTTCTTCATAGATATCCTCCAGGCGATCCGGGTCAAAGACCTCATGCACCACGTGCGCAAGGTGCGGCTGATTCCCCAGGACATGCCGTTCTCAGACTTCAAAACCTACTTTGCGGAGAGTAAACAGCACTACTTCCCGGTGATGGACCAGGATGGACGCATGATCAGCATCTTCTCCATCAATGACGTGCGGGGTGTACTCTTCTCCCCCGATATCGAGCATCTCGTCCTGATGAAGGACATCGGCACCAGCGACATCATCGTGGCCACCGTGGAAGACGATCTCAATACCGTTCTGCAGAAGTTCACGACCCGCAACATCGACAGCCTGCCGGTGGTGCGCGCCGACGACCACGGGTTGCTCATCGGCATGCTCAATCGCCGTGAGGTGATCGCCTTCTATAACGAGCGCGTCGGGGAGTTGAAACGCCGGAAGGATGAGTAGGGTCCCGCCGTCCATTGGGCCGCCGCTTCGGCCAACCGTCTACCCCCAGCATAGCCGCCGATCGGACGCATCGGCGAATCATCCATATGCCACTTCCAGGAGACACAATCCTTGGGGCGGCGCTGTCGGGCCGGCTTTGCTGCGATCTCGCATCGCCAGTAAGGTCGGGATATCTTCCGGCGGGCGTTTTCCCCGCCCCACCTCCACCAGGGTGCCGACGATGTTGCGCACCATGAAGCGCAGGAAACCGTCGGCGGCGATGAAGAATTCCAGATAATGTTCGCGGGAGCGGCGCCACTCGGCGCGCACCAGGGTGCGCACGCTGTGCTGGCGCGGACTGCCGGCGCCCTCGAAGGCGCTGAAATCGTGGCGGCCCAGCAAATAGCGGCTGGCGGTCTGCATGGGCGCCAGGTCCAGGGGGGCCCGGACGTGCCAGTGGTAGTGGCGGCCGATGGCCCTCGGCAGCGGGTGGTTGCGGATGGTATAACGATAGGTCTTGCAGGTGGCGTCATAGCGGCTGTGAAAGCCTTCCGCTGCGGTTTCACAGCGGCGTATCACGATGGCGCCCCCCAGCATGCTGTTGAGTCCCCGCTGGACGGCATCGGCCGTCAGGCGGGTGCGGCAGGCGAAATTGGCCACCTGACCGCGGGCATGCACACCGGCGTCCGTGCGGCCCGATCCGATGAGGGTGATCTTTTGGCGGGTCATGCGGGTCAAAGCCACTTCGATGCTCTCCTGGACGGAGCGTTGGCCGGCCTGGCGCTGCCACCCGTGGAAGTCACCCCCATCGTATTCGATCATCAGCTTGAAGTTCTGCATGCCCATGAGCCCTCCTACCAATTCAAAAGCGCGTGAGGACGAACGTCAAGGGGAAGAAGGAGAGAATGGTGGACAGCACGATGGCCGCAGAGGCGTAGCGGGTGTCGCTGTTGAGCTGCGCCGAGAGGACGTATAGGGCCGTCGAGGCGGGCAACGCGAAGAAGATCATGCCCACGCGCAGCGGCAGTCCGCTAACCTGAAAAAGGCGCAGAGAGAAATACCCCATGATGGGCAGCAGCACCAATTTGAAGAGTGCGGCCCAGGCCGTCAAGGGGAGATAGGCGCGCACCGTGGTAAAGGTCAGGGCGCCGCCGATGCTGAGGAGCGCCATGGGCAGGGTGATGCTGGCCCCCAGTGCCAGGGTGTTGTCGATGAAAGGGGCGAATCCGATGCCCAGACGGCTGTAAAGCAGGCCGCAGACACAGGCCACGATTAGGGGATTGGAGATCAGCGCTTTGAGGGTCATCTTGAGTTGCTGGCCCGGCGCCAGGGCGGTGCCGGAGAACCATATCAGGGTGGTCACCGCGAGAACGTTAATGAAGGGAATCAGGACGCCAATCAGCAGACCAAAGTGGCGCAAGCCGGCTTCCCCGGTGGCGTTCATCACGATGGCCACGCCGACGTAAGTGTTGAAGCGATAGGTTGCTTGGGAGAAGGCGCCGGCCTGGAAAGTGCCCACCGGCCGCAGTAGGATGAAGGCCGTACTGAGCAGATAGACGCCCAGCACCGCCAGGAGCCCGGCCCAGCAGAGACCGAAGTCGAGATCGCTCTGCGCTCCACCGCCGATCTTCCAAAACAAAAGGGCGGGGAAAAAAATGAAGTAGATCAGGCGATCGGCCGTTTTCAGGAAAGGGTCGTTGGTCATGCCCCACTGTTTGAGCAGGGCGCCCAGAAGGACCAACGCGAAAACCGGGAAGAGACTTTCCAGTACCATAGATCACAATCTATCGCAGCGTACGTTGGCCAGCAGGGCCTCCAAGACCTCGTCGAACTGGTCGCTAAAACGGCTCAATGGGTAAGGCGTATTGCAGTCCCGGCAATACCAGCTCACCTGCCGTCAAGTGCGTCTGAGGTCAACGGGTTGGCCACAATCGGGGCAAAGGGGTTTCTCCATATCGCTCACCAGGGGATTCATCGCGGGAACGCTCCAGTTGCTCCCAGCTTGGGTTGCTCCCCTCAGGTATGTGATGTGTCCGCTTTTTGCAAGCGTTAAAGCCAGGGGCGACAGGCCAGGCATGCGTTGACAAGCCCCGCGTTTTAGGGGATCTAGGGAGCTGGCGGTTATCGTCAAGGGGAACCGTTAAATTGGCAGACACTGGTTGCGTCGCTGGCCAAGAAAAGGAACTTGGGAAGCACTGATGGAGCAGACGATACAATGCCCGGGGTTTCGTGCCGCGGGTGTGGCGTGTGGGCTGAAGCCCAATGGCGATAAGGATCTGGGCCTCATTGTGGCCGACAGGCCCGCCAGTGTGGCGGGGGTTTTTACCCGCAATCGGGTCAAGGCGGCACCGGTGCAGCTTTGCCAGGAACGCTTGGCGGCAGGCACCTGCAGTGCCGTCATCATCAACAGCGGCAATGCCAACTGCGCCACCGGTGCACAAGGCCGGACCGATGCCGAAGCGATGGCCCGCATCGCCGCTGAGGCCGTCGGGGTCGATCCCCAGAGCGTCCTCGTGGCGTCCACTGGGGTCATCGGCCAGCCCCTGCCCATCGAGCGCATCCGCGACGGTGTCCCCACCCTGGTCGCCGGTTTGCGCCACGACGGATTTGGCGATCTGGCCCGGGCCATGATGACGACCGACACCGTCCCCAAGGCCGAGGTGCGCTGGGGCGAGGTCGACGGTAAACGGTTCACGGTGGCGGCCGTGGCCAAGGGGGCCGGCATGATCCGACCCGACATGGCCACCATGCTCGCCTTTGTCTGCACCGACGTCGCCGCCGATCCCAGGGTTTTACGCACCCTGCTGCAGGCCGCCTGCGATCGCTCTTTCAACCGCATCTCCATTGACGGCGACACCAGCACCAATGACACCGTACTGCTCATGGCCAGCGGTGTCAGTGGCATCCGCCTGGAGGC
Organism: Desulfosarcinaceae bacterium; assembly: GCA_030066015.1. Classification (GTDB taxonomy): domain Bacteria; phylum Desulfobacterota; class Desulfobacteria; order Desulfobacterales; family Desulfosarcinaceae; genus JASJCL01. The sequence goes on along the minus strand of JASJCL010000092.1, from coordinate 19,179 downwards.
CGAAGCCGCCCAACACCGTTTCCAGTCCCTGCTCGACGAGATGCTGCTGGCGCTGGCCAAGCAACTGGTCAAGGACGGCGAAGGGGTCACCAAAGTGGTGGAGATCCGGGTCCATGGTGCGGCGGATCGAAGCGCCGCCTTGAAGGTGGCCGACACCATCGCCCACTCGCCACTTGTCAAAACCGCTTTTTTCGGCGAAGACGCCAACTGGGGACGGATATTGGCCGCCGCGGGGCGCAGTGGGATCGAACTTGATCCAGATCGGGTCGATATCTATTTCGATGATGTCCAGATGGCGGCTGCCGGCCAGGGCTGCGGAGACGCCGCCGAAGCGCGCGCCGCCGCCATTATGAAGCTGCCGGCATACGCCGTCACCGTCGATCTCCACGCCGGCGATGCGGCGGCCAGTCTCCTGACCTGCGATTTTTCGGTCGATTACGTGAAGATAAATGCCGACTACCGCAGTTGATGATCTGTGATGCCCTCGGTCCGTCTGCAAAAATATCTGGCCGAAGCCGGCGTCTGCTCCCGCCGCAAAGGCGAGATCCACATCCGGGCGGGACGGGTGCAGGTGAACGGTCAGGTGGTCACCGAGCTGGGCGTCAAAGTCGATCCCGCCGTCGATCAGGTCGCCTTCGATGGTCGTCCCGTCCGTCCGATCTCCCGGAAAATTTACATCGCCCTGAACAAGCCGGTGGGCTACGTCACCTCCTGCCGTCAGCCGGGGCGCGACCTGGTGGTGGATCTGGTCGATCTGCCCGAGCGTCTGTTTCCCATCGGGCGCTTGGACGCCGACAGTTGCGGCCTGCTTCTCATGACCAACGACGGTCGTATTCATCACCGCCTGGCCCACCCCTCCTTTGACCACGAGAAGCACTATGATATCACGGTCGACCGGCCCATCGCCGATGGCGCCCTGGCCAAACTCGCCCAAGGGGTGTCTCTGGACGGGCGACGAACGCGCAAGGCCGTTGTGAAGCGTCTGGATAGGCGCCGCTTCACCATCGTACTCAAAGAGGGCCGCAATCGCCAGATCCGTCGCATGGTGGCCAAGGTGGGCCGCAACGTCGTCCATCTGCGGCGGATTCAGATCGCCAATATCCGTTTAGGCCGCCTTCCCAGCGGCAAGTGGCGGCATCTCAGCGCGGCTGAAGTCGCGGCTCTCCTCAAGGCTGCCGGTGTCCCGCACCAGCGGTGACCGGCTCTTGATGCCCCATCCGTGCAGGGCGCTAGGCGTTTGACAGGGCTTCCGGATTGGGCGTACTATGTTTCTGTCATCCTTAGAACGCTTCAGCCCGCCCCACTGCTCGTGCGAGTCCCTATCTTTGGCATCGACTGACGCGCCCACCGATCCAGTGACACCGCTGTGAGCCCGACGCTTCGACGCAGTGAGATCCCCACGGAGCCGTTCACACCGCCAACCCATCCGACACCCCGGGGTAGCTGAGGATCTCTGTCACGCATCCATCTCGAAAGGAGGTCCCACATGGCCGTAAAAGTGTTTATCAAACGCAGGGTCAAGCCGGACAAACTGGCTGAGGTCAGCCGCCTCATCACCCAGGCGCGCTACAATGCCATGGCCCAGCAGGGCTACATCAGTTCCGAATCCTACACCGCCCTGGACGACCCGCACTCCATCATGGTGCTCTCCATGTGGCACGATTTGGCCGATTGGTACGCCTACCGTGAGAGCGCGCAGCGGGTCAGCCACGAAGCCGAGATCGCTCAACACCTGAGCGAATCGCCCACCTATGAAATTTATCGTCTGGGCCTGGTGCCCGAGTGACGCCGCCGCGGCGTCTAGCGCCGGGGCCTTTTTGAACAGGCACCCGGCGCTAAGGATGCCGCAAAACCCCTCCAGATACACATAAAAACCTACGGACGATTGCAGACGGCGCCTTTTTCCGATATGGATACCGGCTGCAGACGATGATCCACACACCATTTTGATTGGACAACGGGTTAATCGGAGGATTCATCCATGGTGACGATGACGTCCCTGAAGGCGCGCGAGGATAAAATAGCGGTGGTGGGACTGGGCTACGTGGGGCTGCCCTTGGCGGTGCACCTGGCTGCCCATTTCGACGTTGTGGGCTACGACCTGAAAAGCGAGCGCATTGCGGAACTGCGCGCCGGCCACGATCGCACCCTTGAGGTGACGGACGCGGATCTAAGACAATCGAATATCCACTATACCAGTGACAGCGTCGATCTGGCCGCCTGCCGGCTCATTATCGTGGCGGTGCCCACCCCCATTGACGAATACCGTATCCCCGATCTGACCCCCCTCGAGAGCGCATCGGTATCCGTCGGGCGCCAACTGACCCCCGGCACCTGTGTGGTGTTTGAATCCACCGTCTTTCCCGGCGCCACCGAAGAGGTCTGTGTCCCCCTCATGGAGGCGGAATCGGGTCTGACGATGGGCACCGATTTCACCGTTGGCTACTCCCCCGAACGCATCAACCCGGGGGACAAGGTCCATTCCCTGGACAACATCATGAAGATCGTTTCCGGCAGTGATCCCCAGACCGCCGATTTCCTCAATGAGGTCTACGGGACCGTGGTCTCGGCCGGCATCCATCAAGCTTCCAGCATCAAGGTCGCCGAGGCCGCCAAGGTGATCGAGAACACCCAGCGCGACCTCAACATCGCACTGATGAACGAGCTCTCCATGATTTTCGACACCATGGGCATCGATACCCACGAGGTGTTGGCCGCCGCCGGCACCAAGTGGAATTTCCTGCCCTTCCGTCCCGGCCTGGTGGGCGGTCATTGCATCGGTGTGGACCCCTACTACCTGACCTTCAAGGCCGAGTCCCTTGGCTATCATCCCGAGATGATTTTGGCCGGCCGGCGGATCAACGACGGCATGGGCAAATATATTGCCGAGCGGACGGTCAAACTCCTCATACAGGAGGGCAAACAGGTGCGTGACGCCACCGTGGCGGTGTTGGGCGTCACTTTCAAAGAGGATGTTCCTGATCTGCGCAATACCCGCGTGGTGGACATCATCGCGGAATTGGAGGACTATGGCGTCACCGTGCGAACCCATGATCCTCTCGCCGATGCCCAGGAAGCCAAAAAATACTATGACCTCGAGTTGGTTTCAGCGTCCGCCTTGACCGGTGTCGATGCGGTGGTCCTGGCCGTTATCCATGATCACTACAAGCGGATGGGTCTGAACCGTATCGCCAACCTCTGTCCCAACGGCAATCCCATCCTGGTGGATGTGAAAGGCGCTTTCACACCCGAGGCAGCCGCTCAGGCCGGCATCGCCTACTGGCGCCTTTAGCATCCTGCGGCGCCTCCGCCGGTCGACGCCGCTCTCAAATTGAAGGGCTTCCAACCCCTCGTCTGTCAATACGATTGAGCGGGGCCTCCTCCAATCCGCCTGCGAGCTGCCGTCACCGCCAGCCTCGCCGCCAAACACACCGCTCCAGTTGGCTCAGCTGCACTTATTAATACAGCAATTTCAGTTTGTTGTGGAAACTGTCGAGCGATGGTCCGGCGCGTTGGCGAACATGCCGGCATCGCTGGCATATGCCTTGCTGATCTCCTCGCAGGCGTCAGCGACGACGCCACTCTCAACGTCGATTCGGGGAGACCCGCAAGGAGAAGCGCATGTTTACCCATTCACCTGAAGAATTGTCTGAACAGATTGATATTAATTGCTATTGCTGTGGTGGCCGGACCGCCACACACCTCTGCCGATTCCGCCTGGGTCAATTGCCGGTTCAGGTCTGCCTCTGCGCGGCCTGTATGCAATTGGATACTGCGGAAGTATTTGAAAAAACACTGGGTCTCTCTTACATGGAGGACAATACTTTCCAGGAGACGACCAACGTCTTGCCTGTGTGAGCCGCCCCTTTGCCCGGACTTGCCGCCACCGGCGGCCCTCCTCCAGTTAGTGCTTGACAGTGCATCGCTTAATGAGCGATATCTTCCACTCGGAATACCCCCTCGAGATGCTGACACCCAATGCCCATTGCAGGGCATGGAGAGGAACGATGCGGTTACGGCAGGTGGCACCTCCGAATAACTTTTGGCGCTGGTGGTGGTGCAAGGCACCGGGCACCCCGCCGAGCTGATGACCGCCGCATCTTAAGCTGCACAGAATCGGACCTTGGGTTGCCCTTCACCCACGGTCCGCCGTTGTTTTGGGGCTGTGGGATGACCTGCAGCCCCTTCTGCTTTTGGGGAATGGAAGATACGTTCAACCATCCCCGACCAAACACGGAGGCGACACGACATGCTAGTGGTTATGGAGAAAAACGCAACATCGGAACAGGTCGAAGCGGTTATCCACGCCATTGAAAACTGCGGATTCACCGCCCGTCCCATACCTGGCGGAGATCGAGTTTCCATCGGTGTGCTCAACAATGATGGGCCTGTGGACGCAGGGCTCTTTATCAGCCTGCCCGGGGTAAAAGACGCCGTGGCCGTGACCAAACCCTACAAACTGGTCAGCCGTGAGGTGCAACCGGAGAATACCGTGGTAACCGTGGGGGAGGTGTCCATCGGCGGCGGCGTGCCGGTGTTGATGGCCGGCCCGTGCGCCATTGAGAACGAATCCCAAGCCCTGACCATCGCTCGGCATGTGCGTGCCGCGGGTGCCCAGTTCTTTCGGGGCGGGGCTTTCAAGCCGCGTACCTCGCCGTACTCTTTTCAGGGGCTGGGGGAGGAGGGCCTCAAAATTATGGCCCGCGTCCGCGCGGAAACCGGTATGCCCATCGTGACCGAAGTGATGAACGAAACCACCTTCGATCTGGTTGAGGCCTACGCCGACATCATTCAGATCGGCACCCGCAACATGCAGAACTTCACCTTGCTGCGGCGCGCCGGCCAGTCCGCCAAACCCATCCTTCTCAAGCGCGGCATGTCGGCCACCCTGGATGAGTGGTTTATGGCGGCCGAATACATCCTCGAAGGGGGCAACATCAACGTGATCCTCTGTGAGCGCGGGGTGCGCACCTTTGTTCGGCACAGCCGCAACACCCTCGACCTCTCCGCCATTCCGGTGGTTCAGCGGGAGAGCCACCTACCCATCATTGTGGATCCCAGCCACGCTGCCGGACGCCGCGAACAGGTCGCTCCCCTGGCACGGGGTGCCATTGCCACCGGGGCCGATGGTCTTATGGTGGAGGTCCACCACACCCCCGAGAAAGCGCTCAGTGACGGCGCCCAGTCACTCCTGCCGGATCAATTTGCCCACCTCTGCCGGCAGGTGCGGGCCCTGCATGAGGTGTTGGCCACCGTATAATCCCGGCTCCTCGCCCCAAAAAGGGGGCCAGCGTTGGCGAGCTGTCGCTGGTCCCCTTTGATTGCCCGTCCAAGGCCACCGGATCGGGCATCCTCGCCGTTGGCGGACGAATGGGCTCTCTAAGAGCGGGACTACTCCTGCTCTAAGGGAAAGGTCATCGTCGCCCCGTTCCAGCCGATAACGCTCACCAGCGGTACCAAGGCAAAGACCACGAACAGGTAGACGCCACGACCGTCGCCGGCCGCCACCAGCACGCCGGGATCCAGAAGGCGCCACAGAAAGGCTGCCGCGGCCATGGCCATCATGACCGCCGACAGGGGCATCTTGATGGCAACGGGCAGCATCATTTTGCCCAGATAGTTGTAGCGCCAGGTGACGACGCCGGTGACAATGGCCACGGCGCTAAAGAGAATGCCGGCCCCCAGACAATGGAAGGCGGTGGTGTCAAAGGCGCTGTGGCCGGTGAGCAGGTAGAGAAAGGTAAACAGCGGTGCCGATAACATGAAAACGATGGGGAAATGCACCGTCATGGGATGGGGATGGCGGCGGAAGAAGGGATTCTTCTCCAGCAATATGGCAATGTGGGGGGGGAGGGGCGGCTGTACGGCGTCCGCTTCCACCTCGCTTTCGGCGGCTTCGATGACGCCCACCTGGGGATAGCGCTCCAACACCTCCGCCCCGTGGGGTGCCGCCTGGAGGTCGGTGGTCAAATCCTTGCCCGCCGGATGGCGGCGCATGTGCATGCCGCCCTTCCAGAGCTTGCTTTCGGTCACATCGTAGACCTTCTCCTTGTAAACCACATAGGTGGGCTTTTCCGTTTTACCGTCGTACGCTGAGAGTTCTTCCGGCCGAAGCTTCTTCATAGCTGCATTTCCTTCGGGAGCATGGGTTGTTCGGGTGGTGGTCGTGCTGAGTCCGGTCTAAACTGGCGAAAAACGGCGCCCTTGTCAACCGAGTTGATCGTGGGCCTGTTGCGGCTGTCCCGCCGCTACTCGACAACCAGGTGGGGTGTGATCAGGGGCAGGTGGACGCTGAAGACCGCATGCCCCCTGGCATTGTTGGCGGCGCTGATTCGGCCGCCGTGGCCGGTGACGATGCCCCTGGCGATGTAGAGACCGAGGCCTGCACCAGACTGGGGCTTACGGCTAAAAAAGGGCTCGAACAGATAGGGCAGATCACTGCGGCGCAAACCGGGGCCATTGTCACAGATGCGCACCAGTGCATCCTCATCTTGACGGTCGGTGAGCACCAGAAGCTGATGACGGCTGCCGGTGCCGGCGGCGCCATATCGTCCGGTGAGTGCATTCATGGCGTTGTTGACCAGGATGGTGATGAGCTGGCGCAACTGGGTGCGGTCCGCGTGGACTGGCAGCGGGTCGGATGCCAGGCGGTACTCGCAGTAAATCTTGCTGAACTGTAGTTCTGGGCGTAACAACTCGATGGTCTCGGCCACAAAGAGGGTCAAATCGAGTCGCTCGCGGCGACGGACGGGGGGGGGCTGGAGGGAACCCAACTGCTTGGCGATGCGGCTGATCTGTCCCATGCCGTTGCGCAGAAGCGATAGCTCCTTGGCGGACAGATTCGATTCATCCGATTGTTTCTCCACCGCCGAGAGCAGGGAGAGCACGCCCTGAAGTGGGGAGTTGAGCCGGCGTGAGGCACTCAGGGCGAGCTGGCCGAGGATGGCGGACTCTTCGGTGCGGAAGAGTCGATGCTCAAGGGTCTGCATGCGGCCCACCTCCCGGGCGATGCCGCAGGTGCCGATATACTGGGTTCGAGCGCTTTTGCTGGCCGGCGTGTAGATGCCCGATGCATAGAGCTGAAACCGGGGAAACCCATCGCCCTCCTCGGTATGATCGCGATGCTTGTGGATCAGACGGATTTCGTAACTGCGGGTGGCCCGCTGGCGGGTTCGTCGCTCCCGGAAATGGTATTGGCTGTGGGCCATATGATCCGAGGGCAGCAGGGCGGAGAAGTGATGGCCGATAAGTTCATTTTCCGAAATCCCCAGCAGATCGCCCACCGATGGGCTGACGTACCGAAAGCGACCATGGCGGTCCAAGATGTAGATCAGATCCGGACTGGTATCGAGCAGCTCGTTGAATTTGGCCTCCGAACGCCGCAGGGCCACCTGAGTGGTGCGGCGCAGCAAGCGTTCCTCTTTGAGGGCCTGCATGGCCGTCATCAGCTCTGCGGCGCGCTGCTCAAGGGTGTGGCTGAGCTTCTCGATGGTGAGCCGTTGCTGCTGCTGGCCATTGCGGAGCTTCTTCTGCAGTTGCCGCCGTTTGAGGGCGACGCCGACACGCTGGAAGAGCTCTTCGGCATTGAACGGTTTCCGCAGATAGTCCGTCAACCCGGACTTCAACGCTTCAACGGCCAATTCGGGTCGTGGATCGGCGGAAATGCCGATCAAGGGGAGGGAGGTGTCCGCCGCGCGCACCCGCTCAAGAAGGGCCGCATCCCCCTCTGGCGACAACGGCAGCTCCAGGATCAAGGCATCGATTCGGTGAAGGGCGACCACTTGGTCCACATTGCCCAGGTCGGCCGTGGTGTGGATCTGGAATCCCTCCTGGTGGGCCAGCCGCTCCAAGGTCTTACGAAAAGCGGGTTCCCGGGTTAGAAAGCATATGCGGGGCGATTGCGGCATAGGGCGGTTCATCCGGCAGGCAGTTCAATGACGAATTGGGCACCGTGGCCGGGCTTGCTCTGGCAGGTGATGCTGCCGTTGAAAGCCCGCACCAGCTTGTGAACGACGGATAGACCCAGGCCGCTGTGGCCCTCTTTGTCCGTGACAAAGGGGGTATAGAGTTTATCGAGAAACTCGGCCGGCAAACCGGGTCCGTTGTCCTCAATGGTGATCCGGATCCGATCCGCCCGTTTGGGGCCGGTTTCGCTGAGCTCCAGGGACGCGCGCGACATTTTCTGGGTACGAATCTCGATGCGGCCTCCGTCCACCAGGGCCTCCATCGCATTCTTGAGCAGATTGATAAATATTTGCTTGAGACCGTCCTTGTCCGCTCTGACCGGCGGCAGTTCCGCATCCAGATCCAGTTTGAACTCGATCTTGGGTCCCTCCCGCATGGCATCGCGCATGATTCTGACGAAACCCTCCAGGATGGGATTGATGGCCACCGATTTTAGCGTTGTCGGGCGAACTTCCGCCAGATTGGCCATGGGCTTGAGGAGTCGGGTCACCCGATCGATCTCTTCGCCGAGGATCCCCACCGTTTCTCGATCCAGATGGTGCTCGGCGAGTTGGGCATCGAGCACCTTCAAGTAGTTCTTCATGATGGTCAGGGGATTGCGCACTTCGTGGACCACCCGCCGGGCCAGATGGGTGGCCGCCCTGAGGCGTTCCTCCTGGGCCTGGCGTTTCGCTTCGTCCTGTTTGCGCAGGGCACTCAGAGCGGTGGCTGTCAGCTGCGTCAGCAAGGTCAGCTGTTCCATCTGCATATCGATGGCCGGCTGCTCCTCCTGGGTCACGCCCAGGGCGAGTACCCCTACCGCCTCCCCGTGTACGTTTAGCGGTATGCAGAGGATGGCGGGGCGTTCCATGAACCGCAGCAGCTGTTGGTCCACCAAGGATCCGTTGCTGACAGCGGCGGCCTGGGGGGTCAATTGATGGCGCCCCTCCTTGAGCGCCCGCACCAGAACACTGGCGTCGTCCTGCATGCTGATGAGCAGCTCGCCGACAGCCGCCTGGCGGGGGCTGTTCGACTGGGGGCAGGCCCGCAGCATCTGGTGGCGCGGGTCGGTAACGAAGAGAAATGCCTGGTCCACTTCCAGCAGCAGGTGAATGCTTTTGACGACGGCGGTGGCCACAGCGTTGCGATCCGACGCCGTCAACAGTTCCTGGATCAGTCCCAGGCTGAGGGCCTGCTGGCGAACCATGTCGCGCAACCGATCGGCACCGGGATCCGTTGACGAGATCTCCGAAAGTGGGGGGGCCGCTGCCGCGGTTGCGGTATCGGGCGCCGTAGCGGCAGCATCGGGCAGCGACGGTGGTGCGATGGCGAGCCCCAGGTTGGCGGCCACCGCTTCGAGACTCTCGGCGGCTTGGTCGAGGATCGTCTCCACCTGCTGGGGCATGAAGTCAAACAAGACTTCGCATGTTTCGCGGCTGATCTTCGATTCCTCAACGGCCTCCTGACTCATGCGGTTGGCCGCATAGACGATCTGGACCAGCCGGGATGCCGTCATGATGCGGTCCATTGGCTGGTGATGGTAGAGAATGGCGTCGGCCATAAAGGATTGCAGATGCCATTGATTGATCAGCCAGGCACCGATTTCCGGGTGACCGGCGGCGAGTTCGGCCTCCCCCTCCAGAAGCATCCCCGGCTGTCCCATGTGGGTGACGATGAGATCGGTGTAGGCCTCGCCGTAGTTGATCCACAACACCAGTTTGCCGATATCGTGCAGCAGTCCGCTGAGGAAGGCTTCGTCTGGCGCGGGGTAGCTGAGCCGCTCGGCCAGAAGCCTGGCGACAATGGCGCTCTTGAGGCTGTGCCACCAGAACGCCTTGTGGTCGAAGGCGCCCTTTTTGCCCTGCGCCCGAAAAATCTGTTGCACGGAGCTGCACAGGGCGATGTGCTTGATGGTCTCGGTTCCTAAGACTGCCGCAGCCTGGTCGATATCGCCGACCTTGTGGGCCAATCCGTAGAAGGCGGAATTGACGGTTTTCAGAATCTGATTGGATAGGGCGGGATCCTGACGGATGATCTCAGCAAGTTCACCGAGGCTGCAATCCTCATTGTTGCAGGCTTCGATCAGCTTGATGATGACCTGGGGCAGGCTGGGCAGTTGGTGCAGGTGAATCTTGTGGCCGAAGGGCTGGGTACCGGTTGTCATCGCCGCCTCTGATCCGTCGCTCACTGGGTGTTGTCGGCCGTTGGTGCAAGTCGCTCGTGGCTCGAATTCAACAAACCCGTCAGCAGACCTGTCCTTCGACGCTTGAACAGGTGGTTCCCCGCCATGGTGAACAGGCGCGCGTGTCTCGTCTGGTTCACGGGAAGAGGGGTCCCTGTTCACGCATCATCGGCACCAAACCGGGCGGACTTTAGGCGGAATTGGCCATGATGCTGGTAGGTTCGGTGCCACTTCGCTGATCTAAAACACGACGGATGGTGATCGCCATGTCGCGAATCAGGATGGGCTTCAGGATGAAACCGCGAATGCCCATCGCCTCGGCGTTCTCCTCGCTGAGACGTTCGCTGTAACCCGTGCAGATGATGATCGGGATATCGGGCCGGATGCGCATCATCTCCGCGGCCAGCAGATCGCCCGTCAAATTGGGCATGGTCATGTCGGTGATCACCAGATCAAAGGCCATGGGAGACTCGCGGAACAACTCCAGCGCCTTGACGCTGTTGGCATGGGCCACCACCTTGTAGCCGAGTCGTTCGAGGGCCTCTTTGCCGATCTCGATCTGAAAGGGCTCGTCGTCAATGTACAGAACGGTTTCGGCCCCCTTCGGGATGGCGGGTTTGGAGGACGCCTTCTCCTCGGACTCGGCCGTGCTGACGACCGGAAGGTAGACCTCGAAGGTGGTACCGCGGTTGACCTGGCTGTTGACCGTGACCAGGCCGCCGTGGCTCTTGACGATGCCGTGCACCACGGCCAGTCCCATACCCGTGCCCTTGCCCAACTCCTTGGTTGTATAGAAGGGATCGAAGATGCGCTCCATGGCGGCCGGCGGAATCCCCTCGCCCGTGTCGCAGACGCTGATTTTCAGGAAGTCGCCCGGCACGACCTCGGGCATCCGGGCGGCATCTTCGGCGGACAGGGTCGTGTCCTCCAGCATCACCTTGAGTTCGCCGCCCCGCGACTCCATGGCGTGGCTGGCATTGGTGCACAGGTTCATCAAAATCTGGTGGATCTGCGTCGGGTCGGCCATCACCGTAGCGCTGCTGTCAATGCGCTGTCGGATCTCAATGGTTGACGGCAGGGAAGCGCGCAGGAGTTTCAGCGCCTCTTTGAGAATCGAGTTGATCTGAACCGGAATGAGCTCCTGCTGTTCCTGGCGGCTGAAGGTCAGGATCTGTTTCACCAGATCTCGCGCCCGTTCGCTGGCTTTCAGCACCTTGGTGAGATGATCCTTGAGGGGCAGGTCCGTGGGCGCTTGGGCGAGGGATAGCTCCGTATACCCCAAGATGGCCGAGAGAATGTTGTTGAAGTCGTGGGCGATGCCCCCGGCCAACGTGCCGATCGCCTCCATTTTATGGGCTTGCTGAAGGCGGGTCTCCAGCTCGCGCTTCTCTTTCTCGTGCCGCAGCCGAAAGGTGACGTCCCGGATGAGACCACGGAAACCGCAGATCTCATCCTCCCGGTTGCGGATCAGAGAGATGGAGATCTCTGCGTAGACGGGCGCCCCCGTCTTGCGGGTCAGTTTGCCGGCGATCGTCCGACCCCTGCCGCTCTTGTAGACCGCATTGAAGAGACGCAGCAACTTGCGGCCGATCGCCTCGTCCACCAGTTTGCGGAAATTGCGGCCCATGAGTTTTTCCCGCGGGCTGCCCAGCATGGTGCACATGGCCTCGTTGAGAAAGGTCATTCGGCCGCTGAGGTCTGTTTCGTAATAGCCCTCCTCGATGCCCTCGAGTATGCTGCGGTACTTCTCTTCACTCTGGCGCAAGGCGTCCTCGGCCTGATTGCGAGCCGTGATATCCATCAGTGAAACGACGCAGCGGCGCGTGCCGGGGATCCGCCCAATCTGGAGGATGACGTCTTTGATCTCCCGCCGGTGGTCAATGAGCCGGAAGGTGGTATCGTTCTCATGACCGGACGTGTCGGCCCCTTTGAGAACGGCCTCGTGCCGCTGCTGGAATCGGTGCAGATCTTTGGGATGGAGGATCTGCGCGCAGGTCATGCGCCCCTCGACCTGCGGTCGAAGTGTGCCGAGGATGTCCGCCGCCTTGGCGTTGGCTTCACTGATGGTCAGGTCGGCTTCGATGATGACCGTAGCGGTGCCGGTGTTGTGAAAGACGCTGCGGTACTTTTCCTCGCTCTTGCGCAAGGCCCGCTCGGCGCGCTTGTGCCGCGCCCGCAGGCGGCGGTGCTCCAGGGCATTGCTGATGGTTTTGAGAAGCGCCTGGTGCTCGAAAGGTTTGCGCAGGTAGTCATAGGCACCTTTGCGCAGGGCCACTCGGGCAGAGTCCACGCTGGCCATGCCCGTCATCATGATCACCTGGATCTCCGGCCGCAATCGGTTGATATAATCCAGGACCTCGTAACCCTCCATGTCCTGAATAAAAAGATCCAGCAGGACCAGATCATAGCCCTTGTGCTTGATGCGGGCGATGGCTTCATGTCCACTGTGGACGGACTGGGTGTGGTAACCTTCGCGGGCTAGGAGGGCCTCAATGCTGCTGCACAGACGCGGCTCATCATCAACAATGAGAATGGTGGAGATCGGCGCCATTCGGTTTCAGTCCTTTTTCAAGGGAGGATCCGCTAACGTACAGGATGAGGGAATTAAGGCGCTTTGAACGGCAACCCGCCGGGCGATCGGCAGAACGCAATCTCACCAGCGGGAGGTGCGGAAGTAATCGTAGTGGTCTAAACGGTGTCGGTCTCATCACACCTGAGCTTTGAATGCCATGAATGAGTATTCAGGCTATAGCGTGGTTCCTATTGATATGCAATGATATTTTTCTCTTTCACCTTCCAAACAGCCATTTTTGTAAGAAAAGATAGCGCTGCTCCGCGCCAACCCCCCTCGTTGCAAGCGTTATGGCGGACGTTTGCCCGCAAACCCTGCCCCACATGCCGATCCGCGAGCGCTCGCACATCCTGCATCAAACCTGCCCATAGCGAGCCGCCAGGCACGCCTGCCGCGTGGCGGCTGAATCCCTTCGGCGTGTTGGCAGATGATCCCGCACGTCGGGAAGGTCACCTGCCACCACTGCTCATAAACCGGCATCCGCATTGACGAGAACGATGCTGACGCGCCCTTTCGGGAAGGATTTCTCCGTTATCGTCCAGGTGTTGCAGATGCGGGCCGATGCCTTGCACTCCTCGCACTGGCCGGTTTTGACGCAGGGCGTCTTCATATCCAGCCGCATGGCGTTGGCGGGCGCAGCGAACTCCTTGACGCGATCCATGGCGGCCCCCAGATCGGGGACGATCTTGTTGCGGCCCACCACCAGCACCACCTTTTTGGGGCCGAAGGTGATGGCGCCCACCCGGTTGCCGATCATGTCCAGGTTGACCAACTGGCCGGCTTCCGTGACAGCATTGGTGCCGGTGACGAAGAAGTCCACCAGCAGGGCTTGACGGCGCCGCTCCACTTTCTCATCCGGTGGGACCTTGGGATCCATGGTGTCGATCACCTCGAGGTCCTGGCGGGCCTTTAGAGATGCATAAAGTCCGCTCTTGACCATGGAGGCGCTGCCGCCGAAGCTCACTGATTTGGCGCCGCTGGCTGGAAGTAGTTGGTCCATCACCGTCTCATGGGCGGCGGTCAGATCCTTGGCGATTATGACGTCGAAGTTGTTTGCCGTCAGCGCTTCGGCGACCCGTTCGAGCTTGAGTTGCCAGTAGTGATCTACGGGCTGGTCCATATTCCGAATTCCTTTCTGTGGCGTTTGGATGGTGCGGATGCATTGCGGTGTTCGCCTCGCCGGATGAGGGCTATCCCGGTAAGGATCGGCGGGAGTGAGCTTGCCATCGATTCCCTATTTGCGTCAAGCGCTGCATGGGGATGGGGGCCGGTCTAGCCCGCGTCGGACACTTCCCACCGTGGTGGCTCAGCCGGTCTGTGCCCGATTTGACCCAACCCTGCCCGCACTTTCCTGACAGTGGAAGGGATAGAAATGCGGCCTAGTGCTTCTGGGAAACCGGCGACGGGCGATGTCGCCCCAAAGATGTCGCCCCAAAATAGAAAAAGGGACTACGCTTCGAGCGCAATCCCTTAAAAAACCGTGGTAGCGGGGGCAGGATTCGAACCTACGACCTTCGGGTTATGAGCCCGACGAGCTACCAGACTGCTCCACCCCGCATCATCAAAGATGGCCTAATATAGAGAATTTTCTGAAATAGTCAAGGGAAAACCACGGAAGGTCCCGATTTTACCCGGCCGGCGAGGGTGCCTCAGCTGCCCGCCAACGCCTGCAGTTTTGCCCGAATGCGTGCTTCGGCAGCGGTATCCTGGGCATCCAGGTGGATGAGGATGCGTTTGTCCCGGGCGCGCTCCCCGGACAGAATCTCCAGGCGGGATTTGGGAAGCGCCAGTACTTTGGCCAGCAGTTGGCGGCAAGCCTTGTTGGCCGCACCGTCCACGGGCGGTGCGGTCAGTCGGATCCGGAGCCGGTCGCCTTTCAGACCGGCCACCTGGTCGCGGGAAGCGCGCGGTTGCACGGCCACCGCGATCACCAAACCCGACCTGTGGGAGCGCACGTTGAGCATCTTCAGCCGGCCGCTCGAATCAATTCGGTGAGGAACCGGGGAGGGCGCACCACCTTCCCTTCGGCGTTGAGGCAGGCGTGGGTGGTCCATCCCGTGGCGATTTCTACGGCGCCGGCCTCGTCCAAGATGCGGTAGCGAAACTTGAAGCCGCTGCGCATGCCGGTGTCCAGCGTGGTCTCGATGGTGATGAGGTCGTCGTAGCGGGCCGAGCGGATGAATTTGCAGTGCACTTCGGCCACCGGCAGCATGACGCCCCGCTCTTCGATCTCGCGATAGGTCAGACCCAGGTGGCGGAACATCTCGGTGCGGCCGATCTCGAACCAGCGCAAGTAGTTGGCGTTGTAGGCCACGCCCATGTTGTCGGTGTCCCCGTAGATGACCCGGTAGTGGACCCGGTGGCTGGGCGGGGTCGCGCTTGCCGGCGCCATCAGGCGATCCCCAGCGCCGGTGCGAAGAGGTTTTTGAGCTCGGTATAGGTGCGGGCCACCTGAAATTGGGGGAACTCCGCGACGACGTTGTCCGGCGGACAGAAGAGAAAGCCCCGATCAGCGGTTTGGAGCATGGAGGTGTCGTTGTAGCTGTCGCCCATGGCGAGCACCTCGTAATTCAGGGCCTGGAACGCCTTCACGGCCCGCATCTTGGGGTCGTGCTGGCGCAGGTTGTAGCCGGCCACGCGGCCTTCGCTGTCCACGGTGAGGGAGTGGCACAGCAGGGTGGGCCAGCCCAGTTTTGCCATGAGCGGTTTGGCGAACTCCACGAAGGTGTCGGAGAGGACGATCAATTGGGTGTGCCGGCGCAGCCAATCCACGAAATCTCTGGCACCGGGCAGGGGATCCATGGTGGCGATCACATCGGTGATGTCCTTGAGCTTGAGGTTGTGCTCGGCCAGGATCGCCAATCGTTTCTGCATGAGCACATCGTAGTCGGCGATGTCGCGGGTGGTCAGGCGAAGTTCTTCGATACCGGTGCGTTCGGCAACGTTGATCCAGATTTCGGGGACGAAGACGCCTTCCAGATCGGAGCAGACGAGTTGCATGATGATCTTCCTTCAGAGCTTGGCTTCAGCGGTTGCTTCAGTGCAGGTGGGCACCTGGGTTCGTCGTTATGGGCTGCGGACAAGGTCACCGATCCGCCGGTTGCAGCGCCGCCTTGCGACGGCAGCCTTCACCGCGGACGCAGCGCCCGTGGCGCCGGCGAATCGGTTCAATCCTGATCACCCTGCTGATCTTCGATGCGGATCAGCATGGGCGTCCCGGCGACAATGTCCAGGGCGGCGATCTTCTGCAACGCCGCATTGACGGCCGCTTCACGGGCACGGTGGGTGAGCATCACCAGGGGAACGCTGCCGTTGGACTTGCGTCCTTTCTGGTGGACCGACTTGAGGCTGATCTCGTGGTCGCCCAGAATCCCGGAAATTTTGGAGAGCACGCCCGGCTGGTCCATGGCATTGAAGCGGAAGTAGTAGTGGGTCACGATGTCATCCATGGGCATCACCGGCAGCTTGCGAATGGTGTCGGTCTGGTAGCTGAGGACGGGGATGCGGCCGGTAACCCCCAGGAGAAGATTGCGGGCCAGGTCGACCACGTCGCCGACCACGGCGCTGGCCGTGGGCAGCATGCCGGCCCCATGGCCGGAGAGAAGAATATCGCCGGAGGCGTCGGTGCTCACCGAGATGGCATTGAGGGTGCCGTTCACGTGGGCCAGGGTGGTGCCCGTGGGGATCATGGTCGGGTGGACGCGGGCCTCGATGCGGTCCCCGTGGTTCTTGCTGATCGCCAGCAGTTTGATGACATAGCCGAACTGGGAGGCGTAGGTGATGTCCCGGGGCGTGACCGCGCGGATCCCCTCGATGAAGATGTCGTCGAAGTTGATCTCCATGCCGTAGGCCAGGGCACCCAGGATCGCCAGTTTGTGGGCGGTGTCGAAGCCGTCCACGTCCAGGGTGGGATCGGCCTCGGCATAACCGCCGGCCTGGGCTTGTGCCAGCGCCTCCTCGAAGGGGATGCCCTCATCAGCGATCTTGGTGAAGATGTAATTGCAGGTGCCGTTGAGGATGCCCGTCATGGCATTCACATGGTTGCCCACCAGCGCTTCGCGCAGGGTCTTGATGATGGGCATGCAGCCGCCCACGCTGGCTTCGAAAGCCAGGTCGCTGCCGGCCCCCGCTGCCGTGGCGATCAGATCATTGCCGTATTTGGCCAGCAGCGCCTTGTTGGCCGTGACCACATGCTTGCCCGCTCCGAGCGCATCGGCAATGAGGGCTTTGGCGATCCCCTCTCCACCGATGGTTTCCACCACGATTTGAATATCGGGATCGGCCACGGCCTTGGCGGCGTCGTCGATGAGAACCCCTTCCGGCAGCTTGAGGCCGCGGTCGGTGGTGGTATCGATGTCGGCGACATATTTCAACCGGAGCTTGGCACCCACGCGGTTGGCCAGCAGTTCTCCGTTTTCCATCAGCAGCCGGGCCACACCGGTCCCAACGGTGCCATAGCCGAGAATGGCAATTTGAATCTGTTTCATGCGGCGTCTTTCGGTCATGAGGTTGGCGAAGGAATATTTGTCGTATGAAGCGGTGGTCATGTCAATAGAAAAGCCCTTTGGACGGCGCCCCACAACCTCAAAATAAGCTTTGACATTTCGACCCAATCTTTCTACTTTTTGAGATTATTTTCCCTTCTAGTTCCCCAAGGAGCCATCTATGAGCAAGTCCCTCACCTATGCCGACGCAGGGGTTGATATCGACAAGGCGGATCAGCTGGTTCAGTCCATCAAGAAGATCGCCAAGCAGACCCGCCGGGCGGGGGTGATGGGCGAGATCGGTGGGTTCGGTGGCCTCTTCTCTCTCAATGTCGGGGACATGGAGAGCCCCGTGCTGGTGAGTTCAACGGATGGGGTCGGCACCAAGCTCAAGATCGCCTTCCTGATGGACAAGCACGATACGGTAGGCATCGACCTGGTGGCCATGTGCGTCAACGATGTGGCTGTCCAGGGTGCCAAACCGCTCTTTTTTCTGGACTACCTCTCCATGGGCAAGCTCAGCGACCGAACCGTGACAGACATCGTGGCCGGCATCGGCACCGGCTGCAAGGCGGCGAAGTGCGCCCTCATCGGCGGTGAGACGGCCGAGATGCCCGGTTTCTACAAGGACAGCGAGTACGACCTGGCTGGATTCGCCGTGGGCCTCGTGGACAACAGCAAGATCGTCGACGGCTCCGAGATCCGGCCCGGCCACCAGATCATCGGGGTGGCCTCCAGCGGTTTGCACAGCAACGGCTTTTCACTGGTGCGCAAGATCTGCTTCGAGGTGCTCAAGCTCAAGGTCCAGGACAAGGTGGAGGAGTTGGGTCAAACCCTTGGCGAGGCCCTCATCACCCCGACCCGCATCTACTCGGAGACCATCCAGGCACTGATCCGCGACCTGCCCATCCAGGGGCTGGCCCATATCACCGGGGGCGGCATCATGGACAATATCCTGCGCATCATTCCCCAGGCCTGCAGTCTGGTGATTCGCCGGGGCGCCTGGGATATCCCGCCCATCTTCGGCTTTCTTCAGGAGGCCGGCAAGGTGGCCGAGGCCGAGATGATGCGCACCTTCAACAACGGCATCGGTCTGGTGGTGGTGGTGGACGAAAAGGCCGCCCAGGATGTCCTCATGCGCCTCAATGGCATGGGCGAGAAGTCATGGGTGATTGGTGAGATTGTCGAGGGACGCGCGGGGGAGCCGCGGATCGCCTTTGTGTGACGGCCCTGCGCCAAGCGGAGACGATATGCTGGCAGCGTTGTGGCGCCAAATCGAAACGCTTTTGCGATGGATCGCCCGGGGGCACCGGAAACAGCCGCTATGCAGCGATTGAGGGCCCCGGCGAGCGCCGGGTGCCGGTGCGGTGCCGCGTAGACGGAGATGAACGCCGAGACGGTGAATCGTCGATCGATGGACAGGCCGGAAGCACCGCTTCCGGCATTTTTTTGTGCCCCTTGCCCACACTGCCGCCCTGAGAGGACGCGTTGACCCTGCCCAAGTGGGGCCTCGGCAGCGCTCGGATGGACACCATGCGCATTCTGGGAATCGAATCCTCCTGCGATGAAACCGCGGCCGCCGTCGTTGTCGACGGTGTCGAGCTGGAGAGCTCCGTCGTGGCCTCCCAGGTGGCCATTCACCATCCCTACGGCGGCGTGGTGCCCGAACTGGCGTCGCGTCACCATGTGGAGGCCATCGTTCCCATCGTGGCCCAGGCCCTGGCAGATAGCGGGTGCTCACCGGACCAGCTGGACGGCGTAGCCGCCACCCAGGGACCGGGACTGGTGGGCTCTTTGCTGGTGGGGTTCTCCTTCGCCAAAGCTTACGCATACGCCCGCGGGCTGCCCTTCGTGGGGGTCAACCACCTCGATGGCCATATCCACAGCGTTTTCCTGGGGGCGGATCCTCCCGCCTATCCTTTTGTGGCCCTGCTGGTGTCCGGCGGGCACACCAGCATCTACCATGTGGCCGACCCCACCCACCACGAGCTCATGGG
>JASJCL010000017.1 GCA_030066015.1 Desulfosarcinaceae bacterium | reverse complement strand
CCGCCGCCGCCGCCGCCGCCGGCACCATCGGGCGTGCGGTAGTTGATGGGGCGGCCATAACCGCCTGTGAAGATGATCAGACCGTTCTCGACACCGTCCACGTCTGCGTCGCCACCATCGGTCAGGTGCAACTGCACGGTTTTACCATCTTCAGCGAGCTGTGCCAGTTCGTCCGCATTTTGCCAGCCGTTGGCGTCATCAAAGGTCAGCAGGCCCATCTCTTCGCCGGGAGCGTGGCTGAGGTGCAGGTGTACCGTGACCTGGGAGGCACCCTCGGCCAGGTCCAGCTTAAACGCCGCCAGCCCCAGGGGAAGATCGTAGCCGCTGCCACCACCCAGCTCCGGGTCGGCGGGATCGAGGGATTGAATCCGCTCGATGGCGAGCACTCCATCCTCGTCCAAGGCGTCCACGGCGATACGGCCCTCGCCAACCACCGTGCGGACGCCCCGCAATTTCAACTGGATCTCGTCGGAAATCCCGTCATCATTCATGTCACTCTCTGAGGTTACGGCCTGGTCGTCAAGGATACCGTCGCCATCCAGATCGCCTTCCCCGAGGGTGGTGGTGAAATACTGAGGTGATGCCCATTCGCCACTGTTGCCGCTCTCCGTCACGTAGCGTGAGCGCCAGAAGTAGGTGGTCGCCTCGTCCAATACCAGCGGCGGGAGGTGCAGTTGTTCCAGGGCACTGGCCGAAGTGGCATCGTAGACGCAGAGGTGGTCGCTTTGGCCGTCGTCGATGAAGACCTGCCAATGGGTTTCGGCGTGGACTTCCTTGCCGGCATTCTCCGACTGCGCACTATTTTCAAGGACGGGTTCCAGGGGCGTATTCCCTTCCTCAGCCGGCATGGGGGCCGGTTCGGGAATGTTGGGCGGCGCACCCGTATCGGCAACCTCCGCGGGCGGCTCCTGCGGCGTGATTTGAGAGCCGGGGTAGAACACCTCATTGGAGTCACCGCTCTCGTTCCCCTCGGCATCGAAGGCGCGCACCACGAAGCAATAGTCCGTGCCCGACGCCAACCCACTTATCTCGCAGCGGCCGTCGGTACCGGCCCAGACCGGCTTGTCGTAGTCATAGCTATCCTCACTGGCGAGCCGACAGAAGATCTTGTAGCCGCGCAATTCCGGCTGGGGGTTGGCATCCCATTCCAGGGTGATCGATACCGCCTGGGCGTGGGCCGTCGTCAGCAGCAGCACGATGAGCAGAAAGAGGGTACCGAGGATTCGGGTCAGGATCGGCAAGCTCATGTGGAACGTGGTCAGAGTTGCGGATCGTTTGGTCAAGCGCATGTGTGGTTCTCCTTACAGAGGTTGCTATCAGTTCGTAACTATCTAAAATGGCGCAATATCGATCGTCGCACTACCGCTTCGCAGTTCTTCAGGGACTGCCCATGGGGTCGTGCAATCCAAATGGACGCCGGGATATCGGCTGAGAGCTTGCTGCTGTCTCATATGGGCGGCGGGATGGGGTGCCCTCGATGGCGTCAGCGCGGCAGAGTTGCAGCGCTTTCACGCGAGAGGAGATGGAGGTCCCGGAGGTTCCCAGCCAGCATTGTCGGTTCTGGTCCAGTTCTTACTCTGATGTCGATGGCGATCTTCACGCTTCAGTAGATCAGTCGTCTCACTACCGGTACCGGTTCAGGTTGTGTTGCAAGTTTCCAATGGATAGCGTAGAAACTATCGTTCGCTGCTGGCAGGCGTGGCGGTTTCGGTCTCGTCTCGCCGATCCTGACCTGAGCGCCTTTCGGGGATGTGATCCGCGTATGAGTACTGGCGCCGTTCGATGTTCAAGCGCCGTTCCTCCGAATCGGAGGGTTTGGTGGAGTCTAAAAAGTGCATAATCTCAGAGGTCTCCGTACCAGATCAACACCGGATTTGCAATCCTCAAATCACGACCGCGCCCCCCTTTTGGGCGACCTTGTGGCGTCCATTGCCAGCGGGGTTGGCGGCCGTTCCTGGTGCAATATCAAAGCAATCGGCATGCCAGTATCTTTCCTTTTATTTGTTTCAGACAGTTATCCGATCTGACGTCCCGCTGCCCCGGACAAAGGGGTACAATTTTGACGGGTCTGGTTCCCATTTTTTCCCGCGCCCGCACGGATGACGGCTGCAGCCGGCTCAATTGATTTGGCTGCCGAGATTTGTTAACAATTATCTGCCACTTGGCGTGGCGCACGATCGTTTCACCATCCGGTTGCAATCGCAGCGGTTGGGCCTGCCGCCCCTGGTGATCTAAGGTACGATGCCGCATGGATCCGAGCTACGGGATTACGAGCAAACTGCTGATCTGGTTCTGCACCCTCGTTCTTATCTTTTACGGGACGATATTCGTCCTCTATATCAATTTGCAGCGGGCGGTGATTCTGTCCGAATCGATCGTCAATAAGAATTACGCCATCGCCACGATGTCGAAGAAGATGATCGAGAACCTCCTCAGCATGGAGGAGAATGAGAAGAAATACAGCCTGCTGCAAAAGATCGATTATCTGACCTTCTTCGCCGCTGCCCAGAAGGCTTTCGAGGACAATCTAGTGGGCATTCTTGAACTGGAAGCGGGCCATGTGGTGATCCCCACGCAGTGGCATGAGATCTACGAGAGCTACCGGGAGTTTCCCAACGCCGCTGAAACCGACGCCTACCTCAAGAGCGACGATAAGCGCCGGATGCTCAAGGGCAAGTTATGGATTCCCGAGTCGGTCATCAACCAGTGGATTGCCAAGATCCGCCAAGCCCAGAGCGAGAATACCAAGGAGGTTGAAGCCTCCACCCGTGAGCTCAGTCGCCGCAGCCAATTGGCGGCGCGCAACGGCCTCATTGGACTGGTCGTGTCCAGTGCCATCGGATTGATCGGCGTGGCCTTCCTGGCCTACTCCATGATTCGACCGCTGCGGGAACTGATCAAAGGGATTCGTTCCATTACGAAAGATCGGGACAGTAAACCGATTAAGGTCCGCTCGAAGGACGAGTTTGGAGAGCTTGCCGGCGCTTTCAATGAGATGACCGAGCGGCTGCGGCGCGAGGAGCGCATGCGGTCCGATTTCATCTCCATGTTGAGTCACGAGATCCGCACCCCGCTCACCAGCATCCGCGAGAGCGTCAACATGATCGTTGAGGAGGTGATGGGTCCCACCACCGCAAAGCAACAAAAATTTCTCAACATCGCCAGTGCCGAGATTGGCCGCATCTGCGATCTGCTCAACCATCTGATGCAGGCGTCGCGTCTCGAACCGGGGAAGCTCCAGGTGGCTGCCAGACCGGTGGACTGTCACACCTTGGTCAATGGCAGCGTGGATACCCTCAAAAACGTCGCCCACACCAAAGGAATCCGAATCAGCGTCCAGTGTGACACACGTCTGCCCAAGGTGATGGGGGATAGCCAGCAGCTTCGCCAGGTGATCCTCAACCTGTTGGGCAATGCCATCAAATTTTCACCCCAGGGCAGCCAGGTGTTCGTGCGCGCAGAGGAGGATCGCGATCCGCTCTTGGTCTGTTTCACGGTTCAGGATCATGGACCCGGCATCGGGGAGGATGAACTGGCGCTCCTGTTCAATAAATATTACCGCGCCCAGAATGTCCGTGAACATATGGACGGCGTCGGGCTGGGGTTGAGTATTGCAAAAAATATCATAGAGGCGCATAAAGGAACGATTTGGGTCGACAGCCATATCGGCAAAGGCAGCACCTTCGGCTTCACCCTTCCCAAAGCGCCGCTGCAGCTAGCACTGCAAAGGGGTTGACCTATCACTATACGCAGACAGCGGGAAAAAGGGTCGCGAGGGCTGCTGGTCGTGCTGGTGGCCGTCGCGCTCCTGACGGGGGGATGTGCCTCCACCAACCGGATCATCGACGACCTGCGCCACACCATCCGGTTTGAAACGGACCACGAAACCTTGGACAATGGCTTCGCGGCCCTGCAGCAGCGCCACTACGCCCAAGCCGAGGCGATTTTCGCCGACCTGAAAGACACTACCGGCAGCAAAACCGTCCAGCGAAAGGCCCGCTACGGTTACGCGTTCACCCGCTTGATGCGGGCCCGCACGCCCGGGCAGCAGGCAGCCGCCATCGCGCTCTGGGACGCCTGGCGAGAGACCTACTCCCCGGATCCCGAATGGGAGGACCCGCGCGTCTTGGAGCCCCTCTTTCTCTGCCGGGCGAAAGGGGGCCAGCGAACCATTTGCAAGGGAACGGTGCCCGAAGGCGATTACAAGGCCAGTCTGCAGAAGAGCCGCCGCCTGCAACTCGAGGTGGATGCCCTCTCGCGGCGGTTGCAGGCCCTCGAGATCAGCAAGACGGAACTCCTGGATGCCAAGAACCAGGAGATTCGGAACCTCAAAGAGAAGATTCGCGCCCTTGAGGCGATCGATCAGAAGATCCAGAAGAAAAAGAAAGAGATTTCCGCACCCCAATGAGCGCCTTATGAACCAAGCAAGTACCGAACATACCATCCTGATCGTAGATGACGATCCCAACGTATTAGAAGTGCTGGACGCCCGTTTGAGTTCCGCCGGTTACCAAATCTACAAGGCGAGCAGCGGGGCCCAGGCGGTCAAGCTACTTGAGAAGACCCCCGTTGACCTGATGATCTCGGATATGAAGATGCCCGGCATGAGCGGGATGGAATTGCTCGTTGAAGCCCGTGAGCTGCGGCCCGAACTGCCGATCTTTTTCCTGACCGCTTATGGTACCATTCCTGACGCCGTCCTGGCGGTTAAGGCGGGGGCCGTGGACTATTTGGCCAAGCCCTTCGACGGGCGTGAACTGCTCAGTAAGATCAACGGCCATTTTAAGCGGAATCCCCAACTGCGCGCGGACCGCGACCCTGCGCCGGTGGTCCACGACGTCCACCGGGTGGACAGCCCCATCATGAAAAAGCTTTACGAGGTCGTGAAGAAGGTGGCCCGCAGCAATGTCAATGTCCTCGTTCTGGGGGAGAGCGGCGTCGGCAAGGAGCGGGTGGCGCGCATGCTTCATCAAATGAGCCCCCGTCGGAAAAAACCGTTTGTCGTTGTGGATTGCGGATCTACCCCAGCCGGCCTGCTGGAGAGTGAGCTCTTCGGCCACGTACGCGGCTCGTTCACCCACGCGGTGAGCGACAAGAAGGGCCTCATCGAAACCGCTGACCGAGGCACTCTCTTCCTGGACGAGATCGGCAATATTTCTCCCGAAATGCAGACCCGTCTGCTGCGGTTCATTGAGGACCGCAAGATTCGAAAGATCGGCGATCTGAAGGAGATCCCCGTTGACTGCCGCATCGTGGCCGCCACCAACGCCGATCTCAGTGAAGACATCAAAGCCGGGCAGTTCCGGGAGGACCTCTACTATCGCCTGCGGGTCGTGACCTTGAAGATTCCCCAGCTGAGAGAACGGCGCGAAGATATTCCCATCCTCGCCGAGCACTTCATGAAGACCTACTGCCAAGAATACAAGATGGCACCGGTGGAACTGCCGCACGAAACGATCAAATGGCTGGCCGAGTACCCCTGGCCAGGTAACGTGCGCGAGTTGAAGAACGCCATCGAGGCCGGCATTGTTCTCTGCCGCAACGGTAAACTGCTCCCCGAAGACCTCCACCAGACCGTCCTGCCGGAGGCGGACCAGGCCCAGGCATTCGAATCGGAAAGCGATGACGCGGCACCTTTCTCACTTGAGGAGAACGAACGCATCGCCATTGTGCGGGCCCTCAAGCAGACCGGCGGCGTCCAGAAGGATGCGGCCGAACTCCTCGGCATCAGCCGGCGGGCCATCCACTACAAAATCAAGAAATACGATATCGACTCGCAGGCCATCCGCGCCCAGACCAAGTAGGTGTTCCCCGTACGCCCCGCCTATCCGGGCTTCGAGTCACACTGTTTATCGCGGCCATCCGATCTTCATCCATTCTGCACGGCCTTGCCTGGGCAGCCCACCCACCCCGCATCTCGCTTCATTCGCACCCGGCGCCTGATTCAAGCCGACGCACCGGCACACCACCATTTTGCACCTTGGCTGTAACCAAATCCCTTGTCCGGGCTCACTAAATTTCGACACTGCTCCACCCCCCAGAACCATTGCTTAACGGAGGATTCATGAGTCGCGGATCGAAGCGTCCCACCCTGTCCCGGCGCGCTTTTCTAAAGGGCGGCCTGGCAGCCGCCGGTCTGGTCGCCGGCGCCGGTACCGCCAACGCCGCTCTGACCCCGGGTGACGATCACCTGGCAACCCTCATCGACATCAGCCGCTGCATCGGCTGCGGTGAATGCGTGGCCGCCTGTCGGGAGGCCAATCGGTCAGAGTATCCTCAGCCCAAAAAGCCTTTCCCCAAAATGTATCCGCCGCGTGCCAAGGTGGCCGACTGGTCCGACAAACAGGCGGTCGATGATCGCCTGACACCTTACAACTGGCTGTACATACAGCAGGCCACGATCACGGTGGCGGGAGAGGAGAGAGACCTCACCATTCCACGGCGCTGCATGCATTGCGTCAATCCACCCTGCGTCAAGCTCTGTCCCTGGGGATCGGCCAAGCAGCTCGAAAACGGAATCTCGCGCATCGACAGTGAGATCTGCTTGGGCGGGTCCAAGTGCAACAAGGTGTGCCCCTGGGATATCCCCCAGCGCCAGACGGGGGTGGGCCTCTATCTGGACTTACTGCCCAATTTCGCCGGCAACGGGGTGATGTACAAGTGCCACCGCTGCCACGCCCGCGTGGCTGCCGGAGAGCTGCCGGCCTGCATCGAGGCGTGTCCAGAGGATGTGCAAACCATCGGTCCGCGACGGGAGATCATCGCCGCCGCACACGAACTGGCGAAGGCGGTGGGCGGCTATGTCTACGGCGAGGCGGAAAACGGCGGCACCAACACACTCTATGTGTCGCCGGTGCCTTTCGAGACGCTGCGCGAGGCGATCGAAACAGGCCCCGGCCAACCCGATCTTCAGCCCGTCAAGGACACCATGGCCCAGGCGAACCAACTCATATCGGCCATGGTCATGGCGCCCATCGCCGGTGCGGCCGCCGCCATCGGGAAATTCTACGCCGCCACCCGATCATCGCAGGAGGAGGGATAAACCATGTCCGTGCCACCACCCATCACCAAGTTGTTCACCCGGCACACCCTCTACCGCGCGCTCCTCTTCCTATGCGCCCTGACCGGCTTCGGCCAGATGCCCATCTACAAGCGCTATTACCTGGCCGACATCCCCGGCTTCGGGTGGCTGGCGGATTTCTACGTCACCCGTTTTGTACACTATCTGGGCGCCGCCCTCCTCCTCGGCCTGCTGGCATATACCGTTGCAGACTACCTCATGCGACGGCGATCCATCGGCTCGCCCAGTTGGAGCGCCTGGGTCAGGAGTGCACTGCTGGCCACCATCGTCACCAGTGGCATCTTCTTCGTGGCGAAAAATTTGGCCGGTGCCTACTTTCCTCCCACCGCCATCATCGTCGGCAACCTTCTCCATTTGGGCGCCGTCATGGGACTACTGGCCGTGTCATCCTATTGTCTGCTATTTGGAAAGGGGTGGACAAGTGATCCTGGAATCCATAAACCAAAGAGGGTATAACGATGCACGAGGGTTGGATACTACTACTTATCATCGGCATTTGGGTATTGTTGCAACGCTACATCCTACCCAAGCTGGGCATCTCCACCTGAATGGCTGACGCCTGCCAGGTGGCAGGCAAGAAACGAGATGGCGAAAGCGGAGAAGAAAAAAGTTGAGGACGCCGATACCGATTTGATCGCCGCCATAAACGCCGGGCGGGTCGAACGGTTTCAAGAGCTGGTGACGCGGTATCAGGGCAAACTGTATAACTTCGGGTTGAAGATGTGTGGCGATAGCCGTGATGCCGAAGACATGGTTCAAGATACTTTTTTGAATGTATTCAAATACTTGAAGGACTTTCGCCACGAAACCAAATTTCGCAATTGGCTCTACCGAGTCGCCACGAGTACCTGCCTTAAACGACGGCGCAAATCCAAATACGCACCGGACAGAGAACTCTCCCTGGACGAGTTCCTGCCCAAGGATGAAGCCGACATCTCCGATACGGTACCGCAATGGGCGGCACAGCCCCTGGCCCAAGTCCTCAACGAAGAGCTGGCCCAACGACTCAAGACCGCCATTGTGGAGCTGCCCGAAAAGTACCGCCTGGTCTTGGTGCTGCGGGATGTGGAGGGCTTCAGTACGACGGAGACAGCCGATATCCTGAAACTTTCTGTGGCCAATGTGAAGGTTCGCCTCCACCGGGCCCGGCTCGCCCTGCGAGAGGATCTGAAAGGGTATTTTAAAAATGAGTGAACGATCCACGCCCCATCACGGTCACGATCATGCCGCCTGCATCGAATTGTTCACTCGGCTGTCCGAGTACATCGACAACGAACTTGACGAGGTGTCCTGCAGGGATATCGAGGCCCACCTGGCCGACTGTCCCTGCTGCACCGCTTGCATGGAAACGCTCAAGCGGACGGTGGCCTTCTGTCGCGAGGTGGAGGAGCGGCCCGTTCCCGCAACCCTCTCCAGACGGCTTCAGGAGATCGTCGCCGGCCTGGCCGCCCCCAAACCCGCCTAACGCTCGCATCCGCCAAAGCGGCCGCCCCTTTCAGACACCATCGCAAGCGGCCGTCCGCTGCCCCGCGAGGCATCGTGATCCCCGCAAACACCGCCGAGCACCCCGCTTAAGGGGCCGCTGCCGAGCCCCATCGTGACGCACCACCATCGATCCTGGTGCAAGCCGCCCCCTCGCCCGTCGACAGCCCGGTTGACACTGACCCGAGAATTATCTATTCACCTCCCATCCCATTGCGACCATCATCCAGACCCAGCATCACCCTAAATCACTAACGCCAGGGATCGGGGCCACCCATGGGTAGCACTGCCCACCGGGACACATCAATTCGCAGCGGCCCAGACGATGCCATTTCCGACATCGTCGGTCTACAAGTGGGCCATTACACCGACATCGAGGCCGCCTCCGGCGTGACAGTGGTGATCTGTCCCGAGGGTGCCGTGGGCGCGGTTGACGTTCGCGGGGCTGCCCCCGGCACCCGTGAGACCGATCTGCTCAACCCAGTCAATTTGGTGAACAAGGTTCAGGCAATTGTCTTTTCGGGGGGATCTGTCTACGGTCTTGCCGCGGCCGACGGTGTGGTCCGCTGGTTGGCCGAGAAGGGGTGGGGATTTCCCCTCGAAGCGGGTGCCGTGGCACCCATCGTCCCCGCAGCGGTACTCTACGATTTGGGACGGGGGACCAATTTCATCCCACCCGTAACGGCCGAGTGGGGGCGAAAGGCTTGTGACAACGCCGCCAACCGCATTCCCCAGATGGGCGCTGTGGGCGCGGGTACCGGGGCGCGCTGCGGCAGTATCAAAGGCGGTCTCGGCTCCGCCTCTCAGGTGCTGCCCGGTGGCATCACCGTGGCGGCCCTGGCGGTGGTGAACGCCTACGGATCGATCGTTGATCCCGCCAGCGGTGGTCTGTGGGAGGCCCGCATGCCTCTGGGCCAGGCATATGACCAACTTGCCCGGCGCCGGGTGACACTGCCGCCGGCTCCAGAACCGCAGAGCGGCCGCAACACCACCCTGGCCGTGGTGGCCACCGATGCGGTGCTGGACAAGAGCCAAGCCCTCAAGGTGGCGCAGATGGCCCACGATGGCCTGGCCCGGGCCCTTCGCCCGGCCCATACCATGTTCGATGGCGACACGATCTTCTGTCTGGCCACCGGCGAACGGGCACTGCCAATAGCGCCTGGTTTTTTCAGCGGCGCTTCGGCCTGGGCACTTAGCGAGGTGGGGCAGGCCGCCGCGGACGCTGTGGTGCGGGCCATTCTGCGCGGGGTGTTGGCGGCGCCGACCATGGCCGGCTTGACCGCCTTCGCCGACCTGCCCCAACGGGGGGCGGCCGTCAGCGGGACAGAGAGCGCGTGAGCCGTCGCCCGCACGGGAACTGCGACGACCCCGCGACCGGCGCCGTCAACGGTGACCCACGCGCAGCGCGCGGCTGCGCCCGACAATTCTGGAAAGGAGAGCGAGAGATGATGCATGCGAGGTTCGGTCGGCGGAAGAGGGGGTTCATCGCTGTGATGCTGGGACTGTTTCTCCTAATGGCCGTCGCGCTGCCGGCTGGGGCCATGGCGCCCCTAAAGGGTGGCCATCTGACGGTCTGTCAATCGGCGGAGCCGCCCGGTTTGGACCCCACCGCCAATACGGCCGCCGCCATCGACCGAGTCGTTTACGCCAACCTTTTTGAAGGGTTGGTCAAGGTGGATCGCTCCGGCAAACTGGTGCCCGGGCTGGCCAGCCGCTGGGAGGTGTCGGAGGCGGGGCGGCGCTACCGCTTCGACCTGCGCAAAGGGGTGAGCTTCCATGACGGTCGGCCGTTCGACGCCAGCGTGGCGCGTTGGAATCTGGAGCAGGCCATGGGGGCGGATACCATCAATCCGCACCCCGAGTATTTCCGCGGTATCGCCACCATGGAGACGCCCGATCCCTATACGCTCATTATCGATCTGAAGGATACCGACGCCCTCTTTTTGACCCACCTGGCCGAGGGGGACGCCGTGATGCTGCCGAAAGGTGATCGCGCTCCGGCCAAAACCGATCCTGTTGGGACGGGTCCCTTCCGCTTTGTCAAGTGGGTCCGCGGTGACCGCGTGGAACTGGTGCGCTTCGACGGCTATTGGGGTGGGGAGCGCCCCTATCTGGACAGGGTCACCTTCAAGTTCATTGGCGATGCCGCCGCCCAATTGGCGGCGCTGAAAAGCGGTCAGATCGACGTCATCGGTTCCATCGCCGCCCCTGAATCGGCCTTCTCCCTCAGCAAGGACAAGCGGTTCAAGGTTTTCGCGGGAACCACCACCGGGGAGGTGATCCTCTCCACCAACAACAAGGCGGCGCCCTTCGACAATAAACTGGTGCGCCAGGCCATGGCGCACGCCATCGACCGCCAAGTGGTGGTGGATCTGGTCATGTTCGGCTACGGCACCCCCATCGGCTCCCATTGGTCGCCTGCGACCCCCTACTACCAGGACCTTACCGGGATGTTTCCCTACGATCCCGAGCGTGCCCGGGAACTGCTCAAGACGGCGGGCTATCCGGACGGCTTCGCGGCCACGATCAAACTGCCGGCCATCTACTCCTACTCGCGTCGTGCGGGTGAGGTGATCGCCGATATGCTGGCCAAGGTGGGGATCCGCCTCGATATCGAGATTATCGAGTGGGGCCAGTGGATCGAGCGCATCTACAAGAAGAAGGAATATCAACTCACCATGATCGGCCACGTGGAGGCCTGGGATATCGGTATCTACGCCAACCCGGACTACTATTTTCAATATGATTCGGAGGAGTTTCGCACCGCTTACGCCAAGGCCCTCAGCGCGCCCGACGAGGCCTCCAAGGCCAAATGGTTCGGCGAGTGCCAGCGCATCATCGCCGCCGATGCGGTCAACGGGTTCATGTTCTCCGCACCCAGCCTGGCGGTGATGAAGGCCGGCGTCATGAACTGGTGGCCCGATTACCCGACGGTGGCCCTGGACTGCAGTGAGGTTTGGCTCAAGCCCTGATGGGAGCCTACCCCTCATCTTGGCCGGTGCCGCATCAGGGGGGCATGTCGGCGCCGCGTCCAACGGCCGCCGATCCTGCCGTCGCGGCGGGGGGGACGGCATGCCGCTCCTGATCTTTCGCAAGACGCTCTCCTTGGCGACCCTGCTGCTGCTGGTATCCCTGATTGTTTTTGGCGTGCTCTACGTGCTGCCGGGGGATCCCGCCCAGCTCATATTGGGTCTGAACGCCTCCGATGAAACCTTGGCAAACCTGCGGAGTCAGTTGGGCCTCGATCAGCCCTACTGGAGCCAGTATCTCAATTGGCTGGGCAACCACCTCAGGGGTCGCAGCGGTGAATCGATCACCTACGGTGTGCCTGTCAGCCGCCTCATCGGCAACGCCTTGCTCGTGACAGGCCCCCTGGCCCTGCTGGCCATGCTCGTGGCGGTGCTCATGGCCATCCCCCTGGGGATTTTCGCCGCCCGCCATCGACACCGCCCTGGCGACACCCTCGTCATGGGCGCCACCCAGCTGGGATTGGCCATCCCGGAGTTCTGGCTGGGGCTCCTGCTCATGCTGCTTTTCGCGGTCCAATTGGGCTGGCTGCCTGCCGGCGGATTTCCCGGCTGGCAGGTGAACGCCTGGGGATCCATCAAGGCCATACTGCTGCCGGCCTTTGCCTTGGGCGTGATCCGGGCCGCCATCCTCACCCGCCTCACCCGCTCCGCCATGCTCGAGGTGCTCGGCGAGGACTATGTGCGCACCGCTCGGGCCAAGGGTCTGCGGCCGCGCACGGTCATCTACCTGCACGCGCTCAAAAACGCTCTCATTCCGGTGCTCACTGTCATGGGGCTCCAGTTGGGCCAACTGCTCGCCGGGGCCGTCATTATCGAGAATGTTTACCACCTGCCCGGCCTGGGGCGCCTCATTTTCCAGGCCATCGGGCAACGCGATCTGCCCGTGGTGCGCGACGGCGTGCTCTTCATGGCCGCTGCCGTCGTCTGCGTCAATTACCTGGTGGACATGGCCTACGTGGTCATCGATCCCCGCATGCGGCTGGAGCGGTGACCCATGACCTTTTTCGCCAACACCCATTTCAGAATCGGCCTTACCCTCTGCCTGGTGGTGGTCCTCATGGCCGCTCTCAGCTTGGTGTGGACCCCGTACGACGGCACCGTCATGCGTCCCGCCGATCGACTTCAGGGACCCTCCCTGCGCCATCCAATGGGAACCGACCAGTACGGCCGCGACCTCTTCTCGCGCATCATGGGGGGAAGTGTGACCTCCATCCTGGCTGGCTTGGTGACGGTCAGCATCGGCATGGGACTGGGTGTTGCCTTGGGGCTCGCGGCGGCCTACCACCGCGGCGTGCCAGGCGAGGCGCTCATGCGGCTGGCCGACTTGCTGTTCGCGTTTCCGGCGGTGCTCACCGCCATTCTCATCACCACCATCTGGGGCCCCTCCTTGACCAATGCCATGCTGGCCATCGGGATCTTCTACATCCCCGTCTTCGCCCGCCTGACCCGCGCCACCGCCGCCGCCATCTGGGAGCGCGATTTCATTATCGCCGCCCGGGCCGCAGGCATGGGCGAAGTTCGCATCGTCATCGATCACATCCTTCCCAATATCCTCAGTCCCCTTCTGGTCCAGGCCACCATTCAATTCGCGGTGGCCATTTTGGCCGAGGCGGGCCTCAGCTATCTGGGGCTGGGCACCCAACCGCCGGCGGCCTCCTGGGGCCGGATGCTGGGTGAGGCGCAAACCTTCATGGCCATGGCACCGTGGATGGCCGTCTGCCCCGGTCTGGCCATCGCCTGGACCGTGCTGGGCCTCAATCTGCTGGGGGATGGCTTGCGGGACACCCTCGATCCCAGGATGGCGGCGGAGCGGCATACATGAGGCCGCCGCTGCTCTCCATCGAGGCGCTCCGCGTGAGTGCGATGGCCAACGGCGAGCGGATCCGTGTCGTGGACGACCTCGATCTGACCATCGCGACCGGAGAGACCGTCGGACTGGTGGGGGAGAGCGGCTGCGGCAAGAGCATCACCGCTTTGAGTGTTCTCGACCTCCTCCCCAAACCACCTTTCCAGATCGATTCGGGACGAATTCGCTTCGATGGCCTAAACCTGCACCGACTCAGCGGAGAGCCGCTGCGACGGATCCGGGGCGGCGACATCGCCATGATTTTCCAGGAACCGATGACGGCCCTCAACCCGGTGCTCACCATCGGCCGGCAGTTGTGCGAGCCGCTGGTGACGCACCTGGGACTGCGCTACAGGACCGCTCGTCGGCGGGCAGCCGTTTGGCTGCGCCGGGTCAACATCGCCATGCCGGAAAAACTGCTCAAGGCATATCCCCACGAACTCTCCGGCGGCATGCGCCAGCGGGTGATGATCGCCATGGCCATGGCCTGCCGGCCGCGATTGCTGATCGCCGATGAACCGACAACGGCCCTCGACGTCACCATCCAGGCCCAGATCCTGGCCTTGATGAACCGGCTGAAGGCGCACCTCGGCTCGGCCCTCCTGCTGATCACCCACGATCTGGGCGTCGTTGCCCAAATGGCCAGCCGCGTCGTCGTCATGTATGCCGGCCAGGTTGTGGAGAGCGCCGCCGTAAGTCCCCTTTTCGCCGCGCCCTTCCATCCCTATACCGAGGCGCTTCTGGCGGCGGTGCCCCGCTGGGAAGAGGCCGCTGGAGAAGGCGCTTTACGGGCCATCCAGGGCACGGTGCCGGCGCCCGGCCAGGCGCTGGCGGGCTGCCGCTTCGCCGCCCGTTGCCGCCATGCCTTCGAGCGCTGCCGGGCGCAGATGCCACCGCTGTTTGAGATCGCCGACGGACATGTGGCGCGCTGCTGGCTGCAGCCCTATCCGGAGCGCCGGGCGGGAGGGGCCCCATGACGGATTTGGTTCGCCTGGAGAACCTCACCCTCGACTACCCGTTGCGCGGCGGCTTGCTGCGCCGACCGGTCGGATGGATTCGAGCGGTGGACGGGATCGATCTGACGATTCAGACGGGGGAAACACTGGGGCTTGTGGGGGAGAGCGGCTGTGGCAAATCCACCCTGGGGCGGCTGGTGCTGAGGCTCCTGGAGCCCTCCGCGGGGCGCATCTTCTTCAAAGGGCAGGAGATCACCCATCTGCGTCAACAGGCCCTGCGTCCGTTGCGTCAGCAGATGCAGATCATCTTTCAGGATCCTTACGCCAGCCTCGATCCGCGCATGCGCGTGGAGCGCCTGGTGACCGAACCCCTGCGGGCTTTTGATGCATCCGATGCCGCGCAGCGACGGGAAGCGGCCGCAGCCATTCTTGAGCAGGTGGGCCTGCGGCGCGAAGATCTGCAGCGCTATCCCCACGCGTTTTCCGGCGGCCAACGCCAGCGCATCGGCATCGCCCGTGCCCTCATCATGCGTCCCGCCTTGGTGGTCGCCGATGAACCGGTAAGTGCCCTGGATGTATCCATCCAGGCCCAGGTGATCAACCTCATGGTACGGCTCAAAAAGGCCTTCCACCTCACCTATCTCTTCATCTCACACGACATTGGCGTGGTGGCCCACTTTTGCGATCGCGTCGCCGTCATGTACCTGGGCACGCTGGTGGAGGTGGCCCCCATGGCCGACTTCCGCCGCTACCAGCGCCACCCTTACAGCGCCGCGCTGGTGGCCGCCATCCCCACTCCGAATCCCCAGCGGCCTCTCGCGACACCACCGGTGCGCGGCGAAGTCCCCAGTGCACTCGCCCCGCCCGCCGGCTGCCCCTTCCACCCCCGCTGCACCCACACCCTGCCCCGCTGTCGCGAGGAGCGCCCGCGCCTGGTTTCGGCAACGCCGGGCCACCAGGTCGCCTGCTGGCTGAATCTGGGACGCGGGCTGCGCGGCTGAGCCGCCGGCCCGAAATGCGGGCATGCTGCACAGACCGCCCACAACGGGCCCCAGGGCTGCCGGGCAAGCGTTGAACCCGTGCGCCTGCCGGTGATATAACCACCGAGAAACCCGCGTGATTCGCCGGAGGAGAGGCTATGTCCCGAGTGAACCCATTGGCCGTGAACACCGCTCAGCGCGAAGACAAGCGCTTTCCCTGGGCCAGTCCCTTCAGGCTGTTGACCACCATCGCCGCCGCCATCTTCGTGGTGGAGGCCTTCAATATGGTCGCCCTCCATCTGCTGCCGCCCTTGCCACTGGCGGTCGAGGTCATCGGCGATGCCCTGATATTGATCATCCTGACCTTTCCAGTGCTCTACTATTTTTCCTACAAACCGCTCCTGCAGCACATCGAGAAGCGACGTGCGGCCGAATCGGCGCTGAAGCAATCGGAGCGGACCCTGCGCAGGCTTTCCAACCAACTGCTGAAGGTTCACGACACGGAACGCCACAAGCTCGCCGTGGATCTGCACAACGAACTGGCCCCCAAAATCAGCGCCCTCAAGTTCAAGGTCGAGACGGTGATGCCCCTTGTCGATACCGACCAGGGCCCCGACTTCGAGCTGGAGTGCCGCAGGATCCTTGAGATGTTTCAAGACATTCATGCGGATATCCGGTCACTCACCGGCAACCTCAGTCCGTTGATGATCGATGAACTCGGCCTCCTGCCTGCGGTGGAAGGGTTGTGCGACCGCGTCTCTGATGTGCGCCTGCAGCTCCGCCTGGCGTGCATGGAGGACGATGTGCCCGCTCCCCTGAAGATCATCATCTACCGGGTGTTGGAGGAGGCGCTGGAAAACATTGGCCGGCACAGCCAGGCGAAACACGTGTGGGTGAGCCTGCAGAGGGAGGGTCCGCAGCTATGTCTGCAGGTCAAAGATGACGGGAGCGGATTTATCGTTGAGGACAAATTGTTTGCCAAGACGGGCGAGGCGGGCATCGGCTTGAGCACCATGTGCGAGCGCGTCTCCCACTCCGGCGGCAGCTTCGAGATCGATGCCGCCCCCCAGGGAGGTACGACCATCAGCGCCATCTGGAACTTTGGTCCCGGATAGCGGTCGACACCCGCTGTGGCCGCTCCCTTGCCCCATCCAAACCAGGACCCAATGCGTCAACCGGTTCGTCGATCCTCGTTGTCGGTGTCGGTCTGGTGGAGATCTACGATCATGAGGCCGCCGGGATAGGGGCGCACTTCGTCGTGACGGAGGGTTTGGATCTTGCGGACGATCTCGGCCAGGCGGCTTCCCGCTTCGGAGATGCGGCGGATATGGGTGGCCTTGCGCTCCGGCGGACTGCTCGCATGCTGGAGCAGCTCGATGTTGCCCAGGAGCGCCATGAGCGGCTGGTTCATCTCATGGGCGGTTGCGCCCGCCATTTGGAGCAGGGCATTGAGGCGCTCCTCTTTGATGAGCTGCTTCTGCTGCTCAACGATCCGCTGATTGGCCGCCTCGAGGGCGTTGACGCTGCGCTCCAGCTCTGCATTGCGCTGCGCCAGCTCCGCCTCCAGCTCCTTGTGGGTGTGGATGTCCCGGGCCACATGAACACCGCCCATGATGACCCCTGCGGCATCCCGCAGCGGCGACACGCGCACCTGCAGCCAACGCCCCAGGTTGGGCTCAAAATACTCGTTGGTGTGCACCTCTCCTGAGCTCAGCATGCGGCTGTGGGGACACACTTCACGCGGCGCTTCACCGTGGTGCATGCAGGTAAAGCACGCCTTGCCCTCCCATGTTTTGGCCGTGACGCCCAGGGTGTCCGCCATGGCGGCATTCATCTTGAGGATACGGTGCTGGTCATCCAGAATGGCGATGAGATCGGGGACGGCATTGAAGGTCTTTTTCCAGAGTCGCCGACTGTCCGCAAGGGCACTCTCCACCGCGCGGCGGTCGTCAATTTCCTGACGCAACCGTTCCCTGGGGGCAGTGGCAGTCTGCAGATCGACGGCCATCTGATTGATCGCCGTGCACAGCCGATGCATGCCCCCTTTGCCTCTGGGGGGCAGGCTGCAGGAGAGCTCCCCGCGGCCAATCCGCTCCACGGTCTCGATCACTTCATCCATATCTCGGCTGACCCGGTCGATAAGGCGCTTCAGGAGCAGCACGAGGCCGCCCGCGGTCAGCAGGAAACCGATCAGCAGCAGGATCGAAACGCCCCCACCGAGATTCACAACGCGGTATTGGGCCGCTCCGTACACAGCGCCTACGATGATGGCGGCCAGCAGCAGTGCGGCCCCATGGATCTCAAAATATCGTTTCGACGGATTTCGCATAGGCCCCCCTCGGACAGGTATGGACGATATCCACTGCAGGAACCATACCCAGCCAGGGGGGCACATCCGGATTTTAGATGGTACGAATCGTCAGCGGCCCGCGCGGCAGGCGGGGATTGACCTCGGCCAGCTTCTCGGCGCTGGAGATGACGGCGATCGCCACCGCCTCGTTTTCCGGTGCCCAGTAGCGGCGGGCCACGCGCTGCACCTTGTACTTGTCCAGTTCGAGCAGGCCGGCCTTGAAGGCTTGTCGATCGGCATCACTGAGGCCGATGATGCGTCGATAGAATGCCTTGCGGGCTGCCGGGCCGGGAGGGTCGGGTTTGTCGATTTCGGAGCAGACCTGCAGGATCGCCTCCTTGATGTCCTCCGCCGTGTAGGTCCCGTCGCAGACAAATGCCCTTGCCCCGTCATAAACAGCCAGGGTGTTGGCCACATGGGGGTCGCGGTAGGAGCCCAGGCTAAAGAGGCCGTCCTGGGGATTGTAGAGGGCGAAGCCGCCATAAGCACCGCCCTTTTCGCGGATTTCGCGATGGAGATAGAGAGAGCGCAGCATTTTGGCCAAGACGGCCAGTCCCGGCGCGTCGGCGTGACCCATGCGCACGGCGGGACGTGTCTGGGCCACAAAGCTCACTGCCGTGGACGTGGTCCAGCCCTCGTAGGGGTAATCATCTGTGGGCTGTATGAGGGGGGCGTCGGAGACTGGGCTTCCCGTCGGCAAGGCGGTCGTCAGATCCCGGATGGGGCCCTCGGCCGCGGTGAGCATCGCCGCTTCTCCCACCAAGGCCAGCTGGAATCGTTCACGGGTGCAAAGCTGCTGGGCCAGGTTGTTGAGCCGGTCCGCTAGCGCCGAAAGGGCGGTCCCGTCCAAGGTGTCGCTGAGGGCTTTGATGGACCGCAGATGATGGATACCGCCCCAATGCTCGTCCAGGGCGTTGGTCTCGGAAAAGTTGCGCGAGGCCAGTGAGATGGCCAGTCGGTGACCATTGTGGACCACCATGGCTTCCAGACCGGCACGATACTCCAGAACCAACTGGCGCAGGCGCTCCACGTTGCTGAAGTCCACCGCCAGCAGCAGCTCGCGAATCAAGTCGAGCAACCGATCCTGGTTGCGCGTCAAGCTCTTGCCGTTGAAGGCCACGAAGGGCAGGCAGGCGCCCTCGTCATCGAAGCGCGCCCGGGCGTGGGCCGACGCACCCACGCCCCCGGTGTACAGGTCCAATTCACGGGCCAGGGTAACGTAGTCGCGCGTTTTGGTGCCGCATTTGGTGAGGGCGAAACAGAAGAAGGGTACCAAGGGGATCACCTCTTCCGATAGTCCAGCGGCGGAGATGGCCCCTTCAAAATAGAAGATGCCGGAGGTGGATTGCGCATAGGTCACGGCCGGCTGCCCTTCGTCGGCCGTGGTGGGCTCGATGGTGGTGATCTCTGCAGGAATGTCACTCAGCGCCAGGGTGGGCAGCACAGAGAGATCCTCGGTGGTCTCCTGTAGCTGCTTGAGGGCGGCGGCGTCCGCCTTGAGGCGGGCCACATCGGTGGCGCTCAGCTGAGACTGAATGGTGTCCAACTCGGCCCGCACGCGATCCGCCTCACGGGCCTGCATCTCCTGGTCAGGGTAGAGGGTGAAGCGAATTCGGTGTGTATTGTCTAGGAGGTAGGCCTTGAGCTTCTCTTCCAAATAAGGGCCCTGGTCCAACGCTTCCTTGAGGCGCTGCAGGTCGTTCTCGAAATCGAGCAGCCGTTGGGGGTCCACGCCGTGAAGCCAGCTGCCGGCAAAGCCGATGAGGAGCTTGAGACCGTATGGGTAAGGGGTGTTGGTGATCTCCTTGCGGTGAAATTCGATCTGATGGATGGCGGATGCCGTCATCTGGGGGTCGATGCCATCCTCCACCAGATGGCGCAGCACCTCCAGGATGAGGGCTTCAATGCGATCGCCGTCGCTTTCTTTCACCTCCTTGAGGCCGCAGGCGAACATGGTGTCCCGATTGTCGGCGTCAAAGCCGGTCCCATCGCTCAGGGCCGATCCCAGGTTCGCGTCCATGAGGGCTTTTCGCAGCGGGGACGCGGCGTTGCCCAGCAGCACCTGCTCCAGGACAGCCAGGGTCAGCACGTCAAAGGTATCCTGGATGTCGGCCATGAGCCAGGCCAGGGCCACCTGGCAGCGCTGGGCCGGCGCTTCCGACTTGGCCAGCGGGTAGGGGTATCGGACGGTTTGCGGCGCCTGCCAGCGGGGCTGGGAGGGCACATCTGTCTTGGGGTCGATGGCGTCGAAATGGTTGAGGACCTTATCTGCGATGAAGGCCAGGTGGTCGGCCAGGGGCAGGTCGCCATAGGTGTAGAAGTAGGCGTTGCTGGGGTGATAGTGGCGCTGATGGAAGGTCTTCAGCTGTTCCCAGGTGAGGTTGGGAATGACCGCCGGGTCGCCGCCGCTGTTGTTGCTGTAGGTGGTGTCGGGGTAAAGGGCGTTGAGGAGGGAACGCCCCATCACCTGGTCGGGCGCCGACATGGCGCCCTTCATCTCGTTGTATACGACCCCCTTGTAGACGAGCTGATCCGCAGCGGGCTGCCCCGTCTCGTCCGAAACCGGTTCCAATTCCAGGCGATGCCCCTCCTGCTTGAAGCTCAGCTCGGCGATGTCGGGGAAGAAACAGGAGTCCAGATAGACATCCATCAGGTTGTAGTAGTCCTTGCGGTTCTGCGTGCAGAAGGGATACATGGTCCAGTCAGACGCGGTAAAGGCGTTCATGAAGGTGGACAGACTGCGTTTGAGCATGGAGAAAAAGGGATCGCGGACGGGAAATTTACGGGACCCGCACAATACCGTGTGTTCGAGGATGTGGGCCACACCGGTGGAATCGCTGGGGACGGTCTTGAAGGCCACTCCGAAGCTGTTCTCCGCGTCTTGGCGCTGGATATGCACATGGCGGGCGCCGGTGGCCAAATGGCTGAGCTCGAAGAGAACGGCGTCGATATCCGCCAGAACGGCTCGTTTTTCCACTTGGTAGCCGTGCAGCTCTTGGCCGACCTCGAGACCGGCATTGGGGTCTTGCGTCTTTTCTGTCATGGCGAGTCATCTTTCGGTAAAGGGGTTTGCGGGGTGTATTGCACGTCGGGAGCTGGTGTTGATGGCAGCGCCCTTCAGGTGGCCGTATAGATGCCGCGACTGACCCGGCGGATCTTTCCCATTCGATTGAGGCGGTAGATCACGTTGCGCAATTTCTTGTCACCATAGCCCGTTTTCTCCTGGATATCCACGAGACCAATACCATCGGGATAGAGCCGGATCACATCCAGGACGGTGTTGGCGGCGGTGACCGGGGGCTTGCCATCGCCACCGCGGCTACCGCTGCGGCCGGCGGTCCGGCGGCGTCCGCCGGTGGAGATGCTGCGCAGCAGATTTTCCATGCGGTCCATCCGGATGATCAGCCGTTCGATATCCTTTTTGGTGGGGATGTCGTAGGATTGCATGAAGAACTTCACCATGGCGTCGAAACTTGGTGATTTACCTTTTTTCTTCGGCATCGATACCTCTTGTTGGGATGGGTTTTGGCGCCGGAACAGCCACTACGGTAAGCAATTGATATCTTTGAAAGACTAAGTAACTCTGAGGGAAAAGTCAAGAATTGGTCAGAAAACACAAGAAAAATGGGTTGTTATCCGATGTTGACTAGTCGTTGAAACCGGCCCGTAAAAGTTTTATGGCGGGTCGCGCGCGGTCCGCCGCCGGGATGGGTGTCGGCGCCACGATTGAATTCATCCTTCACCCATGGTAACAGAGACAGATTGCTCGCTTACACACGGTATACACCCCAAGGACCCCATTCGAGACCATGGATAGCCCGTCACCACCAACTCAGGCACCCTCC
Source organism: Desulfosarcinaceae bacterium (assembly GCA_030066015.1). GTDB lineage: Bacteria > Desulfobacterota > Desulfobacteria > Desulfobacterales > Desulfosarcinaceae > JASJCL01. The sequence goes on along the minus strand of JASJCL010000017.1, from coordinate 133,613 downwards.
CCTAAACCGCATCTGGTCGATGCGGGTCCCTCCTGGCAGGTGCGGCTGCGTCGGGGTTATGAGAGGATTCGCCGACTTCAGGGAGATCCCCACTACGTGGCCATGGGGATGGGAATCGGCGTATTTGTGGCCGTTACACCGACCATCCCCTTTCACACCATCATCGCCGTCGCCTTGGCCTTCATTTTGCGAGGCAGCAAACCAGCTGCCATCATCGGGGTTTGGTTCAGCAATCCGGTCACCATCCCCCTGCTCTACTACGGCAGCTACAAGGTCGGTGCGCTGCTGATGCCGGTCGACCTGCCGGCTGAAATTCCCTACGAATCGATCACGGCCATGCTGGATTTGGGGGCCGACGTAACCCTGGCCATGATGCTGGGCGGCTGCGTCTTGGGGATATTGCCGGCCCTGATCGCCTATTCGCTGACATGGCGGCTGGTCTGCCGGCTGCGCAAGGACGGGGTGTGCGAAACCGGTCTGCCGACGTCGAAATTGTGAGAACGCCCCGCCACAGCCATCCCTCGGCCGTTCGGCGCGACGCAGGTGGGACATCCTCTCGCCGCTCCTCGCGGAAGCCGGCATGGTGGCGCCACCCCGCCATTCAGTGACGGCTATGACAGCACCGCAAACCCTTCTAAGAGCCTGGAATCTTAAGGCGAAAAAAGCCTACGGACAAAATTTTCTGGTGGAATCCGCCACCGCCGAGCGGATCGTTCGCCAGGCGTCGCTGCGCGCCGACGACCTTGTGCTGGAGATCGGCGCCGGGCTGGGGGCCCTGACCCTGCCGCTGGCCGCCACGGTGCGGCGATTGGTGGCGGTGGAGAAAGACGGCGATTTGATCCAACTCCTCCGGAACGAGCTGCTGGCCGCCGGATATGAGAACACCACCGTGGTGCACGCCGACATCCTGCGGGCCGCTTTAACCGATCTGGTGGAACCGGAGGCGGGCCCCATGGTGGTGATGGGCAACCTGCCCTACAACATCTCCAGCCAGGTGGTGCTCAAGCTCTTGGCCGCCCGCGCACACGTTTCGCGGGCGGTCTTCATGTTTCAGAAGGAGCTCGCCGAGCGCCTGGCCGCTCCCCCAGGCAGCAGGACCTACGGACGGCTCTCCGTCATGCTCCAGTATTGCGCCGATGTGAAGATCCTGGCCGAGGTGGCGGCCACCTGTTTCCACCCACGACCCAAGGTGGCCTCGGCCATCTTGGAGATTCGATTCAAGGCCGCCCCCGAGATACCGGCCGATGACGAGGACCTGCTCTTTCGCATCGTGAGGGCGGCCTTCGGCAAACGACGTAAAACCCTGAAAAACGCGCTAAGCCAAAGTGATCTGACACTCCCTGCGCCCACCGTCTCAGAGTGGCTCCTGGCGTGCGCCATCGATCCACGCCGACGGGCGGAAACGCTCAGCGTCGCAGAATTCGTTTCTCTGGCGAACCAGTTTCCAGCGATGCCGGGCAGCGCGCCGAAGGGGGCTTTGGTTTGACAAAACAGGTGGCCCTCTTTACCATGGCGAAACTTTGCCCCCCGGCGAACTGCCGCAGGCCGCGTCGCGCTGCCGCCTCGGTCTAACCGCCGTCGGCTGTCGGCAGCGATCCCCTTCATCGTTCACACGAGGCGTTCATGCGCAATTACAGGTTGTTACTGGTTGACGACGATCCCTTCATCCTCACCGGCATTGGCAAGGATCTGGAGAACGAAGGCTACGAAGTGGTCACCGCCCAGAGCGGCGAAAAAGCGGTGGCCCTGGTTGAGGAGCAGCCATTCGACCTGGTGATCACCGACCTGGTCATGGGCGGCATCGATGGGATTGAGGTGCTGCGAGCGGCAAAGACGGGCACCGGCGAGACCATGGTCATCATTCTCACCGGATATGGTGACATGGGATCGGCCATCGAGGCGTTGCGGCTGGATGCCGACGATTATCTGCTCAAACCGTGCGAGCCGGAGGAGATGAAGTTCCGCGTGGCCCGCTGCCTGGAACAGATCGAGATGGCCCGCAAGATCCGGGTGTATGAGAAGATGCTGCCCATCTGCTGCGTCTGCAAGAAGATCCGCGATGATTCGGGCAAGGCGCCCGGCAGCGGCGACTGGATCTCCATCGAGAAGTACGTTTGGGAACGGGCCGGTGTGGCGCCCACCTCCACCTATTGTCCGGTATGTGTCCAGGAGGCCCGCAAAGAGTTGGACAATCTCTGACGGTCGATGAGAGGGATGACACGCCCACCCGTCTGAACGCAACAAGGCGCCCAAGCGAAACCACTCTTCTGGTCCGCCTGGGCGCCTTGCTGTTTGCGGGGGGCACCGCTCTACCGCCGGCCGCCCCGTCCTCTGCGGCACCGAAACGATGGACCTTACATGTTTTCGGCGATGGTGACGGTTCTATCCCCCAGCATGTTCACATAGCTGCCCATCTCGTTGTCGTACCAGCCATAGATAACGGCCTGGGTCACTGGGGTGCGAATGACGGTGTCTTCCAACTGGTCCCGCAGGGCGGCGGGGATGGCCGGCACGTTCTCCAGGTCGATGGTGATCTCCGCCGTGCGGGTGTGGGTTTCGTGGCCTTCGATGGTGGCTGCGGCGCGGGGCATGCCGATGATGTCGCCGGAGACATTTTGCTTCTCTGTGTAGTGCAGGTAGCTGTTGGGGTCCACTTCCGCGGCCTGGCGATAGACCTCGTTGATCATTCGGCGCCCGATGGGATCCTGGTTGATGTGCTCCTGAAGCGAGAGCACCAAGATAATGAGCGATCCCGTGCTGGTGGGGATGCGCACCGACTCAGCGATGAAGCCGATCTGATTCATCTCCGGAATCACCAGGGCGAGGGCCTTGGCCGCGCCGGTGGTGGTGAGAATGATGTTGTTGAGGATGCTGCGGTTTTTGCGCAGATCGCTCTTGCCGGCCTTGGGCAGTCGATCGAGTACTTGCTGGGAACCGGTGGCGGCGTGAATCGTGGCCATGGACGCCGAGAGGATGCGCTTGGCCCCAAAGGCGTTGAGCAGGGGTTTCATCATGTGGGCCAGACAGGTGGTGGTACAGGATGCGTTGGAGACCAGCTTGTGACGCCGCGGGTCGTAGCTGTTGGCGTTGATCCCCATAACGGTGGTCACGGCGTCATCGGGCATGGGGATGCCCTTGTCGGCGATCTTGAAGGGGGCCGAGGTGATCACCTTGCGGGCGCCCGCCTCCAGGTGGCCGCGCAGGGCCCCCTTGGGGCTGTCGGGGGGCAGGGTTGGGTCGAGGAACTGACCGGTGGTGTCCACCACCAGGGGGACGTCGTTCTCACGCCAGGCGATATGGGCAGGATTGCGGTTGCTGCGCAGGATGCGCACCCTGATACCGTCGATCCGCATCGTGCCCGCCGCTTCATCCAGGTCGCCGATCACCGGCTTGGCGGCGTGGCCGTACAGAAAACCGTGCAGGGATCCGTAGCTGGAGTCGCGTTCGAGATAATGGGCGATGTCACGCAAGCCGGTGCCCGCTTCGCGGCCGATGTTGACCACGATGTCGCTAAAAAACTTGCGCGCCACGTGGTGCCATAGGGTGAGTTTGCCGATGCGGCCCAGGCCGTTGATGCCCAGGGTGATGCCCCCAGTGCCTTGAGAAGGCGTGTCCATGCGTGTCTCCCTTTGATTTGATCGGTGAGGCGTTGCCGGTGTGATGGGGATCCAGGAGGCGTGACCGGTTCTGGTGCCCCTTCAATCGCCCACCCACATCCAGGATTCACTTCAAATAATCAATTCCTTAGGTCTCATCTATTCCAATCAGGCCTTGATAGACTGCTCCCCCGCGACCGTCAATACTTATGTAGTCCCCCGATCTCAAGACGGTGTCCGAGAACCATCCCGTGCCGTTGCGTTCGTTGCACACCAGATCGGCACAGCCCACGACACAGGTCTTCCCCAGACGGTGGGCGACCACCGATGCGTGGGAGGTGACGCCCCCGCGGGCGGTGAGGAGGCCGTCGGCGGCGTGGATCTCCTTGATGTCGTCGGGCACCGTGTCGCTGCGCAGAAGAATGAGGCTGCTGGCGGGCTCCCGTGAGCGCCAGCGGTCGATCTCGTCCAAATTGAACACCACGCGCCCGCTCATGGCCCCCCCCGACACCCCGATGCCGTTGCCCAGATGTGGGGCTTTCTGCTTCTCCTGGAGGGCGAAGGTGAGGACCCGCTTGCGTTCGCGGATCGCCATGTCCCGCGTTTGGAGGACATATATGGAGGCCACGTTGGGCTGCTCGAAGGTGAACTCGATCTCCTGGGGACTCCATCCCTTTTTGTAGATCAGCAGGTTGGCCCAGTTCTTCATGGCCTGATAGATCTCGGGAAAATGGCTCTCCAGCGTGATGTCGGTGTCGCGCATCTCGATGTCTTGCTGCTTGATGGAGATGGGCAGGGTCGCCACCAGACCGGAGACCACGTCCTCTCCCTGATTGCCGATGGTGAAGTCGCCCCACAGGTTGAGCGTGTCGCCCGACCAGCGTGGATTGTGGGTGAAGATCACCCCCGTACCGGAGGTTTGTCCCAGGTTGCCGAACACCATCTCCTGGACGGTGACGGCCGTGCCCCAGTCGTCGGAGATGCCCATGATCTCCCGATAGGTGCGGGCTTTTTCCGACTCCCAGGAGGCGAACACCAGTTGGATCGTCTTCTGCAATTGGTCGATGGGATTCTCGGGCACGGTGTACCCCTCCCCTTCGACCCGCTCGCGGTAGGCCATGGCCATCTGCTTCATCTGCCCGCCGCTGAACCCGCGTTTCAACGGAATGCCCAGCTTCTGCTTGAACTCGCTGATGATGGCGTCGAAATCGTCGCGCTCCATGCCGTAGGCCATTCCCGTGCACTGGATGAAGCGCCGATAGTTGTCCCAAGCGAACCAGGGGTTGCCCGTGCGGGCGGCCAGCCCCTCCGCAATCTCGGCATTGATCCCCACATCGAGAAAGGTGTCCATCATGCCGGGCTGCGAGATGGAAGCGCCGGATCGGACGCTGAGCAGGAGCGGATGCCTGGGATCGCCGAAACGTTTGCCGCTGGTGCGCTCCAACAGCGCGATCTGGCGGGCCACCTGTTCGGTGAAGTTCTGCTGAGCGGGCAAAAACCCGTCGATGATCTCCCGGCAGCGAAACGCTTCGGTGGTGATGATGAAACCCGGCGGCACGGGCAAGCCGAAGTTGCGCAGCTTCATCAAATTGAGGCCCTTGTTGCCCAGATAGATGATGCCCGTGGCGCGGTTGTTGGCCTCCACGATGCTGGTCATGGCCCGCTGGGGATCGTAGTTGAGCAGCCGGTGCAGCTTCTCCTTGGGCAGCTTGTTGGATTGATGGAAGAGGGTGCTCATGATGCGGCTGAGGAAGAGATCGAGCTGGAGCAGTCCCAGTGAGGCGGCGATACGATCGCGGAAGAAGACTTCCGAAACGCGGTGAATCAGCTTCTCCCGCTCGCCGGTCCCCGGGATACCGAGCTTGGGATCGCCGTTACCGATGAATTTGGGCTGTATTTCCACCACGGGCAGAGTGGCCAGGATGCGGGTCAAATTGGTGCCGTGGATGTTGTTGAAGTGATCGTTGATGATGTTCTTGACCGCCTGGGCGAAGCCTTTGAAGATATCCAGATATTGGGTGAAGGTGAAGCCGCGCACCTCAAGACTGTGAGCGAGCAGATCGAGCTGGCGCTCCAGTTCGATGCTGGTGATGCCATCCAGTTTGAGGGCCTTGTCGAAGAGCACCAGGCGGTCGTAGATATCGGCGAAAGTGGCTTTGGTGATGAGACTCAGATCGATATCTTCGATGAGCTGCTCGAAGAGGACGTTCACCAGTGCTTCGATGCGGAAGGTCAGTCCCAGGGCGTCGAACTTCATCTCGTGGTAGCTGCCGTACATGGAGGGGATATCCACGGTGAAATGGCGCTTTTTATAGATATCTTCGCGCACGGCATATTGTTCCGGCGAGAGGATCACGGCCTTGAGCAGGTCCAGGTACTCCAACAGCAGAAAGAGGCGCGTCTTGAGGTTGGGATGCTCAAGGGCCCGGCTGAGTTTGGTCAGATCGGGAAGGGCTTCGCTGCGGAGCTGATCCATATGCCCCTGAATCTGAAGAAAATCCAGGTTATATTTTTGATTGAGCAGTTGGTAGAATTGAATGAGCAGTTCGACCCGTTCGCGATCCTTGTCCGTGACGCCGGTCACTTGTGCCGTCTGGACCCGTATCGCCGCCTGATCCATGCTGAGCAGGTCCGCCGGCATCTTGACCCCGGCCTCTGCCATGGCGGCCATCAGGGCATGCACGCCATCCACGAGGGGGCCTTCCGATTGGATCTCGACGTAGATCGTGGGCGGCAGATAGGGCTCCAGTGGCCGTTTGTCCCGTGTGGTCCAGAAATGCAATGTGGCCTCCATGAAGGCCAGGATGCGGTTGCTGCTCTCCACGTGACTCTGCTTGCGCAGAAAATGGATCAAGGTATCGCGGCGGTGTGAGAGCTCATCGATGCGGGTGGAGATGTCCCGTAGGCGTCCCTCGGCGCCGATATCGTTGAAGTAGACCGGAAAGATGCGGCAGAGCTGCTTGGCCTGGTTGTAGACCCGGCCGATGTCGCTGTTGAGAAAGCGGGTGATGTCGCGGGGGAAGAGGTCGGTATCCTTGATGAAGACGCCGGAGATGGAGAGGTGGATGATCAGATTTGAGATGAGGCGGATGGAGAATCTGGGGTTGAGCTCGATCAGCTCCATCCAGGTGCGGATGTTTTGCAGGTGGGCGGCATTGACACGGATCTGCCAATCGTCATCCACGCCGCCCACCATGGGCGCCTGAAAGCCCAGTTGAATCACCCGGTCGATGAAGAAGTTTACCAGATCGATCTCGTCGGTGCGGTAGACACCCTTGCCCATGTTGAGGATGCAGGTCAAGGCGGTGGCCGGGTATTTGGCGGTGCGCTTGGAAAGGATGGAGAAGGTTTTGTCGATGAGATTGCGGATATAGCGGTGACTGGCGTTATCGATGAGCCAGCTGACCGTGCGGTTGATGTCTCGCAGGGCTTCTTCATGGATCTGGGATAGCCCTTTGATGTTCATGATGTGGAAAAGAAAGATGATTTTCCAGCGGTTGCCCGTCCCTTGGTCCGGCGCGGCCCTGAGCAACTGCTGGGGAATACGCCGGTAGGTCTCCACATAGTCGCCATGGACAGGCAGGGCCAGCAGTTCGGTGATGGCGCGGCGGCGGTTTGCGCCGGCGGCGGCGTCGATCGCCGCCAGGCGCGCTCGCAGGGCCCGGATGGCGACCAGTTCGACGGGCGCGAAATGGGGCTGGGTGGCGGTCGCTTTCTCCACGGCGTCGACCTCCTCCAGGAACCATTTGAAGGGGTCGCCCTCGCCTTCCCAGTAGCGGTAGGTGGTCTCCAGATAGCGATGGGTCAACCGGTAGAGGGCGCCGCAGGAGGCGGCCTCCGCCGGGATCCGCTCCAGAAAGGTGCCCGCCAGTCGTTTGATCTGGTAGTAGCTTTTAACGAAGAGATTGAAGGGTGCTTCGGGGTAAACCGCCAGTCGCTCGAAAACCCGCTCCAACAGGGTGACATACGCCGCCTGGTCGGCATCGATCTCCTGAATGATCTTCTGAAGGTAGAGCAGGAGGTTGTCGGCCGCCTCGGCCTTTACCCGGCGGGGGGTGTCGGCCTCGATCGCTTCCAGAAACAGATCCACCAGGATCCCCACTGCCGCAACACCCTGCTCGTGCGCCCGGGCCAGATGGAAGTAGTCCAGCGCATAGATGCGCGCTTCGCTGACGATGAACTGCCAGTTCTTATAGGGGTGGGATAGCTCCTTGAGGAAAACGCTGACCCCCTCCATCAGTCCGAAGTATTTGGACATCACCACCTGCAGGGGAGTGTAGCGGTCATCGATGTCCACATCCACGTGGTGGTCGGCGATGTTGACTTGGAGCGCTTGGGACTTGATCATGTTGCCTCGGTGGTTGTGCATGCTGCGCACTTGGTATCCTTCAGATCCTTGGGTAAGCGGTCCGCCAGGTCGACGATCCATCAGAGGCTGGGTAATGACAACGCCTCAACGGCGATGCGCACCACCTTTTCCAAGGAGGGTGCCGCCCCTTCGGCCACCGCGATGATCTCCTCCAGGGTGGCGGGTTGGGGGGCGTCTGGATCATTGATGTTGGTGATGGTGGAGATCCCCAGCACCCGCATACCGGCGTGCACGGCGGTGATCACCTCCATGATGGTGGAGAAGCCCACCGCGTCGGCGCCGATTGTCCGCAGATAGCGGGTTTCAGCGGGCGTTTCGAGGGAGGGGCCCCTGAGGCCGGCGTAGATTCCCGTGTGGAGTCGAAGGCCTGCCGCGGCGGCCCCATCAGCGACCGCCTGTCGCCAGCGGGGATCGTAGGCACCGATCATGTCGGGGAAGCGCACCCCCCAGTTCGCATCATTGGGACCCACCAGCGGATTGGCACCGGTGAGGTTGATGTGGTCCGCGATCAGCATCAGGTCTCCGGCGGCATAATCCAGGTCCAGCCCGCCAGCGGCGTTGGTCACGATGAGGTGATCCACCCCCAGGGCCTGCAGGACGCGGATGGAGAAGGTGACCGCCTGCGGCGAATAGCCTTCATACAGGTGGAAGCGACCCTGGCAAACTACCATGGGAACCGCCGCCAGTTCGCCGCTCACGAGAATCCCCTTGTGGCTCTGCACGGTGGCGGCGGGGAAGTGCGGGATGTCGCTGTACGGGATCTCGCGCGCCGCCGCGAGGCTTCCGGCCAGATCGCCCAGGCCGGTACCGGTGAGCAGTCCGACGCGGGTTGATGCGGTCAGCCGTGGACGAAGAAATTCCGCCGCGCTTGCGACGGCGTCGGACCAGGTGGTGTTCATCGCCATCATCTCCCTCGGCAATTGTCATTGGAAAACCGTGTTCGCTGCTGGCCTGTGGCAGACCCTGAAAGATATTCGCAAAATCGGATTCCGGCGTCAACTCACAAGCACATTCCTGGCCCATCGCCGATGGTGCTCTGAAGGTACGCCGCCGCCGTCTTCGCACACCTTTGGCAGATTGACTTTCGCATACCTTTATGCCATCTTGCGGGCGGATTTCTATATCCACGCGATCTCCCTCCACCAGGCGGTCACCGGCGTATGGTCGGCGATGATGGGCCCCACCGGGACGGTCTGGCGCCGGGAGGACGACACCCAGCTGGGGCTCCTGACCCGTGCCATGCGGTGCACCTTGCGGCCCCCGATTGCCATAATGACCCATCAATTTGGACCGGAGAACCCATCAGATGAGCGCAGTTGCCCAACCGCACCACCCCGACATCACGCCTGAAATGTGGCCCCGCATCGACGCCGTCATCAACGCCCATAAACAGGTGGCCGGCGCCGTGATCACGGTGCTGCGCGAGTGTCAGAACGTCGTCGGTTACCTGCCCGTCGAACTGCTGGATTACATCAGTCGCGGTCTCAATCTGCCCTCCAGTGATGTCTATGGGGTGGCCTCCTTCTATTCCCTCTTCTCCATGGTGCCCAAGGGCCGCCATACCATTCGACTCTGCTTGGGAACAGCCTGCTACGTGAAGGGAATAAAGGAGGTGATGACCCGCATCGAGAACCAGTACCAGGTGCCCGAGGGCGGTACCAGCGAGGACCGACGCTTCTCCCTGGAGGCCGTGCGTTGCCTGGGCGCCTGCGGGCTGGCGCCGGTGATGGTGGTGGGTGAGGACACCTACGGTGACGTTACTTCCGACAAGGTGATCGATCTCCTCGATCCATACGAATAGACCCATTGCAGGACGGTGCCCCGCCGCTGGTCGCCGTTGCAGATGTCTCCCGGAGGCGCTGGTCCAGACGGTTCGCCACCCGCCGCTGCGCTCCGGACGCTCCGGGAGCCCGTTCAGGTTAAACCACTCAAACCCACTAGCGACAGATAGTGCGAAGCGATGAAGATAGCGGAGATCAAAGAGATATTGGATGCAGAAGTGCTCTACGGTGAGGACAAACTCGACGGTGTGGTGACCGCCGGCGGCGCGGCCGACCTCATGGACGACGTTCTCGCCACGGCGGCCAAGGGCTGCGTTCTGCTCACCGGCGTCACTACCGATCATGTGGTCCGAACCGCCAAGATCGTCGGTGTGGGCGCCATCGTTATCGTCCGCGGCAAGCAGCCGCCCGACACATTCGTGGAGATGGCCAAAACCCACGAGATCCCCCTGCTGTTGAGCCGATATTCGCTTTTCGTCGCCTGTGGGCGGCTCTACATGAATGGCATCCGTGGGCTGGACGGTTCCTGGTAACGGTGCCTGTTGCAGGCGGCGCCCTCTCAGGCGCATTCGCCAAACCGCGTAAGGAGAACGACTATGGGGCGGATGACCGTCGCTGAACTCGAAAGAATCAAGACGGAACATGCAGAAAGAATGGCCTTCACGGACAAGACCTATTTGCTGCTCTGCGGCGGGACGGGGTGTCACGCCACCGGCAGCCTGAAGGTCAAGGATGCGCTCCTCGACGCGCTCGAGCAGGCCGAGTTGGGAGCGACCGTCGACGTGATTGAAACCGGCTGTAACGGTTTCTGCGCCATGGGACCCATCCTGGTGGTGCATCCCGGCGACATCTTCTATCAAAAGCTCAAGGTCAAGGACATGGCCGAGGTGGTCCAGAGCCACCTGGTGGAGGGTAAACCCGTGGAGCGGCTGCTCTACAAGGATCCCGCTGCCAAAAAAAGAATTCCGGTCCAGAGCGACATTCCCTTTTTCGCCCACCAGATGCCGCGGGCCCTGCGCAACAAGGGCATCATCGATCCCGAACAGATAGACGACTACATCGCCCGCGACGGATATCGTGGGGCCGCTCGGGCGCTTCTGGAACTGGGCCCGGACGATATCATCGAAGAGATGAAAATCAGCGGCATGCGCGGGCGCGGCGGGGCCGGTTTTCCCACCGGCATGAAGTGGGCCTTCGCCAAGGCCAGCCCGAGCGATCTAAAATATGTGCTTTGCAACGCCGACGAGGGCGATCCCGGCGCCTTCATGGACCGCAGCATCCTCGAGGCCGATCCCCACGCCGTGCTGGAAGGGATGGTGATCGCGGCCAAGGCCATCGACGCCCACAAGGGCTACATCTACGCCCGCACCGAATATCCCCTGGCCATCAAGCGATTGGATCTCGCCATCCGCCAGGCCACCGAGTACGGCCTGCTGGGCGAGGATATCTTCGGATCGGGATTCGGCTTCGAGATCGAGATCTACCAGGGGGCCGGGGCCTTCGTGTGCGGGGAGGAGACCGCTCTGATGCGCTCCATCGAGGGCCGCCGCGGCATGCCCAGGCCCAGGCCGCCCTTTCCGGCCCATAAGGGGCTCTGGGAGAAACCCACCATCCTCAACAATGTGGAGACCTTCGCCAACGTGCCCCAGATCGTCCGCAAGGGCGGGGCCTGGTACGCCAGTGTGGGGACCGACACCTCCAAGGGCACCAAGGTGTTCGCCATCAGCGGGGATGTCAACAACATCGGCCTGGTGGAGGTGCCCATGGGCACCAGCCTGCGGTCGATCATTTACGACATCGGCGGGGGCATCCCCAAGAAACGCAAGTTCAAGGCGGTCCAACTGGGCGGACCTTCCGGGGGCTGCGTGCCCGAGGCCCACCTGGACACGCCGGTGGATTTCGAAGCGATCGCCAAGGTGGGCGCCATCATGGGCTCTGGCGGTGTCATCGTCATGGACGAAAACACCTGCATGGTGGACATGGCGCGCTTCTTCATGGACTTTATCCAGGAGGAGTCCTGCGGCAAATGCACCCCCTGCCGCGAAGGCACCCGGCGTCAGCTCCAGATCCTGGAGAAGATCTGCAACGGCGATGGCGAACCGGGCGACATCGACACCTTAGAGGCGCTCTCCGACACTATCCGTGAAACCGCTCTCTGCGGTTTGGGACAGACTGGCCCCAATCCGGTGCTCTCCACCCTGCGCTACTTCCGGGACGAGTTCGAGGCCCACATCCACGAAAAACGCTGCCCTGCCAAACGATGCGTGTCCCTACTGAGCTTCGAGGTGGATACCGAGAAATGCACCAAATGCGGCGCCTGCTACCGCGCCTGCCCGGTGGACGCGGTTGAGTGGAAGAAGAAGGAGCTGGCCCGCATCGACCTGGAAAAATGCATCCAGTGCATGACGTGTTTCGACAAATGCCGGTTTGACGCCATCTACTAAGCGGTTGGCGACGGCCGGTTGTGAGATCAATCATTTGGGCTAACGGGTTAAGAGGAGTATCGCATGACCACAGCCGTAATCATCATGGGAAGCTTGGGACTCATCGTCGGCATCGGGCTGGCGCTGGCCTCGAAGGTCTTTTACGTCTACGTAGACCCTCTGGTACTGTCCATCGATGACGTCCTGCCCGGGGCCAATTGCGGCGGCTGCGGGTATCCCGGCTGCACCCCCAACGCCGAAGCCATTGTCGCCGGCAAGTCGGGCCCTGACTCCTGCGTGGCCGCCGGCAGTGACGTGGCCGAGGCCATCGCCGCGCTGATGGGTGTCAGCGTGGAGGCCACTGAACCGGATATCGCCTTGCCGGGTTGTACCTATGGCGTCGCCAAGGCCGACACAAAGTACGCCTACAACGGCATCAACGACTGCCGCGCCGCGGCCCTGCTCTCCGGCGGAATGAAAGTGTGTGAGATCGGCTGCCTGGGATTTGGCACCTGTGCCCGGGCATGCCCCTTCGATGCCATCACCATGGGCGCCGATGAACTGCCGGCGGTGATCGAAGAGCGCTGCACCGGTTGCGGCACCTGCGAACGGGTATGCCCCAAGGACATCATCACCCTCAGCTCGGTCACCCGGCGCATCCTCAAGGAGTACACCGTCGCCGATTGCACCACCCCTTGTCAGCGCCGCTGTCCGGCGGGGATCAACATCAGCGCTTACATCGGCCACATCAGCCAAGGCAATTACAGGGACGCCGTGCTGGTCATTAAAGAGCGCAATCCCTTCCCCACCACCATCGGACGGATCTGCCCTCGCCCCTGTGAAGAGGAGTGCCGGCGACAATACGTGGATGAGCCGGTGGCGATCAACTTCCTCAAGCGCTATGCGGCCGATGTGGAGATGGAGAGCGGCAAGCGGGACCTGCCATACAAGGCGCCTGCCACCGGCCGACGGGTCGCCGTTGTGGGCGGCGGTGTCGAAGGGCTGTCCACCGCTTTTTTCACCGCCCGCCTGGGTCACACAACCAAGGTCTTCGAAGCCACCGACAAACTGGGTGGACTGCTGCGTTCCGCCATCGCCAAAGAGCGGCTGCCCGAAGCGATTCTCGACTGGGACATCCAGGGGGTCATGGAGATGGGTGTCAGCGCTGAAACGGGTGTCCAACTCGGTCGCGATCTCACGGTTGCCGAACTCCTCGCCGATGGCTACAACGCCGTCTTCCTGGCGGCGGGCGGCTGGGACAGCCGCCTGACCCGAAGTCCTGGAGCGCGGGAGCTGGAAACACCCATTCCGGGCACCTATCTGCTCTTGGATCTGATCCGGCCGCGCCAAGCGGACGAAGCCGGGGTTCAGGTGGGACGGTCCGTCGCCATCGTGGGGGGCGGCAAACTGGCCCTCACCGCCGCCCAGAAGGCCAAGGCCGATGGGGCCACGGCGATCACCGTGATTCAGCGGGAATCGGAAGCCGCCGCCGCCATCGATGCTGCCGCGCTGGCCGAAGCCGGCTTGGAAGGCGTGACCCTGCGGTTCGCCACCGGTCTGACCCGTCTCTGGGGCAGCGGCACCACCCTCGCGGGCATCGAGCTGACCGACCTGGCGAACCCCGCCGAGCGTACCTCCCTGGCGGTCGAAACCCTCGTGCTCTCCGCCGGCCGTTTTCCCGAAATGATCTTCGTGCCGATGCCCACCACCGAGGATGCCGACACGGATGCCGACGCGGCGGCGGACAGTGCAGCGGCATCGGCTACGGGAGACGATTTGGCCTGGGCGGCCTATCCACCCTACAAGGATCCGGCATACAGCGCTGAGACCGGCATACATGCCAAGGGAGATCAGCTGACCGACTACTCCGGCGCCATCAAGGCGATCGGCGGCGGGAGAAGAGCGGCGGCCTCGATCCATCGCAGCCTATACGGCATCGATCTCGACATGCCGGAAGGTGTCCTGACCCCTGAGGTGTATGTCCAGAATGTGGACCATGTGGAGGAGGTGCGGGCCTATCCCCGCCGCATCATGCCTGTCGCCGACAGCCGGGAGCTGGCCGCCGGCAGCGAGCTGGAAAAGGGGTTCGATGAGCATACGGCGCGTGCCGAAGCGGGGCGCTGCCTGCGCTGTGGTCTGATCTGCTATCGCCACGATGTGTCCACCGATGCGCCAGGGGTACAGATAGAGGAGACGGTTCCCGGCTGACAAAGCCCTTCGACGTCCTTACCATTCAGGCATGAGTTCCGTAAGGTCGTGTAAGCAAGTATCAATTTCGGTTTAGGCCGGTTACATCCGCCGTGTGGTTGCCTGCGCGAACCGCCGCAGCCTGCGGCGGATTTTTTGGCCCTGAAGGACGCACCGTTCCCAGGATGGTGCCCTCGAGGGGCACTCTCCAATGGATTCGAGAGGGACGCCATGGCTACTGAAAAAGGCATCGTAATCCGTCTGGGGGAGCCGGAGTCTGGCATTGCATGGGTTCTGACCCAGCGGTCGAGTGCCTGCAAATCCTGTTCATCCCGCCACAGCTGCAATCCTAGCGAGCGGGGCAAGGATATGGAGGTGGAGGCCCTCAATGTGGTCGGTGCGCAGGTGGGGGATGAGATCGTTCTCAGCTTGGATACCGGCCCCCTGCTAAAGGCCACCTTTTTGCTGTATGTCGTGCCCATCCTCTGCATGATCATCGGCGCCGCTTTGGGCCACCGCTATGCCCTCGCACGCGGCTGGGACCCGTCGGGGCTCTCCGCCGTCGTCTCCTTGATCGCACTGGGGATCTCCTTCTTCTTCATCCGCTTGCGTGGGAACAGACTGTCCAGCAAACGCGCCTACAAACCGCAGATCGTGCGGATTGCCAAGACGGCCTGATGCTCAGGTCCAGCGCGATGGCCCCGGGGAGCGCTGCGGGGCCCCGATGACGCCGACGCATTGACAGGCGGGCGCTCCGCCGCATAACATAGTGCCAATCTTGAGACGGTGATACCGCGATACCAATATCTGATGCGATCCGCCTGGAGGGCAGATGGACGTAAGAGTCTACATCACGAAAAACAACACGGCCACTTTTGTTTGCCCCAATTGCGAAAACACCACCACCGCGGATGTCACGCGTTACGCCAAGATGGACAAGACCGTGCGCGTCAACATCAAATGCCGTTGTGGGCAGGCGTTCCGAGCGGTTTTGGAGAAGCGCCGGCGCTACCGCAAGCATACCCGCTTGCCGGGCACCTACAGCTACGAGCGCCCGGATGGCTCCACGGACAAGGGCATCATGCGGGTGGAGGATATCTCCAGTTCGGGCATGAAGCTCAAGCTGAACGTGGGGCGCACCTTCAACATCGGTGACAACCTCAAGGTAGAGTTCAACCTGGACGATCCCCAGCATACCCTCATCGAGAAAGTCGTCGTCGTTAAAAATGTGACCGACACCCACGTGGGCGTGGCCTTCAAGGAGCGGGAGGGGGATGACCCCAGTCTGGGGTTCTACCTGCTAAAATAACCGTCGTTATCTGCCCCGGCGGTCCGACCCGCCCGCCCCACCCACGTTCGCCGCCATCGCTGTCGGCCGGTTCAGGAAATGCAGAGTATGCGAGACGCCCAACGCTGCACCTGGCCAGGTGATGATCCCCTCTCCATCGCCTATCACGACCACGAATGGGGGGTGCCCCTTCACGATGATCAACGGCTGTTCGAATTCCTCGTTCTGGACGGATTTCAGGCAGGCCTGAGCTGGTTGACCATCCTCCGCAAACGGGAGCACTTCCGGCGCGCATTCCACCGCTTCGAGGCCTCCGCAATCGCTGCCTACACCGATGCCGACGTCCGCAGGCTGATGCAAGACGCCGGGATCGTGCGGAACCGTCAGAAGATCCTCGCCACGATCGACAACGCCCGGGCCTTTCGCGAACTTCAGGCCGATCAGGGCAGCTTCGACCGCTACATCTGGCAGTTTGTCCGAGGAGGGCCCATCCAGAACCGGTGGACCGCTGACGCTCAGGTGCCGGCCGTGAGCGCCGAATCGCAGGCGATGAGCCGTGATCTCAAGGCGCGCGGTTTCCGTTTTGTGGGGCCCACCATCTGCTATGCCTTCATGCAGGCCGCCGGGTTGGTGAACGATCATCTGTGCGGCTGTTTCCGCCATGCGGAGGTGGCCGCCATGGCGACGGATCCGACCGGACGTTAGGTGCAGGCCGAGGTCCGGGATCGGTCACCGACCGCCGCGGTCTGATCGCCTGAGCGCTGGTATGCGTGCGCCGCGGCGGGTGGCAAGGACACCGGGGGGGACCGCAACACCGAAATTACCACGGGGAGAGTTTCTCATGGCCTATTGTGAGTATTGTCGCAAGGAACACAATGTCGGCTTTGTCTCCACCCGTTTCGCGGGTACCGATGGGGTATCTCTGGAAACAGAGAAGTGGGCCAGGGTCTTTGAAAAGGAGGGACTCACTTGCTACTACTTCGCCGGTGAGTTGGACCGCCCCGAAGACCGCTCCTATCTTCTCCCGGAAGCGCATTTCACCCATCCGGCCATCCGCGAGATCAATGATAAATGCTTCGGCGTCACCACCCGCCCCCGCGAGGTTACCCAGCAAACCTATGCCCTAAAGCGCAAGATCAAGGACCACCTCCATCGCTTCATCGCCAAATTCAAGATCGATCTCCTGGTACCCCAGAACGCACTCACCATCCCCATGAACATGCCCCTGGGGATGGCGATCACCGAGGTGATCTCTGAGACCGGTATGAGCACCATCGCCCATCACCATGATTTTTACTGGGAACGCCAGCAGTTCACGCTCAATGCCTGCTGGGAATTCCTCAACATGGCCTTTCCGCCCAACTTGCCATCCATCAAACATGTGGTGATCAATACATCGGCCGATAGCCAGCTCAGTCTGCGCACCGGCATATCGGCCACGGTAGTGCCCAACGTGATGGATTTCGAAAATCCCCCCAAGCCCCTGGACGACTATGCCGCCGACGTGCGGGAGGCCCTGGGGCTGAAGAACTATGAGCTGCTGATTCTTCAGCCCACCCGGGTGGTCAAACGCAAGGGGATCGAACATGCCATCGAGTTCGTCCATCGTCTCGGTGCCCGCGCCAAACTGGTCATCTCCCACGCCTCCGGCGACGAAGGCTATGATTACGAACACCGCGTTCAGGAGTATTCACGCCTCATGAAGGTGGACACGCTCTTCGTCTCGGACATCATCGACGATCACCGCGGCAGGACCGAAGATGGACGGAAAATCTACACGCTGGAGGACATTTACCCCCACGCCGATCTGGTAACCTATCCCTCCACCTACGAAGGCTTTGGCAATGCCTTTCTCGAGGCGATCTACTTTCGCAAGCCCATCGTGGTGAACAACTACTCCATCTACGCGACCGACATCAGACCCAAGGGGTTCAAGGTGATCGAATTTGATGGCTATGTGACCTCCGAGGCGGTTCAAATGGCCAAGAAGGTGCTGCGCGATCCCGACTATTGCCGTCAGATTGTGGATCACAACTTTGAGGTCTCTCTGCGGAATTTTTCCTACAAGGTGTTGCGCCGCAAGCTGAAGGTGCTTATCGATGATTGTCTCGACTGTCGCTATGGTGTGCACTGATGGTCTGCCCCCGCCGGAACCCAATTGAAGTTGGGGGGATCACGATTCCTTCGGAATTGGATATTGGCTGATGGCCCCTTTACCCTCACCGCGACAACAACTCCTCACCGATGTGTCCATCGCGATCGATCCCGCAGCGGTCCTACTGACCCTCAATCGCGGTCGACGCATCGATCGATTGAACGCCGACATGGCGGCGGCCGTGACGACCGCCCGCCGCCTGATACGCCCGGCGGCGGCCATGGCCTGGGTGCGGGTGACATCGGTGACGGCCGAAACGGTGACGCTCGATTCGATGGAAGCCGGATCCCGCCATGCGGTTTCATTGAATATCGGGCCCCATGCCGATCTCATGGCGGCCGCCGTCATCGCACTGATCAGTGTGGGTACCATCGGTGACGATCTCGACGCAGCCGTGCGGGAGCTTAACCACAAGGGCGAACTCCTGCAGGCCTATCTGCTGGACAGCGCCGGCGTCGTCGCCCTGTCCGAAGTGGGCCGCGCCGTGCGGGAGCAGGCCGAGGCCGAGGCCTCCCGCCGCAACTGGGGCGTCAGTCCCTCCCTGGGTCCGGGAACCCTGGACGGCTGGCCCTTGACCGGCCAGCGCGGCTTGTGGGGTTTTCTGGAGAGCGATGGTCCCGCTGGTGCTGCGGCCATCGGGATCACGCTTGGCGAAAACGGCGTTTTGACGCCCCACAAATCGGCCACTGGTCTCATTGGATTGGGCGCAGCCTACCGGTCTCGCAGGGTGGGATCGGTTTGCGGCTTCTGTCAACTGCGACACACCTGCTGGCGCCGCCGCAACAGCAGCCGCGCTGCGGATGGGCCCCCGGCCATCGCGGATCCTTGAGGCCCCGTTTGCCTAATGCAGCGTTTTATGGCACAAAGCCGGAATACCGGTGCGCTTGCGTCACCGTAGGTTCGACCTCATAACGGTGTCCCGTTATATGTGTGCAATAAGATCTCATCCAAACCGCCCAGCCGCGGGTTGCCGACGCCGCGCAGCGTTGGGGCGCGCCTTCGCCCTACTGCTGGTGGTGTTGCTTCCCATTCTCGGCACGCGACACGCCCGCGCCGCCGACAACCCGCTGCCCTTCCAGCCCGGCGAGCGGCTGACCTACGCGTTGAAATGGACCATTATCCCCGCCGGGGAGGCGGTCCTGGAGGTGCGCCCTTTGACCACCATCAACGGGGTGCCGGCCTACCATTTCATGCTCACAGCCAAGTCGACGCCCTTCATCGACCGCATTTACAAGGTGCGCGACCGCATCGAAGGCTTTGTCGATACCGAGATGAAGGGCTCCATGCTGTACAAGAAGAAGCAGCGTGAGGGGTCCGTTCGCAAGGATGTGATGGTGGTGTTCGATACGGCCAGCAATCAGGCGCGCTACTACAAATCGGGCAAAATTCGCAAGGAGCTGCCCATCTCCGTGGGTACCTTCGACCCCCTGTCGGCCTTCTACTACTCCCGTTCCTTGAAACTCAAGGAGAACAGCGTCATTCAGAAGCCGGTTTCGGACGGTAAACGCTGGGTCATCGGCAAAGCGCATGTCGTGCGCCGTGAGACCATTAAGCTGGCCAGCGGTGACACCTACGATACCTATCTCTTGGAACCCGACCTCAGCCATGTGGGCGGTGTGTTCGAGAAATCGAAGGACGCCAAACTGCAGCTGTGGGTGACGGCCGACCGTCGCCGCATACCGGTAAAGATCAAGAGTGCGGTGGTGATTGGCAGTTTCACCGGAGAGTTGGTCTCTGCTCAGGGTCTGACGGCCGCGGCGGGACACCGCCCAGCGCCCGTGGCCAGCGCCACCTCCTCCAGCACTCCCGCGATCCATGCGAATGAAAGCGATCTCTGAGATGAGGACCGACCACCATCAATGGCGCTGGCAGCGGCGGGCGGAGCGCTGTTTGGCCGCTCTGACGAAAAACGGCTTTCGGGCGGAGGCGGTGGCCGATGTCGACGCGGCCCGCGACCTGCTATTGAAGCGCTGCGAGGAATGCACGAGTTTCGGCTTCGGCGGTTCGGTCACCCTCCGTCAATTGGGGCTGATCGAGGCGCTGAGGGAACAGGGCAAGATCCTTTACGACCACTGGCGAGATGACCTGAGCCCTGAGGAGGAGCTGCAGCTGCGACTGGATCAGGGGCGCTGCGACTGCTTTTTCTGCAGTGCCAACGCCATTTCTACCAACGGCGAGATCGTCAACGTGGACGGTATCGGCAATCGTACCAACGCCATGACCTTCGGACCCCGCAAAGTGTTCATCGTGGCGGGCATGAACAAGGTCGCCACCAGCCTCGAAGCGGCATTGCAGCGGGTCCGTGAGGTGGCCGCCCCCATGCGCGCCCGAAGCCTGAATCGTCAGACACCCTGCGTCACGTCCGGCGTCTGCGAGGATTGTCAGAGCCCCCAGCGGATCTGTCGTGTGACCGCCATTCTGCATCGCAAGCCGTTTTTGACCGATATCACCGTGGTGCTGATCCACCAGCGACTCGGGTTCTAGCACCCCGCCACCGGAGCGCATCACGCCCACATCTCGACCTCACCAAACGACACGAACTCACCAGGAGACCCCATGTACGGTTTAAGAGCAGACAGAGGCCGCTGGCGCCGCCGCATCGCTTGGCTGGTTCTCCTGTGTCTGGCGAGCGCCCCCTCCCTCGCCGCTCAAGAGTCACCGAAGATGGTGGCCCTGGTCAACGGCGCCATCATCTACCAGAATGAACTGGACGCTGCCCTGAAACTTTTCTACGATCCCTCGGGCGAAGCGCCGGATGCCAGCGTCGCCGAGGATCCCCAAGCGGTCCGTCAGAAGTTGCTGGAAAACCTTATTGATCGTGAGCTGCTCCTCCAGGAGGCCCATCGGCAGGGTCTTACCATCAGCACTGCCCGGGTGCTGCGACGGATCGAGCGCCTGCCGGAAAAGTTGCAAACCCGGCCGGGTCAGGAGACGGTGACCAACGGCGACGCCGCCGCTGGAGACGACGCCTTCTTTCGCTACGTCCAGGAGGGGATGCTGATCGAAAGACTCTTGGAGAAGGAGTTGCCGCAGATCGGCGCCGTCACCGAAAAAAACGCCCGGGCTTACTTCGACGAAAACAGATCTCGCTTCATTCATCCGGAAGAGGTCCACCTGCGCCACATTTTGATCCAGCTGCCCCCCAAGGTGTCCATGGAGGAGCGCCAGAAAGCCTATCTGCGGATGCAGGCGCTCGCGCAGCAGTTGGCCGAGGGCGCCGACTTTGCTACGCTGGCCATCGATGCCTCCCAATGCCCCAGCAGTGCCCGCGGTGGAGACCTGGGCTACCTCACCCGGGAACACCTCTATCCGACCCTGGCCCAGGCCGCTTTCGCCTTGGTACCAGGCCAGGTTAGCCGAATCGTCGAAAGCCCGGCAGGCTATCACCTGCTGCTGGTTTCAGACCGTCGCCCGGCGCGGCAGTTGTCCTTTCTGTTGGTGCGCGAGGGGCTTCAAAAAATGTTGCGGACCGAGCAACAGCAAAAGGCAACGCGCCGCTATATCCGCGCCTTGCGGGAAGCGGCCACTATCGAACGCCTTCTGAAGTGATCCCCTCAATTCTGGTGCCGCTGCCCCTCTGATGCCGCTTGAATCTGCGGGTTGATCCCGGTTCGTGCCGGTGACGATTGCAACCACCCTCCCGAGCCTTCCAATACACTGGAATTAAGTCTATTTTTTTTCTTGACCTGGATTTAATTCTAGACATATTTAGTATTTGGGCGAATATTTGGTGGTCAACTGGCGATGACGACCAACCGCATTTGGCGCTATCGGCCAAGGGCATTTGCTCAGAACGACAATGTTTTGGGGTAATTTCAAAGGTACAGGAGGGTAAGCTTTGGCAACCGGTACAGTGAAGTGGTTCAACGACAGGAAAGGGTATGGCTTTATCAATGAGGAATCCGGACGCGATATCTTCGTCCATTTTTCATCCATTGAAATGCCGGGATTCAAAACATTGACAGAGGGCGAAGAGGTCAACTTCGAAGTTGAAGAGAGTGACCGGGGGCCTGAAGCAAAGAATGTCGTGCGGGTGGTCTAAGGTCTAGTTCCTGATCGATCCCCTGCATCAGAGCCGCATGGAAAGAGCATCTCAGCCGCAGTTGGACTGAGATGCTTTTTTTTACGAGGCTATTGGTCACACGCCGATGATTTTCACCAGAACCCGTTTGCGCCGTCGTCCATCGAACTCGCCGTAGAAGATCTGCTCCCAGGTCCCAAAGTCCAGCTGCCCCTCCGTGACGGCCACCACCACTTCGCGGCCCATGATCTGGCGCTTCATATGAGCGTCCGCGTTATCCTCGCCCACATTGTGCCGATACTGATTCGTCGGGGCGTGGGGCGCCAAGCGCTCCAACCACTTGTCATAGTCGTGATGTAGACCCGATTCATCGTCGTTGATGAATACCGAAGCGGTGATGTGCATGGCGTTGACCAGCACCAGCCCCTCGGTGATACCGCTCTGGCGGAGGCATTGGTTCACGTCGGGGGTGATGTTGATAAAGGCCCGTCGGGTGGGGACGTCGAACCAGAGTTCTTTGCGGTAGCTTTTCATGGTCGCTCACTCTCCTTAGGGGGCAATAGTTTTTTTTTCAATTGGTTGGCCGCCGTCAAGAGGGGGTCCCAGACCGGTCCGAAAGGGGGGGCGTAGGCCAGATCGGCCTGGCTGAAATCGGCCACCTTCATTCGGTTCTGCAGGGCCACTGCAGCGGCGTTGATCCGGTGGGCCACCCCCTCGCCGCCCACCATCTGCGCCCCCAGCAGGCGGCCGCTGACCGTATCGCCCACCAAGTGAACCTGAATGGGAACGGCGCCCTTGTGGGCATGGGCACGGGAGCGGGTCTGGATGGTCACCGCCACTGGGCTGAATCCCGCTCCCTCGGCTTCCGTCTGGGATAGACCGGTGCGGGCCACTTCGAGATCGAGCACCCTGAAGACCGCCGTACCCACGATGCCGTCCAACTCGGTGGGCACCCCACAGACATTGTCGGCCACTGCCCAGCCGGCCCGATTGGCCCGCAGGGCCAGGGGGATCCAGGCGGATCGGCCGGTAACCAGATGGTGGGCGTCGGCACAGTCACCGGCGGCATAGACCGCGGGATCGGAGGTCTGCAAGCGACGATTGACGGCGATGGCGCGGGCCGGCCCCAGCTGAAGACCCGCTTCGCTGGCCAACTCACTGTTGGGGGTGATGCCGGTGGCCACCAGGATCATGTCGGCCCTCAGCAGGATGCCGTCCCCCATGATCATCAGATGGTCGCCAGACCGTTCGATGCGCTGGATGGCGGTTCCGGGAAATAGGTGGGCACCTGCCGCCTCGCAGGTGGCCTGCACCGTGCTGGCCAGGGCCTCCGGCATCCACGGCAGCAGCCGCGGCCGCGGCTTGATCAGGTCCACTTTGATGTCCCGCTGAATGAGGGCTTCGCACATCTCCAGGGCGATATAGCCCATGCCGATGATGGCCACTTTGGAGACCTCCTGGCCCTTCAGATACGCCTTGATCCGTCGGCCATCGGCCAGAGATTTGAGTGCAAAGATGCCGGGCAGGTCGACGCCGGGAATTTCCGGCTGCAGGGGACGGGCGCCGGTGGCGATGAGGAGGCGGTCATAGGGCAGCTTGGCCTGCAGACCATGGGGAGTGGTGGCATGGACGAGGCGTGCGGCCAGATCGATGGCGGTGGCGGTATGGCCCAGGCGCAGGTCGATCCCCTGCTGGCGGCGAAACACCTCGGCCTCCCGCACCACGAGATCGTCGATGGGCCGCTCCGGGTCGGCGATGTTGTAGGGCATGCCGCAGGCGCTATAGGAGACGTCCTGGGTCTGTTCGAGGACCGTGACCTGGAGGTCGGGCCGGAGCCGCTTGGCCCGACTGGCGGCACTCATGCCGGCGGCGTCACCACCAATGATGAGGAACTGCATGTGAGACTCCTTTGACGGGAGGGTTGGCAAGTCCATCGCATTGCGCGATATTCCTCCGATGGCCCGGACTTGTCAATACGCCACGCGCCGCAAAGCCGTTGACCTCGGCATCCGGCTGGGGTATGGCCCCTAAGGCGCAATAACGCCCTTGTATCCCCATGACCCGATCTGCACCCCATATCCCGAGCGTGATCCGAGACCTGCTGCCCCGCGCCCTCCACCTGGACCGCATCGCGGTGCAACGCGAGCTGCGACGCATCGACCATCGCCGGCCCATCTCCCCCGCAGGGCGGGAAAAGATCTACGCCGGCCTCACCGATCGTCTGCGCCGCTCCGTCGCCACCAAAGCGCGCCGGCTGGCGCGCCAGCCCGAGCTGAGCTTTGATGAGCAGCTGCCCATCACCGCCGCCCGGGAGGAGATCATCAGCGCCATCACGGACCATCCGGTCATCATCGTGGCGGGCGAAACCGGCTCGGGCAAGACCACCCAACTCCCCAAGTTCTGTCTGGCCGCCGGCCGCGGCATGGAGGGATGGATCGGCTGCACCCAGCCGCGACGCATCGCCGCATCTACGGTGAGCCGGCGCATCGCCGAGGAGTTGGGCGAGTCCCTGGGAGAGACGGTTGGCTATAAGATCCGCTTTCAGGACAAGACCCGTCCCGATGCCCGCATCAAGGTGATGACCGACGGCATTCTGCTTGCCGAAACCCAGGGGGATCCCTACCTCAACGCCTACGACACCCTCATCGTGGACGAGGCCCATGAGCGCAGCCTCAACATCGACTTCCTGCTGGGGATCCTGCGTGGCCTCGTCAAATGCCGGCGCGATCTTAAACTGCTTATCACCTCTGCCACCATCGATACGGAGAAGTTCTCGGCCGCCTTCGATGACGCCCCCGTGATCGAGGTTTCCGGCCGTATGTATCCTGTCGAGACCCGCTACCGCCCGATGGCGACCGCCGAACACGACAAGGAGGACCCCACCGTCGTGGCCGCCGCGATCCGCGCCGTGGACCGCATCGTCCAGGACGGCGGACGCGGCGATGTGCTGGTCTTCATGCCCACCGAGCAGGATATCCGCGAGACCTGTGACATCGTCGAGGGACGCCACTACCGCGACACCACCGTTCTGCCCCTCTTCGCCCGCCTCTCGGCCGCCGAGCAGCTGCGGGTCTTCAGTCGACCGGTGGGGCGCAAAATTATCGTGGCCACCAATGTGGCCGAGACCAGTATCACCATCCCCGGGATCCGCTATGTGGTCGACACCGGACTGGCCCGCATCAGCCAGTACCAGGCCCGTACCCGTACGACGGCCCTGCCCGTCGTGTCCATCTCCCGCTCCAGCGCCGACCAGCGCCAGGGGCGCTGCGGACGCGTGGCGGGCGGGATCTGCATCCGCCTATACAGCGAGGCGGATTACAACGACCGACCGCGTTTCACCCAGCCCGAAATTCTCCGGGCCAACCTGGCCGAAGTGATTCTGCGCATGATTGCCCTGGGCTTGGGGGATGTCGTCACCTTCCCCTTTATCGATCGCCCTGCGGAGAAAAACATCCAGGCCGGTTACCAGCTATTGGCCGAACTGGGCGCCATCGCCCCAAACGGGGCCCAACGTCACCGTGACAAGGCGGGTCGGCGCCGGCGGCGGGGGCGGGCGGCCGCGGGGCCCTATCGGCTCACCCCAAGGGGCCGCCTCATGGCCCGGCTGCCATTGGATCCGCGCCTGTCCCGCATGCTCATCGAGGCCCACGACCAGCATGTCCTGCCCGAGGTGACGGTCATCGCCGCCGCCCTCAGTGTCATGGACCCCCGCGAGCGCCCACTAGAGCAGCAGGCCGCCGCCGATCAGGCCCATGCCCGCTTCCGGGACCCGGCCTCTGACTTCGTCACCCTCCTCAACCTCTGGGAGGGCTATCAGAAGCGGGTTCAGAACCGAAAGTCCTGGGCCGACGTGCGCCGGTACTGCCGGCAGCACTTTCTCAACTTCCGCCGCATGCGCGAGTGGGCCGACATTCATGGCCAGATCCGCGGGCTGCTGGCCGAAAGCCGGCTGCGGGCAGAGGCGGGGGCCGTGGCGACGCCGGCTGCGGTACCGGCAAATGGCAGGTCTGCCGGTGGTCAGCGGTCGCATAAGGAAAAACCCGGGACAGCGCCGGAGATCATCTTCACCCCGCGCTACTGCGCCATTCACCGGGCGATCCTCAGCGGATTTCTCTCCAATATCGCCCAGCAGAAGGAGAAATTCTTCTTCCGTGCCGCCAAGGATAGGGCGGTGATGGTCTTTCCGGGCTCCGGCCTGTTCAAAACCCCCGGGGAGTGGATCGTGGCGGCCGAAATGGTGGTCACCAGCCGCCTCTACGCCCGCACCGTGGCCCGCATCGACCCCCGCTGGCTGGAGCCCCTTGCCGGGGACCTCTGCCGCCGCAGCTACCGGGATCCCCGCTGGGAGCGCAAGCGCGGCCAGGTGGTGGTCACCGAACAGGTGAGTCTCTTCGGTCTGGTCATCGAACCCGGGCGGCCCACAGCGCTCCATTCCATCGACCCCGCTCAGGCCACCGCGATTTTCATTCAGAGCGCCCTCATCGAGGGAGACCTGCGCCAGCATGACTGGCCCGCTTTCCTCACCCACAACCACAAGCTGGCAGCGGAGATCCGGGGCCTGGAGGACCGTCTGCGGCGAAGGGACCTCCTGGTGGATGATCGTGTTCTAGCCGACCATTACGGCCGTCATTTGGAGGGGGTTTCCGATCTGAGGGCCCTTAAGCACCGGATCCGTCAGCAGGGCGGGGATGATTTCCTGCGGCTCTCCCGCGACCAGCTTCTCAACTACGACCCTGACCAGATTGAGCTGGATCGCTTCCCCCGTCGCCTGCGACTGGGAGAGGGCCGCTACCGGGTGGGCTACCGCTTCTCGCCCGAGTCGGCGGACGATGGGGTGACGGTCAAGATCCCGCTGGTCGACGCCCAGCAGGTGCCGGCGGAGGAGATGGAGTGGTTGGTACCCGGCCTACTCCAGGAGAAGATCACGGCCCTTCTCAAGGGTCTGCCCAAGCCGTACCGCCGTCGCCTGGCCCCGGTGGGGGAGACAGCGCACCAGATCTGCCGGGAGCTGAGGATGGACCAAGGCGCCCTGATCCCCGCCCTCAGCGCTCACCTCAAGGCCCGCTTCGGCCTCACCATCCCGGCCGCCGTCTGGACGGCCATCGTGCTGCCCGACCATCTGCGGATGCGCATCGCCCTGATGGATGGGCAGGGGCGGGTGGTTAAGAGCGGCAGGGATGCGGACCTGCTGCAGGAGGGGCCCGTCCAGGCCGTGGATGCGGATGCCCTGGATACCCTGCGTCGCCGGTGGGAGCGTTCCGGGATCGCCGCCTGGGACCTGGGCGATCTACCCGACTCGGTCACGGCGGCGGTGCCGGGCAAGGGCCCCCAGCGGGCCTACCTCGCGCTGGTGGCCGCGGCGGAGGGACAGGTTGCGAGCCTCACGCTTTTCACCGACCGCCATGCCGCCGAGGCCGCCCACCCCAAAGGGGTCCAGGTGCTGCTCATGAATCACTTCAAGAGAGAGCTCAAACACCTGCGCCAGAGCCTACGCCTTTCGGCCCCGGCGAGCAACTACACCGGCTATTTCGGCGGCCAGAAGCGCCTCGAGCGCCAGTTGTTGGCGGCCGTTTGTCGAGACCGCTTCCACCGGAACCTTCGCACCCAAAGCGACTTCGCATCGGCGGTGGCGGAGATCGGCCGCAGCGGCATCCAACAGCAGGGACAGGCGCTGACCGCTGCCGTCGCCGCCCTGCTGGCCGCCTACCACGAGTGCCGCACCACCCTCCACCGCCTGGAGAGCGCCCATCCCAAGGGGCCCTTGAGCGATTTGCTTGCCGATTTGCGCCGGTCCCTCGACCAACTCATACCGCCCAATTTCATCGACCTTTACGACGCAAATCGCCTCGCTGCCCTGGTACGCTACCTCCAGGCCCTCACCATCCGAGCCGAGCGGGGGGTGGTCGACCTGCCCAAGGACCGGGCCCGTGCGGACCAGGTGAAGCCCTTTAGCGAGAAACTCGGCGATATCGTGGCCGGTCTGGATGATCACGCCAGCGCCGAGAAACGGCAGGCCGTGGAGGATCTCCTCTGGATGATCGAGGAGTACAGGATCTCGGTCTTTGCGCAGGAGATACGAACCGCGTTTTCTGTCTCTCCCAAGCGGCTGAAACAGCAGATCGCGGCCATCGAAATGATGGTCTGACCAGAGGAGGCTGCAACCAACCATGGATCGCAAAGCGGTACGTGTCGGAGTGGGCGTGTTCTTAATCCGAGATGGGCGTGTTCTGCTCGGCGAGCGCCGCGGGTCCCACGGCGCCGGCACCTGGGCCCTGCCCGGCGGCCATTTGGAATTCGGAGAATCGATCGAAGCGTGCGCGCGGCGGGAAGTGCGGGAGGAGACCGGCCTCCTGGTCAGCGGGGTGCGGCAGATTGCCTTCAGCAACGATATCTTCACCGATGCGGGCAAACACTATGTCACCCTCTTCGTTCTGGGTGAGGGTTGGCGCGGGGAGCCCACCGTGAAGGAGCCTGATAAATGCCGCCGCTGGGCGTGGTACCATTGGAACGCCCTCCCGGCGCCCCTATTTCTTCCCCTTCGGAACCTGAGACGTCAAGGGTTTGTTCTCCCCGTGGGAAGATGAACCCAGTCTTGCGTTACCGCGGCTGGCGCGGCGTCTGCTGCAACGCCGCCAGTAACCCTTCGTAGGCAAGTGCTTGCGCTTCACGTCCCCGTTTACGACAGCCCCCGGCGTAAACCCCGATCTTGTTGGTCAGCATCTCCAGGGCTGCCGCGGACTGGTCGGGTGACAGCACACCGCTTCGCAGGATTTTGGCCAACGCTAAGATGCGGTACTTGTCCAATTCCGGTGTTCGGGAGAGCTGGTCGGCGTGCCCGCCGGTCTTGACCAGGAGGGGCTGATCCACCAGCCCGATGGGATGACGGCAACTGATGCGCAGCCAGAGGTCGTAGTCTTCGCAGGCCGGCAGCGCCTCATCGAAGCCGCCAACCGTTTCCAGCAGCCGGCGTTCGATTATTACCGCCGAGGGACTCACCAGGCACAAGGGCAGACAACGCTCGAAGATAAACCCGCCAAATTTCCGGTGGCGCTTTCTGGGGTTCACCCGCCGGCCGTCTCTGATCCATAGCTCTTCCGTTTGACAGATCCGGTAGTCCGGGTGGGCATCCAGCCAGTCGAGCTGCGTCCGCAGCTTGTTCGGCAACCAGTGATCGTCGCTGTCCAGGAGGGCGATCCAACGCCCCCGGGCGGCACGCACGCCGGTGTTGCGGGCCGCGCTGACGCCGCGGTTGGGTTGATCGATCACCTTCAATCGGTCTCCATAGTTCGCCAAAAGAGGGGCTGTGTCATCGGTGGACCCATCATCCACCACGATGAGCTCGACGTCGGTGAAGGTCTGGTCCAATACCGAATCGACCGCTCTTGCCAGGCACCAGGCACGATTGTGAGTGGGGATGATGGCGCTCACCAGCGGTGGCGGGGACAGGGGGGTATGGCGCTCACGTTTGACGCTGTTCACCTTGGATCGGAAAGAACCGATGGTTTGCGGTTGATGCTGTCGCGGTCCGCGCCGTGGCGCTGATCTTCGATGCTGCCGAATTGGCTGCCAGCCTATCCACAGGGGAGCGCGATAACGCCCGCCGGGGCCTCCGAGACCTCCGCAGCCATCATGGGATCGCGGGTCATCACCGTCCACCTCCCGGACGCGGTGATTTGACCCGCCTTGACCGTCTGATCAACCATTAGCAGGGAGGTTTTAGCAACGGTTCTCTAATGTGCGACCCTAATCATTGCAGCCCTAATCCGGGCAGCCCTAATCCGGAAGACATTATTCTCTCAGCAGTTCTATCGAAGAACTAGCGGCGCTGTTCGAAGTAGGCGGCCGCACCGGGATGGCGGGCGATTCCGATTTCGGGCATGGTGACATCCACCATAAAGGTCTGCATGGCCGGGTGTGTGTTCTGCAGTGTCTGTCGGTGCTGGTCCAGCGCTGCCATGATCTCACCCATGGTCGCATCATCCAGGCTGCCCGAAGCCACCAGGGCGACAGTGACGCCGATGGTGGTGATGGATCGCCCGAAGGCCGGATAGACATTCTCGGGTATCTGAACCGGCAAATAGCCCGGGTGGTCCTGGATCATCCGGGTGGTGTCGGCGTCGGCCATATCCACCGGCAGGGCATTGCAAAGCTCGACCAGTTTCTGCAGCGCCGAATCCGGATGCACCCCGATGTGCAGCATGGCCTGTACGGTGCCGTGGCAGAAGGCCATCGTATCCTGGGAGAGCGTTGGTGGCAACGCATCCACGGCCGTAAAATCGGCCTGCGTCCATCCCTTGGCGCCCATAATCCGTTTCACCTCCTGGTCGGTCTGCGACCGTGGGGGACCGGCATTGATCTTCTTGCCCTTCAGGTCGTCGAGCGCATCGATGCCGGCATCCGCGCGGGCGATCAACAGAATGGTGCGCTTGTAGACGGGTGCCACAAGGGCCAGATTGTCATACTGAATATCCAGGAAGGTGAAATCGCCTTTTTTGCGGACGGCGTCGTGCAGCCGGCTGATGTCAATCAGGGCGAGGTCGATGGATCCGCCCTGTAGGTTGGTGAGGTTATGAATGCGGTCCGGCGCTGGCACCGCCCGGCACTGCTGGCCGTCCGCATGCTGAGCGATGACGCGGCTGATCGCCCTGCCGGCGAAATGGGAAAAAGTTCCCACCGCATCCGTTCCCAGGAGAATCTCCGATGCGGGCGTTCTCATGGGAAACAGCGTTATGGACAGAACAATGGCGAGGGCCAACGCCGATCTCGTGTATCGAGAATATGGGATCAAGGATCGCTGCGTGGGGGCCATGATCGTTCCTCCCGGTCATTATATGAATAAAGGACCAAATCCAAACCCTCTGTGGCTGGTGCTCTGACGGTCTAGCGATCGCTGGCGCTGGCGGACCACCAGTGGCTGCGGTGGCCCATCGCCAACACGCCGACGACTGGGTATTGACCGTCGGAAGGCCCTCGATCACTCCGCCGATAGTGCCGGGTTACGGGTCGCGTCAGGTTCGCTTCAATGGGTGCGGATGAAATGCGGTCTTAAAGGCAAAGTTTAGGGCTTAAGGGCAAAGCTTCAGGCTTAAGGGCAAAGCTTAGGGCCGAATGTTACGCAAGCGCAGAACCGAGCACTTGGCATGGTCGGCGACGCGCTGTGAACAGGAACGGCTGAACACTTCATTTATTTCACGGCGATGATTGTGGTAGACGATGATCAAATCCGCCCCCCAACGCTCGGCTTCCTTGATGATCTCTTCCCAGTTCTTTCCCGTCCGAATTTTGTAGGTCACCGTGTCATCGCAGTTCTCGGCGACAAAATCCTCCATCAAGGTCTTGACGTGCTTCTCAGCTTCTCGGACCACATCATCGGGAACCACAGATGCGACGATGGGCATGGAAAACCCCGGCATCACCGTCACCAAGTGTATTTCAGCACCGCTGAGTCTGGCATGGTCGGCAGCTCTCTGGTAGACCAAGGCGGCTGTTTTGGGATAATCGAGTTCCACAGGCACCAAGATTTTTTTAAACATGGGCTCCCCTTCCATAATCGGATGGATCTCTACCCGCCACCGGTCGTTGCCCCGTGTGCCGGTGGCGGGCATGAGCGATCACATCGCGCCTGTCAGGTTGCAACGGCAGCTGCGGGCTCAAATTTTCTGCTCCGCCCGCGTTGTAAGAACCAAATCAGCGCGTATAACAGCACGGCCGGAATGAACATGAGCTGCTTGGGCAGACGCTTGCTGGGCACTTGGACATTCAGGATCTCCTGGTCGAAATCGATTCCCGCTTTCTCGGCGGCACTGGAAAAAACGACGTTGTCCACCAGGATCTTGCCCTCCTCGTCACGGGTCTCGATACCGATCCCCTCCAGCCGCTCCTTGCCGGTAGCCTCGTCCCCCACCTTGAGCATCAGCGTCTTCATGTATTCATTGCCGTCCAGGTCCTCTCCTTTGACGGCAATTCTCAATTGGGAACCGGGTTCCATACCCGCCACCATCTCCTCGATTTTGGTTGCGGGTTCTTCGAGCAGGGGCGGAAAGAATTTATCCCACCAGAAGCCGGGACGGAACAGGGTAAAGGCCACCATCAGCAAGGCCACTGTTTCCCAGATGCGGTTCTTGGTGAGGAAATACCCCTGGGTCCCCGCGGCGAATGCCAGCATGGCCACGACGGCGGCGCCGATGACAACGAGCAGATGCAGCCAGTTGGCCACGCCGATGATCAGCAGCTGGGTGTTGAAGATGAACATGAAGGGCAGCACCGCCGTACGGATATCGTAGGTGAACCCCTGGATGCCGGTGCGGATGGGATCGCCCCCGGAGATGCCCGCAGCCGCAAAGGCGGCCAAGCCCACCGGTGGGGTGTCGTCGGCCAGAATGCCGAAGTAGAAGACGAACAGATGCACGGCGATGAGGGGCACGATGAGGCCGTTTTGGGCCCCCAGGTCGACGATCACCGGCGCCATCAGGGTGGAGACGACGATGTAGTTGGCCGTCGTGGGCAGCCCCATGCCCAGAATCAGGCTGATCACGGCGGTGAACAGCAGGATCAACATCAGGTTGCCGCCGGAGATGAATTCGACGAATTCGGTCATCACCAGGCCGATGCCGGTCAAGGTGACGGTGCCCACGACGATACCGGCCGCAGACGTGGCCACACCGATCCCCACCATGTTGCGGGCCCCGTTGACAAACCCGGTGACCATGTCATTGAAACCGGTCTTGAAGGCGAAATCGTCGCCCTTGGCCTTGCGGAAAAAACCCTTCAGAGGCCGCTGGGTGAGGACGATGAAAATCAGCAGCACCGTGGCCCAGTAGGCCGACAGGGCCGGCGAGAGCCGCTCCACCACCAAACACCACATGAGCACCACGATGGGCAGCAGAAAATAGTAGCCGGCCTGGGCTGTGGGACCCAGCAGCGGCAGTTCCTTGATCTCCTTGCTGGTGTCCAGCTCCGGCACTTTGCAGGCCAGGTTGACCAGTGCCAGATAGGCAACCAGCAGTAACACACAGACGATGGGAAAGGTCGCCTTACCGGCGACGCCCTTAATCCAGCCCAGTCCGTAGTAGGTCACCCCGCCCATAATGATGATGAACAGGAAGGTGAAGACCGCCGCGAGCACTTTTTGCTGGAAGCTCTTGGTGACCGGCTTTTTCATGCCCTTGAGGCCCAGTTTGCAGGCCTCCAGGTGAACGATGTAGACCAGGGCGATGTAGGAGATGATGGCCGGCAGAAAGGCGTGTTTGATCACCTCCACGTAGGAGATGCCCACATATTCGACCATCAGAAAGGCCGCCGCGCCCATGACCGGCGGCATCAGCTGGCCGTTGGTGGAGCAGGCCACCTCCACGGCGCCGGCCTTTTCCGGCTGGAAGCCGACCTTTTTCATCAGCGGGATAGTGAAGGTCCCGGTGGTGACCACGTTGGCGATGGAGGAACCGGATACCAGACCCGTCAGGCCGGACGACACCACGGCCGCCTTGGCCGGACCGCCGCGCAGGTGCCCCAGCCCGGCGAAGGCGGTGCGGATGAAGTAGTTGCCGGCACCGGCCGATTCCAACAATGCGCCGAAGAGAACGAACATGAACACCATGCCGGTGGACACCCCCAAAGCAACACCGTAGACACCTTCGGTGGTCAGCCAGTAGTGGGACATCCCCTTGGCCAGGCTGGCCCCTTTATGCGCAATGACCTCGGGCATGTGGGGGCCGGCGAAGGTGTAGATGATGAAGACGGTGGCCACCACCATCAGCGGCGGTCCTAGTGCCCTGCGGGTGGCCTCCAGCAGCAGGACCAAGCCCGTGATGGCCACCACCAGGTCCATGGTGGTGGGGTCGCCCGGCCGGTCCGCCAGGGCCGAGTAAAACCAGAACAAGTAGGATGCACAGAAAGCGGCCACGAAAGCCACGATCCAGTCCTGAATCGGGATGAAGCTGCGCGGCGAGGATTTGAACGTCGGATAGGCGGTGTAGGAGAGGAAGATGGCGAAGGCCAGATGGATGGCGCGGGCTTCCGTGTCGTTCAGCACGAAAATATTGAAAATGAAGGGCAGCGGCGACGCGTACCATAATTGAAACAGCGTCCAGATCAAAGGGACATAGAAGAGGACATTCTTGGAGATCGCGCCGGTCGGATTGCGCGCCCCCGATTCAGTTTCGGTGACCAAAGCATCGGGATCGATCGATGACGTCGCGTTGCTTGATGACGCCGCGTTGCTTGGTGGCGCCGTATTGTTATTCGATTCGGCCATGGGTACGGGTCCTCCTTGGAGAGCGATGGGGTTCCGCTTATGTTGGAACTTGCTGCCGGAGGATAAGAATTAGGAGACCACCTCGACGCCTGCGCAGACCACCTCGCTGCAAAGATAAGATGAGACTGCGTGCGCCACCGCAAGGGCCGCGCACACAGTCATAGAGAAGGGCTATTTCAACAAGCCGACTTCTTTGTAATACTTTTTAGCGCCGTCATGCAGGGGTGCGGAGAGACCGTCTTTGATCATCTCTTCTTTTTTGAGAACACCAAACGCCGGATGGAGTTTCTTGAAATCATCGAAGTTCTCGAATACGGCCTTGACGATTTCGTAGATGACTTTCTCGGGGACCTGGGTGGAGGAGACAAATGTCGCTCCCACGCCAAAGGTCATGGTATCGGTATCGGTACCGCGATACATGCCACCGGGGATGGTGGCCATGCGGTAGTAATCGTTGTCGCCGACCAGCTTTTCGACTTCAGCGCCGGTGACGCTGACGATAACGGCATCACAGGAAGTCGTGGCCTCTTTGATGGACCCGTTGGGATGGCCGACGGTATAGACCATGGCGTCGATCTTGTTGTCGCACAGGGCACTGGACTGCTCGGCGGCCTTCAGCTCGGAAGCCAGTTTGAAATCGCCCTTTGACCACCCCAGTGCACCCATCAACACTTCCATGGTGCCGCGCTGGCCGGAACCGGGATTGCCGATGTTGACCCGTTTGCCCTTGAGCTGCATGAAATCAGTGACCCCGGAATCCTTGCGCGCGACCACGGTAAAGGGCTCAGGATGCACCGAAAATACGGCCCGTAGCTCTTTGTTGGCACCCTTGTCCTTGAACTTGCTGGTGCCATTGTAGGCATGGTACTGCCAATCAGACTGCGCCACGCCCATGTCCAGTTCGCCGGCAGCAATGGCGTTGAGGTTGTAAACCGAGCCACCGGTGCTTTCTACGCTGCAGCGGATACCATGCGCCTTTCTACCTTTGTTGACCAGACGGGCAATGGCGCCGCCCGTAGGGTAGTAGACACCGGTTACGCCGCCGGTGCCGATGGTCACGAAGGTCGTTTCAGCTTGAACGGGGGCGGTCTGCATGAAAAGTCCAATGCCGAAAATTAGCGCAACGCCTACAAGTACCATTCTTTTCATCTTTTGCCTCCTATGCCTCTCGTAAAAATCGAAATAACTTAGAACGGAAAGAGAAATATATTTGCTGGCCTTTTCACCCCTCCTTTCCATCATCGATTGGAAGTTAATAATGGCTCCTTTCAGTACCGCAGTAGAAAAAACAGTCGGTATCCATCAAGAGCGGGCAGAAAATCGCGCCAAGGCTGCTGGCCAAGTGAATTGGCGCACTTAGGAACGCTTTGACGACAGGCCACCGGCCAACCGCGAATTGCCCGACGTCCGGCAGCTGTGCAGTACCCCTGGCAGCGCCATTGCTGTCACCCTATTGCACGTAAAAAACGACCCAACAACCAGGTCATTTTTACGGCACCTTTTCGGGCACTATCAAGGGGAAACGCAAGCCGCCCGACAATTCCGCAATACTGCAGCCGACGCGCTGTTCGCAAAGAACCCCCCGAAGGTTGCGGGGCATCCACAGGAGCGAAGCTAAGCGGGCAACACTATTTCGCTTGAAATGGTCTGGAGCGGCGGTCTTTAATGCGTGCTTGGCGGCCGCTATGACGACCGCTGAATTCATTTTAATTTCTAAATTTACCATAGCACATGTTGAACATATTATGAACATTTTAGTATATTTGGGTTTTGACTTGCCGCCAGCCGGAGCGCTTGGGCGCACGCCGGTGGGCGGATGAAAGACCCACCGCTGGGACATGCCTGCGGCATCGACTGCCGGCATTGTTGCATTCGGCCCATTGAGCGGTTGCGGCCATCGCGGATAATCATGTATGCTAAATTGAATCTGTGGGAATCGCTCCGGGACCTGGAAGGGCGCCAGCAGAGGAGTGTCGGCGAGCCACCGATGCTTTCAGAACCTCACCATCACGATCGTTTCATTCAAATAAGGCTTGCAATGAAGAAGCATATCCGCATCACCATTGCCGTCGCTTTCGCACTTGTATGCGTCGTGGGAATGGGTACCGTCGATGTTCGGGCCAAGACCAGCTTCGTGACGATCGGTACCGGCGACATCACCGGGGTTTACTATCCTACGGGGGGCGCCATCGCCAAAATCGTCAACCAAAAGCGCAATGAGTACGGCATCCGCTGTGCGGTGGAATCCACTCGCGGCAGTGTGTTCAACGTCAACGCGGTGATGGCCGGCGATCTGGAGTTCGGGGTGGTCCAGTCCGACCGCCAATACCAGGCCATTGAAGGCCTGGCCGAATGGGAGGTCAAGGGCCCCCAGAAAAACCTGCGCGCCGTTTTCAGCATCCATCCCGAGTCTGTAACCCTGGTCGCCGCTGTGGACGCTGGGATCAATGACATCATGGACCTCCAGGGCAAACGGGTCAACATCGGCAACCCCGGATCCGGCCAGCGCCAGAACTCCATCGATGCGCTGGGCGCCGCAGGGCTGAATTTCGAGACCGACATGCGGGCCGAGCAGATCCGGGCCGCCGAGGCACCGGGCCTGCTTCAGGACGGCTACATAGACGCCTTCTTTTACACGGTGGGACATCCCAACGGGGCTATCAAGGAGGCGACTGCCGGCGCCCGTAGGGTGAAGTTCGTCACCATCACCGGCATCGACGGCCTTCTGGCCAAATACCCCTACTATGCCAAGTCCGCCGTACCGGTGAAGCTCTACCCCGGCGCCCAGAACGACAGAGACGTAGCGACCTTCGGCGTCAAGGCCACCTTGGTGACAAATGCCAATGTGCCGCCCAAAGTGGTCTATGCCGTCACCAAAGAGGTCTTCGAGAATTTCGAGAGCTTCAAAACGCTGCACCCGGCCTACGCCTTGCTGACCAAGAAGGCCATGATGGACGGCCTGTCAGCACCCATCCACGCCGGTGCCATGAAGTACTACAAGGAGGCCGGGTTGAAATGAGCACCGCTGCCCGGCCATCATCTTGGTCCCCATCGGGGGGCTAGTTTCGTCGTCTCTCCCGCCGCCCGGCAGATAAAGGCCTTCGCCCCATGGTTTAGCGGACCGGTCGCCACCCGGCCGATCGTTGGTGCCGGCGGGCTCCCGCTCAGCCAATTGGGAGGGGCGGTCGGGTGAATCCAGAAGTGCCGGGAGCTGAATCCCCCTGATTCGGCTCAGCTGCGGCAGGGTTTGGCGCAGCGGCGCTGATGCAGTGGCGCTTGCGGCGGACGTCTTCAAATTCGACAACGTCTACCCTTACGCGGTGCGCAAAGCCCAGCGCCGTGGCGGTGCGGAATCTGGAGAGTCAATCGCCCCAGGTCTCGGTAGGCGGGGGGCGGCAGGCGCCCACCCATGACACCCGATCTCGCTGTGGTGTCCCGATCGAAAGAGGAGAGGGGGAGGTGTTCGTGCGGGTCCAGCCCGTTCCCCAATGATGCCACGCCGGCGGCACTGACGCCTGCCTTAATAGCGTTGATCGTAGAGGTCGAGGAGTTCCCGCCAGGTGGTCTCATAGGCGGCCAGGGCGGCCGACAACCCCGGAACCCGTTCCTTGGCTGCCGCCGCGAGGGCGGCCGTATCCGGCACGGCACGCGGTCCATTCTCGCCGGCACGTTTGCGAAGCAGGTGGTTTAGAAATCTGCCGGCGAAGAGCATCTCTCTGGCCAGGCGGTCATCCGGCGGGCGAAAGGGGTAGCGCTTCTGGAGTTTGACGATCTCGTCCGGTGCACAGGGAAGCAGGTTCAGGTAATCCCCCATGAAGGTGTGCAGGGTTTGATGGGCTGCCTTCAGGCGCACCAATCCCTCGGCCAATCCCTCGTCGTGGCGCTTGGCGACTGCACGCTCCATGAGCTGCAGGGCTTCCGGCAGTTCGGTTTCCGGGTCGGTCTCGGGCGATCCGAAAAAGCGTCGAAACCCGCTGCCGGTTTGCTTATCGATACCGCTCTTTTCGAACTTGCGGCGCAGCTCCGTAAATCGCAGGACGTCGGTGGTAAACAACGCCTCGATCTGATCCTGAAGCAATTGATCGAAAACCGCCTCCACCGTCAGGTCGGGGTTGTCCAGACGTTTTCGCAACGGGGCGCTCGTGGCCTCGAGTTCCGCCTCCATGAGTCGCCGCAGTAGCAGGGGATCTCGTCTGCCGGCGGCGACGCGGCGTTTTTGAATCAAGCGCAGTAGCCGATAGACCCCCAACAGCGCTAGGCCGATGGCCACCGCGGCCCCGGCATAGGCCCAGGAAAGAAAGGCGCTATCGCCCAGTCGATGGGCGATGCCCGTAAATACCAGGATCGTCAGAACAAGGCCGACGAAGATCGCCGCCATTACAGGGCTGAGGGTGGCGCCTGGGCTTCCCTTGAGCGGTATCTGCGGGGTATCGTGGGGGTGTCGCGGACGGTTCGCGTGGGGCCTCATTGTGCAGCGATCGGTCAGGGAGCCGGGGGCAGAATCTTGAGGTTTTCGCGCACCGGCTGCTCGCTCTCCAGCAGGGGCGTCTCCTTCTGGGAGACCACCTGGCCCTCCTTGTTGATCACCGTGTGGTCGTCCAGAATGAGAAATCCCATCGTTTGCATCACATCCTTGCGGTAGCGGTACTCATGCTCCATGTGCTTCTTGCTGAGCTTGTAGTTGGTGACCACCCAGATGAGGCCGATGAGAATTCCCGCACCCAGGACGACCGCACCGCTGATGAGAATATAGGAGACCGCTTTCTCCCCGGCATTGAGGATGAAGAGAAAGATGTCGTCCAACTTGTAGACCAGCATGGAGCCGGCCACCAGGGCAAACAGGGCCGGCAGGAAGGGGACGCTGCCCATGCTGCGCAAAATGCTGTTGATTTTGAAAATGCGGGCCTTGGGGTCCTCATCGTCGGCGGCCGCAGCGGGCGCTTCGGCAGTGGGACTGTTGCCGAAGATGTAGCGGTTGAAGGCGATGATGAAAACCCCCAGCAGGAAGGTGATGGCAATGGGCACCACGAAGGAGACGTAGAAATAGAACTTCCAGGGGAAAGGGCCTTTATCGGGGCCCAGATGCCCGAGAAATGTGACCAGGAAGACCAGGATTTCGACGCCAATGATAAAGTAGAGGTAGTTGAGGAAGTAGCTGCGCAATTGGGCCGCGTCGAAGAGGCTGGCGAGACCGATATAGGATTCTTTTTGGCGATTGTTCATGATTCGTCTTTATTGCCTAGCTGATAGAGATGCGCGGCGAATACGTGGTCGCCGCAGTGCCACTTGGGAAAAGTGGCCGTGCAAACCCGGGAGTGATGGCCCTTGGCGAACGCCGTTAACCCCCGGCAACATCATGGCGGTTAGGTGAACCTAAGACACTAGAATTATCGGAAGCCGGGGGAGGTGTCAAGCCGTCATGCCGGCTCCCCCCGCGGCGGCGGAGGGCGGGGCCGTGTCGGAATGCCGCCCAGCGTTACCCATCGCCACCCCAACGGAGCCGTCTTCGAAACTGGATCCGAAGGGGTCGCCGCTTCGCATCAGCGTGCTTACCATTGGAAACTGAAAGGGGAACGCCCATGTCAACTTCACCCGATGAACAGCCCGTCGACGGCGCCGAGATTCAGTTCGAGAACAGCGAATGGCGGATCTCGCTGGACGACGTCCATCAACGCCAGGGCGCCGAACGCGTCCAGGGGTTGCTGGCGCACCTCCGGGAGCGCGCCCAGCAGTTGGGGGTGCAGCTGCCCCATGCGGCCAATACGCCCTATATCAACACCATTCCGGCCACCGAGCAGCCCGTTTATCCCGGCAGCCGCGAGATTGAGCGGCGCATCAAGAGCCTCATCCGCTGGAACGCCATGGCCATGGTCGTTCGCGCCAACCGGGAGAGCGCCGGCATCGGCGGGCACATCTCCACCTTCGCCTCCTGCGCCACCCTCTATGAGGTCGGGTTCAACCATTTTTTCCGGGCCAAATCCGCCGCTCATCCTGGCGATCTCGTCTACTTCCAGGGACATTCGGCCCCCGGCATCTATGCCCGTGCCTTCCTCGAGGGCCGCCTGGAGGAGCACCATCTCAAGAATTTCCGGCGCGAATTGGCCGATGGGGGCGGGCTCTCCTCCTATCCGCACCCCTATTTGATGCCCCATTTCTGGCAGTTTCCCACCGTCAGTATGGGGCTCGCCCCCTTGATGGCCATCTATCAGGCCCGCTTCATCCGCTACGCCGAGGATCGGGGTCTGGTAACCCCCAGCGACCAAAAGGTCTGGGCCTTTCTGGGGGACGGCGAATTGGACGAGCCCGAATCTCTGGGCGCCATCACCTTGGCGGCCCGGGAGGGGCTCGACAACTTGATCTTCGTGGTGAATTGCAACCTCCAGCGCCTTGATGGTCCGGTGCGGGGCAATGGCAAGATCATCCAGGAACTGGAGGCGGCCTTCCGGGGGGCGGGCTGGAACGTCATCAAGGTGATTTGGGGGTCGGACTGGGACCCCCTGCTGGCCCAAGACAGCGACGGCCAGCTCGTAGAGCGCATGGGCGAGGTGGTGGACGGCCAGTACCAGATGTACTCGGTGGCCGGCGGCCACTATATACGCAACGACTTTTTCGGTAAAACGCCCGAACTAAAGGCCCTGGTGGACGCCTACGCCGATGAACAGCTGATGCGTCTGGGGCGCGGCGGCCACGATCCCGCCAAGGTCTACGCCGCGTATGCCGCCGCCGTCGCGCACGCTGGCGGCCCCACGGTGATCCTGGCCAAGACCATCAAGGGCTATGGACTGGGCGAGGCGGGCGAGGGCCGGAACGTCACCCATCAGCAGAAGAAGCTCAACGAGAAGGAACTGCGCCAATTTCGCAGCCGTTTCGGCATCCCCATCCCCGATGACACCATCGCCGAGGCGCCTTTCTACCGTCCTGCCGCGGACAGCGAGGAGATTTCCTATCTCAAGGCCCGACGGCGCAATTTGGGCGGCCAGCTGCCCGCGCGCAGCGATTCCGTGCCCCTTTTTCGGCCGCCGGGAGAGGCCCTTTACCGGGAATACTACGAAGGCTCCAAGGAGCGTGCCGTGGCCACCACCATGGTGGCGGTGGGGCTGCTGGCCAAACTGCTCAAAGACAGACACCTGGGCGGCACCATCGTCCCCATCGTGCCCGATGAGGCGCGCACCTTCGGCATGGAGTCCCTCTTCCGTCAGGTGGGCATTTACTCCCACAAGGGGCAGATTTACGAGCCGGTGGACAAGGAGAGCTTGCTCTACTACCGAGAGGCCGAAAACGGCCAGATCCTCGAGGAGGGCATCACCGAAGCGGGCGCCATGAGCTCCTTCATCGCCGCCGGCACGGCCTATAGTTCGCTGGGCATCAACATGGTGCCCATCTTCCTGTTTTACTCCATGTTCGGTTTCCAGCGGATCGGGGACCTCATCTGGGCCGCCGGAGACGCCCAGGCGCGTGGCTTTCTCATGGGGGCCACGGCTGGGCGCACCACCCTGGCCGGCGAAGGGTTGCAGCACCAGGACGGCCACAGTCACCTCCTCGCCTTCCCCAACCCCTCGGTGCGGGCCTACGACCCCGCCTTCGCCTACGAGCTCGCCGTGATCGTTCAGGAGGGCCTCCGGCAGATGCTCGAGCATGGCCACAATCTGATCTACTATCTGACCATCACCAACGAGGTCTATCCCATGCCGCCCAAGCCGGACGGTGTCGACGAGGGTATCCTCAAGGGCATCTACCGATTCCGCTCGGCCACAAAAAAGCGCGCCCCTTTCAAGGCCCACCTGTTGGGAAGCGGGGCTATTCTCAACGAGGTCCTCAAGGCGCAGGCGCTGCTGGAAAACAACTACGGCGTGGCCGCCGAGGTGTGGAGCGTCACCAGCTACAAGGCGTTGTACGAGGACGCCACGGCCACCGAGCGGTGGAATTGGCTGCACCCCGGGGAGGCGCCCCGAGACTGCTTTCTCGCGCGTCAGCTCAAGGGTGCCAAGGGGATTTACGTGGCCGCCAGCGATTACGTCAAGACCCTGCCGGCCGCCATCGCCAAGTATCTGCCCGGCCCACTGACCGTCCTGGGCACCGATGGTTACGGTCTCAGCGAGACCCGCGAAGCGTTGCGAGACCACTTCGAAGTGGACGCCCGCCACATCGCCTTCGCCGCCCTGGCCGGGATGCTGCGCGCCGGCAAGCTCAAACCCGCCGTCGTTGAGCGCGCCCGCGGCGAACTGGAGATCGATCCGGACAAGCATCACCCCTTCGCGCTCAGGCCCGGACCCTGAATCCTGCCACCCTTGACCATGACCCCCTACCCAAGGAGCGACCATGTTAGTGGATGTCAAGATTCCCGAGATCAGTGAAAATGTGACCAGCGGCGTCGTCGTTGCCATTCATGTCAGCGTCGGCGACACCGTCAAGGTGGACGATGTCCTCATCGAACTGGAAACCGACAAGGCCGTGGTGGAGATCCCCTCCACCGTCGCCGGCGTGATCAAGGAGCTGCTGGTGGCCGACGGCGACGAGAAGCAGGTGGGCGCCGTGATCGCCCGCATCGACACGGCCGCAAGCGCGGAAGCAGCGGCTGCCCCGGCGGCAGATAGCGGTGCAGCTGCTGCCCCGGACGAGACCCCAGCGGCAGCCGAATCAGCTCAGGTCGCGGCAGCGCCTGCGCCGGCAGCCCCGGCAGCCACACCGCCAACGACGGCTCAACCACCAGTGGCGCCGGAGACCGCCCCGGCGGGCGACGATGCCGCCGGCTCGGCCGAGGCTGTCACTACTGCAAAGGGTGCC
This sequence comes from Desulfosarcinaceae bacterium, assembly GCA_030066015.1. Classification (GTDB taxonomy): domain Bacteria; phylum Desulfobacterota; class Desulfobacteria; order Desulfobacterales; family Desulfosarcinaceae; genus JASJCL01. The sequence goes on along the minus strand of JASJCL010000017.1, from coordinate 90,756 downwards.
GCATCGGCCGAGGCGCCGGCCCTGGCCGAAGTACCAGCGCCGGATGCCGCGGCGCCATCCGCTCCCGCCGCGCCCTCGGTGCGGCGCCTGGCGCGCGAGCTGGGGGTCGATCTGAGCCGGGTGACGGCCACCGGCCCCAGCGGGCATCTCACCGCCGCTGACGTCAAAGCCCACGCCCGCGGTGGTCAGCCCGCGGCCACGACGGCCGCCGGGGCCGGTCTCCAACCACCCATGCCCGACGCCACCGCTTTCGGCCCGGTGGAGCAGCTGCCCCTGGCCGGGATCCGTAAAATCACGGCCGCCAACATGGCCACCGCCTGGCAGACCGTTCCCCACGTGACCCAATTCGACGAGGCCGACGTCACCGAGGTGGAGCGCTACCTGCGCCGCAAGGCGGCCCAGGTGGCAAAGGCCGGCGGCAAGTTGACCCTGACGGCCGTTTTGATCAAAGTGATTGCGGCTGCCCTGCGGCGCTATCCCTATTTCAACGCCAGCATCGACACCGCCGGTGGTCAAGTCCTCCTCAAAAAGTATGTTCATATCGGGGTGGCCGTCGCCACCGAGCACGGCCTAATGGTGCCCGTGGTGCGCGATGCCGACCGCAAGAGCATTACCGAGATCGCCGTCGAGGTGGTCGAGCTGGCCGGAAAGGCACGTCGCCGCAAGATCCAGCCCAAGGAGATGGAGGGGGGCAGCTTCACCATCTCCAATCAGGGCGGTATCGGCGGAACGGCCTTCACTCCCATCGTCAACTGGCCCCAGGTGGCCATTCTGGGGGTCAGCCGAACGGCCCTGCGCCAGCGGCCGTCAGATGCAGAGGGTCACTTTGTCGCCCGGCGGATCCTGCCGTTGGCCCTCAGCTACGACCACCGCCTCATAGACGGCGCCGATGCCGCCGCATTCTTGCACTGGGTGTGTGAGACCCTGGCGGCGCCGCTCAACCTCGTCCTTGAATCGGAGTGAACTTACCGACCGCAGGCACCGCCCGCGGACGACCGCACAGAGGGGAGACAATTTATGACCACACCGCAAACCACACAACTCGTCGTCATCGGGGCCGGGCCGGGGGGCTACGCCGCCGCCTTTATGGCGGCCGACCTGGGCCTGCAGGTGACCTTAGTGGATCCTGCCGAAAATCCCGGTGGGGTCTGTCTCTACCGGGGCTGCATCCCTTCCAAGACCCTGTTGCATGCTGCCCGGGTCATCGACGAGATCGCGGCGGGCGCCGATTGGGGGCTTCAGGTGGGCTCGGTCGAGGTGGATCGGCGGAAACTGCAGCAGTGGAAGGACGGCATCGTCGGCCAGCTCACCGGCGGCCTGGGCCAGCTGGTCAAACGGCGCAAGATCACCTATCTCCAGGGCCGGGCCCGTTTTACCGACAACCGCCACCTGGAGATCACCGGGCCCGGGGACGACCCCCAGCCACTGGGATTCGAGACGGCCATCATCGCTACCGGCTCCCTGCCCATGGCCATCCCCGCCCTGAGCGTGGACGATCCCCGCCTCTGGGATTCCACCGCCGCCCTCAAGCTGGAGACCGTCCCCGGCAAGCTTCTCGTGGTGGGGGGCGGTTATATCGGCCTGGAGCTGGGCAGCGTCTACGCCGCTCTGGGCAGCCGGGTAACGGTGGTGGAGATGACGCCCGACCTCCTGCCCGGCGCCGATCGCGACCTGGTGCGCCCCCTTCAGCGGCGGCTCAAGGGGCAGTTGGACGCCATGCTCACCGACACCACCGTCACCGCCATCAAGGCACAGAAAAACGGATTGCGGGTTGCGTTGCAGGCGACCAAGGGGGAGAAAATTCCCGCCAAATTGTTCGACGCCGTTTTGGTGGCGGTGGGCCGCCGGCCGCGCACCGCCGGCTTGGGGCTGACGAACACTGCCGTGGTGGTTGACGATAAGGGCTTCATCCAGGTGGATGCCCAGCGGCGCACGGCCGAACCCCACATCCTGGCCATCGGGGACGTGGCCGGCGAACCCATGCTGGCCCACAAGGCCAGCCACGAGGGGCGGGTGGCGGCCGAAGTGGCCGCCGGCCACCGGGTGGTCTACGATCCCGCCGCCATACCGGCGGTGGTCTTCACCGATCCGGAGATCGCCTGGGTGGGGCTCACCGAAAGCGAGGCCAAGGCCCAGGGGCGCAAGGTTACCATCAGCAAGTTTCCCTGGGGGGCGTCGGGACGGGCCTTGACCCTGGGACGCAACGAGGGGGTCACGAAACTTGTCGTCGATCCAGAAAACCAGCGTATCCTCGGCGTCGGTCTGGCCGGACCGGGCGCCGGTGAGATGATTGCCGAAGGGGCGTTGGCCATTGAGATGGGGGCCAACGCCATGGATCTGGGCCTTACCATCCACCCCCATCCCACCCTCAGCGAGACCCTCATGGAGGCCGCCGACGCCATCTTCGGCACCGCCACCCACATCTACCGGCCACCGAAAAAACGGGGATAGCGGTTCCCCCCTGCCGTCTCGCCCCCATCCCCGGCGGCCCGTGGGTCATCGGGCCGCCGGGGAGTGTCGCGGCGTTGCACATCTCTTCCACCGGTCGGATCGCAACCGCTCGTTTCCCAGGCCATCACCGCATTGGTGCGGCATCAAGGGCCCACCGCCAAGGCGCGCTTTGACGCCGACCGGCGATTCAGACTTGACGCCGGAACAGGGACCGCGCTTAAATCAGAGGGAAGGTTCCGCCATTCCGTGCGGCCAAGATGCCTCCATCCTTCCCCGCTGCCCGCGCCCCTGACGATACGAGCGCCTCTTCGGTCATCACCGCCGCCATTCAGTCGCCGATGTGCCCGCCTGCGGGCTGGCTCACCCTTACGGATCGTCAGGTGTCCGCATGAGGCTCGATCATCTGTCAACAGGGTACAGGATCGCACGGATCATTCTATATTGCCTCTTCACGTGGCTCCTCATCTCAATGGAGATTGCGGCGACCACGACCACGCCGACAGGGCCCCCAAAAAAGCAGGTGCTGGTTCTCCATGGCCTGTGGCGCATTCGCACCTGGGAGATCCCCTTCAACGCCACCCTTCACCGTCTTTTTCTCGCCGACCAAGACCTGTCGGTGGGGATCAACCACGTCTACCTGGGCTTGGATGAATACCCGCAAGGGGGCTATCCCTATGCGACCATCGAGGCGCTGCAGGAACGGGTGTCGACCAATCCCGTGGATCTGGTGATATCGGTGCTGCCAAGTGCCGGTCGTTTCCTGCACATCCATGGTCCAAGCCTCTTTCCGGGAGTGCCCCTGATCGCGGTTCTGCCCGACGGCCGAGACATGAGAGACTTGACGGCGATCGGGGCCTCTGTGATCTCCTCGGATGGCGGGCGGATGGCCCTCGAAAAAACGCTGGCCGCCATTCACACCCTTCTTCCAGAGACCGCCACCCTCGTCGTCGTGGCCGGTGGCGGCGACCTGGACCACCAGTTTCTGGGGAGCGCCGAAGCGGCGATCGAGACGGTGGCGCCAACCATGGCGGTGCACTACCTGATCGGCACGCCCTTGGACACCCTCTGGTCCCAGGTGACGGCCCTTCCCGTCCACAGTGCGATTCTCTTTACCACCTATGACCGGGACCGACTGGGTCGCAAACATCACACGGCCGACGTCGTCCAGCAACTGACGGCCAGGGCCAACGCCCCCGTATTCGGATTTGTCGACACGCTGCTCGGCACCGGTATTGTGGGCGGTTGCCTGACCCGCGCGGATGATCTTGCCCGGGCGACCGCCTTAACCGCCTTGGCGGAACTCAAGCAGGGGCCGCCCGAGGATGTTCCCGTCCCGGTGCAGGGCCCAAATTTCGGGTTTGACGCCACAGCGCTGAAACGGTGGCAGATCCCTCAGGCCAGACTCCCGGAAGGAAGCCGCATTATTAATTCGCAGCCATCTGTGTGGACCGCCTATAAGCGCCAGATCATGGTCGGCCTCGGCGTGTTGTTGGTGCAGGCCCTCTTGATCCTCCTCCTGGTCGCCAACCTCGTGCGGGTGCGGCGCATCAAACGCGCACTCAGCGCGAGCGAGGCCCGCTACCGCACCCTGCACGACAACATCCCCGTGGGGATCTACCGCACCCAAGGCGGGCGACTGGTATCGCTCAACCCAGCGGCGCTGGCCATGTTTGGATTGGATAGCACCACCGACGCGGCAGGATACACCCCGACAGATCTTTATCTCAATCCACTGCGTCGCAAAGAGGCGCTCGCCGCCTTGGCCGCCGACGGGGAACTCAGGGAGTTCGAGATCCAGTTCAAACGCAGGGATGGGGCCCTGTTTTGGGGCGCACTGAGTGCCACCCGCGTGTCGGCTACCGAGGGCGACAAGGAGGTCATCGACGGTATCATCCAGGATATCACCGAGCGAAAACAGGCCGAAGCGCAGCTGCTGCGGGAGAAGCGGTTCAGCGAGGCGATCCTCGATAGCCTGCCCGGTATCTTCTACATGTATGACGATGAGTACCGGCTCGTGCGGTGGAATCAGGCCCGCAACATCGGAGCGGCGTACACCGACGTGCAATTGCGTCACCTGTCGCTGGATGACTTCTTCGACGGGCAGGATCTGGAGAAAGTCCGGCACGGCATCGACCAGGTGTTCACGCAGGGGCAAACTTCACTCGAGGCGCAGATCATCAACGAGGACGGCAGCAAAACGCCCTATTTTTTCACCGGCGCGCGGCTGACCCTGGAGAGCGGCCGCTATGCACTGGGCATCGGCATCGACCTCACCGAGCGCCTGCGCATGGAGACCTCCCTGCGCAACTCCGAGCGCCGCCTGGCCGATATCATCAATTTCCTGCCCGATGCCACCTTCGTCATCGACACCGATGGGAAGGTGGTGGCCTGGAACCGCGCCATCGAGGCCCTCAGCGGCGTCTCGGCGGCAGAGATGGTTGGCCGGGGCGACTATGCCTACGCGGTGCCCTTCTACGGCGAACGGCGACCCTGCATGATCGACCTCGCCCTCCGATGGGATGAAGCGGCCGCCCGGTCATATGACAACCTCCAACGACACGGGGAGATCCTCGTCTCGGAAACCGTCAACCCGCACTTCCGGCCCAAGCCCTCCCTGTTTTGGAACAGCGCCCGTAAGTTGCACAACTCCGATGGCGAAGTGGTCGGCGCCATCGAAGTGATCCGCGATATCACCGACCGCAAGCTCGCCCACGATGCCCTGCGGGAGAGCGAAGAGCGCTACCGCACCCTTTTCCATTCGGCCAACGACGCCATCTTTATCATCAAAGACCAGACCATTGTGGAGTGCAACGAAAAGACCCTGGAGATCTTCCGCTGCTCGCGGGAAGACATCATCGGCCACCTGCCGTCCAAATTCTCGCCCCGCCTGCAGCCGGACGGCACGCCTTCGATGGAGAAGCTGTTGGCCACGACCCGAGCCGCCAGGCAGGGCGACCCCCAGGAGTTCGAATGGCTGCACAAGCGCTTGGACGGCAGTTTTTTCGAGGTTCGGGTCAACTTGAACATGGTGATGCTGAGAAACGGCCCCCACATTCAGGCCATCGTGCGCGACATCACCGAGCGCAAACAGGCCGAAGCGGAGCGAAAGCGGCTGGAGGCCCAATTGTACCAGGCCCAGAAGATGGAGGCCATTGGGACCCTCGCTGGCGGGATCGCCCATGACTTCAACAATATCCTCGCCGCCATCATCGGCTTCACGGAGGTCTCGCTGCGCGGGGTGACCGACGGTTCCAAGTTGGCCTCAAATCTTCAACGGGTCCTCAACGCCGCTAACCGGGCGGGGGATCTCGTCAAACAGATCCTGACCTTCAGTCGCCAGAGCCAAAAAACGGCCCAGCCGCTGCAGATCAAGCCCATTGCCAAAGAAGCCCTTCGCCTGTTGAGGGCCTCCCTGCCGACCACCATCGAGATCCGTCAGCAGATGCACAGCGAGCGGTTCATCCAGGCCGATCCAACCCAGGTGCACCAGATCGTGATGAACTTATGCACCAACGCCGCCCACGCCCTACCAGACGAGGTCGGCGTCATCGAAGTGCGCCTGTCGGATCTGGATGGCGCTGAGCGACCGGGCGGGCAGCCGACCCAGGGGCCCCTCGTCCGGCTGAGCGTGCGGGACTCCGGCAGCGGCATACCGACGGATATCCAGGATCGTCTGTTCGACCCCTTCTTCACGACCAAGGCACAGGGCAAGGGAACCGGCCTTGGACTTTCCGTGGTCCACGGTATCGTCGAAGATTGCGGGGGGTGGATCACCCTGGAGAGCGAACCCGGCAAGGGATCCACCTTCGAGCTGTATTTTCCCGCCATCGCCGGCGAACCGGTCAGGCAGCGCGTCGCGGCAAGCCCATTGCCCGGCGGTAGCGAACGGATCCTCTTCGTGGACGATGAGGAGGCACAGGTCAGTCTCGCCAAGGCGGTCCTCGAGCCGCTGGGCTACGGCGTCGTGGGCACCACCCGCAGCGATGAGGCCTTGACGATGTTTCAGGCGGCACCCCATCGGTTCGATCTTCTCATTACCGATTTGACCATGCCAGTAATGACGGGCGATCTGCTGGCCCGGGAGATCAGGTCCCTGCGGCCCGACATGCCCGTCATTCTCTGCACGGGCTATAGTGAAAAGGTGGGGCCTGAGAACGCCGCTGAGATGGGCATTCAAGCGATTATGATGAAGCCGGCAGCGGTGGCGATGATGGCCAACACCGTCCGTCGGGTGCTGGACCGCGCCCATGGAATCGATGGGCATCAGCGGGCTGACGCCGCTGGAGATGGGTAGACACCATGGCGTCCATCCTCATTGTCGATGATGAACAGGACATTCGCGACCTGCTCGAGGCGGAGTTCACGGCCCTCGACCATCGGGTCGAAACCAGTGCCACCATTGGGGGAGCGCTCTCACACAGCAGCGTCACCGCCTTCGATGTGATCTTTCTCGACATCCGACTGCCCGACGGCAGCGGCCTGAAGGCCCTTCCCGAGCTGCGCGCCAGCGCCGGATCACCCGAGATCATCATCATGACCGCTTTCGGAGACCCCGATGGCGCCGAATTGGCGGTTAAAAACGGTGCCTGGGACTACCTCCAGAAGCCGGTTTCCATCGACCACATCGCCCTCACCCTCCAGCGGGCGATCCGCTTCCGGGAACAGGCCCGCCAGACCCATCGCGTGCGGGTGATGGACGACGATGGGGTGGTGGGCCGCAGCCCCCGTCTGAAGGCCTGTCTGGCGCAGGTGGCCACCTGTGCACCGACGCACGCCAATGTGCTGATCTCGGGGGAGACGGGAACCGGCAAGGAGCTGTTCGCCCATCTGATCCACCGCAACAGCTCCCGCAAGCAGATGCCCTTCATTATCGTCGACTGCGCCAGCCTGCCGGACAAACTGGCCGAGAGCATCCTCTTCGGTCACAAACGGGGGGCCTTCACCGGTGCCGACCGCTCCCAACCCGGACTGCTCCGCCAGGCCCACCGGGGAACCCTGTTTCTGGATGAGGTGGGCGAGCTGCCCTTCGCCCTCCAAAAAAACCTGTTGCGCGTGCTCCAGGAGCGTCGCTATCGCCCGGTGGGCGATATTCGTGAGCAGCACAGCGACTTCCGGCTCCTGGCCGCCACCAACCGGGATCTGGCATCGATGGTGGCGACCGGCGCCTTCCGTCAAGATCTGCTCTATCGCCTGAACACCATCGGCATTCAACTGCCTCCCCTGCGACAGCGCCACGAGGATATCAAGGCCCTCGCCATCCACTTCGCCAACCAGGGCTGCCGTCGCGCCCAGATCCCGGAAAAGGGGTTCTCCCAGGATTTCTTCCAGATGCTGGAAGCCTACGACTGGCCGGGCAATGTGCGCGAATTGTCCAATACGATGGAGCTGGTGCTGGCCCAGGCCTTTGCCGAACCGATCTTGTTCGCCAAGCACCTGCCGGTCGAGATGCGGGCCAAAGGGATCAAGGCCGCCGTCCGGCAAAGCCGCCAGCCCCTCGCCACATCCGCAGCGGACCGCCGTGGGGACACGCCGCCGCCGGACGGGCAACCGCTGCCCACCTTTCGCGAGTACCGCGACCAGCAGGTGGAGCGCGCGGAGCGCGACTACCTCCTGATGTTGATCGAGCGGGCCAAGGGCAACCAGCGGACCGCCCAGCGCATCGCAGGTCTGGCCCGTACCCGACTCTGGGAGCTATTTAAAAAGCACGGGCTCCGTATTGCCGGGTCCGCTCCCGAATAACCGGTTCGCTCTTTCCAAACACCCCGTTCACTCCCGCCGAACATCACCGCCCAGAAGCGCTCTCCCCACCAGCGTTACCTCTTTTAACTATCTGTAAATAAACAATTTAATTTTTCAAGGATTACTGGCACGGTGTTTGAAGAAGCCTCCCTCAACCGGTTCGCTGCGGAACCCGCACGCGGAACCCGCGCCAGGTAGACAGCGGCTGGGCGGTCCAGCGCCCAATCGTATCGCATCATCACCTAAGGAGGGCCCATGCAAGGGGTGAAATTGTCCCAATTGTCCATCAAGCAAAAGCTTATCGGCGGTTTTCTGCTCACCGCCCTCATCACCCTTGTCGTCGGCGGCAAGGGGCTGATGACCATCTCCCACACGGCGGATGCCCTCGAGACCCTCGCCGCCGAGGATATGGCGCTGCTGGTCTCCGCCGAACACCTGCAGGTGCTGGCCCTCAGTCATCGCCGCTACGAAAAGGATTTTTTCCTGAACATCGGAAACCTGGAGAAGCAGAAAGGGTACCTGAAAAAGTTCCAGGCGGTCTCCCAAAAAACGGTCGAAACACTGGACCGCACCGTAGCCGCAGCTGCAGCGGAGGACCGTCTCCCAGAGGAGCTTCAAACCGCCATCGCCACCAGCCGGGACGCCTATGGGAACTATGTGGCGGGATTCACGAAGCTCGCCGATCGCATTCTGGGCGATCAAACCCTGACGCCCCAGGCCGCCAACCAACTGATGAAGCCGATCAAAAACGATATCTATCAATTTGAAACCGGCGTGCAGCTGCTGGCCGTCGGCGCTGAGAAGATGATTGCCGCTACCACAAGCGACCTCGTCACCAACGGCCACAGGGCGACCATCATTATCGCGCTCTTTCTGGTCACGGGTCTGGCGGTCAGTATCCTGCTGGGTCTCGTCATCAGTCTGGCCATCACCCGGCCCATCGTCCAAGCGGTGGGGTTTGCCCAACAGATGTCCAGGGGCGATTTTCGCCAATCGCTGACCACCGACCGCACCGATGAGATGGGCCAGTTCATCCAGTCCCTCAACGAGATGGCCCATCAGCTCCGCCAAACCATCCAGCAAGTGGTGGCCGGCATCGCAACTCTCACGGAGTCCGCGACCGAGCTTGCCACCATCTCCCAGAATCTGACCGAGGATGCCGAGGACACCTCCGGCCGATCCGTCTCGGTGGCCTCAGCGGCCGAGGAGATGACGGCCAACCTCCAAGCCGTCGCTGCCGCCATGGAGCAATCGGCCACCAGCGCCACCATGGTGGCGTCGGCCACCGAAGAGCTGTCAACCACCATCTCCGAAATCGCCGGCAATGCGAATCAGGCGCGCACCATCAGCGGAGAGGCTGTTCAGCAGGCCTCGGGTGCCTCGGCCTCCATGGCCAGCCTGGGCCGCGCGGCCAAGGAGATCAGCCACGTGACCGAAACCATCACGGAGATATCGGAACAGACCAATCTCCTGGCCCTGAACGCCACCATCGAAGCGGCCCGGGCGGGGGAGGCCGGGAAGGGATTTGCGGTGGTGGCCAATGAGATCAAAGAGCTGGCCCAGCAGACGGCCAAGGCGACCCTGGATATCAAGGCCAAGATCGATGATGTGCAGACGACGACCGATCAGACCATCAGCCAAATTGACGCCGTCTCCACCGTCATTGCCGAGATCAACGATATTATCAACGGCATGGCCAGCGCTGTAGAGCAGCAGTCCGGCGCCACCCGCGAGATCACCACCAACATCTCCCAAGCGTCGGAGGGGATTCAGGAGGTCAACGAGAATGTCAGCCAGAGCTCGGACGTGTCGAGCACCATTGCGGCGGACATCGGCGAGGTCGATCAATCCACCCAACAGATCGTCAAGAGCAGTCAGACCGTGAAGCAAAGTTCAGCCAATCTCTCCCAACTGGCCGAGGAACTCAATCAACTGGTGGCGCAGTTCAGATGCGGTTGACGCGTGGCGATGCCGAGGCCGCTTCGCGCTTTACCACACGTACCGGATCGTCCGCGCACGATCCCTAATTTAGCAACCGATCCTTCGGGAACCGAACATACACCCAATGGCCGCAGAACTGATCTATCTTGACGCCCCATCCGACGAAGGGTGCCCTAGCGAGAAGGCGCTGGCGCACAGCGAACGTCGCTATCGCCGCCTTTTTGAGCAATCCAATGACGCCATCTTGCTCTGTCGACTGGATGGCGCCATCATCGATGCCAACAAGAACGCCATCGCATTGCTGGGGGTCGATCCCACGACCCTCTTTCAACGGCCGCTCACCGCCATTCTTCCCCAATTCGAAGATGCACAGCTCCGTGACCGCCTGCTGGCATCCGAGCAGTGCCGCTTGACGACCGATCTGCACACCGCCAATGAGCGCATCCTCACGGTTGAGATCAGCGCCTGCCTGCTGGACCGCTCCTCCGGCACGATTCAGCTCATTGTGCAGAGGGTTTCTTCCCGCCAGCACTCCCTGGGTGGCCGCCGCCCAGGCGCACCGGAAGTGGCCGCCCTGCTCAGCGCCGCCGCCGATACCGTGTTTCACGTGGATCTCTCGGGAGCGATCCGTCACCTCAACCGTGCCTTGCCGGGCTGCGGATGGACGTCCGAGGAGATGCGGGGGCAACTGCTGGCCGAATTTCTCCATCCCCAGGACCGACCGAAGCTGGTGGAACGCCTCGGACCGGACACCGCCGGTCGTGTCGCCAGCCACTCGGTGACGATACGGTTTCGCGGGAAACCGATGGTTGAGGATCCGTCCACGTCCGTGTCTGGCGGACAGACGGAAACGGCCAGTTTCGCCGTAACGACGGCCGCCATCAGCGCGGATGGAAGCGATGCCGGCCCCCTCCTGGGACACTGGGTTCTCTGCCGCTCCCTGGCCCGGGAGAATGCTTTGGTCAGCGAGGTGAACCACTTGAACGCGCGTCTGATGCAAGCCCAGAAGATGGAAGTGATCGGTGCGTTGACCTGCGGGGTCGCCCACGACTTCAACAACACCTTGAGCGCTATTTTTGGCAACACACAATTGGCGCAAATGGCGCTGCCGAAAGCGCACAAAGCCCAGGATTATCTTCACCACATCCGTGCCGCCGGCCACCGCGCCAAGCGACTTGTGGACCAGATCCTCGCCTTCAGCCGCCCCCGTAACGCCTCGAAGCAACCCATCGATATCGCAAGTGTGGCCAAGGAGGCCTACGAATTGTTGCGAACCACCCTCCCGTCGACCATCGAAATCCGCCAGAAGTTCGCCTCCCAGGGACGGACCATTCTGGGAGATCGCACTCAGATCCATCAGGTGCTGATGAACCTTGCTACCAACGCCTTCCATGCGTTGGACGGCGATAGCGGGCATATCGAGATCGCTGTAACGGCCGAAGAGCTGACGCCGTCCAATATTGGCGATGAGGGGCTCACGCCCGGATCCTATCTGCGCCTGACCGTGTCCGATGACGGCTGTGGCATGGATGCCGATATACAGCCCCATATCTTCGAACCCTACTTCACGACCAAAGCGGCGGGTCAAGGCACCGGTCTCGGTTTGCCGACCGTGATGGGCATCGTGGAGGATCATGGCGGCGTCATGCGGGTACAAAGCGCGCCGGGCAGCGGTACTACTTTCCAGATCTTATTCCCCTGCCACACCCTCCCGGAAGAACCGACAGTCCCCGAGGCGCCAAAGCTGCGCGCCGGCTCAGAACAGGTTCTCTTCGTGGATGATGAAACTGCCCTGGTCGATTTGGTTGAAGAGATGCTGACCGAGCTCGGCTATCGGGTCGATGCCAAAACCTGCCCGTTGGAAGCCCTGGCGGCCTTCAGACAAAAACCGAACGCATATCAGCTGGTGATCACGGATATGAACATGCCGGGGATGACGGGGGTGCGTCTGGCCGAGGCGATTCTGCACCGCCAGCCAGAGGTCCCTGTGCTGATCTGCTCGGGTTACGTCAACGCCATCGACCTCACCAAGATTACGCGGCTGGGGATCTGCGGGATCATCGAGAAGCCGTTCACCATCCACCGTCTGTCCATGGAAGTGCGGCAGGCCCTGGACCGTGCCGTGGATCCGGGCAACCTACCCCAGACGCCGATAAGGGAACCCGAACCGCGGTAGATATTCTACCCCAACACCTTACACCAAAAGCAGGAGGCTCCATGATTTTCAAAAGATTCGCGAATTCACTGTGCAAGGCCACGATGATGTCCATCCTTATGCTTTGCGTTCTGGGAACACCGTTAGCGGCCATGGCATCTGAAAAGTTGAACCTGGGCATAATCGGAAGCAGCCCGAGTAAAACCATCAAGCAATTTAAACCACTATTGCATTATCTCAGCGCGAAAGGCCTTCCCACCGGTAAGGTTGTGGTGACGAAAACGGTCTCAGAGATGATTGTCAAGATAAAAAACGAAGAAGTCGATTTTATTTTCGAAAGTCCATATGGGGTAGTTCAGATGATGGATGCGACAGGTGCCGTCCCGGTTCTGATTCGGGAAAAAAAGGGCCTCAAGCAGTATAATTCGGTTGTCTTTGTGCCCAAAGACTCCCCCATCCGGACCCTGTCCGATCTGAACGGCAAAGTGATTGCGTTTGAAGAGCCGGATTCCACATCATCTTTTTTGCTCCCGAAAAGCATTCTGGTTGGTGCCGGTCTTACCTTGAGCGAATCTTCCCAACCCGTTCCGGGCCAGGTGGCCTACTATTTCAGTAAAGATGACGACAATACCGTTGCCCAGGTGCGGGCGGGTAAAAAAGCGGACGCCGGCGGTATCAAGAAAAGTGCGGTCGACGGTAATCCGGAGTTCAGAATACTGACGCCCGAGTCCGCATATGTTCCCAGACATGTCCTCCTGGTTCGCAAGGGCGTATCTTTTGACCGGCTGAAATCCCTACTGCTTGACGCCCAAAATGATCCGGCAGCTTCCGCAGCGCTGAGCGCCATAAAAACACCATCGGGTTTTTCTGAATTCGATGGCGACCCCATTGCCGTCATGAACGGTAGCGTCAGGAAAGCGCTTGGTCTGTAATCGCCTTCGGAGCTCATAAGACCTAAGGATCGAGATAGCTATGTCTATTCGCAAAAAAGTAATATCGCCATTAATGATACTGGGCTTTGTGTCGGTGATGACCTTTGTTTTTTTTCTTAAGGAGAGTCATGTCACCATCGATCGATTAAGTCGGGAAATCATCAGTTCGTCCAAAGCAACCCAGGCCGTTTACAAGGATGCGATCTTCAACTTAATGGCCTTTATCGAAGCCAGCGCGCTGGATCCGCTCTATGGTCCTGAGCCGGAGGCGTTAAATGAGATTCTGAAGCGGATAAAGCGATATACAGCGGTTACCGCCGCCTTCTTTTTAGACGCGGAGGAGCGGGTGCTGGCGAACGGCGAGGACGGGAACGTCCTGCTCGGAAAACCGCTCCCTGAAAATGAGAAGCTTGCCCTGCCGATCGATCAGCCAATCTTCGCTATCGCCGATCATACCCTTATCTATTCCAAGGTATTTGAGGATCAGGGCGACAAACTGGGCCGATTGCAAGTTGTCTTCTCATTAAATGAGCTCGCCGAGATTAAGCAAAGCCTCATAGAGAATATAGCGACCAGCGCAGAAATAAGCCGTAAAAAGAGCTTCCTGATTGTCGTTACATGTGCGCTGGCCATTTTGGCGGTATTGGGAGTTGCGCTGATAATGGTCAACGCAATCGTGCGTTCATTAAATCATGTTGTCGACTCCATGAGGGATATCGCCTCGGGAGAGGGAGATTTAACCAAGCGCCTGGAGATGAGCGGCAAAGATGAAATTGCCAGTCTGGCCAAGTGGTTCAACCTTTTTGTGGACAAACTTCAGGAAGTCATCCGGAATATCTCCACTAATTCTAGCTCCCTGAACACGTCCTCAGGCGACCTGCTCAATATTTCTGAAAAGATGTCTGATGGGGCGCACCAAATGTCGGCCAAATCAGATTCGGTGGCTGCGGCTGCCGAGGAGATGAGCACCAACATGGCGTCTGTTGCCACTGCGGTTGCGCAATTTTCAACCCATATCGGCACGGTCTCTACTGCCGCTGAAGAGATGACCGCAACCATCAATGAAATTGCAGAAAATACGGAGAAGACGCGCTGTACAAGCCACCAAACGGTAACCCGAACCGAAACAGCAGCGCAGCGCATCCGTCTTCTGAGCCAGTCCGCGCAAGATATTGGAAATGTCGTTGAAACCATCAATGAGATATCGGAGCAAACCAATCTGTTGGCCCTAAATGCCACCATCGAGGCAGCCCGTGCCGGAGAGGCCGGGAAGGGGTTTTCAGTCGTCGCCGCTGAAATCAAGAATCTCGCCCAGCAAACCGCCGAGGCAACGCTGGAAATAACCAAAAAGATCGATAATATTCAGCGTTCGACGACGGAGACGGTCTCGGAAATTGAACAGATCACGACGGCCATCACAGACGTTAACCACATGGTTGATGATGTCGCTTCATCGGTTGGAGAGCAGTCAACCACCACAAGAGAGATATCGGACAACGTCAGTCAGGCGGCCATTGGCATTCTGGAGGTTACGGACAATGTGACCCAGAGCTCTGAGGTCGCCAACCACATTGCCCATGATATTGCGGAAGTGAACCGAGCAACCGATACGATGTCAGATAATAGTGGCCAGATTCGCACGAGTGCCGGTGGCTTAAACCAGCTGGCCGATATACTGAAGAAGAGTGTCGATCAGTTTAAAATATAGCCGCTGGCCGTCGGTGGATCCGAAGTAATTGGGGTCGGCAAGCGACCTTCTGGCGGGAGAACGATTCTACATGACTGCTAACTTCTATAGCGACGGGCCATTGGCGCACGGCCGGCTTCGAAACCGTCCGGCCGGTTTGCACTATCGGCACGCCACCAAAGGGGCGGCGCATCCTGCGCACCTTGTGCATGGCGGCTGCGGTGAACGGGCGTATGGGGCTGTTCGCATTGCCCACCAGACGTTGCGATGGGGGGTCTTCCTCCTCGTGATGCTCGCCATCCCGGCGACCGCAGCGGCCATCGATGCGGTACGTCTTGAAAGGCCCCATTCGGTGTTGGATCGGCGCCATGAATACAACAACGCGGTCCTAGAGATGGCGCTTGAAAAAACGAGGGCTCTGTTTGGGGCGTTCACGATTCACCATGCCGATTGCGGTGTACAACGCGATCGGGCCCTGGTGGAACTGATTTCCGGAACGGTGATCAATGTGGACATCGTCCCGACGCAGAGAGCGTGGGAGGAGAAGACCCTACCGATCCGCATTCCCATCGCCAAAGGGGTGTTGGGGTATCGGTTGTTCCTGATTCATCAGCAAAATAGGGAGCGCTTCACCCAGGTGCAGTCTGTCGAGGACCTCAAGGCATTGCGCGCGGGACTGCGTCAGCAATGGGTTACCACCCGTGTCATGAAGTCGCTTGGATTCCCCGTTGTGACGGGAAGCCACTACGAGGGGCTGTTCGAGATGCTGGCGGTCGGCCGATTCGACTACTTTCCAAGGGGCATCAACGAGATCTTCACGGAGTACAATGACCGAAGCGACCGCTTCCCGGAGATGCGCATCGAACCCACTTTGGCCTTATATCTTCCACAACCGATCTACATTTTTGTCAGTCCCAAATACCCCGCGTTGGCAAAGCGTATTGAAACCGGCTTGTTGACCATGATCCACGACGGGGATTTCGATCGCCTCTTCTGGCAGTACCATTCGGCGGCGATCCGTCAGGCAGGATTGCGGTCGCGCAGAATTATACGGGTAAACAACCCGCTGTTGACGTCTCAGACGCCTCTCAGGGCGCAGGGCCTGTGGTTGGATCCACTGGCAAAACATTAGAATCAGCGGTCTCCCCTGCCGATCTGGGGGTCTGAGCTGATCGCCGGATTGAATTCCGCGCTGTCGTCCAAAGCGAATTACCGAACGATGTCGTCGGTTCCGCTTGTCCAGACTGGCGGTCCCAATTGGAGCTTCAGATAGTGAAGTCGGTGGTGCAAAAAGCAATCGCCAATCTTAGATGGCCGCTGACGGCCAGGTCGTTGGCCTTCGAAATCACCTTGGCGATCCTCTCCGCTGCGACGGTGGTCACCGTGATATCGCTCCTGCTTCACGTGTCCATTGTCACCAAACAGGATAGCGACCATTTCAATCAAAGAGGGAATGCGCATCTGCGCTCTCTGACCAAAAGTCTTGAGCTCCCTTTATGGAACTACGATGGCTCCGCCGTTCGAAAAATCGGCGCGGCAGCATTGGGCCATGATCTGATCGCATCCCTGACCATCACCGATCAGGCCGGCAAGGTGATCTACCAGGCTCCCGAATTCACGGCGATGGTCACCCTGGTGAAGAGCGCGGCGGTTTCTCTTCAGGGCACCCCCGTGGGCGCCGTTCAACTGGGCCTGACCAACCGGGTCTATCGGGAACGGCAAACCCAGAATATTTACTTTGGTCTCTGCACCATTCTGGCGATGATTGCCGGCATCGGCCTCATCGTCATCGGTTCCGTACGGCTGTTCATCCGTCGTCCGCTGCAGCTCTTTAGCGATGCCATTCGAGCCCTCCATGACGGCCGTTTTCAGCAGGTCCGTGGAACCACCATCTATCGTGAATTCACTGATATCTGGTGTCGCTTCCAGCAGATGGGGCGGGAGATCAGTGCTCGGGAGCAAGCGCTTGTCGCGGCGCATCGCGAGATCAGCGACCGCGAAGAGCGCTATCGGACCCTCAACGAGAATATCCCTGTCGGTATTTTTCGTTCCACCTATGCAGGTCGGTTATTGAGCATCAACCCCGCTCTGATGAAGATGCTTGGGATTGCCCCGACCCATACCTTGGACGCGATCAACACCCACCACTTCTTCCTGAACGCCGACGATTGTCGTCGGATGCGTGCGGAGATTCGCAATACCAAAGGCACAACTGGCTTTCAGGCCCAATTGAAAGGCCGCAATGGGGTTCCGATCTGGGGTTCGATCACCTCAAACGCCATCGAAGACGACGCCGGCAACGTTCTCTATATCGATGGCATCGTCGAAGATATCACGGCCAACATCCTGGCGGGAAAAGAGAATAAACACCTGCATGCGCAGCTGTTGCAGGCCCAACGTATGGAGGCCGTTGGCCACCTGGCCGGCGGGATCGCGCACGATTTTAACAATATGCTGTCCATCGTCATCGGCAACACCGAGTTGCTCTTGGACGATCTGCCGGCGGACGCTTCCTCCCGTTCGCTGGTTCAGAGCATTTACACGGCCGGGCTGAGATCATCGGACCTGGTGCGGCAGCTGCTCGCCTATGCCCGTAAACAACCGGTTCAGCCAGAACTGATTCAGATAAATGAGCACATTGCACAAGCCATACAGATGCTGCACCGTCTCATCGGCGAATCGATCGAGCTGGCATGGATTCCGGGCCATCATCTCCCGAAGATCCTCATCGATCCATCTCAACTGGACCAGATCATCACCAACCTCTGCGTAAATGCCCGCGACGCGATTGCCCATGTCGGCACCATTACCTTGGAGACCCAGTGTGTGACCGTGGATGACGCCTATTGCCGCCAGTTTGCGGGCCTGATTCCCGGCACCTATGTGAGGCTGACGGCAAGTGATACCGGCTGTGGGATGGACACCAACACCCTGACCCAGATTTTTGATCCTTTTTTTACGACCAAACCGATGGGGCAGGGTACAGGTCTCGGATTGGCCACCGTCTACGGGATCGTCAAACAGAACAATGGGTTTATCTACCCCACCAGCGAGCTTGGCAAAGGGACCGCCTTCAAAATTTTCTTCCCGGTGGCATCGGATGAAGCGCAATGTGCGGCATCCGGCGACGACCCAGTGCCAATTCAAACGGGGAGCGAGACGGTACTCCTGGTTGAAGACGACGAGATTCTGCTGGAATTAACGACCACCATTCTCAAGAAATTGGGCTACCAAGTGATGGTTGCCAACGACCCCATTGAAGCGATTCAAATCGTTAAGAACTCCCAACGCCACATCGATCTAGTGTTGACCGATGTGGTGATGCCGAAGATGAATGGGCGTGAATTGGCCGATCGCCTTCGCGACGACAGACCTGGGCTCAAGGCTCTCTACATGTCAGGCTATCCGGCGGATGTGATCGCTCGAAATGGTGTTTTGGGTCAGGATATCATCTTTGTCGCAAAACCGTTTTCAATTGTGGACTTGGCCGAAAAAGTTCGTGAAGCGTTGGATCGGGGTGAAACACGGGGTGGGTGATGCAGACACCTTCTCTCGAGGAATCGGGTTTGGAGACCACATCTGAAACCAGATGACTGCCATCCGCCATGCGGCCGGCAGGATCGGAGATCCCACCAACCATGACCGGCCCAATGCGGCCAATTGTGAGGAGCGATGGCCATTACTGTGCGCCCAGACACCACAACGGATATCGTCGTGATCACCTATTCGGCGTCTATTGATAAGAAAGATGTTCAAGCGGCAACCGAACGGGCACAGGCCTACGCGGCCATAGACGGTTGCAGCCGGTTTCTCGTCGATCTCCGGTTGGCGAAAGAATCTGAACTGACCACCCTGGAAATTCTCCATCAGCCCAAACTGTGGACGCAATTGGGGTTCAGCCGCCAGAATAAAGCGGCGCTGCTACTTTCACCTGTGGCACCGCCATTGATTCGGGAGGATGTGAGCTTCCTCGAAATCACTTCACAGAACAGATTTTGGGATGTGAAACTGTTCTATCGGCGAAGCGAGGCGATCCAATGGTTACAGGGGCAGACGGCCTTCTGGAAGGGCGACTGACAGGGTCGCGACCATGCCTGTCCGCGCACAGCCCTCATCTCCCGTCCCTGGCAGGGGCGTGCTGGTCAGCAGGGCGGCCCCCAGTTGGCGATCGCCTCCCAGGGGGTGATCCGGGGGCGTTCAAAATGCCGGCCAAGCCTGTGTAGATCCCCTCCGCGGATCTCGATTTCATCCAGCTGGCACGGCCGCAGTCCCGCCTTCCAGGCCCAGGAGAAGGTTGCGATCTCATCGGGCTGAAAGCCCATCAAGTGGGCGGCGACCATATCCGTCGCCAAGGCGTTGGTCCCCGCGATGATCAGATCCATCGCGACCAGCCTCCCGCCGCCGCCAACGGTTGGCCCCTGTGCCTGCATCGCCATGGAGGCGTCGATTACGACCAATCCGACCTGGCTCGCCCGGACCATATCGACGATGGCCGACGCCGTGCCCGATGCTTCGACCGTTGCCGCCAGGCGGTGCACCGAAGAGCGGACGGTGCCGTAAACCTGGCCTGGATACAGTCCAATCAGATTCTTCATCCCCAAGGTGACGCCCGCGAGCCCATGGGTTTTCATCATCGGCACCGAGCAGATGAGATCGCTCTCGACGAGTGACCGGTGCAGAAGGATCTCCTTGAAGACAAAGCCGTCGGGCAGGGACACCGCCACCATTTCACCGGTATGCAGGTTGATCAGCGGGATGTGCAAGGATTGGGAAAGCTCGCTGTAGCCCACTCGATCGAAGACAGCCCGCTGAATCGCTTCGAGCATCTCCACGTCTGTCGTCCGGCAGACACTGCCGAAGATTTCCGGTCGATAATTGGGCGCCGCTGCAGCGGATCCCTCTCCGATGAGGACTTCCTTACCGGACCTCTGCAGCAAGTGCGCCAAAGAGCGGACCACCTCGGGCTTGGTCACGTTGCGGATGTCTGGACTGACGAGGTTCGGCTTCAGCAAAATGCGCTCTTTGCCGTTGGCCACCGTCTCCACGCCCCCCAACAGATCGACGGCCTCGCTGACCGCATGGTCCAGTTTGCCCTTCTCTATGCGCACGACACTGACCACGGGTCCGGGGGCGAGGGCCGGCGGCTCGGCGATACCCTTCATCGAAGTGCAGGCGGCCAGGTTTCCCACGCCGATAGCCGCTCCACCGGCGGCCATGGTCTTCAGAAAAGCGCGTCTGTTCATGGGTTTCATCTTCTTCTCCTCCTATCGCTGTCGATGGAGCCGGCAGTCGGCAGTAGGTGGAAACCGGACACCGCCGCTCGCCCGCATCCGCCGTGATGAGGAACAGGTGACGCATTCCCGCGTTGTATTCGCCACCCCGCGGTTATTCGTTCGGTGATCGGCCAACCGGACGAGGAAAGGGGCGCCATCGGTGGAAACCGCCTGGGTCAACTTCGGTACGGCGTTGGAAAGAGAGAGGGCGATCTGGACACTTGGGCCAGTTCAGCGAAGGAGACGTAATCGACAGGAGAATCGCAGCATCGACGCAGCAACCGTTTCAACGGGCCGATGAAGCAGCGAATTGGGTACACCCACGTTGCCAAGAACGGGCAACGCGGTCGAAACTGAAAGGAACCATACGCGATTTCTACACCACGCTTGAACGGGTGTCAAAACGGTGGTCGGGTCCCTGTGCGACCGGAGGGCGATGCGGCGCGACCGGACGGGAGGATCTCGATCCGTCCGCCGCTCACTCCATCTGATCCAATACCGCTTCGGTGGACTCGACCATATCCCGTTTCCCCGACAGGTAATCGGGTATCTCCAGCACCGGGACGTCGACAACCTGGAACCACTCCAGAGCGAACAGGAGGGTGAGGATCAGGATCACATATCCAAGATATTTCCCCATTTTTCTACCTTTCCGGCGCAGGTTGCCGGCTATGGTGAGTCTGGTACCGGATGGCACCGGCCCGTTGTGGCTGTCGTGGCCGAATGGCCTCAGTGGGATTGTCCGGAAGCGCTGTCCATCCCCACACCCGCCACGGATGCGCGACAATAGGGGCAGCGGCCTCCCGCTACACGATTGCGTTGGATGGTAAAACCGGTTCGTTCAACGAGCGGCTGGCCGCACGTCCAGCAGATGGTGTCCTCCCCGCCCCGGCCCGGGATATTGCCGCAGTAAACATAGCGCAGCCCCGCCGCCAGACCGATTCGGCGGGCGTTGAGAATCGTCTCCACAGGGGTGGGGGGGCGGTCGGTGAGTTGATAGGTGGGGTGAAAACGGCTCACGTGCCATGGGGTGTCTGGGCCCAGATCCTCGACAATGAAGGTTGCCAAGCGGGCGAGTTCGTCCTCGTCATCGTTGAGACCGGGGATGAGCAGCGTGGTCACCTCCACCCAGATCCCCCGCTGCTTCATTTCCCGCAGGGTCCTCAGGACCGGGTCCAGCCGGGCACCGCACAATTGGCGGTAGAAGCTGTCGCTGAAGGCCTTCAGATCCACGTTGGCCGCATCCAGGTATGGGGCCGCCATCGCCAGCGCGTCGGCACTCATGGCGCCATTGGTAACCCACACGTTCTTCAGCCCGACGGCGCGGGCTTCGCGGGCGGTATCGTGGGCGAACTCGAAATAGATGGTGGGTTCGGTGTAGGTATAGGCGATGCTGGCGCAGTCGTGGGCCTTGGCGGCGGCCACGATCTCCGCCGGCGTCTGAGAGCGACCCGTGATTCGGCCCGCCGAATCCCTGGGCATCTGGGCGATGTCGGCATTTTGGCAGAAGCGACACCGCAGATTGCAGCCCACCGTGGCAATGGAGAAGCTGAGACTGCCCGGTAGCAGATGGTAGAGGGGTTTTTTCTCGATGGGATCCACGTTGGCCGCAATTACCCGGCCATACACCAGACTCACCAAGGTGCCGTCCCGGTTCTCGCGGACCCCGCATTTGCCCCGCCGCCCCGGGGTGATCACGCAGTCCTGACTACAGAGGCGGCAGTGCACCTTGTCATTTTCAAGACGATCGTAAAGCTGGGCTTCCATCAGTGCACCTCCTGGCGATGTCGCGGCCAATCGGTTCCACTCGCCGCCATACGAGATCAGGTGGGCAGGGCGCCGGGTGAGGGCTTGGCTTGGTATCGCAGGGCCAGCGGGCGCGTTCGGAACCGAGGCACCAGCGTGACCACCATGCCGGCGAAGGTGCCGAAGGGGCATCGCTGCACCAGGGCGGAGCGTTCAATGCTGCTGACGATGGGGCCTTCGGGCCGCGGGAAGAGGCAAACCGTGCGCCAGCGGATGGGCACATCGCCAAGCAGCGCGCGCACCATCCGTTTGAGCTCCCAGATGCTGTAGAATTGGGCGCGATTGTAGATCGTCTGGGTGAAGACCCCCACCACGCGTCGCTGGACACCTTTCAGCGCATAGCGGTTGAGGACGCCGAGAAAGACCTTGTCCTTGGCCACGCGAAAGGCTTCCGAAAGGGCCTTCTTGGGATCCTCCACAAACTCCAGGCTGGTGAAGAAACAGGCATGGTTGAAGCTGTTGTCGTCAAAGGGCAGCTCTTCGGCATAGCCGCGGTAGAGGTCCACCTGGTTTTCAAATCGGCCATAGACGATATCGAGCATGTAGGGGGAAGGGTCGATACCGGTGACAGAGAGATCCTGATCCAGTAATGGTTGCAGGATGGAGCCGACGCCGCAGCCGATATCGAGAACCGTTTCATTGGACGCGGGTTTGAGCATGTCGAGCATCAACCGGCTTTCCAATTCAGCCGCCAGCCGATTGCGACGATTCTCACACCAACGCTCGTAAGCTTTGGCGTCATGAAAATCGAAGACATACCCCATGGCCAATCCACACTCGATCGTTAGGCGGTCAGAGACAGGTCCCAGGCCATTCGTCTGCGCGTCTGTTTTTCGCTCCATGGCGGCAGCCTGGTGCCAGGCGCTTTTCGATTGCTGCGGATCTAAAATAAGCGGTTTGGCGGTTGAATGCAAGGGGGACGGTCGCCTCGGCGCGCAGGGTCCCGATTGTCTTTTCAGCGGCCTTTTGGCATACTGCAACCGCAACAACCATCCCGATTCCTGAGAGTGCCCTTGCCATGCGTGATGCCCTGATGCTGCGACCAGTGGGCCGGGTCCACCGCAGCGACACCGCCAGCCGGATCGAAATTGATGCCGCCTACGCCGACGCGCTTCTGGGGTTGGCAGACTACTCCCATATAATGGTCCTCTACTGGTTCCACCACAACGATACGCCTGAAGGGCGCAGCACCCTGCAGGTATATCCCCGCGGGGATCGCGGCAACCCCCTCACGGGTGTCTTTGCCACCCACGCCCCCGTACGGCCCAATCTTGTCGCCCTGACCCGATGCCAACTATTGGCCGTCGATGGATTGACCCTGACCGTGGCGGGGCTCGATGCCCTGGACGGCTCGCCTGTCCTGGATATCAAAGGTTTCATTCCCGGCGAGCCCGATCCCGATCAGGTGCGCCTGCCCCGTTGGGTGTGACCCCTTGAAACAGCATGGGCCCATGCCCCCGCCGGACGAGACCGACGAGGTGACCCTCCGCGGCCAGCTCGAGCGGATCACCTATACCAGCGAGAAGACCGGCTACACGGTTGCCAAGCTAAAGGTCCGGGGGCGTCCCGAGTTGGTCACTATCGTCGGCAATCTCATGTCGCCTGCCGCCGGCGCGGTGCTGCGCCTGCGCGGGCGCTGGATTCAGCATCCCCGCTTCGGCGAGCAGTTTCAAGTGGGCCATTACGAGACCGCCGTGCCGGCCTCGGTTCAGGGGATTCGCAAGTACTTGGGCTCGGGCCTCATACGCGGCATCGGTCCTACCATGGCGGGCCGCATCGTGACCCACTTCGGCAAGGCGGCCCTGCAGATCATCGAAGAGGACCCCGATCGCCTGACCGAAGTGGCCGGCATCGGACCCAAACGCGTGGCCCTGATTCGTGAGGCCTGGGACGCCCAGCGGGAGATCCGCACGGTGATGCAATTTCTCCTGGGTCATGGCGTCAGCACCACCTACGCGGTGAAGATATACAAGCACTACGGGTCGGCATCGCTTGAAGTGATGAGGGAGAACCCCTACCGGCTGGCCTCGGACATCTTCGGCATCGGTTTCGTCACCGCAGACCGCATCGCCAGCCAGCTGGGCTTCGCAGACGACACGCCCATGCGCATTCAGGCGGGCATTGTCTACCTTCTGCACCAGCTCGCCGATGAGGGGCATGTTTACTACCCGTTCGAAGCGCTCGTCACGCGCAGCACCGAGCTGCTCGGTGTGGCGGGGGCGGCGGTGGGCAGTGCCCTGGGCGTTCTGGCCAATGCCGGCCAGGTGGTCGTCGAGCCGCTGCCGGCGGTGCCTTCCGACAGCATGCCCGTCAGCCCCCACGCGGTTTCCGGACCCGCTGCCTCGGCCGAATTGCGGCGCAATTCGCAAGCTGAATCGCGCAGCGATTCAGCCGTATACCTCGCCAAGTACCACCTTTGCGAGACCGAGATCGCCCGTCGGCTGCGGGCGCTGCAGCGCACTCCTCAGCAGACCTTCACCCAAGCCCCTTCAGCGGCCTTGGCCGCTGTAGGGGCGCAACTGCCCATCGAGCTGGCGCCCCGTCAGCGGGAGGCCCTGACCTGCGCTCTGGAGAGCAAGCTCATGGTGCTCACCGGTGGGCCGGGGACGGGCAAGACCACTATTATCACCGCCATCCTAGAGCTGTTTCAATATCTCGGCGTCCAGGCCGCCCTCGCAGCCCCCACCGGGCGCGCCGCCAAGCGGATGAGCGAGGCCACCGGCCGGGAGGCCAAGACCATCCACCGACTCCTGGAGTACAGTCCTTCAAAGGGCGGCTTTCAGCGCAATGACGCGAAGCCGCTGGACGGTGGTCTGTTCATCATCGACGAAGCGTCGATGATGGATACCATCCTCCTGCACCATCTGCTCAAAGCGGTACCGCCCGAGGCCACGCTGATCTTCGTCGGTGATGCCAACCAGTTGCCGTCGGTCGGTGCGGGTAGCGTGCTGGCCGATATGATCAGCTCCGGCGTCGTCCCGGTGGTGATGCTGACCGAGATCTTTCGCCAGGCGCAACGCAGCCATATCGTGGTGAACGCCCATCGTATCAATGCCGGCCAGATGCCCATCACGCGGCCCATCGCTGGCGACAGCGACTTCTTCTTCATCGAGCGGGAGACGCCGGCGTCGGCCCTCGAGACGATCGCGACGCTGGTGGCGGAGCGGATTCCCCGGCGCTTCGGTGTCGATGCGGTGGACGATGTCCAGGTGCTCACCCCCATGCACCGCGGCCTGGTCGGTGCGGGCCACCTCAACCAGGTGCTCCAGGAACGCCTCAACCCCCGGGGCGATGTCCTGGTGCGCGGCGAACGCCACTACCGCATCGGCGACAAGGTGATGCAGATCCGCAACAATTATGACAAGGAGATCTTCAACGGTGACATCGGGCGCATCGCCCATGTGGATAGGGAGACCCAGGCAGTGGTGATCGGCTTCGACGACCGCCTGTTGACCTATGAATTTCACGAGCTCGACGAAGTGGTCCTGGCCTACGCCGTCTCGGTCCACAAATCCCAGGGATCGGAATACCCGGCCGTGGTCCTGGCCCTTATGACCCAGCATTACGTTCTGCTGCAGCGCAATCTGCTCTACACAGCGATCACGCGGGGGCGGCGGCTGGTCGTCGTGGTGGGCAGCAAACGGGCCTTGGCCATGGCGGTCAACAACGCCAAGACGGCGGCCCGTTTTACACGTCTGGATGCGCGCCTGGCGCTAATTTAGGGTCTCTTTGAGAAAAGCGGTGAACCGCGTCCACGATTGGGTGTCGGCTTCCGCCCGGTAACGGTCGCTGCCGAAAACCGTGAAGGCGTGGGGAGCGCCGCTGTAAGTGACCATTTCGTGGGCCACTCCGGCGGTTTCCAGCTCCTTGGCCAGGACCGCAAAATGGTCCATGGTGATATTGGCGTCGGCTGTCCCGTGGAACACGAGCACCTTCCCCTTGGCCTGGCTGTAGTCCTGGCCCTCGGGCGTACTGAGTCCCCCGTGAAAGGTCACGAACCCTTTGAGGGGTGCGCCGGCCCGGGCGAACTCCAGCACGGCGGCGCCACCGAAGCAGTATCCCATGGCCACGGCCTTGGAGGTGTCCGCGCCCCATCCCTTGGCGGCCTGGAGAGCGCCAAAGAGCAGCGCCCGCATCTTCTCGCGGTCCTTGTAGAGTTCACCCGTATGCTGGCGCTTGTCCTTGACCTCCGTGGGACGGACCCCGGCGCCGAAAAGATCCGCCGCCAAGACGGCGTAGCCCATTTCAGCCAGCATGTCGGCGCGTTTGACCTCATATTCCGTGAGACCATCCCAATCGTGAATCAATAGCACGAGCGGGGCACCACGTTTCTCACTGGTGTAGTAACCTTCATACGGTTTACCGTCCACCTGATAGGTGACGTGCATACGTTCGGCGGCGGCCGTCGACACCATCCAGGGGATGAGCGACAGCGCTAAAAAGTAGGGAAAGAGGCGTTTCATGGTGGGCGTCCTCCTTTTATATTCTGACGTGAGGTGTTGTCGGCAATGAGCCCTATCGATGCGTTGGTACGTGGACTGAGGTGAAAATAACACTGATGCTAGGCACGCTTTGTGTCGCTGTAAACCCTGCGGCGGCCGATGGCCCGGTCGCCGGCCTGAGGCCCGCCAGTCCGCTGCCGGCCGGAGACTGCCCATCGGCGTGGGGAGCGGGCTGCGGCGGGCTGCGGGCTGAACCGCCGCCCGCCCGGCTGTCGGCTTGACACCCGAGGCGACCATTTTCTATACTTCCCGACCGGTTCGTTACCGTCGAAGGCCAGCGCGCACGGAGTTGCCTCGGCGCATCACCCCTATTTAGTTGGACTATGCCGCGAGGTTGCCATGTCCCTGACCCGCCTGAACGCCATCTCGCCCGTGGACGGGCGCTATCGTCGCACCACGGCCCCCCTGGCCGATTACTTCTCGGAAGGCGCCCTGATCCGCTATCGGGTGCGGGTGGAGGTGGAGTACTTCATCGCCCTGTGCGAGCTGCCGCTGCCGCAGCTGGCCGACTTTCCCGAGGCACACTTTTCAAATTTACGGGCGGTGTATGCCAACTTCAGCGAAGCCGACGCGCAACGCGTCAAGGCGATCGAGCGCGAGACCAATCATGACGTCAAAGCGGTGGAGTACTTCCTCAAAGAGCATTTCGATCGTCTGCAACTGACCGGCTTCGGAGAGTTCATCCACTTCGGCCTCACCAGTCAGGACATCAACAACACGGCCTGTCCACTGGCCCTCAAGGAGGCGTGGACCTCCGTCCTGCTGCCCCGCTTGACGGCCGTGCGCGACGCGCTGGCCGACCGGGCGGCCCAGTGGTCGGCGGTGCCGATGCTGGCCCGCACGCACGGGCAGCCAGCCTCACCCACGCGCCTCGGCAAGGAGATCCTGGTCTTCGTGGAGCGCCTCGACCAGCAGCTGGCCCAGGCGGGACAGATTCCCTGGGCGGCCAAATTCGGCGGGGCCACCGGTAATTTCAATGCCCATCACATCGCCTATCCCGAGGTCGACTGGATCGCCTTCGGCGAGCGACTGGTCAACGATAACCTCGGCCTCCACCGCTCGCGGGTGACCACCCAGATCGAGCACTACGATCACCTGGCCGGCTTCTGCGACGCCCTCAAGCGGATCAACACCATTCTCGTCGATCTTTGTCGCGATGTGTGGACCTATATCGCCATGGAGTATTTCAAGCAGAAGATAACGGCCGGCGAGGTGGGCAGCAGCGCCATGCCCCACAAGGTCAACCCCATCGATTTCGAGAATGCTGAAGGCAACCTGGGTGTGGCCAACGCCCTCTGCGAACACCTGGCCGCCAAGCTGCCCATCTCCCGCCTCCAGCGTGACCTGACCGACTCCACGGTGCTGCGCAACCTCGGCATGCCCCTGGCCCACACCCTCATCGCCTGCACCTCCCTTCTGCGCGGCCTGGACAAGTTGCTCCTCAACGAGGCCGCCCTGGCCGGCGACCTGGCCGCCAATTGGGCGGTGGTGGCCGAAGCGGTCCAGACCATCCTTCGCCGCGAGGGCTATCCCAAGCCCTACGAGGTCTTGCGCGACCTGACCCGCACCAACGAGGTCATCACGGCCGATACCATGGCGAACTTCATCGATGGTTTGGATGTGACGCCGGCGGTCAAGGTGGAACTCAAACGGATCACGCCGGAGACCTACACCGGCATCACGCCCACTTTCGATAGAGGAGAGAAACGTGCACAGCGAGACTGAACACACGGCCGATCTGCTGGTCACCAACGGCTGGGTCCTCACCCTGGACGGGAAGGGCACCGAGATCAAGGACGGGGCCGTGGCCGTGGGCGGCGACCGGATCCTGGCGATCGGGCCGTCGGCCGATTTTGGCGACTGGGAGATCGGCACCGCCATCGATGCCCGGGGCGGCCTGATCCTGCCTGGCCTGATCAATACCCATACCCACGCTGCCATGACCCTTTTCCGGGGACTGGCCGACGATCTGCCCTTGATGACCTGGCTCAACGACCATATCTTTCCGGCAGAAGCCAAGCTCGATCTTGAGATGGTCCGAATCGGCACCACTCTGGCCTGTGCCGAGATGATCCGCTCGGGAACCACCTGCTTCTGCGACATGTACCTCTTCGAGGGAGCGGTCGCCGAGGCGGCCCGTGACGCCGCCATGCGGGCGGTGGTGGGCGAAGTGCTCTACGATTTTCCCTCGCCCAACTACGGCCCCATCGATAAGGGGTTCGCCTATACACGTGAACTGATTGCCCGATGGCAGGGCGATGACCTCATCACCATCGCCGTCGAACCCCACAGCCCCTATCTCTGTGCCCCGGAACTGCTCCAGGAGGCGGCCGCCCTGGCGGAGGAGAACCAGGTTCCCCTGGTCATCCATCTTTCCGAAACCCGCAGCGAGGTGGCCACGATCCAGGAGCGTTATCAGAAGACCCCGGTGGGGCATCTGGCCGATCTGGGGATCCTCGGCCACCGCACCGTCGCCTGCCATTGTGTGGAGCTCACCGAGGCGGATATCGATCTTCTGCGTCGCAGTGACACCAAGGTGGCCCACAACCCCGAGAGCAACATGAAGCTCGCTTCGGGTGTGGCGCCCATACCCCAGCTGCTCGCCGCGGGTGTCTGTGTTGGTCTGGGCACCGACGGCTGCAGCAGCAACAACGATCTCGATCTGTTTGCCGAGATGGATACGGCCGCCAAGCTGCACAAGGTGGATCATCTGGACCCCACCGTGGCCTCGGCCGAGGCGGTGCTGGCCATGGCCACGCGGGACGCCGCGCGGGCATTGGGGCTGGCGGCGCAGATCGGCACACTGGCGGCGGGCAAGCGGGCCGACCTCATCGTCGTCGACACCGACAAGCCCCACCTGACCCCCATGTACAGCCCCATCTCCCACCTGGTTTACAGCGTCAAGGGCAGCGACGTGACGACCTCGGTCATCAACGGCCGGGTGGTGATGGAGAAGGGCGAACTGCGCACCATTGATGAAGAAAAAGTGATGGCGGAGGCGCGGCAGGCGGCGGAGAAGATACGGCGGTAGGCCTTGTACACGAGGTCAACCAAATCCCCCCAAAACACCGGAGCAGACGCCTGACCGCTTTGCGGGACCTTGCGGGGGCAGTCCGCCACCGGGGGCTGAAGACTGCCAACTCGGCGCTTTGCGCCTCAAACATGGCCGGCTTCCAGATCCCCCGGCACCGACCCGCCTTTTTCCACAATGGCCCAGCGCCGCGCGTCAGGCGCCCGCTCCTTATTTGTGTGGAGGCCTGTGTGCTGCGGGGCAACACACCCATTGATCGGCTTTGATGAATTGTGAGCAAAAGAGACGTATAGCTGTTTTCAGCTTACAGAATGTAGATCCCGGCTGACGGTCCGGCCCCCGAAAAAGCGCGCGCAGCGTCCGGATGCCCGCCCCGGTGTTATGGTAAACAGAAGAAAGCGAACCGAGATGCTCGATTGTTTGATTCACAACGCTGTGGTGGTCACCCAGGACGACGATCTGGGCGTTCTCTCCGCCGGTATGGTAGGCGTTCGCGGGGACCGCATCGCGCTGGTGGAGAGGAATGGGGGCGGCACGCCGCCCGAGACGCGGGAGGCGGTCGACGCCCAGGGCGGCATCCTCATGCCCGGGCTGATCAACGCCCACACCCACCTGCCCATGAGCCTCTTCCGGGGGTTGGCCGACGACCTGCCCCTGGCTGTGTGGCTCAACGAGCACATCTTTCCGGCCGAGGCCCGGTTCATCACCCCCGACAACGTCCGCACCGGCACCCTCCTCGCCTGCGCCGAGCTGCTCCTCGGCGGGGTAACCACCTGCTGCGACGGCTACTTCCGCGAGAACGAGGTGGCCGCTGCGGTGGCCGACAGCGGACTGCGGGCCGTTCTGGGCCAGGGCGTGATCGACTTTCCCGCCCCCGGCGTATCGGATCCGGCCGACAACGTCGTCCATGCGGCGCAATTCGTGAAGCGGTGGCAGGGGCGCAACGGCCGCATCACGCCGGCCATCTTCTGCCACTCGCCCTACACCTGCGGCGGCGATACGCTCGCGGCGGCCAAGCAGGCCGCCCGCGAGCTGGGGGCCCCTTTTCTCATCCATCTGGCCGAGACCAGGGGCGAGCCGGCGTTGATCGCAGGGGCCGAGGGGCGCAGCCCCACCCGCTATCTGGATGCCCTCGGCCTTCTGGACAGCGACACCATCCTCGTGCATGGGGTGTGGCTGGATGCGACCGACATCCAGTGCATTGCCGCGAGCGGCGCGGCCATGGTACACTGCCCGGAGAGCAACATGAAGCTGGCGTCAGGAGCGATGCCCCTGCCCGATCTGCTGGCCGCCGGCATCACCGTTGGTCTGGGCACCGACGGTGCTGCCTCCAACAACGACCTGGACCTCTTCGGGGAGATGGATACGGCCGCCAAGCTGCACAAGGCGGTGCGCCGCGATCCCACCGTGGCCTCGGCCCGGGAGGTCCTGGCGATGGCCACCGGCGAAGGGGCGCGGGCCCTGGGGATGGGCGACCGGATCGGCGCGGTCACACCGGGCAAGCTGGCCGATCTGGTCGTGGTGGAGACCCGTCATCCCAGGCTCACGCCCATTTACGACCCGGTCTCCCACCTGGTCTACGCCGCCCGCAGCAGTGATGTGCGCGACGTGATGGTGGGGGGGCAGTGGGCGGTCCGCAACCGTGAACTGCTGACCTTCGCTACGGCGCCCGTTATGGCCGATGCCAGGGCTGTCGCCAAACAGATTCAAGGCGCGCGCTAATTCAGACAATACCTGCAGAAGGGGATCATCATCCATGGACAATGGAATGGCCACGGACAATGGAATGGCCGCTATCATCGCCGCCGCCAGAGGGGATCGACCGGTCGACCTCCTGCTCACCAACCTTCGCCTGGTCAATGTCTTCAACGGCCGGATCGAAGATCGGTCCGTGGCCGTGGCGGAGGGTGTTGTCGTGGGCTTCGGCGACACCTATTCTGCCAAGAAAAGGGTGGACCTGGACGGCCGCTATCTCCTTCCCGGCTTCATCGACAGCCACCTGCACATCGAAAGCGCCATGACGGGCATCACCGAGTTCTGCCGTGCCGTCCTGCCCCACGGCACGACGACGGTGGTCGCCGATCCCCACGAGATCGCCAACGTGCTGGGCGTAGCGGGGATTCAATACATGCTCGACAGCGCCGAAGATCAGCCCCTGGACGTGCGCTTCAGTCTCCCCTCCTGCGTCCCGGCCACCGAAATGGAGACCGCTGGCGCCCGTTTAGAGGCCGCCGATCTGGCGCCGTTTTTCAACCATCCCCGGGTGATGGCCCTCGCGGAGATGATGAATTTCCCCGGGGTGATCCAAGGCGACCCGCAGGTGCTGGCCAAGATCGACGCCAGCCATCGGGCCGGCAAACCGTTGGACGGCCACGCTCCCGGCCTCAGCGGACCATCCCTGCACGCCTACCTCAGCACGGGCATTCGCAGCGACCATGAATGCACCGATCTGGCCGAGGCCGCCGAAAAGCTCGCCGCCGGCATGCACATCATGGTGCGCGAGGGCACCTGTGCCCGCAACCTGGACGACCTTTTCGACCTCATCGATCCCCATACGGCGCGCCGCATGATGTGGTGCACCGACGACCGCCATCCCCACGACCTCCTGGATGAGGGGCATGTGGACGCTGCCGTGCGCAAGGCGATCGGCAAGGGCCTCGACCCGGTCACCGCCATCCAGATGGCCACCCTCAATCCGGCCGAGTATTTCCGACTGGAGCGCGTGGGGGCTGTCGCGCCTGGGCGTCAGGCCAACCTGCTCGTGGTTTCCGACCTGGCAGCACTGTCCATCGACGCCGTTTATGTGAATGGGCGGGAGGTGGCCGCCGGCGGTCGACTAAAGGCGGATCTCCCCCGGCCGGCCCCCATCGCTGTGCCGCTCAGCATGCAGGTGGACCCGCAGCAAATCGATTTGACCATCCCCGCTGAGGGGGAGCGGATACGGGTCATCGAAGTGATTCCAGACCAGGTGGTCACCCGCGAACAGATCGTCAGACCCACCATCGTCGAGGGCACGGTCGCGGCCGATCCCGCCCGCGACCTCCTCAAACTCGCCGTCGTGGAGCGCCACACCGGCAGCGGCAACGTGGGGCTGGGCCTGGCCACCGGCTTTGGACTGCAGCGGGGCGCGCTGGCCGCCAGCGTGGCCCACGACTCCCACAACCTCATCGTCATCGGGGCCACCGACGACGACATGCGCCTTGCCTTGCAGGCTGTGGCCGAGATGGGCGGCGGATTCGCCGCCGTGGCGAACGGCCAGGTGGCGGCCACACTGCCGCTGCCCATCGCCGGCCTCATGAGCGATGCCCCCATGGAGACGGTGCGCGATCAGTTGGACGCCATCATCCAGGTGGCCCACGAGCTGGGCGCGCCCCTGTCCGATCCCTTTATGGCCTTGGGCTTCATCGCCTTGCCCGTCATCCCCAAGCTCAAGATCACCGATCGGGGATTGGTGGATGTGGACCGCTTCGAGATCGTCCCCCTCTTTTGCGCCGCCTGACGGTGGCAGCGCTTCGCGTAATCCTTCACAAAAAAAAGCCGCCCTGGGTAACAGCGGTTTTTTGCGCCCTCTGATTCACTATAGATGCTGACGGCCGAACTGCACCGCCCCGAGACCGCCATGCGTTCATCCAACTCCCGCCCGCGCTCGCCGATACCGGCCGACAACCGGACACGTTTCATAAAGGAGGAGTGGTATGGAGAATATGGCGCTTTGGATGAAGGCCGCGGTACTGCTGGGGTGGGTGCTGCTGGTGGCCATGAGCTGCGACGATTTTCGCAAGAACGTCCGCAAATCCAAACACCGCTGGCAGTATTACCTGGCGGGGTTTATCTTTGTCGTCTTCAACGCGTTCGCCTACACCCTGCTGCTCCATGTGGTGATGCCGATGCCCGTCTCGGCCATCTTCGTCGGCAAGGCACCCGTCACTGGCGACCACATGCAGTTGCTCACCCCCATCCTGGCGGCCGTGGTCTATTTCGGAGCGGGCGCCGGCACTTTTCGTTTGGGGCCCAAGGAGATCCGGCTGAACAAGGTCCTCATCGATCTGCTTCAGAACATGTTCAGCTACCACCGCGTGGTCTCGCAGGACATCACCTACTCCAACGCCGTTGCTGAAGAGACCTACCGCACACTGAAGCAGCGCGCCGATACCCTCCGCAGTCAGGCGGAGTATAACAAATGGGATCTCCTCAATACCAAGTGGGAGACGTTTAGCGAAGATGACAAGATGCTGAGCGAGCAGATCCGCTACCTCAATACCATCGACGCCGACCTCGGACGCATCCGTGAGCAGTGGCGGGGCCCAAGCGAGGCCAGGGATCAATTGACGGCCGTTATCGGCAAAGTGGGCCGCCGGGTGGGCGATTTGCGCCGCAGCTTGATCCGCAAACTGCAGAAATATCTGGTGGCCTTCGCCTTTAAAAATTTCCGCGACGACGCCTTTCTGGAAGATTTTCTGGTGAAGATCGAAGTGCTCAATCCGGACGGGGGGGATCCGGATCCCCAACCGCCCAACATCATCACCCGCAGCCTGGTGATGGGCTTCATGTTCGGACTATGCTTCGGGCCGCTGTTCTGCATCATGAAGGGCCTCGAAGCGGCCAACTATTGCTTCCTGGGCGCCACCGCCCTGATGCTGTTCACGGGATTCATCAGTTTCGGCATCCACACGGCCAGCTGGTTCAAAGCGATGACCTGGGCCGCCGCCGGTGGCTATCTGGCCCATCTGCACTGGATCGTCACCGAAACCTGGATCCAAGAGGGAACCCTAATGCAGCTCGAGCTGACGGTGGCCTTCTGGATGGCCCCCATGCTGGGCCTCTTTTTCGGTATCGTCACGGCCCTTTTGCTCTTCGCCCTCAAGTACTGGCTGGGGCGGCGATTCGGCGGCGTCCGGATCCGCTATCTCACCGCGGCGGTGGCCGGTGTGTGCGCCTACCCGCTGGTGTACGCCAGTTTCTACTTCCGGCAGTTCGACCTCACCAACGCCATCCTCACGAGCTTCATCGGTGCCATCGCCATGCTGGCCATGGCCCTGTCGGTCAACGTGGGGATGCGGGCGGCGGATCCGGAGGCCGATTTTCAGCTGGTCACCGCCTGATGGGTCGCGTTCGCGCCGATCCTGTCCACCCAGGACGCGCGGTCGAATGTGCTGATGCCCGCGTAAACAAATCCGCTCAGCAGCCGATACTGAAACGTAATAGGTTCAGGCTAGCTGTTTTCGATAACTGGTTGTTGAGAGGATTTGGATCACATGTACGCTCGCGTTGTACCGCTAACAATTGTTTGGCTAACCGTTTCATTGCTCATACCCGCCATGCTGCCTGCAGCCACTGGCGCGCCTTCGGCGGCGACCACCACCGCGAGCCTGCCCGCCTATGGCATTGTTCTGCTGATCGGCGCCCTGCTGATCGGCGCCCTCATCGCCGCCATGCGCAGTGGAAAGGGGCGCCGGATCATCGGTAATCTCAAGTTGCGCGTCGCCCTCATGGGGCTGGCCGGTGCGATGCTGGCGCTACTGCTCACCTCATCGCTGGTCGGCATCACCAGCCTTTCCCGCATCGGTCACGAGATCAAGGAGATCGCCGAGGAGGACATTCCGCTAACCATGGCCATCAGCGAGGTGGAGGTGCTCCAGCTTGAACAGGCCATCCTCATGGAGCGCGCGACCCGCCATGCCCTCCTGAACGAGACGGAAGCGTTCAACAAAGCGGTGGACCACCACAGCAAACTGGGGCACGAGGTGGATGCCCAGTTGGACAAGGGGCTCGCGCTGGCCAAACATGCTGTCGCTGCGGCCACCAATACCGCCAGTCGGCGGGAGTTTGAAGCGCTCAATCAGCAACTGGCTGCCATCGACAAGGCCCACGCTGCCTTGGAGGACCGTGTCCATCAGCTCTTTGAACGGCTCTCGGCCGGGGAGGCCGAAGCCGCCCGGCGCATGCTGCCCGAGATCACCCGGCAGGAGGACTCCCTCGACAAGACCATCATCGCCACGCTCCACGAGGTGGAGGCATTCACCGCCTCGTCCAGCCTCGCCGC
This sequence comes from Desulfosarcinaceae bacterium, assembly GCA_030066015.1. Classification (GTDB taxonomy): domain Bacteria; phylum Desulfobacterota; class Desulfobacteria; order Desulfobacterales; family Desulfosarcinaceae; genus JASJCL01. The sequence continues at coordinate 55,196 of JASJCL010000017.1, read as the reverse complement.
CGAGAAACATGAGCGAGACGCCCAGAAGACCCTCATCAGCCTTGTCATAGTGGCAACCCTCTGCGGTCTGAGCATCGCCTACTTTCTCTCCGACACCATTGTCGATCCGATTCAACGATCCGTGATCATGGCCGAACAGATCGCCGCAGGCGATCTCACCAGTGCGGTGGATATCGACCAGCGGAACGAGATCGGCACCTTGGCTGCCGCCCTCAACCGCATGAGCAGTGGTCTGCGCCAACTGATCGGCAGCACCTTGGGGAGCGTGGACACCTTGGCCAGCTCCTCCACGGAGCTTTCGGCCATCTCCAATCAATCCGCCGCCATGGCGGAACAGACTTCCCAGAGCTCGGCCACGGTGACCGCGGCAGCCGAGGAGATGAACGCCAATATGAGCGGGGTGGCCTCGGCCGCCACACAGACCTCGGCCAACGTGGGCATGGTGGCCACCGCCGTTGAGGAGATGAGCGCCACCATTGGCGAGATCGCCCGCAACTCCGAGACGGGCCGCAGCATCACGGGCAAGGCGGTGACACAGGCCAATGCCGTCACCGAGCGGGTCAATGACCTCGGCCGTGCCGCCAATGAGATCGGCAAGGTGACGGAGGTGATCACCGAGATCTCCGAGCAGACCAACCTGCTGGCCCTCAACGCCACCATCGAGGCCGCCCGCGCCGGCGAGGCGGGCAAGGGCTTCGCCGTGGTGGCCAACGAGATCAAGGAGTTGGCCAAACAGACGGCCGAGGCCACCCTGGAGATCCGATCCAAGATCGATAGCATCCAGCAGACGACGGCCCAGGCGTTGCCCGAGATCGGCGAGGTCCAGAAAATTATCGAGGAGACCAACGCCATCGTCGGTACCATCGCCACCGCGGTGGAGGAGCAGTCGTCGGCCACCAAAGAGATCGCCGAAAATGTGCAGCAGGCCAACCAGGGAATCCAGGAGGTGAGTGCCAACGTGGATCAGGGAGCGGCGGTCGCGGACGAGATCGCCAAGTCCATCGCCGAGGTGAACCAGAGCGCGACCGAGATCTCCAGCGGCAGCCAGCAGTTGAATCTCAGCGCAGACGAACTCTCCACGGTGGCCGAGAAACTCAAGGAGATGGTGGCAGGTTTTACGGTTTAGCCATCGACCACATCGACGGGGGCGGCCTCAGCCGCCCCCGTCCTGCAATCCTGCCCGTCCGCTTGCGTGCTGCCCGCATGCTTGTCTTCTCTTGCGCCCTGGGCTATGAGAGGAGCCGAGTGGCGGCGTCCCGCCATCTGCACTCCCCTTAAACTGCCGCCGCCGGTAGCGCCGGGGCCGCCCACTGCGACTGCAACCCCCCTTGAGAGAGGATCCCTCATGGAAGCCGTCTGGCAGAAGGCCTTGGGCCGCATGAACTACGGCATTTACGTCCTCACAACCCGATCGGCGGAGATCGTGAACGGCATGATCGCCTCCTGGGTCAGCCAGATCTCCCACACACCGCCCCTGATCATGGCCGCCATCCACCCCAACCGCTATACCCACACCCTGCTGGATGACAGCGAGGCTTTCGCCCTCCATGTCCTGGACCGTTCCCAACAGGAGATGTTGCACCGGTTCAAAGGGCCGGATGCCGCTCTCAAGTACGATGGCATCGATTGGCTGCCGGGACAAACCGGCAGCCCCGTGCTGCGCGAATGTCTGGCCTGGTTGGAATGCCGCGTCGTCGACCGTCTGGCCCCGGGGAACCATACCCTCTTCATCGCCGAAGTGGTCGCTGCCGGATGTCCGGCAGAGGGTGATCCCCTCACCACCCGCGATTATGAAGGGCAGTACACCGGGCGGGTGTAAGCACGTCCAGGCACCTTCAGGACACAACCGAACGCCACGGGGCGAACACTGTCCTGGCGGACCGATCGCCAGCCCCTGCGGCCTGCTGCAATCCACCGGAACCCGCTGACGCCTCTCATGTTGTGACCTGGGGCGACCGCAACGGCCCCTTCTCCTCAGAAATCTCGTCCCAAGGGTCGATCTCCCTGCGGGCGCACAGAAAGGCCATCAGGTCCATGCGGACCAAAAAGGGCGGCAATTCGGTATAGTCCTTACTTTCAAAGACGCCTTTGAGGCACACCAGCAGCGCCGGGCCCTTTTCGGCGTCCGTCGCCGCCAGGGCCAAATCCATGCGACAGGCGAAATACTTCCGACGGATGGGCTGGGTCTTGTCGCCGATGACCAGCGCCATATTGTCGCGCCCATCGTCGAAGTAATACAGGTTGTCGGCCAGCCGTGGGGCCGCATAGGCTTGCCGCCAGGTAGCAGGTGCTGTGGGCAGAAAGTGCAGCGGGGCGTGCCCGCGGTCTGCCGCCGCTTCGAACAGATCTTCGGTGGAGAAATAGGCCGACACGGTTACCGCTTGCCCTTGGGGCAAGGCAACACCCAACTCGGCACGAATCACATCCGAACTGTCGTCCGTGTTCGTGCTGCGATGCGCGAAGCGCAGCTGTAGTTGGATCTCCAGCGGGTTCCGGGTCGGTACCAGTTCCGGTATCTGTTCCTGAAGTTGCGGCCACAGGGCGTCCGGCAGAGGGGCCTTGAAGGAGGACGCCTGCTCCGCGAGGTGCTTCGGGGCCTTCTGCGAGGTGTCCAGCGCCGGAAACTGCTGCCGGGTGTCGGCCCATATTTTTTCTGTGTGCAGATGGGCGAAGACCGCTTTCACGCCCGCGCTCCGCTCTTCTGCCATGAGCTGTTGAACTGGCGCCCATACCGAGTTGATGTCGGTTTCCGGATCCAACAAGGCTCGCAGCAACCGCTTGCGATCGGCCACCGGTAAGGTGGACCATAGCGGCGTGAGGGCTTCGACGGCCGCCAATTGCAACAGGGCCTTGAACTGCTGCGCTTGCGCAGCGGGATCGATTTCGGCGGCAAAGGCCGACGCCAGGGGCTGGGTGGCGATGGGGTTGGCCAGGCGCCCCAAATCGCGGGCGATCACGCGGCGAACCTTTTTGAAAGCGTGGTCCACGAAAGGGATCAGCAGCGGCGCCTGCGACGGCCGGGCCAGCTGGCCGGCACAACTCAGATGGGACGCCAAGGCGGCTGGATTGGTCTTGGGAAGCTTTTCCATGAGCAGGGGCACGCTGCTGGGATCACCTCTTTTCACCAGTTCGTTGTGCACCTTGCCGCGAACGAAGAAATTGGGCGAATTCAGCAGCCGAACCAGTTGCGGCACATTGGCCTTGGCGATTTGGGGCTCTCGCGCCACCATTTCGGTGAAGCCCCGTCGGCCGTCGCCGCTGAAGGGTGCCGTGAGCTTTACCCAAAAGATGCGCGCGGACAGGGGGTTGAGGCGTGACCAGACGAGCAGGACCAGTACGATTACCAGCACAACGGCAATGACGCGCGAGTGGCTGAAAAAGTAGAACAGCAGCAGGCTCCAAAAAAGGATCGACAGGATGCGGAAGGGCGAGATGCGCAAGGGCCAGGGGGAGGGCATTTTATATTTCGTCCCGTCTGAAGCGACGGTCCGCTTGGCCCGCAGCGGTCGTCCGATCACCGCCATGAGGGCCAGCAGGAGATACCCCGCTAAGGGTGCGCTGTAGAGGCTGACGGGTAGCGCCGCCCCCCCCAGCAGCAGAAGCAGGTTGTTGTCGGGTGATCTGAGGCACAGCCAGTAGGCGACGCCCCAGATCAGCACATAACCGGCGCTGGCGCCGAGGACGCGGCCCCAGGCGCTGTCGGAGAGTTCCGGCGACAGGACGGAGATGAGCAGATAGCGGTTGATGACCATAAAAACGAACAGCGCGAGAAAGATCAGGTGGCGCAGAGGGCGAGCGGCAATCGATTGGGACGGCAAGGCGGGCTCCTTTAACGGGCATTGGTGGTCACTGCGGTTTCAACGCTGGGCATCCGCTTGGCGTTGCAGCCGCTGGAGGAGTGCGAACGCCGTGTCGGCATGGTCTGCGGGAACAAAGATGTGGTCGTGGTAGCGGGCCGCCACCACGTTGGCGCTGATGCCGCAGTTTGCCAGCGTCTCTGTGACGGCGGCGGTGAGGCCCACGGCGCTCAGGCTGGAGTGGACCTGGAGGGTGATGGCGCGGAAGACCGCCGTGTAGGCCAGGCCGGCGGCGTCGGCCCGCGACTGCGGCACGATGAGGGTCAGACCCTCTTCCTCCTGGAAGCTTCCCACAGGCGCCAGCTCGGCGCCGTCTCCGTAGCGGCCATCGGGCAGTGAGACAAAGACGAAGCACCCCTTTTTTAGGTTGGGGGCCAGGCCCGCCAGGAGCGTGCCCAAATCGGATATTGCCGTCAAGGGGTCCTCCGTTGGCGTCATCGGAAGAATTCGTCACTCCGCGATGACCGAATCGATGTACTCGGTTTCACCCGCCAGCACGAAAATGCCGGGGAGGGTCCGAAATCCCAGTTCGGGGTTGCGGCGCAGCACCGACGCTTCGATGTGCAGAACGCCGCTGCGGTCGTTGCTCACGAAAAAAATCGCCCCGCCCCCTTCGTTGGCGGTGTTGTCGGTGAGGGTGCTGCCGCAAACACTCAGGGTGAAGGTGTTGCCGTCGTTGTAGATGGCGCCGCCGCTGCCGCCGCCGGGGGTGCCCGCGCGTTGGGGATTGGCCCCGTAGCCGACCGCTTGATTGTGACTCATGTGGGTGTTGAGGATGGTGAACGAGACCCCAATGCTGCTCAAGGCCCCGCCGTTTGCAGCGACGTTGGCCAGATCGCTGCGCCCCCCAAAAGTCGATGCCACCACGTAGACCGGCTGATCGTCATGTTGGCTGAGCACCCGCACCGCCGCGCCGCCGACATCGGGCCCCTCCGTGTCACAGCGGTTGTTGAAGAAGCGGCAATTGACGATCTTGAAGCGTCCCCCGCGCACGAAAATGGCCCCGCCACTGCCCTCCGGCGCCGCTCCCGTCGCATTGCCGTTGACGAAGGTGAGATTCTGAACCGTCAGGCGGGGGTGATCCTGGTCCTGGCAATGGGGGGTGGTCCAGACCTGATCCGGATCGCAGGTGTTCATGTAGAGAATCCGGTGGCGGCCGTCCCCATCCAGGGTGACCCGTGCACCGCCGTCGATGACGATCTCCGGGCCGGTATCGTTGAAAATCTTGGCCGTCTCGGTGAGCGTGATGGTCACCGGATCGGGGCCGCAGTTGAAAGTGATGACGCCCCCCTGGGCCACGGCGTCCACGAAAGCCTCACTGGTGCAGCTTTGCGGGGTGCCGTCGCCGACCACGCTGTCGGGTTGGCCGGTGTCCACCTCGCGGGCCGCATCGGGCACGGCACACGGTGCCTCGTCGCTGCCCGCGGTGGGCCAATCGTCGCTGAAGGCGATGGGATCGTGGTCGTTGCCCGAGGTGCCGTCACCGGGCGTGTCTGCCCCCGATCCACTGCTGCCGCCGCAGGCGATCGGACCGAAAACGACGGTCAACAGCAGTAGCGAGACGAATGCACCGCGAATACACCGCGGCCGGTAGATCATCCTACAGCGACCCTGCCCCATTTGACATACCTCCCCTGTAGGGATTGGCGAGGAGTAAAGAGGTAGTTTTTTACCCCATTTATTATGGAAAAGGTTTTCCTATCAATCGTGGGTCGGCATCTGCGACGGCCCGTCGCGGCCCAAGTTGCCACCGACGGTGAAGCACCCTTCCGACGCCGCATCGCATGCTTACCTACCCTAAATTCCAGCAAAAAGCTATCCATCTGCCCATAACGGCGATCCGGCCCAAACCGGTAATCCGACCGGATCGACGGTGTTGGTACCAAATCTGCTAATACGATAAGCTGACGCCTGGCGGCGACCCCGGTCGATGCGACAGCTCCTGCGACACGACGTTCTGGACACATTCGCCAATGGCGAATTCTGGCTGCGCGCTCCTTCTGATCCGACTTCTGGCGGCCCACCCATGGCCCTCTCGACCGGGGCTTCGCCGGCGGTGCAGGCGACGACGTGTAAGGCTAATTTCGTCACATCGGTCGGTTTCTCAAACCGCTACAGCTGCCCCGGAGGACGATGATCATCCCGCTACGGCTTGAATGGCCTGTCTGAACCGACTGACCGAATCCGGTTCCATCGATATAAGCTCTTGGAGGAGAAGATGCCGCTTCCCTTAGGACATACTGCCATCGGTTTGCTCACCCATGAGGCTGCTGAAGCGCCGCCGCCGGCGGGCGAGCGTCTCAAATGGTTTCTCATCGTCACCATACTGGCCAACCTGCCCGACACCGACGTGATCTTCGGACTGCTGATGAATGGCAACGGCAGTCTCTTTCATCGCGGGCCCACCCATAGCCTGCTCTTTGCGGTGATGGCCGGTTGCCTGATATCGTTCCTATCCCGCTATTGGCGTGTGCTGCCGACGATCCGTTGTCGCACCGCCGTCGCTCTGATTCTCTCCCATGTCATTGCGGATGCGCTGTTTACGGCGGCGCCGGTATCCTTTTTATGGCCGCTCGAGGTAAACTTCTCCGCCGGCCACAGCGGTTGGACGGATGTGATTCGCTGCGTGGTGTTCGAGGGTTTTCGCGATGTGGGTTTGGTGGCGGCCAGTGTGCTCTTGATCATGGGGATCCGGCTGGTGCGCAGCCGCCGTCATGCCATCCGGCGGCCCCTCTTTCGATCGCCGTCCGCCTGACCGGCCGGGACAAGCGCCCTGTCCCGGCAGTGGCTGACGGCGGTGGGGCTTGGTGTTCACCTCGGGGGGCATTCCTGGTATACTGCCCGGCATGGTTGCTTCCCCCCATACCCGCGTGCCGGCCCGGCACAAACCCGCCCGGCGGCGCTGCTTGTCCTGCGGCACCACGGCCAATATGGCCCGCAGACGCTACTGCTCGACCGAGTGCCGCCAACGACTCCTGGCCGCTCTCAACCGCCGTTCCGGTCTGCTCATTGCGCTCAACATTCGCTACGCCACCTTCTATTTCAGCGACTACATGGTGGTCATGGACGTGCTGCCCCACGGGGAGGATACCATATACAGCTTCATGCTTCCCCGTACGCCGGCGCGTCAGCCGGTGGGTGACTTTTGTGCCCTCTCCGAAGCCCTCGGCAAAGCGTGGTGGGCCGAGCAGGATCGCACCAAAAAGCGTTACCGTGCCAGCCAGCACGTATTGACCTTGGCCACCCCGGCAGACGCCGACACCCATGGGGTGATTCCCTACGAATCCGCCGTACCGTCGGTGAAAGGGGCCGCCATGATGTCCCTTAAGTTCGACCGCAAGGATGGCAATTGCAACCCGGCCACCCTGAAGCGTCGCATCAAGACCGCCTACCGTGAACAGGTCAAGCGCCACCATCCCGACCTGGGCGGAAGTCCGGCCGCCTTTCGCAAAATACAGGAGGCCTACGAAACGCTGATCAACTGGGCCCGCAACCCCACCTTCGTGCGTCGCAGCGGTTTCCCCGATAAATGGTTTTACGATGGCTACGCCCAACGGTGGATCCAACCCAAGCCGAGCCTGCGGAGCGCTGGTAGGCGCTGAGCCATGAAGGGTGACGTCCGGCAACGGCCGGTCCGGGGTCAGCCGGTATGCGCTATCGGTGTGGTCGGGCCCTCTGGCCCGTGATGGCACGGCGTCGCCGCAGGACCCCATCGATCACCGCAAAAATGGGGGCGAGACTTTCGTCTCCGCCCCCATCTCAGAACGGTGGGCCATTGCGCGCCCACCCGCTTTTATGCTCCCCACCGGGGAGCCGCCCTCAAATCCCTCAGCCGCCCGCTCTTGGTTTGCAGGCCGGGGCCTTGAATCCGCCCCCGCCGGAGGGAATCCCCTGGGGCCGGATGGCACCGGCCGATATCATCTTCTTGACCGAGGTGCCGCAGCAGCTTGGGCAGGCCACCGCCGCTTCCTCTCCACCAAACACCAGGGTTTCGAACTGGCATTGACACGCTTCGCATTGGTACTCGTAAATGGGCATGGTTCCTCCTGATGGATGCTCGCCGGCGGCCGCTGCAGCGCAGATGTTCCATCCGCCGTCGCACCCTGAATTTTCGCACTGCAATATCGCCCATGGAACTATAAAGGTCAAGACGATTGCCCGCTCTGCCGGCGCCACGATCAATGGCCGTCTTGGCCCCGAATCCAGATCTCGAAGATGTTGCGATCCGCTTCCCGGCGATAGGCCATGGAGTTCATCATTTGGCGAACCAGATGGATGCCAATTCCGCCTTCGAGCCGTTCCATGAAGGGCCGGCCCACATCCAGGCGCGGCGCTGAAAGGGGATTGAAGGGGTGGCCGTCATCGGTGACCCGCAGATGAACCTGCTTGTCGGAGACGCTCAGCCGCACCGCTATCAGATGGCGTGGATCCCCTGTGTCGGGGGGCGCGACAGCCGGCTGAGGGGTGCCTGCACCGGTCTCGCTGGAGGCCGCTTCCGCGAAGGCGTGATGGATGACGTTGGTGACCACCTCCTCCAGGATCAGCTCCACCGCGAACTCGGACTTGCCGCCCAGATCGTAGGGCGTCACATACGCCCTTGTTACCGCCATGAGATGATTGAGCGCCTCGAGACGGTTTTCGATGACCATTTGCAGGTAGGGTTGCATCCATCCACTCCTTTTCGCGCGTGCCCGGTTTAAGATCCCATAGCGACGTGCACCCAGTCTAGTCGGAACCGCTTCGGTGGCGCAGAGGGTAGCATGCCGCGCCCGGTTTGAAAAACGAAAATGCAGGCCCGCGGGATCGGTTGATATTTCCGCCTTGCGAGCGCTTGTTATTCTCTTTTTGCGACGTTATTATGAAGAAGAATCAGGTCTTAGCACCGATCGCCGTGTTGGACAAGCGTGCTCCGCCCTCATTATCCGTCCAAGGATGGCCCCCATGGAGAACCCTGACCCCGCTGCAACCGAACCATCAGCCAGCGAACCGTCCGAACGCATCCGCGAGCTGGAAACCGCCATGGAAACGCTGCGGCAGCAGTGCCGTGAAAAGATCAAGGCGAGTCTGGCCAAATACCGGCGCGTCATCGACGCCACCTCGGAGGGCTTCCTGCAACTTGACCTGAAGCACCGCATCGTCGACACCAACGCTGCTGTGGAGGGGCTTCTGGGCTGCGAGGCCAACGACCTGTTGGGGCGCTCGGTGGAGGAATTCTATCAAAAAGAGGGCGTGTATATCCATTTCGCCTCCAAAGCGCATTTGAGCTTCGAAGCCCTCTTCGAAACGGGCAAGGGGCGGATGCCGCTGCTCTTCAAACGCAGTGTCCTCGTCGATGGTGAGGGCAGGCCCTTCGGTTACCTGGTCTTTTTGACCGATCTGACCGAACTCAAACAGGCCCAGGAGGATCTCGCGCGAGCCGAGGCGCGCTATCGGGGAATGTACGAAAACGCCGCCCAGGGCATGTACCAGAGTAGCCTCGATGGACGTCTGCTACGGGTCAATCCTGCGTTTGCGCGGACCTTCGGATATGAACAAAATGAACTTCTCGGCCATCCCGGCGGCGCCAAGACCCTCTACGCCGACCCTGCCGATCGCCAGCGCATGGTGGCCGATCTGAAAAAACGAAAGGTGCTGACCAACTACGAGCTGGAACTACGCCATCGGGAGGGCAAACCGGTGTGGGCGCTGGTCAACGCCCGACTGGCCCTGAACCGACGGGGGGAGGCCTTCATCGAGGGTATTTTGGTGGACAATACGGACAAGCGGTTGGCGGAGGAGCAGCTCCGCCGCAGCCGTGAGCGCTTTCGCTACCTGGCCAATCATGACAGCCTCACCGATCTGTTCAACACCCGCTATCTCTACAAAGTCCTGGATCAGCTCATTCAAGATAGTAAAGCCTGCGGCGAGCCCTTCTCGCTGGTGTTCCTCGATATGGACAATTTCAAGACGGTGGTGGATACCTACGGCCACCTCAACGGCAGTCGGGCCCTGAAAGAGGTCGCCGCGACCCTGAAGGCCGAGCTGCGCGACCCCGCCTTTGGCGTGGCCTACGGTGGCGATGAATTCGTCCTGGTGCTGCCCCGTACCGGGAAAATGGGGGCCCTCGAACGGGTGGAGATCATTCGCCAGCGCATGAAGGAAACGGTTTATCTGGAGCGCCAGGGGCTGCGGGTGAAGCTGTCGGCCAGCTTCGGCATCGCCACTTATCCCGACGACGCACAGGATCGCGTGGGGCTTCTGGCCCTTGCCGACGCGGCCATGTTTCGCATCAAGGTTCAGGGCAAAGACGCCGTTGGGATCAGTACCCAAGACGGCTGAGCGCCCATTGCCGCTGTTCCGCGGCTCACGCCGAATCGCGGGGCGGATTCGGTCTCAATTTGGGATTGCGGTGGTGGCGCCGGTTGTCCCGCGCGCTCTTCTTGGCCAGATTGCGGGAGACGGCGGTTTCCAGATCCACCCCCGTCTGGTTGGCCAGACAGACCAGGACAAAGAGGATGTCGGCCATCTCATCCCCCAAGGCGGCCGTGATGTCACCGGGAGCGGCGGCCCGTTTGAAGCTCTGGTCGCCGTAGTGGCGCGCCATGAGGCGGGCCAGCTCGCCGACCTCCTCCATGAGGACGGCGGTATTGGTGAGTTCGGAGAAATAGCGGACCCCATAGGTCTGAACCCACTGGTGGACGGCTGCTTGGAGCTCCTTGAGTGTCAGGGGTGGGGCACTCTTTTGTTGATGGGACATCGCGTGTCTGCCTCTTTGTATGGGTAAGGCACCGTTGGGGCGCACCCTTGTCGCGAGGGTGTGGAGACCGGCGCTGGTTGGGATCGACCCGAGCCCTGCAAGCGGCGCCCTGAAAGACGCATTTCACCGGACGCGTGACCCATTCGATCGGAGATCCAGATGCAGATCGACACCACCATCGTCGGGGCCGGGGTGATCGGGCTGGCGGTGGCCGCCAGACTCTCCGAGCGCCGGCAGCCCCTTTTCGTCGTCGAGCGCAACGCCAGTTTCGGCCAGGAGACGAGCAGCCGTAACAGCGAAGTGATCCACGCCGGCATTTACTATCCTGCCGGCTCACTCAAGGCACGCCTCTGCGTGCGGGGCCGAGAGGCACTCTACCAGCGTCTGGAGGAGGCCCGCATCCCCCATCGCCGCTGCGGTAAACTGCTCGTGGCCACCGAAGCTGCGGAAGCCGACCAACTCGATAGCATCCGCCAGCGGGCGGCAGACAACGGCGTTGACGATTTGGAGCGCCTCTCCGGCGCTGGCGTACGGGCCCTGGAACCCCAGGTGCGGGCCGTGGAGGCCCTTCTTTCTCCCTCGACGGGCATTCTCGATAGCCACCGGCTCATGCGCCACCTGCTGTCGCGGGCCCGCCGAAAGGGGTGCGAGCTTGTCTATCGGACCAAGGTGGAGAGGATCCGTCCCCGGGATGGCGGCGGTTTCGATGTGCTGGTGCGATATCCCGATGGCGCGCAGGACTGTTTCTTCTCCCGCCATGTGGTCAACTGCGCCGGCCTGGCGGCCGATCAGGTGGCGGCCTCGGCCGGTATCGACATCGACGCCCACGGGTACCGCCTCCATCTCTGGAAGGGTGCCTATTTCAACTGCCAGGCGCCATCCGGTTACCTCAAGCGCTTGGTCTACCCGGTGCCCCCGCCCCATACGGTGGGCCTGGGGATCCACGCCACCATCGATCTGATCGGTCGCATCCGGTTTGGCCCCGACGCCACCTACCTGCCGGACGGTGTCCTGGACTACGCTGTCAACAGCGACGATCGGGACCGCTTCTTCCACGCCGCGGCACGCTACCTGCCCTCGCTGCAGGCCGACTGGCTCCAGCCGGAGATGGCCGGCATCCGCCCCAAGCTGCAGCAACCGGGCGATGCGGTCAGAGACTTCGTCATCAGCGAGGAGAGCGGCAAAGGCCTGCCGGGCCTGGTCAACTGCATCGGCATCGAGAGTCCCGGCCTGACCAGCTGCCTGGCCATTGCCGAATATGTGGCCGACCTGCTTGAGTGAGACCTTGCCCTTTCAGGGCGGGTCACCAAACGCCAGGGTCCTTCCCTGCTGGGCACTCTCCTCGGCCAGGCGGATGAGCGCAATCCCCGCGAGGGCATCCGTCATTGTCACGGGCACTTCGTCCCCACCGTGAATCGCCTGCGCCAGACGATGATAGAAGTTCTGGTAGCCGCCCAGCTCGGTGGGGATCACCTCGCTCGCACCAGCCGTATACAGGGTGCCGTAGGCGTCCGGTGGCTCGGCCGCCCAGTCGGGAGTATCGGGCCGTACGCCGTTCTTGAGCCGCGCCTCCTGCGGATCCAGACCATATTTCACAAAACTGCCCGCCGTGCCCTGCACCTGAAAGCGAAGGGTGGGGCCTGCCGCAAAGCTGCTGCCGTGGAGGATCACCTCTTGGCCAGGATAGTGCAGCATCACATGAAAGTTGTCCGTGGCGCGGGCGCCATCCCGCTGGGCCAGACAGCGGGCCGTGACCGCTTCCGGCGGGCCAAAGAGGCAGAGGGCTTGGTCGACGAGGTGGGGGCCCAGATCGAACCAAGCCCCGGCGCCGGGTCCGGGCTGCTCCCGCCAGCGACCCTGGAGCTGGGGCCGGAAGCGGTCAAAGTGTGATTCGAGCCAGCGCACGGTTCCGACGCGCCCCTCTGCGATCAATTTGCGCACCGTCAGAAAATCCCCGTCCCAGCGTCGGTTGTGATAGGGGATGAGCAAGCGGCCGGCGTCCGTCGCCAGGGAGCGGAGCGTCTCGCCGTCGGCAATGGAAGTGACGATGGGCTTCTCCAGGACCACATGGCGGCCCGCTGTCAAGGCGGCCCTGGTCAGGGCAAAGTGGGCCGCATTGGGGGCTGTGACGACCACCAGCTCGGCATCGGTCTCCGCGAGCAGGGCCTCACCCGTGGCGTAGATCGCCATGTGCGGCCACTGCCGGCGCACCGCCTCCTCATGACCTGTGCTGATGGCCACCAGATCAAAATTGGGGTCGGCTGCGATGAAGGGCAGGTGGAAGACCGTGGCCGACAAACCGTAGCCGATGACGGCAGTTTTGATCATTTCAGCTTGCCTCCCGAAGTTGCGCGGCAGAGCGGTTCAGCCGCACCCTTGGCCTGCTGCATGGGCCAGGGCGAGTTGGACGTTGCGTCGAAAAAACCGGTAGGGGATCTGGGTCCCCAAGGGGCCGAGCTGGGACCGGTATTGTGCTTCGGACAGCTCGGCCAGCGCGGTTAGCCGAAAGACCCGCTCCCAGGTCGGAACCTGCTCCTGAAAATCGGCGTTGCGGCTGCTCTTCAGCGGATGGAGGAGGTGCCGCCGGTTCCAGGGGCAGGCGATTTGGCAGATCTCGCAATCCCCCACCCGGTTGCCCATGACCATACGGGCCGCCGATGAGAGCGCCTCCGCCTGCAATTGATAGGAGAGGCAGCGCTCCCTATTCAGTACGTGGGGCTGTTCCAGGGCGCCCAGGGGACAGGCGGTCTGGCACAGGTCACAGCGCTTGCAGCGGTTGGGCTCACGCTGCGTCTCGGTCGCCAGCTCCGCATCGGTGACGATGCCCCCCAGCGCCAGGAAGGTCCCATACGCCTTGGAGATGAGCAGGCTGTGCTTGCCCTGCCATCCCAGCCCCGCCCGGACCGCGGCCAGCTTGAGGGGCAGGATGGAGCCGCCCGGAGCGGCGCCGTCGCAGATGACGGCTTTGTGGCCGGTGTTCTCCAGTAGTTCCACAATGGGTTGGAGGGGCTCAACCACATCCAGGAAAAAGCCCGAGAGGTAGAGACGGCTGGTGCGGCCCCAGCAGGGATTCTCCCACACCGGCAGAGCCAGAGCGCCGATATAGACCCCCGCAACGATGATGGCGCGGGCCCCGGGGAGGCTCATCCGCGGGTCCCGCCGCGGAGAGTCGCGCAGCGCATAGGTGCTGAACGGATCCGCCGCCGCGAAGCCAATGGCGTCCAGGCCGGCAGCCATCCCGATCCGTCGGATCTCCGCTCTCAAGGCGCGCCGCTGCATGCTGTGGTTCCCGTCGCAGATGGTGGAAAGTGGCCCGTGTGACCTGTCTACAGATACTTCTCCATCTTGTACCCCTCGGCGATGGCCTTGCGCTCCTCCGCCGGAAGGGACCGCATATAGGATCGCCAGCCCGGACACCAGTTGGCATGCCAACGCCACAGCCGGCCCAGAAGCGATTGCGGATTTTTATCGTATTTGCCGCGGAACGCGCAGGATTTACACTTCGGCTCGCCCATGGGGCCCCCTTTCATTCATGCGAGTAGATGGATGTTATGGTCTGGAGGAGAACAGCTTAGCCCGTCTGCACCCGAATGGCCAGACGAAAATCCGCGGTGCCCGCGGCGATCCGCAGGCGGCGCAAGCGATCTGTCGCAACAGTGGCACCGGCCCCGAGAAGGGCTTTTCGCGAATGGGTACCGCCCACGGCGATGACCCGCATGCCGGCTGCGATGCCGGCCGCCACGCCCGCCGGGGCGTCCTCCACGACCACGCTGCGGCCAGGGGGGCAGCCCAGGCGCCGTGCGCCGGTGATGTACGGCTCGGGATCGGGCTTGCCCCGTGCCACATCATCGGCGCTGATGATCACCGCCGGGCTGGGCAGGCCGGCCTGCCGCAGGCGCGCTCTGGCCAGCGCCGCTCCCGCCGATGTGACGATGGCCCAGGCCTCGGGCGGGATGCCGGCCAGCAGCGATCGGGCACCCGCGATGGCCGTCACCCCTGCCGTATCGGCCACCTCGTGCGCGCTGAAGCGAGCTGCTTCGGCCTCCGCATCCAGATGCGGGGCCACCCGCCGCATGGTCTCGACGGTTCGAACACCGTGGGCCGCGGCCAGGATGGTGTCGAGGTCGAGGTCGTGCAGCGCGGCCCATTCGCGCCAGTGGCGGATGATGCAGGGCGTCGAGTCGATCAGGACGCCGTCCAGATCGAAGAACAGCAGATCGCAGTCGAGTCGATGGATCTCGGGCATGTCGGCACGCCTCCTGGGGCTCACGGGGCCCCTTCGCGTCGCTGACTCCCTTGGAAGGGAGGGTGGACCCGCAGTGGAGCGGGTATTGGATCGTCTAGGTTTCGGGACGCACGAAATCGGCGATGATGGCGGCCATCTCGGCGGTGGTCCCTGGACTGAGGATGTCCCCGGCGAGAACGTGCTGACTGGGATCCGCCGATCGGGTGAAGGGCACCAGCGCCTTGCGGTCGCTTCCCATGGCGGCAAAAGCGGCGACGATGGCCCGCGGGCTGACCACCCGATCACCGGGGGCGTAGATCACCTGGACTGGCGTCCGTATGCGGCCCAGGTCCAGTGCGCGGACCCCCTTGACCATGCGCATCATGGGCACCAGCACGGCCGTCGGGTAGCGGGTGGTCCAATAGTGCGCGTGAAGATCGTTTTCCGCCTGCCAGCTGCGCTCCTTGCCGATGATGCGTTCGGCCAGCCACAGGCCGCCGGGCAGGGTGAGGATGTTGGCTGTCCAGTTCGCCGGGGCGAAATTGGGCGAGATGAGGACGCAGGCCGCGAGTCGCTCTATCTCCGGCCGGGTGGCCAGCCAGGTGACGGCGGTGCCGCCGGTGGAGACGCCGATCATGACCACTTTTCGCCCCAGTCGTCTGCCGATTTCAAAGGCCTCGTAAGTGTCGCCCAGCCAGGTGTCGACGCTGCCCGCCAGCATAGCCGCTCCCGAACGGCCGTGACCCGTCAGGCGGGCGTAATAGAGGTTGGCCTTCAGCTTCCCGGCGATCAGATCGGCCAGTGGGGCCATCTCCTGGCGGGTGGCCGAGAATCCGTGTACGTAGACGAGGGCGGATTCGGTCGGGACGCCCGGTTCACCCGCCCAGACAATCTTCTTCTCTGTACCGGCGACAATGTCGTCGAAGCGGCCCTCCCGGTCGGCCAGATAGCGATCGAGATCCTCGGGGAGCGTCAACGCGGGCAGATTTGGGGTCATGGAAATCCTGCTGTGCGCGAAGATAAGGGCCGCCAGGATCGACAACAGGGTGAATCCCAGGGTGGCAATGGTTATCTGTCGCATCGGTGTGCATCTCGGTCGGGGCCTTGTCCCTGGTTCTGAGTGGCGAGGGCCGCCTCGGGCGTCTTCGCCAGCATCCAGCAAAGGTCACGGCTAAAAAGGGCGCCGCTGCGCTTCGCATTGGTGGCCGGGCCTGCGGCGGACCCGCGGCGCTTTGATGGTCGGGTCGGCCGGTATCAACACTCGGTGAGGCTGGTGGCCAGGCCGCCCAAGGCGGTCTCTTTGAACTTGTGGGACATCTCCTGGCCGATCTGCTGCATGGCACGGATACAGCTGTCCAGGGGCATCAAGTGATCGCCCGTTTCGCGCAGGGCCAGGGCAGCGGCCGTGTGGGCCTTCACGGCGCCAAAGGCGTTGCGCTCGATGCAGGGCACCTGCACCAGTCCCTTGACCGGATCGCAGGTCATTCCCAGATGGTGCTCCAACGCCATCTCGGCGGCTTTTTCCACCTGTCGGGGCGAGCCGCCCTTTGCGGCGCAAAGCCCGGCGGCGGCCATGGCGGCCGCCGAGCCCACCTCCCCTTGGCAGCCCACCTCGGCCCCCGAAATGGAACTGCGGTGCTTGATCAGGCCGCCGATGGCCCCGGCGGTCAGCAGGAAGTCGCGCACCTCGGTGGGGGTCGCCCCCTCGTGGGTCACGGCGTGGAAGAGCAGGGCCGGAATGACGCCGGCGGCGCCGTTGGTGGGGGCGGTGACCACCAGGTGCCCGGCGGCGTTCTCCTCACTGACGGCCAGGGCGTAGGCGCACAGCCATTCGCTGAGTTGGGCGCGGTCGGGCTGATCCTCCATGCTGTGGTACAACCGCCTGGCCCGCCGGGGCAATTTCAGGCCGCCGGGCAGCGGTCCCGCAGCGGCCAGACCGTTTCGCACACAGCGCTGCATGGCCCGCCAGAGGGCGTCCAAACCGGCTTCCACCGTTGCCGTCGAACAGAATTCCGCCTCGTTGGCCATCTTCATCTCGGCGATGGAGTGTCCGCTGTCGGCCGCCATCTCCAGCATCGCCTTGGCCGAATCGAAAGGATAGGGGCAGGCTGCCGACGGGGCCAACTGCAATGGTGCCACCAACCGGTCCATCTCCGCCCGCCGGCGAATAAAACCGCCGCCGATGGAGAAATAGGTTTCCGCGCCGATGATCTTGCCGGCGGCGTCGACCAGTTCGAAGACCAACCCATTGGGGTGTTCCGGCAGGGCCGGGCCCCGGTCGAAGACGATGTCCGCCGCTGGCGTGAATCGAATCGGGCCGCACCCCTCCGGCGAGATCGTCACCCGCTGCCAGATTTGGGCCACCAGATCCTCCATATCCACATCGGCGACCGCTTCTGGTGAATGGCCGTGCAGGCCCAGCGCCACCGCCCGATCGGTGGCGTGGCCCCGGCCGGTATAGGCCAGAGACCCCCTGAGGGTGCAGCGCAGACGCAGGTCGGCAGGTGGGGGGCCGTTCCCGAGGATTCTCGGGATACGCTCAACAAAGGCCTGCGCGGCCACCATGGGCCCCACGGTGTGGGAGCTGGAGGGGCCGATACCGATTTTGAAGAGATCGAGCACGCTGATGAACATGGTCACTTCCTTGAGCGGCTTCTACAAGGGCCCCATGCCGGAAATAAACCGCAACCAGTTGACCCGCCGGATAAGGCCCTCGTAGAGCAGCATGATGGCGGCGAAAGCGGCCGTAGCGATGAGGAGGAACTGGGGCAGCCGGCCAATGGTCAACGGGAGGACCAGCCACCCGACGCAGAGGATCACGGTCTGATGCAGCACATAGAAGGGCAGGACCGCTTCGTTGGCATAGAAGAGAAAACGGCTGCCGCTGCGCATATAGCGCAGGCCCATACTGAGCATGAAGACCACCCAGCTCCAACTGGCGGTGCTGAAGAGGAGGTTGAAGGCCACATATGTCCAGGAGAGGGGTTCGCCGCCGGAGTGGTAGAGATTCATATAGTTGTATTCCAAACCGAGGATGAAAAAGCCCTCGGCCCCGAAACCCAGAATGCCCAGTAAGAGGCACCACCAGCCCACGGTGCGAATCCCCTGCGAGAAGCGGCGTTCCATGGGCAGCAGATACCCGATGATGAAAAAGAGGCCAAAGTAAAGCAGGTGGGCCCAGGAGTGGGCCTGGCCGTCAAAGAGATGGATGAACGCGATGCGCACCGCGGCCAGGGGGAGGATGATGAGCAGGATGCCGCCCCGGTAGGCGCAGAGGGCGGCCAGGCGGTCCAGCCGCTGGCGGCCCGCATCGGATCGGAGGTAGAGGAGCAAGGGCAGGCTGAATACGGAAATGAGGAAGAGAAAGTGGAGAAACCACAGGTGGCCGAAGAAAAGGTTGAAGAAAAAAGGGGTCCGCAGGCTGGGCGGCGTCGTGAAGACCTGGGCAAGGTATCGGGGCAGTCCCTCCCAGAAACCGCCCGTGTACCCACCGTTGGTGACCGCCTCGAAATAGACCTGGGGCAGGAGGACCACGAAAGCGCCCATCCCGTAAAGTGGTAGAAGGATACGCTTTACGCGGCTGCGCAGATACTGGCCGGCGCTCCGCGAGCCCAAGGCATAGAAACTGGCCGCCCCGGAAAGCAGAAAGAAAAAGGGCATGAGCCACAGGTCGAGCAGCCCGATGAAGAGGCCTGCCGGCAGGCTTTCCGGCCCCGGGTGTTTGAGGTGCCAGCCGCCGCCGCCGTAGAAGCGCGCGCAGTGAAACAAGAACACCAGGACGGTCGCGATGACCCGCAGCCAGTCGAGATCGTGGCGTCTCTCGGTGCGCATTTCCCGCATTCCTTCCGAAGTTGCCCGGCCGCGATTGCCTCGTTTGAAGACCGCCACCACCGGGCCTTGAAATCGGCTACCGCGCCGAAACCGGAACGCTCCGGCTAGTATAATGGCCGCATGAATTTCACGATCTGCCAACCCTCTTTTTCTTTTACCAATTGAAAATAGTTGTCATCCATGAAGAGGCCGGAAACGATTTTAAAATCTACAACGGCATGCTGATCGAAGATGCGAAATTTCGGATTCACCAGCATGACGTCTCGGTAGTAGTTCTCATGCCAGCATTCCCAGGCCATGCACCGGCCAAAGGCGGCATTGTTATCTTCGTTCTGCATCCAGAGGTCGGGCAGCATCGCTGCGAGTTCTTCCTTGTTGACGACAATGTCTCTTCCCACCATATATTGACACTCGCTGTGCAGTGTCGACAAGAATGTGTCGACATCGCGCGCATTCCTTGCGGTGATGTAGGTGATAAATAGCTGGGAAATGTCGCGTTCTGTCAGGGATCTGGGGGTGTATTTGGTGATGGGCGTCTGCCACAGCGCGACCGATGCGATCAGGAGGATCAATCCCACACCAGCGATGGTAAACACGCTTTCTTTCATTTTTCTTCCTCAAACGAAAGTGCAACCGTCAACAGCGAACCCCATCATATTTATGACGGGATCCAATTCTTCGCCAAAGCGGTTCGCCGTAAAAGATCGAAGCAGGACCACCGGCAGGGTTGCCCGTTTCCGCAGAGGCAGCCGTTGTTGAGGCCCAGATTCAGCTGCGAACCGATCGTGTCGGCTGATCAGACCTGCTGAAGGGTCCAATCGTTTCAGCGGTTCAAGGGCGAATCTGATTTATAGGGAACCTTGCCTGCGGGAACATGCTTTGCAGCCGGATCCAGATGGCCATCTTGGTCGTCAAAATAGATGTGCGGTCTGAACGCCTTGAGAATTTTGGATTTGTCGAGCCCGCCCAGAAAGAATATTTCATCCACGTAGACGCCCCAGTGGCGGAGCGTCTTGATGACCCGCATCTCGGCCGGGCTGTTGCGCGCCGTCACGATCGCGATCCGCACGGGAGAATAATCGACCTTGTGCGGAAGCCGATCCTGGAGACGGGATAACTTCTTCAAAAGCGTGGCATACGGCCCATCACTGAGCGGGGTATCCTGCAATTGGTTTTCAGCGTCCAGGAATTTATCGAGCCCCTCCGCTTTGTAGACGATTTCACTTTCTTCACTGAATAGAACGGCATCACCGTCAAAGGCGATCCGCACCTGCCCTGCAGGAATTTCGGAGATGCTGGTCGGGGGCTCCTTGACGAGCGCCGCCGCGCAAATGTCACTGTCAATGACCTTTTGCGCATCTTTTGGATTGGTCGTCAGGAACAGGTCTACATCGTAGGCATCCAAATAGTCGACAACCGATTCCCCGCCGGTGAAGGCGGATCGCGTGATATCAATGTTCTTGGCTCTGATGTTGTGGAAGACGCGGATGGCGGTTTCCGGTGAATTTCGCGACATCACCACCACCTGAACCAGCGGGCTTTGCTTTTCGGGCTGGAACGTGTTCAATCCCAAGAGCGCTTTCACCAGCGGAAAGCCGGTTCCCTCGTCCAGATGCTCGATCTCGTGCGCCAGGGTATATCTTCTGTACGCCTCGATCGCTTCGTCAGGATGGGTGTCTATCCTTGCCCGGAAAATGGCATCCGATTCACTCAAGTCGAATAGGGCCGTCGAGCTAATCCCGACGACGAGGGTGTCTGATAGATCTAAGGGCATCTTCTTCCTTCAGGGGTGGTTCACGAGGACCAGGCCGACGCACGCCGCTGCTGCGACCCTCCCGAGCGGGGATGGTTTCAGCGCTGGCCCAGCGTATCATATCCTCGCGATCCTTGATACGCCGTCGTGCGCATGGCTCCCCACGGGGATTGCCGAGCCGTCAGGGGCGCACATTTCCGTTTGGCAAGGCGTCAATAGCGCTTCGGGCCGTTACCGACGGCCAGCGGTGCCACCTTCCGCTACGCAGGCGCCACACACAGTACAGGTTTCCGGTGACGCCGGACAGGGCGGGGTAGGCTTGGCGGCCAGGGCACGCTGATACTCGTTCCACAAAAAGCGCTTACGCACCCCGTGGTCGATGAAATCCCAGGGCAGCATCTCGTCGCGGTCGCGCTCGCGGTAGACGTAAAACTGGGGATTGAGCAGGGCGGCCTTGAAGGTCTGGGGCCAGTTGCCCCGATTGCGGTGGGCGGCCTCGAGGAGATCGGCCACCCGGCGGTCGCCCCGCGCGAGGAGGGCTTGAATGAAGGCCCAGCGGGGCATATCGCTGTGGACGCGCACATTGGCCACCCGGCGTAGTTCGCCCTTGATTTTCTTGAGACGGGCCTTGAGCGTCCGCTCCTCGGCCATGGGGACCCACTGAAAGGGCGTGGCGGGTTTGGGCACGAAGCTGCTCAGGCTGACGGTGATGTCCCCCATGCGGCCGCGGGCACGGCTGGAGCGCAAGAATTGGTCTTTCACCCGTTTCACCAGGCGGGAGACGGCCGCGATGTCGTCGTCGGTTTCCGTGGGCAGCCCCACCATGAAGTAGAGTTTGAGGTTGGGGATACCGCCGGCCACCAGCGATTCGGCGGCGCCGAGGATGGCCATTTCGTCCAGGCCCTTGTTGATCACCCGGCGCAGCCGTTCGCTGCCGGCATCGGGGGCGATGGTGGCGGTTTTGACCCGACTACGGCGCAATTGCGCGATGAGGGTGTCGCTCAGGGCGTCGGCGCGCAGACTGCTGAAACCAAGCTTGAGACCCGCTTCAGCCCCGTGACGACAGAGGGCGGCCAACTCGGGCAGGTCGCTCACCGCGGCGCCCACTAGGCCAACCCGGTCGGTTTGGGTGCGACCGCGATCCAGCTGCGCTTTGAGCAGACCCAGGGGGCGGAAGCGGGGCGGTCGGTAGATATAGCCGGCGCTACAGAAGCGACAACCGTGGGGGCAGCCGCGGGAGACCTCCACCAGATAGGTGGCGTCGAAGGTGGTGTGCGCGGTGAGGATGGTGGTCGCGGTGGGCAGATGCGCCAGGTCGGCGGCAAAGACCCGCTCGATCTTGACGGGCACGTCTGCCGTGGGCTGCAGTGCGATCTGGGTGCCGCTTTCGTGGTAGCGGGCCGTATAGTGGGCGGGAACGTATGCCCCGGGAACTTCCCGGGCGATCGTCAGGAGGAGCCGCCGACGTCCCGCCGAACTTTTCAGATCACCGCCGCAGAGCTGCTCGACCAGTCCTGGCAAGATGGGTTCCGCCTCCCCCACCAGGAAGAGATCGATGAAGGCGGCCAGGGGTTCAGGATTGAGAAAGCAGGTGACTCCCCCTGCGACGACCAGGGGGAAGGGGGCGCCCCGGTCGTCTGCGCGCAGGGGGAGGCCTGCTTTGGCAATGAGGCTGAGCACGTTGGGGTAGTCGTTTTCGAAGGCCACCGAAAAGGCGATCAGGTCAAAATCGATCAGCGCGCTTCCCGATTCTCGGCTGACCACCCGCTCGCTGGCGCCTCCGGCAGGCGCATCGGGCAGAAACGCCCGCTCGCAGACCACCGCATCCATCGCATTGAACTGCTGGTAGACCGTTTGAAATCCCAGGTTGGACATCCCCACGGCGTAGGTGTTGGGGTATACCAGCGCGATCCGCAGCCGCCCGGCCCAGCCTTTTTTAAAGGCGCCGATCTCTCCGGCACCTGTGGCGGCCGCGGTGTGTTGTTTGGAGCCGTCTATCTGTCGGGTACGCCGTTTTCCCATCGCCCGGTCCGGTCTGATCGCGGTGAAAGGCCTGCCCCAATAGGGTATAGCACCGGCCTTGCCGGTTCAAGCCGGCGCGCCGCTTCCGCCCGTCTCAGGAGTAAGTGCAATGGGACCCTGGCCCCGACACCTGCATCAATCCGCCTTGCGGCGCAGGAAGGTGGGGACCTCCAGATCGTCGGTGTCCACGGCCAGATCACGAAACTCACGCATGGGGTCCCCCACGACACGCCGTCGTCGGATATAGGTCGGCTCATCCAGGTCGAGCTTCTGGCTATTTAAATCCGCGGGGGTGAGGTCGCGGACCTTGCCCCCGAAGGTAGGGTCCTTGACCGCCCCCCTGGGCGTCTCATGGTGAAGCTCCTTCTCCATGCCGATGCCGGTGGCGATGACCGTGACCCGCATCTCGTCGCCCACGTTGTCGTCGATGACGGCGCCCCAAATGATCTCGGCGTCCTCGCCCACCTCGTTGTAGATTCGCTCGGAAGCCTCGGTCATCTCGTCCATGGTCAGCTCGCTGTTGCTGGTGATATTCATCAGCACCCCTTTGGCACCGCGGACATTGACATCTTCCAGCAGCGGATGGGAGATGGCCCGCTCGGCGGCTTCGATGGCGCGATTTTCACCACTGGAGATGCCGATGCCCATGATGGCCATCCCGGCTTTGGCCATGGTGGTCTTCACGTCGGCGAAGTCGAGGTTGACCAGGCCGGGCATCATGATCAGATCGGTGATGCCCTTGACCGAGTGCAGCAAAATCTCGTCGGCCTTCCGGAACATGTCGAGCATCTTGGCATTCTTGGAGGCCAGGCCGCGCAGGCGGTCGTTGGGAATCGTGATGACGGTGTCGGCCACCTGTTTGAGCTCCTCCAGCCCCTCCTGGGCCATGCGATGGCGCTTTTTGCCCTCGAAGCTAAACGGTTTGGTCACCACCGCCACGGTGAGGATGCCCAGCTCCTTGCAGATGTTGGCGATGACGGGTGTTGCCCCGGTGCCGGTGCCGCCGCCGAATCCAGCGGTGATGAAGACCATGTGGCTGCCTTCGAGCGCCTCGCGCAGCTCACCGGCGCTCTCCATGGCGGCCTCACGGCCCACTCCCGGGTTGGCCCCTGCGCCCAGGCCCTCGGTGAGCTGGGCACCGATCTGCATGCGCGTCTCCGCTTTGGACACCTCCAGGGCCTGGGCATCGGTATTGGCGGCGATGAAGCGCACCCCCATCAAGCTGCTGTCGATCATGTTGTTGATGGCGTTGCCCCCGGCGCCGCCGACGCCGATGACCTTGATTTTGGCCGAGTGATCTGTTTCTACCATGCTGAACATAGTGCTTCCCCCCTTCTTGGGTTGGCTGCCGAACCTGTTGCGAGCGCCGCGGTCTGCCCTTCAATGTTGCCCGCATTGAAACCGCAGGCCCCGGTCGGCAACTTCGTGCGTTGAGATAAAAACCATCGGGTTTGATCGGGCGGGCCCTCCCAGGCCGTTCAATGGCCGGAAGACCCGTCCGGGTGCCGCCCAGTGCGGCCGAACGAACCATCCTATCTCTTCTTCTCTTTTAAGACCCCGGTATGTGAATGGACCTTCTCTCCAAGATCCGTGCACAAGCGTGTTACAATACCTCTTTGAACCATTTCTTCATCCGCACGATAAGGCTGTTAAAGATATTGCGATCGCGGATGCGAAATTTCTTCTCGGGTGCCTTGCGGGCCCCGTACATGACCAGGCCCACGCCGGTGGCATACATGGGATTGTTGACCACATCGGTGAGGCCACTGATGCCCCTGGGGCGTCCCAAGCGGGTGGGCAGGCTGAAAACCCCCTCGGCCACCTCGGTGGCGCCATCCAGGAGGGAGCTGCCGCCGGTGATGACCACCCCGGAGTTGACCATGTTCTCCATGCCGGCGCGGTAAATCTCGCGGTTGCAGAGGCTGAAGATCTCCTCCATGCGCGGCTCGAGAATTTCGCCCAGAATCTGGCGCGGCAGCTTGCGTGCATCGCGGCCGCCCATTCCAGGCACCTCGATGGTCTCCTCGCTGGAGATCTCCCTGCTCAGGCAGGAACCAAATTTCTTTTTGATCTTCTCCGCCTCCACCACCGGCGCCCGCAGGCCGATGGCGATGTCGTTGGTGATGGTGTCGCCTCCCAGGGCCAGTACGAAGGTGTGGCGGATGTTTTTGCCGGAGAAGACCGCCAGGTCGGTCGTGCCGCCCCCGATGTCCAGGAGGGCGGTGCCCAGTTCGCGCTCCTCGTTGCTGAGGACCGCCTCCCCCGAGGCCAGACTCTCCAGGACGATGTCGCATACGTCCAGGCCGGCCCGGTTGGCGCACTTGACGATATTGTGGGCCGAGGTGACGGCGCCGGTGACGATGTGAATCTTGGCCTCCAGCCGTACGCCGGCCATGCCCACCGGATTTTGGATACCGGTCTGGTCGTCCACGATGTACTCCTGGGGCAGCACGTGGATCACTTCCCGGTCCATGGGGATGGCCACTGCGCGGGCGGCGTCGATGACGCGCTCAACATCGCCGGGAGTGATTTCGCTGCCTTTGATGGCCACGATGCCGCGGCTGTTGAAGCCGGTGATGTGTCCCCCGGCGATGCCGGCGTAGACCGAGGAAATTTCGCAGCCGGCCATGAGCTCGGCCTCCTCGACCGCCTTTTTGATCGACTCGACGGTGGACTCGATGTTGACCACGACCCCCTTGCGCAAACCGATGGAGGGGCAGGTGCCGATGCCGACGATGTTGATCTCCCCCGAACCAACTTCCCCCACAACGCAGCAGATCTTGGTGGTACCGATGTCCAACCCGACGATGATGTTCTCTTTTCGCTGCACGCAATCCTCCTATGAGCTGTACCGATCCGAACTGTGCAGCGCCGATCTGTGCTGATCCGATCGCTGCTGATCTCCGTTCCCGCTGGCGGGCGTCTGCTTGGGTGCCACCACGATCCGTTCCAGATCGCTCACGTCGATGGACGCGAAATCGTGCAGGTGATTGCCCGCCTTCAACCGTGTCTTTAGGGCTGTCAGACGGGTCAGTTTTTGCGGATATTGGCCGTATCCCATCCGAATACGCTGATCGCTGCCGGCGACCACGAGGGTCAAACCGATCTCCGCATCGGCCTCGATCCGGGTCAGTGAGAGGTCTTCCCAAGCGCCGGTACCGGTGAGCAGGGCCATCACCGCCTGAAACGGTGCACTCCCTCCGCTCTGCGCCACCGGCAGGTCCCGGTAGGCAAGCCCCGTGACCACCGGAAGATCCTGGGGGTCTGTCGCATCCCAGGTTTTGAACAGGCGCCCCGCCGCGTTGAGCAGGTACCGCCGACCCAGCTGCATGTCCATGACCGCCAGGGGCCGGTGTTCGCGCACCCACACCCTTAAGGTATCCGGAATCTCCCGCGCCACGCGGGCCTCTGCGATCCAGGGATGGGCCAACAGGCGGCGATGGACGACGCTCAAGTTGAGGTCCAGGATCTGCACCCCCGGATTCAGGCCGGCCTGGGTCATGATGGCGTTGGCGCTGAGTCGCTGGTTTCCGCTCACCGGCAGGTGTTTGGCGCGATAGTAGCGGCTCTGGGTCAAGAGCCCGTAGGCCACAATCAGCAATAGGCTGTACGCCGTCACCCCGAGAAGGGTGATGGCCAGGGTCAGCAAACGCCTGGCGCCGGCGCCCGCTCTGCCGCTCCGCGGGCGCTTCTTGTAGCGGTTCTTGCGTGTGCGCTTTGGCCCCGGCCACCTCATCGTGTCGCTCCACCCGCTTTGAGTTGGGTCAGCATGCGCTCGCCGATCTGATAGACATCGCCCGCCCCCAACGTGAGAAGCAGGTCCTGGGCCTGAAGGATCTCCATCAGGAAGGCTTCGCAGGCCTCGAAGCTTTCCATGTAATGGACCTCTTTGTGCCCATGGGCACGAATCTGGTCACTGAGCTGTCGGCTCTCCACCCCCTCGATCGGCGATTCGCTGGCCGCGTAGATGGGCAGCACCACCAGCTGGTCGCTCTGGTAAAAGGCCCGTGTGAACTCGTCAAAAAGACTCTGGGTGCGGGTGTACCGGTGCGGCTGAAAGACGACGACCTTGCGCCTGCCCGGCCAGCTCTGGGCCACGGCCGCCAAGGTGGTCTTGATCTCCGTCGGGTGGTGGCCGTAGTCGTCCACCACGATGATGCCGCCCACCTCGCCCTTGATCTCAATGCGGCGTCCCACGCCTTTGACGGTCTCCAAGGCCTTCTTGATGGTGGCGAAGGGCAGATCCAGTTCGCGTCCCACCACCACGCTGGCCATGGCGTTGTAGACATTGTGCATCCCCGGCAGGTTGAGACGGATCTCGCCGAGCACCTCCCCGTTGTGGTTGACCGTAAAGGTGGAGGTGAGCCCCTCGAACCGCACCTCCGTGGCCTGGAAATCGGCCTGGCTGGTGGTGCCGTAGGTGGCCAGACGTTTCTTGATCTGCGGCAGCAGATCCTGGACCGCCTCGTTGTCCAAACAGAGCACTGCCAGGCCGTAAAAGGGGATCCGTTCGATAAAGTCGAGGAACACCGCCTTGATGGCGTCCAGATCGGGGTAGAAATCCAAATGCTCCCGATCGATATTGGTGACCACGGCGATGGCCGGATTGTACTTCAGGAAGGAACCATCACTCTCGTCCGCCTCGGCCACCAGGAAGTCGCCCTTCCCCAGAACGGCGTTGGTGCCGATCCCCAGAAGCTTGCCCCCGATCACGACGGTGGGATCCAACCGGCCGGCCGCCAGGACCGCCGCCACCAGACTGGTGGTGGAGGTTTTCCCGTGGGCACCGGCAATGGCGATACTGAATTTGATGCGCATCAGTTCGGCCAACATTTCGGCCCGCGGGATGACAGGAATACCGGCCGTCTGAGCGCCGGCCACCTCAGGATTGCTGGGATTGACGGCCGAACTGGTCACCACGACATCGGCGCCCGCGATCTGCTCGGCCCGGTGCCCCTCGAAGACCGTGCCCCCCAGACGCTCCAAACGACGGGTGATCTCCGAGGTGCGCAGGTCGGACCCGCTCACCCGGTAGCCCAGGTTGAGGAGCAATTCGGCGATGCCACTCATGCCGATGCCGCCGATGCCAACGAAGTGGATGTGGTATTTTTTTAGGTACATGCGCCTATCTCTTGTACTGCTTTGCGGTCAGCGTCGGGATCCCCTGCTTCATCCGAATCGGTGCGTCTGTTCGCTGTTGCGCCGGTATGCCGGCAAAGATAATCTGTCGCTCTGAGCGGCGCCCGCCGAAGCGGCAGTCTTAGGTCCAATGGCCCTTGACGCAACGACCGGCTGCAACCGCCAGTGCTACGGGTGCACCGATTCCCCCTCAATCAGCGCCAGACTATCCATAACGATCTTTTCCGCCGCTTCCGGCTGTCCCAGGGTGCGGGCTGCCGCGGCCATCTGCGCCAGCTCCCCGCGATCGGACAGGTAGCGCTTCAGGCGCTCGGCCAGTCGAGCACCGTCCAGATCCTGCTCCAGCAACATCTCAGCGCCACCGGCCTTGACCACGGCCAGGGCGTTCAACCGCTGGTGGTCATCGGCGGCAAACGGGAACGGGACGAAAATCGCTGGTACCCCCACCGCCGTCACCTCCGCCACGGTAGTGGCGCCGGCGCGGCAGATGGCCAGATCGGCCCACCGATAACAGTCGGCCATGTCGTCGAAAAAGGGCCGCACCTCGGCCGCGATACCGTGGCGCGCATAAGCGGCCTGGACCATTCCCAGATCCTTGGTTCCCGTTTGGTGCCGTACCCGCAGCCTGGCGCCGGCCCGCTGGGACAGGTTCTCCATGGTGTCGATGAGGGCCATGTTCAGCGCGTGGGCCCCCTGGCTGCCCCCCATTACCAGAAGGTGCAGGGTCTCCTCCCCCTTTCCCAGCGGATCTTGTTCCTGGATCAGGGCCCGGCGAACCGGATTGCCCGTGAGGCGCGATCGGCCGGTCCGCCAGCGCCGCTCCGTATCGGCGAAGCTGGTGTAGATACGGTTGGCAAGGCGGGCCAAGATGCGGTTGGTGACACCGGGCAGCAGGTTCTGTTCGTGGAGTACCCGCGGAATGCGCAATATCCAGGCGGCGGTCACCACCGGTCCGGCCGAGTAGCCCCCCACGCCCACCACCAGATGGGGTCGGAAGGCCCACAGTTTACGGAGCGACGACCAGACCGCACCGGGAATTTTGAACGCCGCCTGCAGCTGATGCCAGCGGCCGCGCCCCTTGAGACCCTCAATGGCGATGGTGTCGAAGCGGAATCCCGTCTGGGAGAGCACTGAGATCTCCAAGGGCCGGCCCGATCCGATGAACATGACCTCGGCGCCGGGCCGCCGCTCGCAAAAGGTCTCGGCAATGGCGATACCGGGAAACAGGTGTCCGCCCGTCCCCCCGCCGGCGATCACCACCCGCAAGACGCTCCCCACGGCGTGGTGGTCCCCATGGTGTCCCCTGTGTTGAGGCGCCTTTCGCGCCTGCCGGGTGAGCCTACCCACGATGAACACGATCGCCTCCCCCTCTGTGTCTGGCCATGCCGATATTCATCAAGATGCCGATGGCGCCCATGTTGAGCAGCAGGGAGGTGCCCCCGTAGCTCAGGAAGGGCAGGGTCAGTCCCTTTGTGGGGAGCAGCCCCAGGGTGACCCCCATGTTGATCACCACCTGGAGGCCGATGGCGGTGGTGATGCCCATGGCCAAGAGAGCGCCGAAGAGATCGTCGCAACCTCTGGCGATGCGTACCCCGCGCCAGAAGAGGACGGTGTACAGTGCGATGATGATCCAGACCCCCACCAGGCCGAGCTCCTCGCCGATCACCGAAAAGATGAAGTCGGTGTGCGATTCGGGCAGGTAGAAGAGCTTCTGAACCCCCTTGCCGATACCGGTGCCCACGACCCCGCCCGAACCGAAGGCCATCAGACTGTGGATGGTCTGATAGCCGGCGTCGGCCGGATACTGCCAGGGGTCCAGAAAGCTGAGCAAGCGTCGGACACGATAGGGGGCCGACATCATGTAGTAATACCCCAGCGGCAGCAGGGGCAGTAGAAAGCCCAGCAGCCAGCGCAGGGGCACGCCGCCCACGAACATGAGGATCCAGGTGATGGTGGTAAAGATCACCACCGAGCCGAAATCGGGCTGGGCCAGTAGGAGCGCGGTAAAGATCCCCAGAACGACGACATGGGGCAGAAAGCCCACGCTCAATCGTCGGATATTGGCCTGCTTTTTAGAGAGCGAATAGGCCAGATAGATCACCAAGGCCATGCGCGCCAGCTCCGATGGCTGGAAGCGCAGGAAACCGAGATCGAGCCACCGCCGCGCACCGCCGGCGGTCACTCCCAGGCTGCTGAACTGGACCATGAGCAGGGCACCGATGGCGCCGAGCAGGATGGGGTAGGCCAGCAGCCGGTAGAGGCGATAGGGCAGATGGCTGCAGATCACCAGGGCACAGATCCCCAAGAGGGAGAAGAGGGTCTGGCGCTTGAGAAAGTAGTAGCTGGTGTCGTAATGCTTCAGGGCCAGGGCGCTGCTGGAACTGAAGACCATGACGATGCCGACGCCCACCAAGAAGAGGACGCAGAAGAGCAGTTTGGTATCATAGGTCAATCCACTGATTCGGGTCGCGCGGGGCGCATCGGCAACGGCGTTCACGACCACTCCTCCACGATTTTCCGAAATGCCATCCCTCTGGCGGCATAGTTGTCGAATTGATCGAAGCTGGCACAGGCCGGTGAGAGGAGGACCGTCCAGCCGGGTCGGGCCACCTCTCGCGCCCTGGCCAGGGCTTCCCCCTGGGTGCCCACGATCTCCAGGGGCACGCCGCTGTCCGCCAGGGCGGCGGCGATCTCATCACCGGCCTCGCCGTTGGCCACCACCAGTGCGGCACCGGCGGCAACGGCGCCGCGCAGCTCACTGAAATCGTTGTCCTTGTTACGTCCGCCCACGATGAGGACCACTGGTCCATCGAAGCAGTCCAGGGCCCGAACGGTGGCATCCACGTTGGTGGCCTTGGAGTCGTTGATGTAGACCACCCCATCCACGCTTCCCACCGGCTCCAGGCGGTGGGGCAGGGGACTGAAGGCGTCAACCGCCTGCTGAATCCCCTCTGGCACCGCCCCTGCGGCCATGGCCGCCAGCGCCGCGGCGGCGATGTTCTCGCGATTGTGGGGCCCCAGAAGTCGGGTTTTGCGCAGGTCGATGGCGATGGCGTTCGCCGCCGGCAACGCCAGGCGGATCCGCTGCGGATCGATTTGGGCGCCCTGCGCCGGTGCATCTGTCGCCTCGGCCGCACTCCAGAAGGGAAGGTGACAGCCCGGCGCCTCGGTGACGAGGGCGGCGATGTTCGGGTCCATGCCGTTGTAGACCAGGGTGTCCGCCGCTCCCATGCGGGACCACAGGCGTGCTTTGCTGGCCGCATAGGCCGCCATGCCCGCGTAGCGGTCCAGGTGATCGGCGCTGATGTTGAGCAGCACGCCCACTCGGGGATGAAACCGTTCCATCGTATCCAGCTGAAAGCTGGAGATCTCGGCCACCACCACCTCGGCGGCACCGCCCGAGGTGACATACTCGCTGAGGGCTCGGCCGATGTTGCCGCCCACAAAGGTCGCTATCCCCGAAGCGTCGAGCATCTCGCCGATGAGTTCGGTGGCGGTGGTTTTTCCATTGGTGCCCGTCACTGCCACGATGGGTACCGTGATGAAGCGGGCCGCCAGCTCCACCTCGCCGATGACGGGAACGCCGTTGGCGCGCGCCGCCGTCAGGGGGGCGATGGTGTGGGGCACACCGGGACTGATGACGATGAGGTCGGCCCCATCGAGGGTGGCCTGTTGGTGGCCGCCCAACTCGAGGGCGCAACCCAGCTTCTCGGCCACCGCGACCGCCTCGCCCAGGGTGGCGGCATCGCGGTTGTCGGTGACCGTTACCCGGGCACCCTTCTCCCCCAAGAGCCGGGCGGCGGCCAGACCCGACCGGCCCAGCCCGACCACAACGGTATGTTGGTCCCTCAGATTCATCAGCGTAATTTAAGGGTACTCATGGAAACCAGCGCCAGCGCTATGGCAATAATCCAAAATCGGACGATGACCTTCGGCTCCGGCCAGCCTTTGAGTTCAAAGTGGTGGTGCAAGGGCGCCATTCGAAAGATCCGTTTGCCTTTGGTGACCTTGAAGAAGCTCACTTGAAATATCACCGAGAGGGCTTCGATGACGAAGAGGCCCCCCACCAGCACCAGGAGAATCTCCTGTTTGGTGATTACCGCCAGGGCGCCCAGGGCCGCCCCCAGGCTGAGGGAGCCGGTATCCCCCATGAACACCTGGGCCGGATAGGCGTTGAACCACAAAAAGCCAAGCCCCGCTCCAGCCAGGGCGCCGCAGAAGATGGTGACCTCCCCGCAGCCGGCCACGTAATTGATCTGGAGATACTCGGCGATCTTCACGTGACCCGCCACGTAGGCGAAGATCATGTACGTGACCGCCGCCACGGTGGTGGGCCCGATCGCCAAACCGTCCAGGCCGTCGGTGAGATTTACGGCGTTGGAGGCACCCACGATGACCAGCGCGGCGAACGGCACGTACCACCAGCCCAGGTCGGGAGAGACCTTCTTCAGGAAGGGGATCGTCACATGGGTATCGAAATCCGGCCGGATCAACACCAGGGTGCCGATTCCCAAGGCCAGGAGGATCTGGAACGTCATCTTGCCCCGGGCGGTGAGCCCTTTGGAGCGTTTTTTGACCTGCATCAGGTAGTCGTCGATGAAGCCGATCAGGCCGAATCCCGACAGACTGAGGAGCAGAATCCAGATGTAGATGTTGGTCAGATCCGCCCATAAAAGGGTGGCCGCCGCCACCCCCACGATGATGAGGCAGCCGCCCATGGTGGGCGTGCCCGCTTTTTTCAGATGGGTTTCGGGGCCGTCATCGCGCACGTATTGGCCCACCTGGAGGGCGGCCAACTGACGGATCATCCAGGGGCCAAGGATAAAGCAGATGAAAAAGGCCGTCAGGCTGGCGTAGATCGTCCGGAAGGTGATGTACCGGAAGACGTTGAACGCCGAGATGCTGGTGTGCAGCGGATATAGGAGGTGATAGATCATTGCGGCC
This sequence comes from Desulfosarcinaceae bacterium, assembly GCA_030066015.1. Classification (GTDB taxonomy): domain Bacteria; phylum Desulfobacterota; class Desulfobacteria; order Desulfobacterales; family Desulfosarcinaceae; genus JASJCL01. Next base: position 22,689 of record JASJCL010000017.1, on the reverse strand, counting down.
TGTGCATTCTGTCGCCAATGGAAAAATAGGTGAATAGGGTTTTGCGGGCGCCGCCGCCGGCGAGATCGATCACCGTCAGGATGGGCGCCGCGGTGAGGGCCATTTCGTTCCGCCACCAGCGGAGAGCTTGATCACTGCCCAGCCGGCGAGGATCGCCGCCGCCCAGCCCGCGATGCTGCGCTGTTGCGGTGATCGATTTCCAGCCGCCATCGGTTGCCCACCAGCGTGTAATCATTCAGGGGTCTCCCGTTAAATGCGGCGTGGTTGCCCGCCGCCCGATCATCCTTACGAACGCTTCAGCTCCCCATGGGAAGGTGCTGGGCCCCGGCCGGCCCTTCCATGGAGATGCGCCGGCCTCAGATCATGCACCTGCACCCGCCGCCAACAATTGCTCCAGGTGGTGAATGGTCACCTCCATCTTCATTCCGCGGGAGCCTTTGACCAGCAGGCAGTCGCCCGGTTGGAGCCAGTTTTTCAGGTCGGCGGCGATCTCGCTGTGGCTGCCGCTGAAAAGGCCCTCATCGGCGAAGCCTGCCGCCTGGGCACCGGTAAGAATGTCGGCGGCCAGCTCACCATATGCGTACAGCCGGTCGACCCCGCTGCGGGCCACTCTCTCTCCCAGCTGACGGTGCAGTTCGGCGGAGGTCTCTCCCAACTCGAGCATACCCCCCAGGGCGGCCACCGTGCGCTGGCCCTCCTCCTTGAACAGGTTCAGCGTCGTGAGGGCGGCAGCCATGGAGGCCGGATTGGCGTTGTAGCTGTCGTCGATGAGGCGGATCCCGCCGGTCAGTTCCCGCAATTGCAACCGGCCCGGTCCCGGCCGAAAATTGGCCAGCCCCTCGGCGACGGTCTCGGGGCGCAATCCCAGGACCTCCCCCACGGCGGCCGCGGCCAGGGCGTTGCTGACCATGAAGTGGGCCGGGGTGTGAAGTTGTACCGGACTGCGTCCCGTGGGGCTCAGGAGCAGAAAATCCAATCCGTGGGCGGCCGGTCGGACCATCTCCGCCCGCACCCGTGCCGAAGGCCCCAACCCGTATGTCAAGACCGTTCGGTCGGTCTGGCTGGCCATGGCGGCTACCCGCGGATCATCGGCATTGAGGACCGCTATCCCGCCGGGGGCGATGGTGGCCAGCAGCTCACTTTTGGCCCGGGCGACCCCATCGATGGTGCCCACTCCCTCCAAATGCACCGGACCGACGTTGGTGATCACGCCGAGGTCGGGCTCGCACATCTCTCCCAGGCGCTGGATCTCGCCGAAGTGGTTCATGCCCAGTTCCAAAATGGCGACCTCATGGTCGGCGTTCAGGGCCAGCAGGGAGAGCGGCAGGCCGATTTCGTTGTTGAAGTTGCCCTTGGTGGCGTGGGTCCTGAAGCCCTCCGCCGCCACCCCGGCCGTCATGCGGCGGGTGCTGGTCTTGCCGTTGGAACCGGTAATGGCCACCACCTTTGCCGGGCAGCGTCGACGGTGGTAGCGTGCCAGCGCACCCAGTGCACGGGTGGTATCGTCCACCTCGATACAGGCGACGCCGGCCGCCCTCCAGGCCGCATGGTCCAGGACGATCTCTGTTTTGGGGTTGACCACCAGGCAGCGGCAGCCGCCGGCGACCACATCGCCGCAAAAGCGATGGCCGTCGTGCACCTCGCCCTGTATGGCGACGAACACGGCGCCGGGGGCCAGCCGACGCGAATCGATGCCCACCGATTCAAATCCCGCACCGGGATCGCCATAGGCCAGACGGCCCCGGGTGGCCCTGAGCAGATCGTCGAGTGCCCAATTGGCGGTTGTCGTCATGAGGCCTCCAGCTTTTGCAGAACCCGAAGCGCTTCGGCGCTGTCATCGAAGTCGAGGATGGCATCTCCCACGATTTGGTAGGTTTCATGCCCCTTGCCGGCAATGAGGACCGCCTCGCCGGGGTGGGCCCCGCGGATGGCCAGTTCGATCGCCCGCCGGCGGTCGACCTCCACCAGATATCCTGTCGGACTGGCCTCGCCGTCCAACTCGGCGGCCGCTAGCCGCTGGTCCAGGGTTTTCGTCACTCCCGGGATGATCTGGGCGATGATGGCCGACGGGTCCTCGGAGCGGGGGTTGTCCGATGTCACCAGGACCACGTCGCTGCGGCGGGCGGCGATCTCTCCCATTAGGGGGCGCTTGGTGGCGTCCCGGTCTCCTCCGCAGCCGAAGACGCACCAGAGCCGTCCCTCGGTCAGGGGTCGGACCGCCCTAAGGACGTTGTCCAGGGCGTCCGGGGTGTGGGCGTAATCTACGTACACCTGGCGGCCGCTGTTGTTGGGGACCGCTTCCAGTCGGCCCGGTACCCGCCGCGTCCGCCGGATGCCTTCGGCGATGGCTGCGCCGTCGATTCCCAGCGCCACGGCAGTGCCCGCGGCGCAGAGGATATTTTCCAAATTGTAGGCACCTACCAGCGGCGACGCCAGGGCGATGGGCCCTGCCGGTGTGATCAGGCGTCCCCTGAATCCCTCTGCGTCGGCGCGCGTGATCGCCGCCTGTATATCGGCCTTGGGCTGCAGGTCGGGCCTGGCGCTGCAGCTCAGGCGTCCGTGGGGCAGGCGGGTATGCAGCTCCCGGCCGAAACTGTCGTCCACATTGATCACCGCTTGAATCTGATCCGCACCGCTCGGCGGCAAGTAGCGGTCGAAGAGGAGGGCCTTGGCGGCCTGGTAAGCGGTCATGTCCGCATGATAGTCCAGGTGATCCTGGGTAATGTTGGTATAGGCCCCCACGCGGATGCGGCAGCAGTGGACGCGCTGGAGATCCAGCGCGTGGGAGGACGCCTCCATCACCACATGGGTGATACCGGCGTCGCGCATCTCGGCCAGAATCCGCTGGAGATCGAGGGACTCGGGCGTGGTGACGGGGTTGTCAAAGACCCGGCCCGCGTAGCGGTAGTTCACTGTGCCGATGACGCCGGTGGCCACACCGGCCGCCATGAGAATGCTTTCGATCAAATAGGTGACCGTGGTCTTGCCATTGGTCCCGGTCACGGCGATGACGGTCACCATTTTCGACGGGTGCCCATAGAAGGCATCGGCGAGCTCCGCCAGGGCCCGGCGGCTGTCCGCGACCTGGATCACGGGGACCGGAGCCGCAACCGGCGTTTCGGCGACGACGGCCGCCGCCCCCCGGTCGATGGCATTCTTGATAAACCGGTGGCCGTCGGTGGCCATACCGCGGATCGCCACGAAGAGTCCGCCCGATTTCACCGCTCGCGAGTCGTAGTGCAGACCGGTAATCGCCACCGCTGCCGCGGCCGCAGGCGTCTCACCAGTGGGCATCTCGATCCGGATCGGCGCCAGTGCTGCGGTCAGGGTGCTGAGCTTCGTCAAATCAGGCTTATCCTTTGACCTCTTCGTCGATGGCCACCCGCAGACGCTCCATCCCGTGGGCTGGCATGACATTGAGATAGTGCAGGGTCTCCTGGGCGATGGTGCGAAAGGCCGGTCCCGCCACCTGGCCCCCATAGTGACTTTTTCTGGGCTCATCCACCACGACCAGGATCGCCAGGGCAGGGGCTTCCGCCGGGGCAAACCCCAGAAAGGAGGAGACATATTTTCCCGGGGCATAGCGACCATCGGGTCCGATCTTCTGTGCGGTCCCGGTTTTGCCGCAGACGGTATATCCCTCGAGGGCGGCCGCCTCGCCCGTGCCGCCGGAGGTGGTCACGGTGTGCAGAATCTTTTGGATGGTGCGGGCCGTCTGGGGCGAGACCACCCGCCGGACGGTCTTCGGCGAGCGCTGCTGCACCACCTTCCCGCTGGCGTCAATGATCGCCTTTACCAGATAGGGCTGCATGAGCCGTCCGCCATTGGCGATGGCGGCCGCCGCCGCCGTAAGCTGCAAGGCCGAAACGCTCACCCCCTGACCGAAAGAGATGGCGCCGTTGTCGATGGCGGACCAGCTTTTGTAGCCGGACAGCCGCCCGGGCGTCTCACCGGGGCAGTCGATGCCGGTGCGGCTGCCGAAGCCGAAAGCGGTCAGATAGCGATGCAGCGTCTTGGCGCCGATGGTCTCGGCCACCTTCACCGATCCGATATTGCTGCTGTATTTGACGATCTGCTGCAAGGAGAGCCAGCCGTGCTCCTTTGTGTCGTGAACCGTGTTGCGGCCGATGCGGTAGGCGCCATTTTCGCAATAGAAGATCGAATCGGCGCGCACCAAGCCTGAATCGATGGCGGCGGCTGCACTGAAGATCTTCATGGTCGATCCCGGCTCGAAGGGATCGGTGACGGCCCGATTGCGCCAGTCGTCGCGTTGGAAATCTCCAAAGGCGTTGGGATTGAAGTAGGGGTAGTGGGCCAGGGCCAGCACCGCACCGCTGTCCGGCGCCATCACCACGGCCAGTCCATTGCGTGCCTCATGGGTGGTGACCGCCTCCTCGAGGGCTTTTTCGGTGATGAACTGAATGTTGCGATCGATGGTCAATTGGACATCTTTTCCGTTCAGCGCGGTCGTCTCCCGCGGAGGGCCGTCGAAACCGCGGCCCAGGGCGTCCTTGGCGACCTGAATCTTGTGGCTGCTGGCCTGCAGCTGTTTTTCATAGAAGAACTCCACTCCCTCAAGGCCGCGGCCGTCGATACTGGCAAATCCCAACAGTTGGCCGGCCTGGGTTTTGGCCGGATAGACGCGGCTGGTCTCCGCCATGAAGTGCAGGCCGGCAATGTCCAGTCCCCGAATCGCCTCGACGACATCGGGGGTGACCTCCCGCTTGAGCCAGACGAAGTGACGCTTGCTGGCCAGCTTTTTCTGGAGGACCTTGCGGCTGATGTTGAGCCTGGGGGCCATTCGCTTCGCCGCACCATAGGGATCCTTGATCAATCGCGGGTCGGCGGCGATGGAAGTGGCCTGAACGCTCACTGCCAGCGGATCCCCGTTGGTGTCCACTATGGTGCCGCGTTTGCCGGTGACGGTCAGTACGCGCTGATACTGCCGCTCGGCGCGGCTGGACAACCAAGAGCCCTTCACCACCTGAAGCTGGGCCGCGCGGACGGCAATGGTGCCGAAGAGGGCCACGAAGAGCAGGCTGACCACGGCGCTGCGCAGACGGACTTTTCGCGAGGGATCGGTTTTCATCGATAACTTTCGTATTCTCAGGTGGCAACCGGTGCTCGGCTGGAGCCGTGGCACCGGGATCTTCTCTCCATGCGGCCTACTTCAGGACGATGACTTGACCGGGCAGCGGCATTCGCAAGCCAAGCCGTTCGCGGGCGATGGTCGTGATCCGCGCCGGGGACTTGAGACGCGCCAGTTCGACCTTCAATTTGGTCTGCAATTGCAGCAGAGCCTGCTGCTGCTGCCGCGCCTCGTCGATGCGGACACTCTCCTGGGTGCAGAGCAGCCGGCACCAGGTGTGAAAACCCGCCACTGCGAAGAAGACGCCCATGACGACCAACCAGGTCATGGTCTGGGACCTTCGTCGGCCCCGGGATCGCTTCGCACCGCTTCGTTTTTTTTTCCATAGCGCCATGGCGAAACCCCTGGCCTCTCCTCCGCGAGGTTCATAACTTCTCCGCGGCGCGCAGGCGAGTGCTGCGCGCCATGGGATTGCGCGCCACCTCACCGGCATCGGGCCGCAGGGGTTTGCGGGTCAGAATGCGCAGGCGCGGCTGTCTCCCGCAGGTGCATTGGGGAAAGTCCGATGGACAGGTGCAGCCTTTCGCCTCACGGTTGATCCACTGTTTGACGATCCGGTCTTCAAGGGAATGGAAGGAGAGGAAGCACAGACGGCCCTGCCGTGCCAGGAGATCCAGGGCGGTTGCCAGAAACTGCTGGAGAACTTCCAGCTCCCGATTGACGGCGATGCGCAGGGCCATGAACACCCGCGTGGCAGGATGGATGGCCTGGCTGACGGCGCTGCGTCGCGGGATCGCCCGGGAGACGATGGCGGCCAGCTCCCGGCTGGTGCGGATGGGCGCCTGTCGGCGCGCCGCCGCTACGGCCCGCGCAATTCGTCCGGCATAGCGCTCCTCACCGTATTCGCGAAAGATCTTCTCCAGATCGGCGGCGCTGCTACCGTTGACCAGATCGGCCGCAGTCTGTTCATCTCCCACGTTCATGCGCATATCGAGCGGTTCCTCCCGCTGGAAGCTGAACCCTCGGCCACTATTTTGCAAATGGTGCAGGGAGATGCCCAGATCAAGCAGGATGCCATCAACGGTTGTGATCTTCAGTTGTGAAAGATAATCGGTCAGGCGGCTAAAATTACCGTGGATCAGCTCCAGCGCGATCTGATCTTCGTAGGGTGCCAGCACCGTGCGGGCATTGGCGATGGCGTCGCTGTCCTGGTCCACACCGATGAAGCGTCCACCAGGCCGGATCTGTTCGCAAATGATGCGGGCGTGACCACAACCACCGAGCGTGCCGTCGACGTAAGTTTTCCCCGGTCGACAATTCAGCTGCGCGACTGCCGCATCGCGCATGGCGGTGATATGGTGATAGGGCATGGGGCCTATAGTCCTAGCCGGGCAATTTCCAGTCGCACTTCCTCCTTCTGCATGTCTTCATCCACGAGGGCGTTCTGCTCCTCCAAGCGGCTTCTTGACCAGATCTCGAAATGCTTCAGAACACCCACCAAAACCGTCTCTTTCGCCAAGCCGCCATAGTCCCGCAAGGTCTGCGGAATCAAAATGCGGCCCTGTTTGTCGAGCGCGCACTTGGACGCATTGCCGATGAACATACGGCGGAAGCGGCGGAGCTGTACACTGGTCTCTGTGAGCGCTTCGAATTTCGCTTCGATTCCTCGCCATACGTCGAACGGATAGGCAGCCAATCCATTGTCCACCCCCGTCACCATCACGGCCTCCACATCGCTGAGCCGGATGATATCGCGGAATCGGGGCGGAAGCATGATCCGCCCCTTGGCGTCGATGGTATGGTATGAGCTGCCTCTAAACATGTTTCCCACATTTCTACTACTATTTACCACTATATTGGCAATAAAGACTATTACTAAAGAAGTGTCAAGAAAAAAGGTTGGCAAATGCAAAATTTTTTCTAATAATTATATCATGTTAATTGATTTTTGCAATGATAATGTAGAGTGGTAAATTGTGGGTATATGGAAATACCTGCAATAAAGGGAGGTTAGTTTGCGGAGGGACTCTGGGGGTAGCCGGTGGGTGCTCGTGGGGTTGGGATGCGATGCCGCTTGCGGGACATTCGGCAGGCGAATTCTTCGCCACACGGCCGATCCTTCCGCCGCGGTCGCCCGATCCCATGCAGTGCCGCGCAGTGCGGAATTCCCGACACAGGATTGACAATCCGGCTGAGTTTTCAGTAATTCTATCCAACGGGAATCCTTCCCCGGCCGGGCAAGCGCCAACACCCTCCCGGGATGGAAGCGCGACGCACCGCCCATCCGTTCCTGCGACAACCCAGTGCTGCCACCCGCACGTGGACCGGGTCAACGCCGCTGGCCTCCCCGGGAGGCGCAGTGGTGGGCATCCGCCGTCGGCACGCCCGTTCGTCGTCGGCTGCCCCCCTGCGGGATCGACACCGGCTGTCCCATGTCGGGCCGACACGCCATCGACCTCCGACGGAGCCTGCATGACCACGAAAAGGATTCAAAAGAAAACCGCCCCCCGTATTGGCGAGCTGTTGGTGCGGGAAGGCTTCCTCCAGCAGCAGGACCTGAGGCGGTCCCTCGCGGTGCAGCGGAAGGAAGCTGAAGCGGCCGCTTTGCCCCTGGGTGAGATGATGGTTCAGCGGGGTTTGATCTCGCAGGAGCAGTTGCAGACCCTCCTCAATCACCCCGATCTGCGGCGTCACATCGGCACCCTGCTGGTGGACGAGGGGCTTCTCAAGCCCAAGGAGTTGATCGCTGCACTGAAGGAGAAAACCCCGGGGATTCCCATTGGACGCGTCCTGGTGAGGAAGAAGTTGATCACCAAGGAGGTTCTGGAGGAGTTTCTGCGTCAACAGGCCGAGGGCATTAAAATCGGTGAGCTGGCTTTCCGCCTCAACATGATCACCCGCCGTAAACTGGATCAACTCCTGGCCGCCAAGAGCATGCACCGGACGCTGGGTGAAGTACTGGTGGATCTTGAACTGGTTCGCGCCGAAGACCTCAACTTCATCCTGCGCAAATATGACAAGCAGCTTAAGCTGGGTGAGATTCTCATCAAGCAGCAGGTGATCAGCGAACGTGATTTCCAGGCGGCCATCCAGGAGCAGGGCCAGACCAATACCGCCCTGGGCCAGGTCCTTCTGGGCAAGGAACTGGTGACCATCGACCAGCTCTTCGAGGCCCTCAGCCGTCAATACAACATTCCCTACCGCGACCTGGCGGACTTCTCTTACGCCGGAACCGAGAAGAGCGCCCTGACCCGCGTGGTGGGGGAGAAGTTCTCGCTGCGCAACCGCCTTTTGCCCCTCTCGCTGGATCGCGAGACCCTGACCATCGGCATTACCCACCCCAAGAGCCTGGCGGCCCTTCAGGACATCAAGCCGATGTACGGCGAACGCAACATCTCCACCGTCTTCATCAACGACGGCAAGTTCGCCGAGCTGTTCACGCTCCTTTACGGTCGAACGCTTCCTGGGGCAGACGGCGTGGAGATGCCGATGAGCGTCGATGGGGGCGATCTGGTGGAGATCGACCTGGACCAAACCAAGGGCGAGGCGGGGGCCAACCTGTATGGCGGCACCGACCTGATGGCGGAGCAGGTGGTGGATCACATCATCAAATACGGCATCATCAATGGGGCCAGCGATATCCATTTGGAGCAGGATCGCGAGAAGACTACCCTACGGTACCGTCTGGACGGCGTCTGTGAAGAGCACAACCCCGCCTGGCTGGACGAGAAGCTTCAGGCGATGCCCGGCGCCATCATCTCGCGGATCAAGGTGATGTCCAACCTGGACATCGCCGAACGGCGGCTGCCGCAGGATGGTGTCTTTCGCATCAACTATCTGGATCGGGGATCGAAAAAGCGCTTCGACCTGGACTTCCGGGTCGCCACCTGCCCGGCCATTTCCGGTGAGAACGTCACGATTCGGATTCTCGATTCGCGCAAGGCCAAGGTGGGTCTCGAGAACCTCAACCACTCCGAGGAGGTTTTGAGTCCCCTCAAGCGGCTGTTCAAGAGTTCGGCCGGCATGGTGCTGGTCTCAGGCCCCACCGGGAGCGGCAAGTCTTCCACCCTTTACGGCGCCCTGCAGTATATCTACCATCCGGGAATCAAGATCATCACCGCCGAGGATCCCATCGAGTACAGCTTTCCGGGGATCATGCAAACGCAGGTCAAGCCGAAGATCGGATTGACCTTCGCCCGTTTGCTGCGCTCCTTCTTGCGCCTGGATCCCGACGTGATACTGGTGGGTGAGATCCGTGATCCCGAGACCGCCGCCATCGGGTTTGATGCCGCCCAAACCGGCCATCTGCTTCTCTCCACCATCCATACCAACGATGCCGTCAGCGCCGTCAGCCGGTTGCTCGACCTGGCGATCGAACCCAATCAGATCGCCGCCAGCCTCATCGGCGTTCTGGCGCAGCGCCTGGTGCGCCGCAATTGTCTAAAATGTGCCCGCGAATACCGCCCTGCCCGCGCCGAGTGGCGGCTCTTCTTTCGCAACTACCCCGATCATCTCCGGTTCCATCGGGGGATTGGCTGCAAGGCCTGCGGCTTTTCCGGCTACAGCGGTCGCACGGTGATCTCCGAGCTCTTTGAAATTAACCGCGATATCGCCTTGGCCATGAGTGCTGGTGCCAGCGAACGCCAGCTCAAACAGATCGCCCTGGAGACCGGCATGCGGACCATGATCGATGATGGGCTGCGCAAACTCGACCAAACCACCCTGAGCGAAATACTACGGGTGGTCCCAATCGAAATGGTCAAGGAGTTCAGCCAGCGCAGCGCCCTTCGCCCTGCCGACGCAGGCGATGACTTTGCATCCCCGGATGCCACGCTGCTCATCGCCGATCCCGAAGACGATTGGCCCCTCATCGACAAGCTCTATGAAACCTACCGGCGACTCAGCGAGGAGGTGGGGCAGTCATTGAACAAAGGGGATGCCGATCTGTTCCGGAAGTTTATCCGGGAGCATTTTGGCGCCATCCAGCGGGCCCATCGCTGCAACCGCATCGAGTTTATCCTGCAGAAACGGGCGGACGCGGTAGAAATCGCCGCGCGGCCGCAATGGGGGGGGGCATGACACGGGTCTTCGCATTCATCGGCGGCCGGCCGCAGGTGGGACAGAGCACCATCACTGCGGAGCTGGCCTTCGAGTGGGTCAAGCGGGGTGCCAGCGCCTGCATCCTGACCAGCCGCTCCCAGATTGAGACCATGGGCTTCGACTGCTTTGAACTCAGCGAACTAGCGCCACCCGAGGCCGGCGGCCAGCGCAACCTGTCCGCTCTGGCCGCAGATCTGGCCCAATTGGATGATTACGATTATTTCATCCTGGATCTGCCGCCGGGAAGCGTCGATCTGGCCATCGCGGCGAGTCTCTCGGGGGCAGAGCTGGTCGTTCCCCTGCAGGTCGAGCAGGGGGCTTTGAGCGATGTCGGCGCTCTGTTCCGAGAGATCGCCCGTCAACCACCGCCGCGGCCCATCCAGCTGGTGCTGAACCAGGTGCGCAACAGCGCCGCCGCCATTGCGGCGGCAGAACGTCTGATCGCAAGTATCGAGCAGAAGCTCAAGCTTCGCGCACATCTATCCGCGACCCTGCCCTGGGATCCTGATTTGGCCGCCCTGCAGGATCCCTCGGCCCTGCTCAGCATGACCCTGCCCACGGCCGCCCTGGTCAGGGCCATGCCCGAGCTGGCCGACGCCTTGAACGGGGATGCCACCGCAGCCACGGCACCGGTGACAATGGTCTTTTGGGAGCAGTTGCAGACCCTCTTACAGCAGCCGGCCGCCAGATCGCTCCCGTCGCGCAAGCAACGCCTGGAGCACCAACCGCCGCTATCCATCGAATCCGAGGACGCGTCCCATGGCCAGACGCCCCCCGCGGTGGCGCCCATACCGGAATTGGCGACCCAGCTGAACCGCATCGCAAGCAGCCTGGCCTCCCTAACCGAGGAGGTGGGCCGCCTGCGCAGCGATCTGACAGCCAAATTCGACCTCGGCGATGAGGGGGATCCGGAGGGGCGCCGCAAGGGGGGCGGTGAGCCCATCAAATTGGACTTTGAAGAATATCGGCGCTCGCACCGAGCGGCGCAGACCAGGGAGTAGGCCGCCGTGGAGATTCGTCAATTTCGGTACAGCATGGACAACCTGTCCTATCTCGTCTCCCATGAGGGTCAAGCCGTGGTCATCGACGGTGGCGCCGTGGACGCCATTTGTGACCATGCCCGCGCCCAAGGTCTCGAGATAACCCAGATCACCCATACCCACGCTCACCCGGATCATACTTGCGGTTCCACTGAGCTGACGGCCCGCACCGGTGCCGCGGCGGTCGACCACCGACTTCTGGCCCAGGCAGGGCGTTTCGACCTCAACGGAGCCGAAATTCGTGTCCATCATACCCCGGGGCATACCCGCGACAGTGTGGTCTTCGAATGCGACGGGGCGCTCATCACCGGCGATACGCTTTTCAACGGAACGGTGGGGAATTGTTTCAGCGATGACATGCGGACCTTTTTTGAAAGCCTCACCACCCTGATGGCATTTCCCCCGAGCACCCGTATCTATGCCGGTCACGATTATGTGCGCGACGCCATGGCCTTCGCCCGTGTGGTGACGCCGGACCACCCCCATTTGAAGGCCTATCTGGGCCAATACGATCCCGACCACGTGGTCACCACCCTGGCCGACGAACTGAACGTCGATCCCTACCTGCGTTTCGATGCGCCGGACATCATCGCCTTTTTGAAGCGTAAAGGCCTACCGGTGACGTCCGCTTTCGAGCGGTGGGAGGGCATGATGCAGTTCGGTTGAGTCGGGCGCGCACTGCCGTTACCCTTGGCCGCAGAGAGGGCCGAAGATGCGTTCGATGCCATTGCCGGAGCACCGTCCGTTCCGACACTGAAGATGGTCTTCAACGACTGAAGGTGGCCTTCATTGGCGGTCGGCGAGGCCCTGTGGTGCGGCCAAGGAGAAGTGAGGACGATGCTGGATAGTGGCCAACCCCAGATGGGAAGCGAAGATGTTGCCGCCAGGGAAGCCCACCTGGTTGAACAGATCGCCCGGCAGGCGGAGGCGCTCTTCGCCGCCGCCCGAGGCAGCCACGACTGGGAGCACTCCCTGCGGGTGCGCCGTCTCAGCGCGCGCATCGGCCGGGTGGAGGGCGCCGACCTGACGGTGGTGGCGCTGGCCGCCTGCCTTCACGATATCGGACGCTGCGACGAGGAGGGATCCAGCGGCGGCCATTGTCATGCCCAGCGGGGCGCCCAGATGGCGGTGCCCCTGTTGGCCAACCTGCCCCTGGAAGCGTCGCGGCGGGACAATATCCTCCATTGCATCCGAACCCACCGCTACCGCGGCGCAGATGTGCCGGTGAGCCTGGAGGCCAAAGTCCTTTTTGATGCCGACAAGCTGGACGCCATCGGTGCCATCGGCGTTGCACGGGCCTACCTCTTTGCCGGAGAACTGGGGGCCAAACTGCACAATCCGGACCTGGATCCGACTGCGGCGGCGGCCTATTCCAAAGAGGATACGGGTTATCGGGAATACTGCGTCAAGCTGGTCAAGATCCAGGCCCGGATGCTGACCGCCGAGGGACGTCGTTTGGCGGCCGATCGGCATGCCTTCATGGTGGCGTTTTTCAATCGTTTTCTACTGGAATACAGAGGAGAGAGGTGACCTATGGCTCTAAACGTGGTGACGGAGATCGATGGTGCGGTGGCAGTGCGCCATGTGCTCATCAGTGTATCGGACAAAACGGGACTTGACCGGTTGGCCGAGGGGCTCCTGGCCGTCAATCCCCAGGTGACGATCTTTTCCACCGGTGGCACTTTCGGTCGATTGAAAGAGATCCTCGGCGAGCGGGCGGACGGTTGTCTGACGCCGGTGGCGGACTATACCGGGCAGCCCGAAACCCAGGGGGGGCTGGTCAAGACGCTGGACTTCAAGATCTATCTGGGGCTGCTGACCGAAACCTACAATGCAGACCATCGAGAGGACTTGGCGCGCACCGCCGCTGTCCCCATCGACATGGTGGTGGTCAATCTCTACCCCTTTGAGGCCACGGTCGCCGCCGACGGGGTGACCCCAGAGAGGGCCCGTGGCAATATCGACATCGGCGGCCCCTGCATGATCCGGGCGGCAGCGAAGAATTTCATCCGGGTGGCCTCGGTCGTCGATCCAGCAGATTATGATGGGATCGTGTCGGATCTCAAGGCCACCCAGGGGCGCACCGAGCTGTCTTTGCGGTTCCGTTTGGCCCAGAAAGCCTTTGCCCACACCGCCGCCTACGACGCGGCCATTTCTGACTACCTGCAGGCACAGAGCGCCGATGCCGTCGCCGCCTGCTATCAGCACCATTGATGAGGAGATAAACCATGGCAGAAGATCTCAAGCAGATGTACCGGACCATCCTGGGCGATCACTTTCCACCCCGCATGGAGATCAGCTTCATCGACGATTCGAACCGCCAGACCCTGATCTATGAAAAGGTGGGCTGGGAGATCGATGGCGAAGTGAAAGGGCTGCGTTATGGCGAGAACCCGGGCCAGGAGGCGGCACTCTATCGCCTGACCAACGGCAACCTGATCCTGGGGCAGACCGAAATGCTCCTGCCGGGCAACTATCTGGCCTCTGACATCGAACTGCTCCAATCCGGCAAACATCCAGGCAAAACGAATATCACAGATGCCGATAATGCCCTAAATATTTTACGCTATTTGACCGATAACCCTACTGTGGTGATCGTCAAGCACAACAACCCCTGTGGCGTTGCCCAGGGGGATTCCCTCGAGGATGCGTACCTCAAGGCCAACCAGGCGGACCGCGTGGCGGCATTCGGGGGCTGTATCGCCCTGAACCGTGCGGTGGATTTGGCAACGGCCGAGGCCATTGTTCAGCGGTACGCAGAGGTGGTGGTGGCACCCGAGTTCGAGGCGGGCACGCTGGAAGTCTTGGCCCGCAAGAAGAACCTGCGCGTGGTTCGCATCGCCAACATCGAGCGGTTGCAGCGTTTCGTGGGACAGCGCTGTGTGGACTTCAAGAGCCTGATTGACGGCGGCCTCATTGCCCAGTGGTCCTTCGTGCCGCACACCCGCAGCGCTGCGGATCTCACCATGGCTAGTAGTGTGCATGACGGCGACACCGTTCAAATTCAGCGGGCGCCCACAGAGGCCGAAACTGCGGACCTGCTCTTCGGCTGGCTGGTGGAGGCGGGCGTTACCTCCAACTCGGTTCTATACGTCAAAAACGGCGTGACCGTGGGCATCGGCACCGGCGAGCAGGATCGCGTGGGGGTGGCCGAGATCGCCCGCGACAAGGCCTATCGTAAACTGGCCGACCGCTACTGCTTCGCCGAGACCGGTATGGCCTACAACGATCTGGACGACCCGGATCGCAAAGCGGCCATCGATGCCCGGGTGGCGGAAGAGAAAGGCGGCCTCGTCGGCGCCGCCATGGTGAGCGACGCCTTCTTTCCCTTTCGGGACGGGGTCGATGTGGGACTGCGCGAGGGGGTGACGGCCGTCATTCAGCCAGGCGGGAGTCTCAACGACTACCAGGTGATTGCGGCCTGCAACGCGGCAGGGGCCACCATGGTCTTCACCGGTCAACGATCCTTCAAGCATTGACCGGCGCGGCAGCCCGCACCTGATCACCAGTTCAAGCCGCGGTCCATGACAGGTTGGCAGGACCGCGGCGGATCCCATCCGCTGGTGATCCCCGGGCGGAAACGGACCCTAATAAAAGTGACACCACGCTCCACGATATTGGCAAGATCCAGCGTCAGCGAAGAGGAGAACTGAAGCGGTAGCGGGAAGTTGTCTGCGACGCCAGCGAACGCTGAAAGGAGCTTACATGGCGCAAACCTTTGCCTTTGAACAGATCGTTCGTTCCGATGACCGGCTGCCCACGCTACCGGGGATAGCCATGCGCATCATCGAGGTGGTCAACGACCCCGAGGCCGACCTTCACGCCATCGCCGAGGTGGTTGCTACCGATCCCTCCCTGAGTGCCGAAGTGCTCAAGGTGATTAACTCTGCCTTCTTCGGGCTCCCCAACAAAATCACCTCCGTCTTTCACGCCGTCAACCTCATGGGCAGCCATGCTGTCAAGAACCTGGCCCTCGGTTTCAGTTTGGTCAAACATTTGCGCAGCGGCGAATCTCCAGCAACGGCAACTCCCCTTTTCGATTATGCCGGCTTCTGGAAGCGCTCCCTGGCGACGGGCGTGGCGGCCAGAGCCCTGGCCCATCGACACTTCCCCAATTTCAGTGAGGATGCGTTCTTTCTGGGGCTTATGCACGATATCGGTATGCTGGCCCTCACCCAGGCCGTCCCCGACCAATACAGCTTGATCCTCCAGGAGATGACGGCCAGCGGGTGCACCGCACAGTCCGCCGAGCGCCATGTCCTGGGGTTCGACCATGCCCACCTGGGCGCCTATTTGGCGACCAGTTGGGGGTTGCCGGAGAGTTTCAGCGTCTCCCTGCTACGGCATCATCGGCCGGAGACCCTGCGTGCCGAGGAGCGGGCGTTGACGAATCAGGTGAACCTGCTCCACCTGGCGGCGCTCTTTGGTGAGCTATTCGCATCCAGCCAAGGGGTGGACGCCATCGATCCGGTCCTTCAACTCAAGGTCATCGCCCACTATGCCGCCCAATGCGGCATGGGGGACCACTCCGTCTGCGAAGCGGTGGCCAGCGAGATCGGCGAAAAGGCGCAGGAGGTCTTCCCCATCTTCGATCTCGACCCCGGATCCGCCGACCGCTACCACGACATCGTGGCCGAAGCACGCCAAGCGCTGGTCACCTCCTCCATGGATATGATGGCCGAACTGATTGCCCAGCAGCGCCAGATCGAAACGCTCAAACAGCAAACGACCCGCGATGGAATGACCCAACTGAGCAACTACCAGCATTTCAATGAACTGCTGCATCAGGAGTGTTATCGCGCGCGGCGTTACAAACAGCACTTGGGTGTGCTGTTCGCCGATCTCGATCATTTCAAGACCATCAACGATACCTTCGGCCACCCGGCGGGCGACGAGGTTCTCAAGCAGGTGGCCACCAGCCTGCGAGAGGCCCTGCGTGAATCCGATCATCTCGCCCGCTACGGCGGTGAAGAGTTTGCCATGATTCTGCCGGAGACCGACGCAGACGGAACCTTGCTGGCCGCCGAACGTCTCCGCAAGGCGGTGGCCGCTTTGCACATCGAGACCGATGCGGGTTCGGCCAATGTGACCTTGAGCTTGGGGGCCGTCGCCGTCTCTCCAGGGGCCGTCTGCCAGCCGGCGGAGCTGGTCAAACGGGCCGACGACGCCCTCTATCAGGCCAAGGCCAGCGGACGCAATCGCAGCTGCATGGCCGCTTGAGGCTGCTTCCGAGGCCCGGCACCACTTCAGCCTGGACCACACCTCATGCCAACCTGGGCGGGCCTGCCCGCTGCCTCTCGGCGCTCCGCCGGCCGATGCGGCCGTTCACCGCCATCGCGGTGCTTACCGCGGTTGGACTGCCTACCCGATGACCGGTTCAACGCCGGCAGCACGCACCTAAGTAGCTGGGCCGAGATCTGTGCTCAGTGTAAAAGGAGGTGTTTCCAATGGGCCAATTTGTTGATCGTCTTCTCCCCATACTCTTTGTCAGCCTGGTGTTGCTCCCGTGCATCCTGTTGGCCCAAGATCGGGGATCCACCCGCTCACCGGAAATCGAGATTCATCTTGACCTTACCCGTCAGTTCCACGAAGCCATGCGCCAAGCGGATCGCGCCGGTACCCACAGCCTTTCCACCAACTTGTCCGAACGCCAGTTGGAGCAGATCGCCATCTCAGCGCGCTTTATGGTGGAAACCAACTTGCGGCTGCTCCAGGAGCAGGCCGAAACAAATGCGCTGCTGCGGGAGCTGCTGACATCTGCGCGACCCTGAAAGGGGGATGTCAGGCGCTGACCGAATGCGGTCGGTGCTGTGCGTCCAGGGTTTGTCGAACGGCAACGGCCAGCTGATGTCGTAGGATGGGTTTGCTGAGGACGGTGTGGATCCCGGCCTGGCGACGGATCTCTTCGGAGAGGGATTCACTGAAGCCGGTGAAGAGAATCACGGGCAGGTCCCCTCGATAGCGGTGTACTTCGCCGGCCAGTTTATCGCCCGTGAAGCCAGGCATGGTCATATCCGTGAGCAGCAGATCGAATGCCTGGGGTTGCAGGCAAAACAGACGCAGGGCGTCGGAGGGATTCCCGCGCGCAGTGACCTGGTAGCCCAAGCGTTCCAGCGCACTGGCGCACATTTTAAGGACCTGGGGTTCGTCGTCTACCACGAGGATGTGTTCGGTGCCGGTCGGACAGACCGGCGCAGACGCTGCCTCTTTGCGGGCCTTCTGCTGAATGGTGGGCAGATAGATACGGAAGGTGGTCCCTTCGCCGGGCTTGCTTTCAACCGTGATGGCCCCTTGGTGGGTTTTAATGATCCCATGCACGACGGAGAGACCCAAGCCGGTGCCCTCGCTCTTGTCTTTGGTGGTGAAGAAGGGATCGTAGATGCGTTCCACAACGGCGGTTGTCATACCCGTACCGGTATCGGCCACCTCGAGAAGGGCATATTGGCCCGGGGGGAGGTCGGGATGCCGGCGCAGGAACTCCCGCTCCAGCCGGCGCTGGCTGAGGCGGACATGCAACAGCCCACCGGTGGTACGCATGCTGTGACCGGCATTGGTGGCCAGGTTCATGAGGACTTGGTGGATCTGGGTAGGGTCCCCTTTGATGGGATCGATCTTCTCGAGATCGGTCTGGATTTCGATGGTGGTGGGCAGGGAGGCGCGCAGCAGTTTGAGGGCCTCGTTGATGACGGGTCGCATGGCCATCGGTCGAAAATCCTGATCCCGCTCGCGGCTGAAGGCCAGGATTTGCTGGATGAGGTCCTTTGCCCGGCGACCGGCGTTGAGGACCTCCTGCAGATTTGCGACGAGGTCGGGATTCGACTGGGCATCATCGATGGACAATTCGGTAAAGCCCATGATGGACGCCAGCATATTGTTGAAGTCATGGGCAATCCCCCCCGCCAGTGTACCGATCGCCTCTAAGCGTTGGGATTGGTGCAAGCGCGCCTCCAGCGTTTTGCGTTCGCTTTCGGCTTCCTTGAGACTGCTCAGGTTGACGATGCTGGTGATGTAGTGGGGGCGGCCGTGGATGGTGGTCCGCACCGTCTTCCGTAACACCGGAATCTTCTCCCCATCGACGTTGGTGATCTCCTGCTCTCGGCCGGTAGCCTGCTCCGCCAGGCGCCCCTCCATCTCCATCGGGCATTGGCCGTCGAACTGGGGGCATATAAATTGGTGGCAGGGACTGCCAACCACGGTCTCGGCCGACAGGCCAAGCAACTCCAGGGCCGCCGGGTTCGCGTCTACGATGGTGTGCGCCTCCGCGTCGATGATGACGATACTGGTGGCTGCGGCGGCGAAGACCGCCGCCATGCGCTGACGGCTCTCCTGTTCGCTGGCCTTTATCTCTTCAAGTTCGCTGACGTCGTTGAGGATGGCCAGCATGAAGGCGCGCCCTTTGAGATGAATGCGTTCCGCCGAGATGAGCCCCACACCGAACTGGCCATTGCTGCGGCGGAAGCGGCAGCGGAAATTCTTCACCCGTTCGCCCTTGGAGAAGAGCATCAAGAAGGCTTCCCGTTCCGCCGGATCCGCCCACATCCCCAGACCCAGGGTCGTATTGCCAATGACCATCTCCTCTGAGTACCCCAACAGGGAGAGGAACTTGTCATTGACGTCCACGACCTTGCCCGTATCTTCGTCGCGGATGATGAGGGCCATGGGGCTGGCCTGGAAGGCCTTGCCGAATTTTTCATCGGAGTCTTTGAGGGCTTCCGCTGTGCGCCGACGCTCATCGATCTCCATTCGCAGGCGCTCATTGGCCGCGGACAATTGCTCGGTGCGCTCCAAGACACGTTTTTCCAGAAGATCCTTGCCGTCGGCCACCTTGGCACGCTCATTCTCCAGACGGCGGGTTAGATAAAACTGGGCGCGCGCGCCGTGCTCGACGCTGTAGGCGATTATCATCCCCAGCATGTTGATGATGCCGAGGATATAGAGATTGTTGACCCGGATCCCAGGAGGCGCCGGGTGCAACCAGGTCGACTGGGCGGCGTAGGCCGCCAGCAGCAGGGTGCCGGCCAGTGACGCCTTGACGAATGAGCAGTGGATGAAGGTGTATCCGAAGATCAGCGATACGATGATGCTGATATAGTAGATGTGGCTATCCGGCAAGGGTGCGATGGCAATGAAGCCCATCGCGGCGAAGCCGGTGGCAAGCACGTAGAAGATATTTTGCCATTCCCAGGTGTATCGATAGAAGGCGGCCCGGGTGGTGACGAGCCCCAGCAGGAACATGAGGACGATACCGATGCGGATGGTCAGCAGCACGCGGAACTGCTCGGCGAAAAGGCTGATATCGAGGATGGCAGCGGTGGAGAAGGCCAGGATGGCCAGGAGGTGGCACAGACGCAGGTGACCGACGCTGCTGGTGTAGCGGAAGCTCTGGTAATCCGGCTCCAGCCGACGATCAGGTCCCGAGAATCGCAGGGTCAGTCGATTAAGGTGCATAAAGCGAATTGCTCCAATCTGAGCATCCTACTCTTGAGGTCATTGCCCGATTGGCGTGAAACTTTAGCCCCTTGGGTACCGATGCCGCCACTTGGTGCGGCCCTTCGTTTAGGCGCATGGTGGTAGTATACCCCACATGCCTGCGATCCATAAAGATATCTGATTGGGAATATTACCGAAAAACATCTTCAGGGGCGGCACTAGTTGCTTCGCTCCCCGTGTCAGGCGGGTCCCAGGCATTGACGGAAGATTCTCACGGCCGCGTCGATCTGTCGGGTGGATACATGATAGGTCGGCACCGCCCGAATATATTCCCGACTCGCGGCCAGCACCTTGAGACCTTTCTCGGCTAGGCGGTCGACCAACACCGGGGCGGTCATGGTTGCGTGGGCCACCTTGATATAGACCAAATTGGTTTCCACCGTGGCCATATCCACCACCAGCCCGGCGATGGCGGTCAACCCTTGTGCGAGGCGGCGGGCATTTTCATGATCCTCGGCCAGGCGGGGGACCATCTCCTCCAGGGCGACGATCCCGGCAGCCGCCAGTACGCCGGCCTGACGCATGCCGCCGCCCAGCAATTTGCGCATCCGGCGCGCTTCGGCGATAAAGCGTTTCTCGCCGCACACCACCGACCCGACCGGGGCGCCGAGCGCCTTGCTCAGACAGAAAGTGACCGAATCCGCCGCGGCCACGAGATCCGCCGGCGGCCGATCCAGCGCAATGGCGGCGTTGAAGATGCGCGCGCCGTCCATATGCAGCCGGATGCCATTTCGTCGGGCCAGTCGACCCACAGCGGCTACATAGTCGGGCGAGAGGACCCGCCCGCCGCAGCGGTTGTGGGTATTCTCCAGCAGGATTAGGCCGGTGCGGGGAAAGTGAACATCGTCCGGCCGGATGGCGCCTTCGAGGATATCCAGGCCGATGGTGCCGTCGCTGGCGTTGGGCAAGATCCGCGGATGAAGACCGCCCACCGCGGCCGAACCGCCCTGTTCATAGATGAAGACATGGGACTGGTCCCCCAACAGGATCTCATCACCGCGGCGGCAATGGGCCAACTGGGACACCAGGTTCCCCATGGTGCCGCTGGCGACGAAAAGAGCGGCCGGCTTGCCCATGCGTTCGGCCGCCATTTCCTCGAGGCGGATCACAGTCGGGTCCTCTCCGAAAACGTCGTCGCCAACCTTGGCATTGGCCATGGCCATGCACATGGCGGGGGTGGGGCGGGTGATAGTGTCGGAACGAAGGTCGATGGTATCCATGAATTGGGCCTCTCTTGCGCTGTGGTGGAGATGGCGACCTGGCCATCCCCATCGGTCGGTGGGGCGCATCGGTGGGCATGGTTCGATATTGGGTTCTCCCGCCCATCGTGCCGAAGGACAGCGCGGTCGGTACGGTTTTGTCAGCCTACCATCTGTGGTATGTCGGTCAAATGGAAATTTCGACAAACCGCGGACCGATCCGGCGCTGGACCTACCTCGACCTGCTCATCGCAGCCGGCATCATCTTATTTGGTCTCCACCGGTTGATGGCGTCGGCCGATCCGGGTGGCACTGCGAAGCGGGCCATCATCTACCAAGATGAAGCGGTGTTGGAAACCATCAGCCTCGGAACCGGCCAAGCGCGCAGCGTCGATTTGAGCCGTCATGGGATCGCGATGGTGGTGGCAGTCCGCCAGGGGCGGGTACGGGTAGCGTCCTCCACCTGCAATCAGCAAATTTGTGTACGCAAGGGGTGGACCGGACAGGTGCACGACCCCATCATCTGCATTCCCAACAGGGTCACCATCTACGTGACCGGAACCGATCCCGCCTATGACGCTATCAGCCGCTGACGCGCTCTATCGCTCGGGGAAGATCCCCTTTCTGGTCGCCACGGCTTCTATCCTCCAGATCTCGGAGTCGATGCTGCCCCACCCTGTGCCGGGCCTGCGATTCGGGCTGGCCAATATCATCGCGCTCATCCTTCTGGTGCAGTACGGCTTTAAGCCCGCCCTGCTGGTGACCCTGCTGCGGACGGTGGTCAGCTCCTTCGTGCTGGGCACTTTTCTGTCGCCCGGTTTCATCCTCAGTTTCTGTGCCGGAGGTGCCAGTATCACCGTATTGGGCTTGTGCCACGGCCTTTCAGCGCGTGTCCGCTGGTTGCCCATCAGCCCCATCGGATTGGGCATTCTGGGGGCGTTTGTCCACAACATGGTTCAGTTGGGTCTCGCCTATCTGCTGCTGCTCCGCCATCCGGGGATCTTTTTTCTGGTTCCCTGGCTCTCTTTCGGATCTGTCGTTCTGGGCGCCCTTTCGGGGGCACTGGCGGTGGGGGTTCTCGACCGCTTGACTGCAGATGGATGCGAAGCGCCACGGGGCTCTCAGTCGGCTCCACCTTTGCAGGAGCGGGTCTATCAGCCGGCCCTCTCCTGGCTGCATCGCTGTTCGCCGACCCTCAAAATCGCTGCGGTGCTGGCACTTACCCTGACCACGGTACTGGTGGAGAATCTGGCGCTGTATGGTGTCCTCTTCGCCATCATCCTGCTCCTAATTCCGTCGGCCGCGCTCCGTTACCGCCGGGTGTTCCAGGTTCTTAACAGGCTGTGGTTCATCATTCTGGGCGCCTTCCTGCTACCCCTTTACTTCAACCCCGGCAGCCTTGTACTCATCGACACCGGTCTGTTCGCCCTTCACCGGGAGGCGGTCATCCGGGCCTGCGTATTCGCTGGCCGCATCATTCTGCTGGCCCTCGTCTCCCATTTAGTGGCGCAGACCACACGTGCGGAGGAGTTCACCCGCGGCATCCAGTTTTACTTGAAGCCGTTTCGCCGATTGGGCCTCCAGCATGTTGTCATCGCGGAAACCCTATCCCGCTCTCTGACGCTCCTCCCCGCCGTGTGGACCGAGGTCCGTTCGGTATTGAGCGCACTATTGGCCGGTCGGCCCAAGAATTGGTATACCCTCAAGAGTGTGGTCCTCCAACTGCTGTGCTATCTCTTCGCCAATCAAAACGGCCGCCCCTGAAGGCGGG
>JASJCL010000018.1 GCA_030066015.1 Desulfosarcinaceae bacterium | reverse complement strand
CCCGAGGGTCGATGCCTGTTCGACCGATATCCGGGCGGTCACCGCCGGCGGCAGCACGTGCTCGCGGTACTCGCGGGGCTGCCGCTCGAACAACTCCCACGAGGGCATGCTGACCACCCGTGCCCGGACGCCCTCCGCCGACAGACGCTCATAGGCCTCGATGCAGAGGGCGACCTCGCTGCCGGTTGCCATCAGAATGATCTGCGGCGGGCCCCCATCGGCATCCGCCAGTATATAGGCGCCTTTCGCGGTACCGGATGCCGGGGCGTAGCGCTGGCGATCCAGGGTGGGCAGTTTCTGGCGGCTGAGGATCAAGGCGGCCGGCTGGTGGCGGAGTTGCAGAATGACGCGCCAGGCTTCGGCCACCTCGTTGGCATCGGCCGGCCGCAGGACGATCAAGTGGGGGATGGCCCGCAGCGAGACAAGCTGCTCGATGGGCTGGTGGGTGGGACCATCCTCCCCCACACCAATGGAGTCATGGGTAAAGATATGGATGACCGGCAACTCCATCAACGCAGAGAGGCGGATGGCCGGTCGGGCATAATCGCTGAAGATCAGGAATCCCGAACCGTAGGGGCGGACCTTGCACAGGGACATGCCGTTGATGACGGCCCCCATGGCGTGCTCGCGCACACCAAAGTGAAAATTGCGACCATCGGCCGCAGCGGCACCAAATGTCCCAGCACCGTCGAAAACGAGGTTGGTTTTGGTCGATGGGGCCAGATCGGCGGCACCGCCCATCAGCCAGGGGACTCTTTGGGCGATGGCGTTCAACACCTTGCCCGATGCGGTGCGACCGGCTTCGCCGCTGGCATCGGCTGGAAACACCGGAATATCACGGTCCCACCCTTCGGGTAGCAGTCGGCGCTGCATGCGGTGGAGAGCCTCGGCAAGCTCGGGGTGGGTCTCCCGGTAGGCCTCGAACGTGGCGAACCAGTCCGAGCGCAGCGCCGCTCCCCGCAGACCGATCCCCTCCCTGAAATGGTCCCGTACCGCCGCCGGTACATGAAATTGGGCCTCTTCGGGCCAGCCGTAATGGCGTTTGGCCAAACGGACCTCTGCTGCCCCGAGGGGACTGCCGTGGGCGGCGGCGGTATCCTGTTTGTTGGGCGATCCATAGGCGATATGGGAGTCCACGATGATCAGGGTGGGGCGATCCGTCGTCTCTTCAAACGTCGCGAATGCCTGGGAGAGCGACGCCAGGTCATTGGCGTCGGCCACCCGCAGCACCTGCCAGCCGTAGCTGGTGAAGCGGCCGGCGACATCCTCTGAAAAGGTCAGATGGGTCGGCCCCTCGATCGTGATCTGGTTGTTGTCGTAGATCCAGCAGAGGTTGGCGAGTCGGAGATGGCCGGCAAGGGAGGCGGCTTCGCTGGCGACCCCCTCCATCAGGCACCCGTCGCCGGCCAGGGCATAGACGTTGAAGTCGATCATGGTGAAATCTGGTCGATTGAAGAAGGCCCCCATCCAGCGGCTGGCGATGGCCATGCCCACGCTGGTGGCCACCCCTTGACCCAGGGGTCCCGTGGTGGTCTCCACACCGGAGGTCCAGCGATATTCAGGATGCCCCGGTGTGCGGCTATCCAACTGCCGGAACCGCTTGATATCCGCCAGGGAGACGGCGGGGTCGCCCAGCACCTCGTAAACGGGATTGACGGCTTTTACCGCCGTCAGGTGGAGCAGGGCGTAAAGGAGGGTGGAGGCGTGTCCCACGGATAGGACGAAGCGATCGCGGTTGGGCCAGATGGTGTCATCGGGATCAAACCGCAGGTGGTGCTGCCAGAGCGTATACACCACCGGCGCCATGGCCATGGGGGTGCCGGGATGGCCGCTATTGGCCGCCTCCACCGCATCCATGGCCAGGGTGCGGATGGTGTTGATGCTGAGTTGGGCAATGTGGGATGAATCATTCATGTCGATCACGCCTCCATTGGCTGAATCGAGAGGGGTGTGGTTGGCCGACATGGCCGTCGTGGGTGCATCAGGGGCAGCGACCCTCTGCGAGGCATGCCGACGGGTCCTCTGAGGCGCTGAACTTCTTCTTGTAAAGTGCCAGGAGTTTTTTGGCCGTGATCGGAAAGAGTCCCAGGAGCGCGAAGGAGATCACCACGCCCGGAGATAGGATGCCGGCGAGGGATTCGATCTGGGCCAGCTCTTTGCCGGCGTTCACATAGACGACGGTTCCGGCCAGCATGCCGAGCTGCGAAACCCAGAAAAAGGTGAACAGCCGCATGCGGGTGAGCCCCATGAGCAGGTTGATGACGAAAAACGGAAAGATCGGCACCAATCGCAGGGTAAAGAGGTAGAGGGCGCCCTCCTTCTCGATGCCCGCGTTGATGGTGGAGAGCTTTTCGCCGAATCGGCCCTGCACCCAGTCGCGCAGAAGGTAGCGGGCGACCAGACAGGCCAGGGTGGCACCGATGGTGCTGGCGAAGGAGACCACCACGGTTCCCACGGTCAGGCCGAAAAGGGCGCCGCTGGCCAGGGTGAGGACGGCCGCACCGGGCAGCGATAGGGCCGTCACGGCGATGTAAATTCCCATGAAGGCAGCGATAATGAGAAAGGGCTGCGCCTGGTAGGTGTGTTGAAAACTGGCCTGGGAGGACTTGAGGTAGTCCAGGGAGAGATACTCCCCCAGCCCGAAATAGCGAAAGGCCACGATGGCGCCGATGGCCAGTCCAACCACTGCGATCTTGCCGATCCAATTTCTGCGTCGATGTTGTTCCATCCTCTCTGCTTCCTTTCTCAGGGCGTCCGCCTGTCCAAGCGGCCGCTTATGCTGGCGTTTGTTGAACGACTGCGACCGTCGGAGAAGCGCTCCCCCGAATGACGGTTGAATATCTTGCAGATGCCTTATGGTCGCAGCAGGGACCGACCGCTTACAGATAAACTTTGCGAAAGGTGATCGAGTGACCATCGTCGCTCGTCGAACCGGATCGGCAGGCGGGAGCGCCGGGCGGCGCTAGCCCCATATTCCGCAACAACCGGCGGCGAAGCAATGGCATGGACATCCGTTGGCGGGTCGAACGGCGTTTGGGCGTCCGTTCAGGATCGATCGTCATTCAACGGCAGCTGCGGCGAGATGCCTGCCGCCGCATCCCGGTCGAGAAACCAGCAAATGCGGCCCTTGGCGGGGCGCACCCGGCCGGCCGGCAAGGTGGTGTCCGACCGGTTTGGATGGAGCACTCTGGTGACAATCTCCCGCTTGCCCCCGCCTGTTGCGACCCAGGTGACGTTGCGGGCGCTGTTGAGGACCGGCAGGGTCAAGGTGATGCGATTCGGCGGCGGCTTGGGGGCATCTGTCACGGTGGCCACCCACGCCTGGGGGGTTGCCATGGTCGGGTGACCCGGAAAAAGGGAGGCCGTATGCCCATCTTCGCCGATACCCAGGAGGATCACATCGAACTTCGGGTACTGGCCCTCCCTCGGACGCAGGACGTTCTGCAATGTCTTGGCGTAGGCAGTTGCCGCCGCGCTGGGGGAGTGGGCATGGGGAACGGCGTGAATCTGCTCCGTGGGGACCGGCAGGTGGCGCAAGAAGCGCTCGTGCGCCGCCCCGAAGTTGGAATCGGCGCTGTGGGGTGGCACCCACCGCTCATCCGCCCAGAAGACGTGCCATGCGGCCCAATTCACATCGCTGCGTCCGAGGTAGTGGTCCCGTGCGGCGGCCATGTGGTCCAGTAATGATCCGCCTGAAAGGGCGATGGAGAAATGGGCCTGTCGCCCCTCAGCGACGTTGGCCTGCGCACATATATGATCTGCCAGGGCCTGTGAGAGGCGCCTGGTCTTTTTAAAAATGAAAATATCCGGTGGTCGGTCGTGCATCTTCCCTCGCCACCCCTGAATGCGCGTCGGATCCATGGGGGCTGCCATCGCTCTATCCCCGTCCCTGTCGCTCCCGCCAGCGTGCCGCCCCTGACGCTGCCCTTCGCTTGACACCTGTTTCTTACCCTGTGGCCAATTCCCAGCTTGTCAAGCACCCCACGGCAAGTTGCTTGGTTGCGCCGTGCCGCACCGCAAGCGCGGGCGGCCATTGTAAGCGCCCAAATACCATCTTGGCAGTGCTCGATCTGCCGGGATCGACTTGCAAGCGCCGGGTGAGCGTCTATATTCATCTAAAGCAATTTGCCGCGGCCCCCAAATGTCAGCTTCGGATGCGGGCGCTACCTTGCGCCCCCACATCGGCGGCCAAAAACGCTTGATCAAACACCTCAGCCAAAAAGGAGTCCCCCATGATTGATAAGGCGGAATTGTGCGCGAAGATAAGAGAGATCTATCCGGACATCGGCGAGTGCGGTATCGATGTCGACGTGAACTACGATGAGGCGCAACAGCGATGGACGGTTGACCTGAAAAAAGACGCCCACAGACTGAAGACCTTTCTCGAGGCGGGCGATGCGGAGATGTGCCTGATGGGAAAGCAATGTGTCAGTTTGGGGATCGAAATCGCCCAGTTACGGGGAAATATTGACCGGATGTAGCCCGGCACCACAGCGCGGTGCACGGCCATTTCTAACGAACCGCCCCTCTGGTCCGCTTACCCACCATCCGTGGACCCCGTTCAGACGGCGGCCGTGCGCCGCCCGCTTCCGCTTCTGTGCATAGGGCCATCTATTCTGTATCGCAGGCCCTATCTTGCGCACCATTTCTTCGGTATGCCCACAATTAGGAGCCTGTGTATCGGGCTGCAGTGATCCGCGTGGCGTACAGGAGAGGAGGCTGGTGATGCCATCCAAAACCCACCCCACCGTTCATCATCCCCCCCAAAACGGGCGCGACCGAGATCCATTGCCCCCAGCGTCCTTTTCGGCCAACCGCGACGGACACCCGCCAAACGAGAGGCGTCCAGGCGGCGGCCCGCTTGGGGCGCACGCATCGATCACCCACCTGAAAGCGAACCACTGCAACCGACGATGGTGGCGCTGCGGGTATCACCGGCATGTGGGAGAGGGTACGATAGCCGATGGCACCGCCGTAGGCCTGCCGTCCGACAAAGCCCTGCTGCTGGTCCAAAGCGACCAGCCGTCGCTTTACGAAATGGTGGAGATCGGTGAAGGGCGGGCCGGATCCTTCTCCCGATGCCGCGCAGCGGGGGCGCAGCCGCCTGCGAAATGGGCGATTACGGTGGATCCCCTATCGAAGATGCTGCAAGTCATCGCCCGTGCCCAGCGACTCAACACGATTGTGGCGCAATACAAACGCCTGCCTGCCGTGATTCACGCGCACATCGCCGATGGTGCCAAAGCGCGTGACCTCACCCGGATGATCGCGGCAGTTTCCGATGCCATCCTTGAAAAAGTGGTGCAGATGACGATTGAGCAGCTGGGCGTGCCGCCGGTCCGCTTTGTCTTCCTGACCATGGGCAGTCAGGGACGCAGCGAACAGACCCTCAAAACCGACCAGGATAACGGCATCCTCTACGAGGACGTGCTGTCGAACCGGAGAAAAGTCCAGGATTATTTTGCCAAATTGGGCGAAGCTGTCTGTCACCGGTTGAACCAAATCGGATATGAAAACTGCGCCGGCGGCGTGATGGCCAGCACGCCGAGATGGTGTCAGCCGCTGGCCGTATGGAAGTCCTATTTCTCCAACTGGATTCACCATGCGGCGGGCGAGGATCTGCTGCGTGCCAGTATCTTCTTCGATTTCAGGGGCACTTACGGAGACCGGCTGCTCAGCGAAGATCTGCGCCAGCATCTCTGCCACGCATTGAACGGCTGGAGTGGCTTCTTCCACTCCTTGACCCAAAATGCGCTGCAGTTCAAACCACCGCTGGCACACTTTCGGAAAGTGGTCCTGGCGTTCAAGGGGAGATCGCGCCACACACTCGATCTGAAATCCACCCTCATGCCGATTGTCGATATGGTGCGCATCTATGCGTTGAAAAATGGGATTGCGGCGACCAATACTTGGGACCGCATCCAGCAGCTGAGGTCGCAGAGAGTGTTATCGCGTCGAGATGCGGGTGAATTGGAGAATGCCTACAGCGCACTGATGCACCTGCGTCTGTTGCGGCAGGTTACCGCTGAGATTGACGAAAAAGCAAAGCCGGACAATTGGATCAACCTCAATCAATTGACCTGTGTGGATCGGGCGATGGTGAAAGAGATTTTGCGCCAGGAGCGGAAGTTTCAGGCGAAGCTGGAACTGGATTTCATGGGAACCTGCGCGCTGTCGCCTGCGTGAGATGGCGCTGGGTCGACCTTCAGATCGCCCGGCGGCGCACCTCAACGCACGGCGTTGGTCAGCAGCTGAACACACTCGCCGTACGACCGCTGAGGCCTTGATGCCAGGAAAAACCTGAAAGCCAAGAAGGCCAACCTCAGGAATTTGAGGTTGGCCTCCCCTGAGACTAAATATCTCCCTGGTTCAGTTCCCACGCCAATATTAAAGCGACTAGACCCGCTCTATAGTTGGCGACGTACATGTTACAACTGACCTCAATCCATAGCCGTGGTAATTAAGCAACCACCACCACCGCCACCACCACCGCCACCAGCGGTATCACGGTCGGATCCGGAACTTAAACGGGTCCCTGTGCCACGCGAGGTGCCGCTGCAAGAAGAAAACCCATCACTCCATGACCAAACGGATTCACTGGTAAAGCGATCACCGCTGGTATTTACTGTGACGGTCATGGAAAGAATCGTCGTTATACCGCCTTGTTCAGGATAATTTCCTGTCCACTGGATGGTGTTTCCATTGATCGTTCCTTGAAACGTTCCCTCTGGTTCTTTCGAAACGGTGACTCTGTCACCATTTTGGGTAACGTCCAGGTTGTAAACGACGGTCCGTATTGCCGCTTCTTCACAATTGCGCTCATCGTTTTCATCAGTTACCTGCCAGGTACCAGCAACTTGAATGATATCTGGTTCCGGAGATGGGTCTGGGTTTGGTGAAGGATCGGGATCGGGATCTGGATCGGGATTGGATTCCGCACCGACGTACTGAAGTGCTTTGTAAGCATTAACACGCCCTCCGGTAGCAACTTTCCCGTTGAGCGCCTCAAGCTTATCTACCGATTTTTCGATCGCTTCCTTTACTTCGTAGTGGGTCAAACTTGGGTCGTAGGACCAGAGCAGACCGGCAATTCCTGAAACAACGGGTGCTGCCATTGAGGTACCCACTTTAAAGTCATATTCGTTTCCAGTGTAATTCCAGGGGATACCTGTCAACTTAATATTGTCTATACTAACCCCATCATCTGTATTAGATTCGTCAGTTTTGAGCCGGAAGCGAAGATATACCTCATCATAAGTTAATTGGTTTGTCCAAATATTTCGTTTTTCACTGCCAATGCCCGTGAATTTAAACAGCTCCACATAATTTATATTGTCCTGCGAGCCCTCCACATAAAGAAAATCAAAGTTATCTTCCAATTGAAACTCGATATCGAATTGGAGATGAAGCCCTCGGCAATTGCTGGTGTCGATTCCATTTCTTGTCTGAATATAAGAGTCCTCATCATTGGCATAATTCCCAGTGGAATCTTGCGCCCATGTGGACAGAAATGGATCCGGATCCAGCGTCCATGCTTCGTGTATTGAGTTCCCACCCCACTGACCACCGCCTGATTCAAAATCCTCTGAAAACAGGACCTCTCTTTTGGGCGGGGTCGTGCTGTATAGATTATCTGCGATACCATTGGGATGGTCGCCCCCTGGGGCAGCTACGTCTACACTTTGCAAACCATAATTTGAAAAAGAAGACAATTTGTCATTCTCGTCGGTGGCAGCTACAGAAATTATATTGGGAAGATCAAAACTGGAAGGATATGCGGGATTCACATCATTGTTATTTGCTTCATTTCCCGCGGCAACAACCACCAAAATGTTGCTCATATCTGCATTTTTTATTGCGTCATAAACGAATTGACTGTCAGCGCCTGAGCCCACCGTCAGACTTAAGTTGATTATATTGGCGCCATTCTCAACTGCATAAAGGATCGCCTGGCCGACTTTTACCACTTGAATTGCGCCCGCATATGGTGCGTCATCTTGGTAGAGGTCGAACAGAAGAAGGGGCATTATTTGGGCTTTCCACATAACGCCCGTAACACCCAAACCATTGTCTCCCTGCGCAGCAATGGTGCCGGCTACATGGGTTCCATGCCCAGCACTCAGAGTCCCTGTTGAGACATCTGTGGGATCGTTGTCTCCGTACCTTCCGTTAATAAAATCCCAGCCATGTACATCATCGATATATCCATTGTTATCGTTATCAATACCATCGTCCGCTATTTCGTCCGCATTCGTCCAAATATTATTTTTTAGGTCGGGATGATCAATGGCGACACCAGAATCGATTACTGCGATTACGACATCCTTGCTACCAGTAGTGATGTTCCATGCGGATTCAGCGTCGATATCCGCCCCAGCAGTTCCATCACGACCAGAAACGGTTTGGCCGGTATTGGACAGGTGCCAAAGGAGATTATAGTGGGAATCGTTCGGCACCGCGGCAGGCTTTAGAAGATAATTCGGTTCGGCATAGACAACAATGGCGTCAGCGTTTAGCAGCGCCAACACTGACGGAAGCTTTTCTGGAGGGACCCGCCAATGTTCGACGGACAATTGATTTATTACCGTAAGCAACTTCGCTTCTACGGTTTTTCTGAGAATTCGTTTTTGCTCTGCTGTAACCTCGGGTTTGAATTTAACCAGTACCTCCCCAGGAACAAAATCGACCTCGTTTAGGATTGGTTCATCCTGGCCCCAAATTGGAGAACTGGTCAACGTAAAAAGTATGCCAAAGATGACCGCGAAAACAACGATGCTCGTATCGCGAAACAAACACCTTCCCAACTTGAATACCCGCTTCAACATGACCCCTCCCCCTTTTGATGGAATTTTCAGAACAGCTAAATGACTGGCCTACAAATCTCATAATATCTGGAAGCACTGGACACCATCAGAGCAAGATCAACCGCTGAGGGTTGCGTCTTTACAATGGGATTACGGATAACGGTAGTTACAGATTTAAGATCCAAAGATTATTCGTTTGTCCAGCCAGAGGAGGCGTATGCGGTCAGGTAGTGCACAAGTCAGTTTTCGTGCAATAGATGCCGGATGGAACTCTTGGAACCTATAAAAATATGACCCAAGGTACTTGGTATGTTTGAACTGGTGGAAAAGTTGCGGGGGCATTCAAAGGAACGAGGAAACTGCACTACAGCCCAAACGTAGAACGGAGTTCATTGTTCGGGATTCCTGGTCCCATTGCTTAGGGCAGCAAAGTGCCCGAATTAAAGCGTTTCTTGATACTCGATAACAATAAGTGCAATAAAAATCAATAAAAAAATACTATTCAACAAATGATTAATACTTCAGTATAGGCGGTTTTTTCATTGAAAACGCCTACAAGCGCAATTTCATCTGTGTGGCAACCGATCACGTCAACGAATTCAATTTTGAATCTGTATAACTGCTGGCGGGTCGTGTTGTCGCTCGGCGGATTCAGCGCCGCAATTCAGGCGAGCTGACGGAGGCCAAAGTAGTGGTTCAATCGCTCCCATCCATTGATGCGTCTTCTCCCGGCGCACAACTCGCAGTCGAACAACATACCTTTCCCGGACCCGCCGCATTGCGGACAATATACTGTCGGCTGCTCGCCCCATCCCTGACACACCTTACACTTTAAGACCAGGAACCGGTGACCGGAGCCTGCGCAAAAGGCGCAGACGCGTGCGTCGATCAGGTTCTCTTCCAGCCACGCCGTCAGCCTGGCTTTTCTTCTACTGCGATCGAGGCGCCGTGAACAAATATGGCCCCCATAGATCGTGGCCTTACTGGTCATGCGCTCCTCCTTATATTCTGTCGGACCTCCCGCCTGCGAAGTACCTTCCCTGACACGCCGCAGAATTCGGCGGGCGCCGGCCGCTGCCAAGAGACACCTGCAGGGTGATCTAGCCCGAATAGCGGTGCTGCATTTTCGAACGGGCCTCTCCGCGGCGGCGGTTCCAGGCCAGCCAACCGAAGAGATACAGCGCCAGCCAGGCGATCATATCGATCAGGGCCAAGCCGTTCACGTCCCAACCGACCTCTTTAAATAAGCGATCCCAGTACTTGCGTCCGGCGTTCTGATTGTAGGCGAATCGGTTTCCCGCATCGTCCAGCGCCAGGAGATGGTCGTAACGGTAGGCGTAATCGTGAATGAGTCCCGGGATGAGCAGCAGGCCCACCGGCGACAACAGCGCCCACAGGGGTTTCGGTATGGACGCTCCGTCAAACTCGAAACCAGCAGGAACGACGATGGTGGTGCCGTCGGGCAGGGTGTGATGCCAGTCCTCGGCGACCTTCCATTTGCGCACATATGTGATCCACCGCCAGACGCGCACGGGCAATGGTTGGTTCTTGGTGCGGATGGGCAGCGGTGTCAATTTGGGCATCTGCATGGGTTCCCCCTTTTTTACCTGGTTGAGATGGACAGCGCCAATGCCGTCAAGGGGCCTTAGGCGGTGACCGGCGCGAAAGCATTTAGGCGGTTCATCCAGCCTACCAGAAAGACATCTTGGGACGGCTGGCGGACGACGATGCGGCGATAAAAGTTCCTGCGCTCTGTCAAGAGTGCGTTGAGAAAGGCCGGGCCAAAGGTCGTTTCGGCCCACTCGGCGGCCGCGGCGGTCTTGGGGCCCAGGTCTCCGTCCACCGCCAATGGGGGCTGACAGCCCGCCTCGTTGCACACCGTCTGCACGAATCGAACAGCGCGCCTCGGTCCGTGGTTCACCGCACAATCGAAAATGAAGGGCTGAATCGCTGTGGGCAACCGGTCGATTTTGGGTTTGAAATAGTAGTTGTGGGCATAGATGTCCCCGGCCATCGATTCGGGCAGATCATGAATCTCCCGTACGCTCACCGTCCGGCCAAGATAGGCGGAGAGCGTTCGCTGGGTGATGCCGAATTTCGTGGGACCGCCCCGGTCATGGCGGTGGTCCACATAGCCGCCCGCCTTGCGGAGGATGTCACTGATCATGTCGTCGACGTGGTTCATCCTATGTCTCCCTTCACTGGGGTGATTGCCCTCTGGGAAAACCGGTCGTGTGGACCATGGGCCGGACGAGGCGCTCACTGTCAGGGGCCTTGCCTCAGATCGCGGCGCATGGTCACGATCGATTCGCCATCAGTGTGGGAGCAGTATGCCTTGGCTGGAGGGGAAATGCAGTTAACCAGCGCCCAGCACGAGTGTGTCCAAATACCATCTTCGGCCGCCTATCGGCGGGGGGGCGCACGCTGGCCATGGACGTTTGGCAGGGTGACCGGTCCGCCGTGCTCGGTGGGCGCAATCTTCAGCGATTCTGTCGTCTGGCGTGGATGTGGGCCAAGGTGGCCTTGGCGATGAAGGGAGGGGCCGAATCGGGGAAGGGGGCGACGCTGCTGGCGTTTATTTCGCACAACACGTAGCTGTCGTCCCCGGCGGCATTTTTGGGACCCAAGAGGAAATCACAGTCCCAGAGAATGGGCAGGTGCTCTGTGGGGATCGCTAAACGCCGCTGCATCTCCGGCACATAATCGGTTTCCACCCGCTCTTTCAGCCGCTGGAAGGCCGGCAGGCTCGGCGGATGATAGTGGCGGGGACCCGGCTGGGGCGCCTCGGTCGGCGCGGCGCCGGGTGCCGCCGGGAAGAGGGCGTTGACCGCCTGATGGCCGAAGCCGACGACCTTGTCCTGCACCAGGTAGCAGCGCACCATGCCGTCGATCAGGCGCTGCTGATAGGCTTGGTCGACGATCCGCCCCTCACCAGCGAAGTAGGGCTCGCAGCGGCGGTAGAAGGCCTCCAGGGAGATCTCCTCCTCGACGCTGCCCTTTTTGGCGTGTCGGACACGGATGCGGCTGGCGGGTCGCGGCCGCGCGGAACGGTCCACCAAAGCGACTTTCCACACCCCGTCGCCGCCGTTGCCCCGATATTGCTTGAGTACGCGGGCGTCTCCTTGCATCAGGCGCTCCGGTAGCGCGCGCTGCATGGCCGCCATGCTGGGGTAGAGGTGGGTGTCGCTGCCCCACGCCATCATGCGGGTCTCATAGAGGACCGCCTTGGTGCCCATCTTGAGAATCACGTCGGGATGGGCGCTGACAAAGATGCCCGCGTCGGCCACGTTGCGCAGCATGGGATCCAGGATGGTGCGGTCGCGGCCCTCCTGGATGGGATTGTGCCAAACCAGGACGGCATCTACTTTCAAGAGTTGACGGCGCACCGTGCCGCAGAAATCGTCGTGGTAGACCGCCGGCTCGGCGTGCAGGTTCACTGCGGCCAGGGCGTGAAACACCGCAGCAAGCCGATTGTTATCGGGGGTCGCCTGCTCGCGAACCGCCCGATCTCCTGGGTAGAGCACGGCAACCCGTCCTTCCTTGCCGGTCTTCATGGGCGTATCCCCCCCTCGATTGCCGTCAGGCCGCTGTACACATCGCCAAGATTTTAAGGTGTCTATCGGGGTCCCTGCTGTCAACCATGGCGGGCGGCGGGCATTCACCCGCTTCGGAGCGACCTTTTCAGACCGGTCGGGAAGCACCTCTCCTTTTCAGCGTGGCTATCGACATCGCCGGCAAGGCGCCTATTGTTTTAAGGAAGCCAATTCGTCCTGTTACGGTGATTGGCCTCCGGCTGACGACAGTGTGACCGCCCGCCGACGCCGGGGACGATACGTGGGAAAGGAGCTGCGCTTGAGACGGGATCGAAGGAGAGGTGGCGTGCGCTGGGTGACACTGCTGCTCGCATGGATGATGGTGGGGTCCGCGACCGCTGCGGAGCAGGCCCACCATCTGTTCATCCTTTCCGGCCAATCCAACATGTTGGCCTTAGACCCGGCCAACGCCTTCACGCCCACCCTCCAGGCTGCATTGGGAAGGGACCGCATCATCGTCGTCAAGGCGGCCTGGGACGGTCAGCCCATCCGGCGGTGGGTCCACCAGTGGCGATCGGCCGATGGCGCCACTCCGGAA
The DNA here is from genome assembly GCA_030066015.1 of Desulfosarcinaceae bacterium. Classification (GTDB taxonomy): domain Bacteria; phylum Desulfobacterota; class Desulfobacteria; order Desulfobacterales; family Desulfosarcinaceae; genus JASJCL01. The sequence goes on along the minus strand of JASJCL010000018.1, from coordinate 117,380 downwards.
ATCACGGGCGACTTGTATGACCGCCTCATGTCGAGGGTGCGGACGGCCATTAATGGAAAGGTGATCGCGACGGTAACCCTCGTCTGGATGCAGGGCGAGAAGGATGCCCGGGATAAACTGGGGGCGGTGTATGCCGACAGTCTTGAGGGGCTGATCCATCAGCTCGGTGCCGATCTGGAGCACCCAGATCTCACCTTCGTGATTGGCCGCCTCAGCGATTTTGACATGGAGAACGCGCGCTTTCCCCACTGGACAATGGTGCGTGAGGCACAGGTGGCGGTGGCAGAGGCCGACCCCCGCGGCGCCTGGGTGGACACCGACCACCTGAACGACGGCATCAACCACAAAGGTGAAATGATCCGTAACGACCTGCACTACTCGGTGGAAGGGTATGAATACCTGGGGCGGCGCTTTGCCGAGAAAGCCCTCGAACTGATTAGGCTCCAAACCCGCGGCGGGTTACCGCTGGAGGCGCCCCGCCCGCCGGGCTGAGGCCCGCTCATCACCATACCGGGCACCTCGCGGCGCTGCCACTGCCTCGGGCCCATCAGGCGATGATGGCATCATGGTTGACCTGCCCGTAGGGCAGCACCTTGCCGCCATGCTGGGCGGCGAACGACTCGGCTGAGGAGCGGCTTCTGAAGGGAATGGCCTCCTTGCCCATGGGTCCGTATTGCTTCGATCCCACTACGTAATAGGCACTCTTGGCATAAATCCACTGCCCGCCCTCAAAATCAACCACCCAGATCAGAAACGGCATCACCGAAGCTTCCACGTGGTCTTTGGGCTGCTTGAGAAAGGTGAAGAGGCACTGGGTCGAGCAGAAATGGTAGATGGTTTTGTCACGGGTCTGCAGTTGGCTTTTGTGCTGCGGATACCGAGCCGGGTACATGCCGCATACCGGGCAGCGATCCTGATCCGCCACCGGTTCGACAATTTTGCCTTTCCGCTTGCGATTCTGGGCGATCTTCTGATTCTCCGCCGCGACGCTTTTCTGCGCCACTGCAAGCGCTTCCGGGAATTGGGCGACCGTGCCGCCGCACTGCGCCGCGAAGGCCGCTGCGTCCGCCCGGGAAGCAAAGGCGGGTTTGCTCGTCATGGTCATCGTCCCCTTGGCCTTGGAGCCGATTACGAAGTAGGCCGCTTCCACCGGGATCATCTTGTCGGGATCCTGATAAAGGGCGACCATCACCCTCTTCGGATCCTCACCGGACATCAGGGTGACTTCCGCCAGGCAGTGCAGGGAGCACACCTCGTGGGCCCCGGCAGCATTTTCATAGGTGAACCAGGTCCGCGCCCACATGGGGCGGGTCATGCCGCAATTGTGGCATTGCCCTTTCAGCGCCGGGTTGGGCGGCATCAAGGGGTGCTGCACGGCACACGGGTCCTGAGCGAGCAGGTTGGCCGGTGAGAGCCAGAGAAGGCCGGTTCCGAGCAGCAGTTTTTCCAGGAATTCGCGACGGTCTACGGTCATGGATACCTCCAATGGGATGTGGGATGATGGGGTCCGTGTCATTCGGTCTACCCTTAGCGGAGCAGCGGCCGCTCTGCAAGCATTGAATCTTAAACGCGCCTACTCGCATATGTTTCGCCATCACAGCTCCGGCAAGCCGTGACCATCGTCGCAGCCGACCTCATTCCCCAAGGCGTCGGTGATCGGATGATCTTCCACCCAAACGAATCGGGCGATACAGAATCTCCAGCAGCCTTGGATCCGTTCATTCCTGCCACGACCGATCAATTTGGTAGTGCCGGCGGCCGTGCTTACGGTTCCGCTGCTGCGGCCTTGAAGCGGTTCAACGCAACGGCGCTGCCGAAGATCAGTCCACCACCGATCCAGAAGCGCCAGGTGGCGGGATCGCCCAGAAAGGCGATGCCGACCATGGCGGTGAAGACCACCTCGCTGGACATGAAAACCCCGCCTTCCCAGCCACTGCAGTAGTAAAATCCCTGGTTCATCAACAATTGGGCGGCGATTGAGGTAAAAATGATGCCCAGCACCATGCCCCATTCCAGGCCCGAGACGGGCAGCAGCGGGTCAAGGACAAAGTGGGGTAGGGTGATGAACACGCCCATGGTGCAGAAGTAGAGGTAGATGATGACCGGTCCGTTGCGTTCCCGCAGGGTCTTGATCAGGGTGACGGTGAGGCCGGCGAAGGCGGCGCCCGACACCGCCATCAACTGCCCGAACAGATGCCCCGTGATTGTGACGTCAAACAGCACACCGATCCCAATCACCACCACGGCGATGCAGATCATCTCGGCGATGGAGATGCGGTCACCGTAGATGAGGAAAGAGAAGATGGCTGAAAACGCCGGGAAAGCGTAGAAAATGACCATGGCGGTGGAGAGGGGCAGCAGCCGGATGGCAGTGACGAGGGATAAAAAGGCCGCTGATCCGGTGCAGCCGCGGATGATCAGCAGACGCAGGTTGTGGCCGCGATAGGGATTGCGCCGCCGCCCAAAGAGCACCACCAGTACCAGCACCCCGCCGAAGAAGCGGAAAAACCCGATATGCCAGATGGTGAAGGCGGGGCCCAGCTGCTTGATGAGCAGGTTGAGCATGGTGAACAGCAGGGCCGCCGCCAGCATGAAGAGCGGGCCGGCCAGGGCGGCGTCCAATTGGACCTGATCGGGTCTGGATCCGTTCGTGTCAGGCATATCGCTGGCGTGTCGATTTCAGTGGCAAGGGCTGCAGGGCACGTTGACCGATGGGGCCGCATGGGCAGACCGCCGACGACAATGGGCAGCATCATCGGTGGACATCTGTCCGCTACCATACGCGAGGTGACCCGCTCTTGCCAAGGGATTCCACCACATGGACGGCGTAGGCCCCGTGGCCGATAGGGGCGGCCGGCCAGCGGCCGGAGCCACCCTCGCGAACGCTCCTTTGCCATGTAAACGATGTCGGCTTATATTGGTTACACGCTTGCACATTGTCAGAGGGGAACGCCCGCATGCCGCTCTATCAGCGCTTGAAATTTTGGACCCAGCAGTTGACCGCACCGGGTAGTGTGCTGAAAGCGCGCTACGCGGCCTTCAAACGGCTGTTGGCCCACGACAAGCGTGCCCACGATCTCATGGCCGAGCTCGAGGAGATCTTCTATCAGCGGCGACAGCGGGACTTCACGGCCATTCAGGCACTCACCCGTGACCTGTCACACATGGTGGGCAAGATCATTGCGGACCTGGCGCAGGTATGTCCGGGCCGCTACACCGATCTGAACCTCTTCCATGGCAAGATCGATGCCTACCTGCGCTACATGACCGCACCGGAAGCGCCCGCTTCGGCGCCGCCCTATACCCTCGATCTGGAAGCGGTCGGCGATGACGACCTCCCGCTGGTGGGCGGCAAAGCCCTCAATCTGGCCATCGTCCGGAATCGATTGAAACTCCCCGTTCCCAAAGGCTTCGCCATCACCACCACCGCCCAGCAGCATCTCTTCGCCCACAATGGTCTCCGGCAGCAGATCGATGCCCACCTGGCGATGATCGATGCCCAGGACACGGCCTCCCTGGAGGCCGCCGCGGCGGAGATTCAGGCCCGCATTCTGGCGGCCGAAGTGCCCGGGGAGTTGGCCGCCCCCCTGGAGGACGCCCGTCGAAAGTTGGCGACCGACGGCCGTCGATCGCCCCTGGTGGCCCTGCGCAGCAGCGCGGTGGGCGAAGATGGGCAGACCTCCTTCGCCGGCCAGTTTCTCAGCGTGTTGAATGTCGCTGACGATGCCCTTATCTCCACCTACAAACGGATTCTGGCCAGTAAATACGCTCCCCAAGCGATCGCCTACCGCATCCATCACGGCCTCACCGACCTGGAAACCCCCATGGCGGTGCTGGTCGTGGAGATGGTGGCCGCCGCCAGCAGCGGCATCCTGTACACCGCCGATCCGGAAGCGCCCGCGGCAGACCGCATGGTGGTCCATGGCATCTGGGGCCTGGGGGAGCTCCTGGTGAGTGGGCGGACGGCGGCCGATGTATTTCAGGTAGCCAAAGCGCCGCCCCATGCCGTTTTGGAACAACGCCCGGCGATACAATCCCACCAGATGGTGGGCACGTCCGCGGGCGGTACCGTCGACAGCCCGCTCGCCAGCGCCAAAGCGGGGGTACTTTGCCTCACCGATGCGCAGGTGTCTCAACTGGCCCATTGGGGGGCAGCGCTGGAAGCCCACTTCGCGCAGCCCCAGGATGTGGAGTGGGCCGCCGATCCATCGGGTGCCCTCTATCTTCTCCAAACCCGTCCGTTTCACGGTGCGGCCGCCCTCGCCGAGCGCCCGACCTGCAGCTTCGAAGCACTCTCCGCCCGGCGGTTGATCCATGCCGGGCAATGCGCCGCCGGGGGGATCGCCGCCGGCCCCATCTTCAACACCGCTGTGGGGGAAAGGCTGCACGGCATCCCCCGAGGCAGCGTCCTGGTGGCCGCCAGCGCGTTGCCCCGCTACGCCAAGGTGATGGATCGCCTCGGCGCTATCGTCACCGCAGCGGGCAGCACCGCCGGCCATCTGGCCACGGTGGCGCGCGAATTCGGCGTCCCCATGCTGGTCAACGTGGACGGGGCGGGAGAACGCCTCGTCCACGGCCGGACGGTTACCGTGCATGCCGATGATGCATCGGTTTACGATGGACAGGTCGCCGAGATGCTGGCCAGCCCCTGCGCCAGGGAGAACGCCGACACCGAGATAGACACGCCTTTTCGGCGCAAACTGGCCTATATTCTCTCCTTCGTCGCCACCCTCGATTTGGTGGATCCCCAGAACGACACCTTTACGCCGCGGCATTGTCGCTCCCTGCACGACATCATCCGCTTCGCCCACGAGAAGGCAGTGGCGGCGATGTTCCATATTTCGGACAATCGGCTGCGCAAACTGGGAATGGCCAAGAAACTGAGCTCCCGAATCCCCATGTTGTTCTACATCCTCGATGTGGGCGGCGGGCTGGCGGATACCGTCGCGGACCAGAAGGAGGTCCCCATCGAGGCGGTGCGCAACACGGCCATGCGCGCCGTGTGGCAGGGACTCAGCCATCCCGATATCGAGTGGGGCGATTTCAGCCATTTCGACTGGGAGGCCCACGACCGGATGGTGATGAGCGGCGGCATCGCCAGCCCGGAGTCGGCCATGTTCGCCAGCCACGCGGTGATCTCCGAAGACTACATGAATCTCAACCTGCGCTTCGGGTATCACTTCGTCATCGTCGACGCGGTGTGCGCGGCCGATGAGCAGACCATCCTGTTTCGCTTCTCCGGGGGAGGGGCCGATCTGGACCAGCGCCTGCTGCGGGCCCGCTTCCTGCGCCAGGTCCTGCGCCGCCTCGGCTTCGACGTGCAGATCAAGAGCGATCTCATCGACGGCGAGTTCAAGGGCCCCAACGATGCGGGAGGTCTGCGGCGCCTGGAGATGCTCGGGCGCCTGCTGGGGGCCACCCGGCTGATGGACATGTACCTCAAGGACGCGGACCAGATCGACGGGTTCGTGACCGATTTCATGGCGGGGCGCTATCACTTCGCCACCGTCCCGTTGACCTGAACGCTGCGACCAACTTCAAAGAGGAGGTGTCATCGGCATGCAGTATCCCCTGACCTGGATCACCGACGACCTGGCCGTGGGCCACGCGCCCATGTTCGACGTGGATCTCGATGTCCTGCGGCAGAACGACATCGATTGCATCGTCAATCTGTGCGGCGAGTTCTGCGACCTGCACGAACTGCAGATGGAGGCTGGTTTCGAAGTCCACTACGTTCCCATTCCCGATGAGTGCGCACCGGACATGGCTGCCATGGAGGCCGCCTTCGACTGGATCGATGCCGTCATCGCCCAGGGGCGCAAGGTGCTGGTGCACTGCCGCTTCGGCGTCGGTCGCACGGGTACCTTCGTCACCGGGTATCTGATGAAAAAGGGGCTCGACATGAAGGCGGCCGCCAAGGCCCTCAAGCACTCGCGGGCCAACCCCACCCACCACTGCCAGTGGAAGCTGCTGCGCTCCTACAAAAAGAAGCTCAACGCCTGAGGGGCCGCCGTCGCCTGCGAATGGCCGTCGATGAGGTCCCCTCCGGGGGGACCTATCGTAGGCTGAATGCCCTGTCCCAGTCAGGCCCCTGTGTGTATATTGCCGATAAACCCATAGAGATCCTTCAGTTGAACATATGGGCGCAGTACCTCAATCGGATTTTCCCGGTAATCTATTTTTGGAGTCTTTCTTTCTGTTTAGTTGTGCGATCAAAAAAATAGGTGAAGGAAACTAGGATCTCCTCCACCTATCTTTCCAACGCGCATAGAATAGAACCGACTTAGACCACTATTACACGTCAATCGGTCAAGGTTTCCAGGAAAAGAACCAGCTTTTGCTCTTGGGCCAGGGTCAGGCCCAAATTGCCAAGTTCATCGCCATTCACAGTAGCGGGTACTTCAGGCCCAGGCCATGTTGGATCCACATCCCTGGTATTGTAGAAGTGGACGATATCGTAAATAGTGGCGAAGAATCCGTTGTGCCCATAGGGCGCCGTACGGGACAGATTCCGTAAGGAGGATACCTTAAATTTTCCTTCCTCATCAGCGACAAATGGGTATGCTTCTCCATAAGCGGCATCTAACTGTGTAGGCTGTCCACCAAGTCCCAAATCAGTATCTTGTGGGCCAGCCAGAACAGCAATGCGGGGATTCACCGGAATTCCCAGGTTGTCGTAGGTAAAATCGGTCAGAATCGGATGGTAAATTCCCGGCGCAGGTCCGTTAATTGGACGGTTATCATCATCCACTACCTCATGGTTTGTCGTCAGGTGGCAAAGGTAGCACATGCCACCGTTTTGACCATCTGGGGTCATGCCCATTTGCGTATAGGAATCCGAATTGAAGATGGCCAACCCATCGGCTTCGTCGTAGGAAAACGCCTTGGACTTGAATCTGGCGGGGGGCCCCACATATTTACGGAACCCATCGGGTTGCACCTCAACACCAAAGTCGCTGACATCCCCGCCTTGCTCTCTTATAAACTTATCGAATTTGGATTTGAATCGGTTTACTCTTTTGGACCTTTCAAAGGCCGCAATCGCGATACTTGCGTTGTTGTATGCCACGGCGATGTCGTCAAAGGCGCCTGGCCCAAAGACTTTCTCAAACTTACGCGCGTAATTCGAGGCCTGGATGATGGCAACCACCTCTTCTTCAGTCGTAAAGCCTGTGTTTTCAAACGTCAGCGCCATTTCGACCGGGTTCCCGAAAGGCCCCTTGGCCTGATCGGCGAGTGGGTCGCCGGTGGGACCCGCGCCCAAATCTCCAGTGGCCGTGACATCCATACGTCCGGTCGCCCTGCCGTCCCAGAAAAGGCCGCCTACAAATAATCCTTCACCGGCATCGTAGTGGAAAATGGGGCTGAAGCCGGCATATGCGGCTGTCGGGGCGTTGCGTCCTCCAAACAATTCTGGAATGGAGCCGTCGGAAACCGGAAGGACCGTAGGTGCAACGCGATTTTCAGGATCTGCAAAACCAGCCGATGGATGGTGGCAGGTTTTACAGGACTGATTTTGATTGAACGACAAATTCACATCATTGAAGATCGCCTTCCCAAGATTCACTAATTGTTTTTTTTGTTTTTTAACCAAAAATTGGCCTTTCGCCAAAGCTGGCCCAGCGGTGAGAAAGAATACAGCAACGAATAGCAATATCAGATTTTTTTTCTTCACAATCCCTCTCCTCAATTTAACCTTGTAACCAAGTTAGAACCACGGTTAGCCTCAATACCCCCGTTTTATTCCCGCCCAGGCGGCGGCGCCGCAAACGGTCAACAGGCGTATCGGGGTCCCGACGATGGCCTTTCGCACCATCGTTTCTCTCCTTATTTTAGGGTGCCCGCGGCTTGGAACTCCCGCCTGGCGAGGTCGCCCAAGGCGTGATCCATGGGCGCATTCCTTCGGCGCGAGACCAGAACGCTTCGCTCAGCTATTCTTGGGGGACCTCCTTTCATGTCTCGAACTGTGGGTGGTGGCAAAAAAACGAGATGCCCGGCTGCCGCGGTGAACGCGTCTGCGACGAGGTCCTCTGCGACGAGGGCGTCTGCGGATGGATGCCCAATGCTACCATGGGCGGGCGGACGGGGATATTGGGCGCCGCCTACTTCCGGCGGCGGGGATGGCTACATTGGGGGTAGGCATTGGATAGGGTTTCTCCCGCGGGGCGTCGCGCGCAGCTCAAAGGTCCATGGCCGTCAGGCCCTCCTTGAGGGCGTATTTGGTCAGGGCGGCGATGCTGTCCAGCTTCAGTTTCCGCATGATCTTCTTGCGGCGGGCCTCCACCGTCTTCACGCTGATGTGCAGCGTGGCGGAGATGTGGCGGGTGGTGTGGCCTTCGGCGATGAGCTGCAGCACCTGGCGCTCCTTGAGGGTCAGCTCGCTGCCGACATACGACCCGCCGTCGGTGTCCTGGTGGAGGAAGGCCTTGACCACGACGGCGGCGATCTTGGGGCTGAGGTAGGTCTGACCGGCGAAGACGGCCCCCATGGCCGTGCGCATCTCGCGGAAGGCGCACTCCTTGAGCAGATAGCCGGACGCCCCTGCCCGCAGCATGCCGATGACAAAGCGCTTGTCCGAATGCATGGACAGGGCGATCACCTTGACGCCCGCCAGTTCGGCCAGGAGCTGATGGGTGGCGTCGATCCCGTTCATGTCGGGCATGCTGATATCCATGATGATCAGATCGGGCGTGCACTCCTGGGCCAGCTTCACCGCCGATTGGCCGTCGGCCGCCTCGGCCACGACCTCCATATCCGGCTCTTTCTCGATGAGGCCCCGCAGGCCCTCTCTGACAATCTCGTGATCGTCGGCGATCAAGATGCGGCGCTTCATACGGCCTCCCTCTGCGATAAACGCGCCAGCGGCGCGGTCAGGACAAGGCGGGATCCCTTGCCCGGTTCGGACCGGATCACCAGGCGGCCGCCGAGGTGGTGAAATCGTTCCCGGATACTGAAGAGGCCAAACCCGCCATTGGTATCGGCGCTGGACGCCGGCCGGCCCGCATCGAACCCCAATCCGTTGTCGTTCACGGCGATGCGGATGGCACCGTCGACCCGCTGCACGGCCACCCGAACCTGGCTGGCCTGGGCATGTTTGACCACGTTGAAGAGCAATTCGCGGGTGGCCTGAAAGAGAAAGACGCGCACACTGGCATCCAGTGGCTTTGGTTGGCCATCGTCCTCGAAGCGGATGGACAGATCATGCTGCTGGGCAAACTGCTCGCTCAACCACTCCAATGCGGCCTCCAGGCCCAGCTCGTAGAGGACCGGGGGGCTGAGCTCGAAGGTCAGCTGACGGGTGTCCTGCAGGGTTTGGTCGAGCAGGTCGCCGACGCGATCCAGGTCTTCACCGCCCGACCCCTCGGCTGCCGCCGCCGACAGGGCGTCCACCTGGAGCCGGGCGAGGGTCAGGGCCTGACCGATGCGGTCGTGCAGTTCGGTGGCGATGCGATGACGCTCCCGCTCTTCGGTGAGCAGCAATTCGGCGGAGAGGGAGCGCAGCTTGGCGTGGGTGCGCTGCAGCGCCGCTTCGGACCGCTTCCGCTCTTCTACTTCGAGGATCAGGCGGCGATTGATCTCGAGCAGCGCCGCTGTGCGCTCGCAAACCTGCCGTTCCAGATCGTCGGAAGATTGCTGAAGGGCCTTTTCGGCTGCGATGCGTTCGGCAACTTCCGCTTCAAGGCGTTGGTTGGCCACCGTCAGATCGGCCGTGCGGTCCGCAATGCGATGCTTGAGGTTCTGCTGGATGGCGTCGAGCTGCTTCACCATGCGGTCGAATTGGCGCGACAGCCAGCCGATCTCATCGCGGCGCTTCAGCACGAAGCCCTTGGAGACATCGTCAAAGTCGCGCACCGCCATGACCTGGCGGGTGAGCGCGCTCAACGGCTCGATGACACTGCGGTTCAGCAGCAGCCACAGCACCGCCAGCACCAGGAGGCCGGCCGCCAGGTTGGACACCAGCGCGAACTGCACCGCGGCCTCTCCCCGTGCGCTGATCTCCCTGGCGGTTTCGCTCCGCAGCAACAGCGTCGCCGCACCGCCGATATCGTCAATGACCGAGTAGGTGTGCAGGGCCGCCGCCGTCTCGTCGAAGCAGATCGGATACTGCGGATCGATTCGGGTCAGCGCCGCTTGCGCCGTCGCTGGCAGTGCCGTGCCGGCCACGGGCCATACCTGAAAGTCGATATGGGTCTGACCGACGAGGATTTCAATGAGGCCTGCCTCGAAAAATCTGCCCATGATCAGTGTACCGCGCGGGGGCAGACGACGGTCGCTGCTGATGATGGGCCGGGAAGCGATCATGGCCGGACCGCGGCTGGTGGGGAAAATCCCGGAGATGGCGCTGTTGGCATGGCCATGCTGCAGCAGGGCGTGGGTGGAGGGGAGGGCCTGGGCCGGGAACTGGGCCAGGTGCAGGAGCGTGAAGGTGATCGGATCGCGGGCCTCTCCCCAGACAACCCGCCCGCCGGCGTCGCAGATAAAGATCAGGTGCAGCCGGTTGTCGACAAAGGTCTGGCGACCCAAGTTGGAGGTGACGTAGGCAGGGTTGCCATCGGTGACGAAGCGGTAAGTATCGTCCCAGGCGGCCCAATCGTCGGTGAAACGATCGAGGTGGTGGACCTCCCGGCGGATGGCGTCCACGCAGCGCTGGTTGCTGCGCCGGGCTTCCTCCCGCTCCAGCGCTATGAAGGTTGGGGTGATGTAGGCACGCTGGATGAGATGCTCCACCGCGATGAAAATGGCCACCGCCACACACAACAGCGCCAGGATCTTCCTCTTCAGGGTCATGCGATGCGATCCCCTTCACCATCCGTACAGTCAGACGCGGTCGGATCTGCTTGCCGTTCCCCTTCGAATCGGGGAGCCGCAATCGCCGCGGTGATCGTCAGGCGGAGTGCGGTCTCTCTCGGCAAGGTGCCATGTGTATAACGGCCCACATGCCAAAAGGTAACAGCCTGATGCCGTTTTTCGCAAGTTGGCAGTGGGAAAAAGCGTCCGCGACCTTAGCCAAAGGCCATGCCGGATGGTTTCTCGGTATGGTGTTGCGAGCGGTGGCGGTGGGTGTGGCCGCCCATGGCAACAGCCTCAACACCAGTGCGGACCCATGCCCGTATCGGCGCGAAAGGTGACAGATGGGCGACGCGGTGCCCATCATTTTGTTGCTAAGTGAAAATTTTATTGTTAAAAATTGACAAAATGAAGCTTGGATGGAATGGACAACATCTCCATCGGCGGTTGGCGAACCGAACTGCGACTGCCAATGGGTGCGAAAAGAGAGGGAAACGGAGCGAAATGGCCAAAATTGTCTGCGTCGGGTTGGCGTGTCTTGACTATCTGTTTCAGGTGGCGGAGCTGCCCAAAGGGGGCGGCAAGTATTTCGCTCAAAACTTCGCCGCCGCCGCCGGCGGCCCTGCGGCGGTGGCCAGCCTGGCGGTGGCCGCCCTGGGACACGAGGCCCGTTTTTTCGGTCGCCTCGGCGACGACGCCGTCGGCCGCGACATCCTTCGCCACCTGACTGTGCGGGGCGTGGATGCCGCCGGCGTGCGATTGATCCCCGGCCAAACCTCGCAAGTCTCGGCGGTGATGGTGGATCCGGCCGGCGAACGCCAGATTGTCAATTATTCCAGCGCTCAACTCGATCCCGATCCCGCCTGGCTGCCGGCGGCCGTCATTGCCGAGGCCGATTTTGTGCTCACCGACGTGCGCTGGCCCGAAGGTGCCGCCGCCGCACTGCAACTGGCCCGTCGGCACGGGGTGCCCAGCCTTATCGATGCCGACATCGCGCCCGTCGACACCGGTGACCTGGTGCAACTGGCCACCTATGCGGTCTACAGCGAACGGGGGTTGGCACAGGTCAGCGGGGTGCGGGATCTGGAGAAGGGCTTGCGGCGGGTGACCCGCCAGGGCACACGCTTCGCCGCCGTCACGGCCGGCGAAAGGGGCACCTACTGGCTGTCAGACGGCCAACTGCGGCATTGTCCCGCCGTCCAGATCGCCGCGGTGGATACCTGCGGGGCCGGAGATGTGTTTCACGGCGCCTTTGCTGTGGCCATGGTCGAACAGATGGAAATGGCCGACGCCATGCGCTTCGCAGCCGCGACAGCGGCCCTCAAGTGCCAGAGCTTCGGCGGCAGTGCGGGGGTGCCGAACCGGTCGGCGGTGAACCGACACCTGAGCGCGGCGGGCCGGTGAGCCGGTGCTGCCCTACTGGGGTAGCGCCTAGCCGGTATATCGACCCACTGAATTACGCCTTGCCGCTGCTGCCGAACAGCCGCATGCGCTGCGCCACGGATTGGGCTACCGCCGCCATTCCCCCTTCGAAATCGTCCAGCAGATCGCTCTCCGGACGGCTCGCCAGATGGGCGGTGAGGTGGCGTTTGAGGACCACCTTCAGGCCGGTGTTGACGTTGATCTTGCGGATGCCGTTGGCCACGGCCGCCTGAATCTGGCTGTCGATCACCCCCGAAGCGCCATGGAGAACCAGGGGCACCGGGATTTGCTGGTGAACCTCTTGCAGCAGCGCTTGATTGAGAGAGGTCCCGGCGCGCTTCATGCCGTGGACGCTGCCCAGGGAGACGGCCAGAAAATCCACCCCGGTGCGCTCGGCGAATTCCACCGCCCGGGCCGGGTCGGTCATGTCCTCCGCGCTGACCTGGGCCGCCCCGTGCGGTACGATGCCCACCTCTCCTTCGGCGGTGGCCCCGAGATCGTGGGCCATTTTGACCACTTCTGTCGTTTTTTCAACATTTTCAGCATAGCTCAGCGCCGAGCCGTCGAACATAACCGAATTGATCCCCAGGTCCAGCGCTTCCCGCACCACGCCAAGCTGCCGTGCATGGTCCAGGTGGACGGCCACGGGAACTTCCGTCTCCCGGCTGATGGTCTGGCAGGCCTGAATCAAGGGGGCCAGCCCCATGTACTTGATGGACAGCATTCCGACGGCCAGGATGGCGGGTGACCGCTCGGCCGCGGCTGCGCGGACCACGGCCCGGACGTATTCCAAATTGTGGATGTTAAAGTGGCCGACGGCCCACGGTGACTCGCGGGTGACGCCGAGCTGGGTCAGATTACAGGGATTCATGCCATCTCCTTTTGGGTGAAGGGTGGCTGCCGGGCCCGTCGGCCGGGACAGGGATGCGGGGCCGGCGCAAGGGTATGGATCGTCGGTTGGCGGACGGCGTTCATCATCATAAAGGATACGATTAAAAAAATGCAACATAAAATGGAAATTTATTGACACATGCGGGCGGTTCTGTCATTTATTGAAGCATCCCCACGCTATAAACCCAACTCTATCCGCCCGGGGTGGGCGATCCAGCGGGAGCCCCCCCAGCGGCGACCAGATCAGGAGCCTGCACGGATGGAAGCCATCAGACCCCGTATTGGTGTTCTCGCCGTCGGCCGCGACACCTTCGATGTGGCATTTGCTGAGACGGTTCTTGAAAAGGCCTGGCGCGCCATCGACGCGCTCGATGCGGAGGTGGTGGGAGAGCGGCGGATTCTCTTCGACGCCGATCAGGCGAACGCCGCGCTGGGCCATCTGAAGGCCCAGCCCCTGGACCTGGTGGTCCAGCTCCAGGTGACCTTCACCGACGCCACCATGACATGCGAGATCGCCAGGGAGGTATCCGCGCCCCTCCTCTTGTGGTCCTTCCCAGAACCCCGCAGCGGCGGTCGCCTGCGCCTCAACTCCTTCTGCGGCATCAACTTGGCGGCCCACGCCCTGTCCCGGTTGTCGCTGAAATTCGACTACGTTCACGGTCCGCCGGACGACGCGGAGGCGCTGCGCCGCATCGAGGGACTCGCCCGGGCGGCGGCCGTAAAAACCAGCCTGAACGGGGTCCGCATCGGGGTGATTGGCCAGCACCCCGACGGGTTTGACGCCTGCCGGTACACCCAGGACGAACTGACCGAGCGCTTTGGCGTCCAGGTGGAGGTTCACGATCTGATCGCGTTTCTTGACGGGGTCAAGGCGCTCGACGAAGCGGTGGCCGAGCCCCATTATCGGGAGCGCCAGCAGGTGATGGTGAACCTGGCCGAGATGGACCGGGCCGCCACCCTAAAGACCCTCAAAGCGTACGAGGCGATGCGGTGCCTCATCACCGACCGCGGTTATGCGGGGCTGGCCGTCCGTTGCTGGCCGGAGTTCTTCACCCACTATGGCGCGGCGGCCTGCGGCGCGGTGGCACTGCTCAATGAGCACTATCTGCCCGGCGGCTGTGAGGCCGACGTGCACGGGGTCTTGACGGCCCTCATTCTGCAGCGCCTCGCCGGCGCGCCGGCGTTCAACACCGACCTGGTGGACCTGGACCGCGAGAGCGACACCTGCGTCTTCTGGCACTGCGGCCAGGCACCGGTGCAAATGGCCGATCCGGCGGCGGAGGTCCGCGCCACCATTCACTCCAATCGCAAACTGCCCCTGCTCAATGAATTCCCCCTGAAGCCCGGTCGCATCACCCTGGCGCGCTTCAGCAAGGGACAGGGGCGCTCCCGGCTGGTGCTGGGGGGCGGCGAGATGCAACGGGCGCCCCTGGCCTTTTCCGGCACGGCCGGCGTCGCCCGGCTGGACAGCCATGTGGACACGGTGCTGGACAACCTGATGGCGGCCGGTCTGGAGCATCACACCGCCATCGTCTATGGCGAACACCGCCCGGCCCTGCGCCGCTTGGCCGAGTTGCTGGAGATCGATACCGTGGAATTAACTGCCTGAGCGCTGACGGCATTTACACCCAACCACACACGCACGCTGAGGGGGGGCAATGACGGCACTGAATCGGATCCTCGATCTGCTGGCCAAAATCAATGACGGGGTAGAGAAGCTGGCGGTCAATTTCGCCTGGGTCATGCTTTTCGCCATCACCACGCTCAACATCGTCCAGGTCTTCTACCGCTATGTGCTCAACAACGCCCTCTCCTGGACGGAGGAAGCCTCATTGTGGATGATGGTCTGGATCTCCTTTCTCATTCTGCCCGTTGCGTATCGCAAAGGCCTCAACATCAGCATGATGCTCTTCCGCAACATGCTGAAGCGCAACCGGGTGGAGTATATCATCCGCTGCCTTCTTCACCTGATCGTGATGCTCATCGCCCTGGTCTGCCTGCATCAGGCTTGGCAGATGTACAGGGGCGGCCACCGTCTGGAGCTGCCGGCCCTGGAGGTGAGTAAGGCCTGGGTTTACATCGTGATGCCGCCCGCCTGGGTGCTGCTCACCTTGGCCGTGATCGAAGGCCTCGTGATCGACGCCATGGGGATTTTCAACCCGGCGACAGCACGCGATCGAGAAGACTTGGCGACGCCCACCGAGGCGGCCCCGGAACCGGCCGTCGAAGGAGGTGGGCAGCCATGATGTACTTTCTGATCTTCCTGACGATGATGTTCGGTGGCATGGCCGTGGTGTTCGCCCTGCTCTTCGGTCCCGGGCTGGCCTTTGTCATCGACGGCAAGATGATGTTTCTCAAGCTCCTCTACACCCGCCTTTTCAACGGCATGTACAGCCCGCCCTTGCTGGCCTTGCCCTTTTTCATCGTGGCGGGCGAGATTATGAACCAGGGCGGTATCACCAAAAACCTCGTCAAGCTGGCCCAGGCCTTTCTCGGTCATCGCCGTGGGGGGCTGGCCCAGGTCAACATATCTTCTTCGATTCTCTTCGCCGGTCTCTCCGGGTCGGCCGTAGCCGACACCTCCGCCCTCGGCGCCATGCTGATCCCCGCCATGGAGAAGAATGGCTATACTCGCCGTTTCGCCGCCGCCGTGACAGCGGCCAGCAGCGTGATTGGCCCCATCATCCCGCCTTCCGGGCTGATGATTCTCTACGCCTTCGTCATGAACGTCTCCGTGGCCGGGCTCTTCGCTGCCGGTCTGGTGCCCGGCCTCAGCATCGGTCTCGGGCTCATGCTGCTCACCGCCTACCTCGCCAAAGCGCGCAATTTTCCGGTGGCCAATGAGCCCATGCCCTGGCGCGAACGCCTCAAGGCCCTCTGGGACGGGGCCATCCCCTTGATGACCCCGGTGATCATGTTGGGCGGCATCCTGGCTGGGGTGTTCACGCCCACCGAGGCGGCCGCCGTCGGTGCCGGCTACGCCCTCATCGTGGCGCTGGCGACCCGGCAGATGAAGTTCAGCGACATTCCCCGGGTATTCACATCGGCCGCCGTCTCCTCTGGCGTTATCCTCATGCTGGTGGCCGCGGCGGTGAGTTTTGCGTCCATCGTCAGCTTTTATCACACACCGGAGAAGATGGCCCGCTTGGTGCTCTCGGTCAGTGAGAACCCCTACGCCGTTTTCTTCATGGTCAACATTCTGCTGTTCATCGTGGGGATGTTTCTGGACGCCGGCCCGGCCATCCTGATTCTCGGGCCCATTCTGGGTCCCGCCATGGTGAGCGTGGGCATTCACCCGCTGCATTTTGCGGTCTGCATGTGTGTCAACGTCACCGTCGGCCTGGCCACTCCGCCCATGGGGCTAGTGCTCTTCGTGGCCGCCGGTCTCAGTCGCGAGTCCCTGGAGAAGATCGCCCTGGAGATGGTGCCCTTTCTCGCCGTGGAGATCCTGGTGATCTTTCTGATCTCTTATATCCCCATCCTGACCCTGGCCATCCCCAACTGGCTGGGCTATCTGGACGTCCCCGCTGCAGCCAGCTGGATCCTGGGAACCGGCGGCGGTTGACGCCATCCGGGGTGCGGGTGTGGAGAAGTGAATCTTGTTTCAATCGTGTGGGAGGCTGGAGATAGCGCATCTCCAGCGGCTAACGGACCAATCTAACTAGGAGTGGAGGAGATTAAAATGAAACGATTGATCGCTGTAGTTGCTAGCTGCTTGCTCGTCTTTGGTGCTGCCGCCTTCGGTGCGACGGCCTTCGCCGCAGATCATACCCTGCGTATCGTGCACCTGTCCAACACCAACGACGAAGACTATGATGGCGCGTTGACCTTCAAAGATTACGTCGAGGCACACTCCAACGGCACCATCTCGGTGGAGATCTTTCCCGGCGCCCAGCTTTGCGGCAACGCCGGCGAGTGCTACGAGGCCACCCAGGGCAACATCATCCAGATCCATCAGATGACCATTGGCGGCATCTCGGTGGCCTTCCCGGAGCTGCAGGTGATGGACCTGCCCTACATGATGGACAACGACGCCGTGGCCGAGGAGGTTCTCACCGGACCCTTCCTCAACGATCTGCGGCAGCACGTCCTGAAGAAGGGGGGGCCGCGCGTCATGACCATGACCAACACCGGCGGCTGGCGCAACATCGCCAACACCAAACGTCCCATTAAATCCCCGGCCGATATGAAGGGGTTGCGGATCCGCACCATCAACTCGCCGCTCCAGCAGACCCTGGTGGCCAATATGGGCGCCTCGGCCACGCCCGTGGCCTGGCCCGAGGTGTACACCTCCCTGGCCACCGGCGTCATCGATGGCTCCAAAAACGGCATCACCGACATCGTCGGCATGAAGTTTCATGAGCACATCAAATACCTCACCCTGGACGGGCATGCCTACATGACCAGTCTGTGGATCATGAACGAGGACGCTTACCAGGCGCTTGACGATGCCCAAAAACGCGTGGTCAACGACGGCTTCCGTCACCTGGGCCAGATCTGTTTCGCCTTCCCCAAGCGCCGCGCCATCGAAGCCTACGAGGCCTTCAAGAAGGCGGGCGGGAAGATCTACGTGCCCACCGCTGCGGAAAAAGACGCCTTCCGCAAGGCCGCCTCTCCCTTGAAGAAGTGGTATACCGACAAATATGGGGCCGAGGGCGCCGATCTGCTCAAAAAGTATGAGGCCGCCATCCAGGCGGCAGAGGCCAAGCTGGCCGCGCAGTTGAAGACCAATATGTAGTCAACTGGTCGTCGCCCGCAGTTGCGCCGAGGCCTCAGCGTAGCTGAGCCTCAGCCTGGTGGAGGCCTCGACACGGTCGCGCTGAAGCGATCTTCTGCCCGCTCCCCGGCGGGCGGCCCGCGCTGGCCGCCCGCCGACAGCGGTGGCGCCGCATGCCGGAGCAGCGGCCGACCGCACCGGCCACCGGTCCGCGAGACGGTGCAGGGGAGCGCGCCATCCAGGCGAGCCCCCTGCGCCAGGGGAGGGATACCGCCAAAATGACGATTGAGAAACGCCCCTTCGGACAATTCTGGAACGAGCCAGTCACCCGCTACGGCCTCACCAGCAAAGGCGGTGTCACGGTCGGCATCCTCGACTACGGGGCCATTATCCAAACCCTTGAGGTGCCCGGCCGTGAAGCGCCCGCCGATGTGGTCCTGGGCTTCGATACGCTATACGGCTACCTCCGAGGGCACCCCTTCTTCGGCGCCGTGGCCGGACGCGTGGCAAACCGCATCCCCGCCGGGCGCTTCCGTATCGATGGACAGACCTACCAGCTGGGGGTCAACGCCCCTGCCAACAATCATCTCCACGGCGGCTTTCGCGGCTTCGACAAATATGTCTGGCAAAGCGAGGCCTATACCGCGGGGGACACCGATGTGGTGCAGCTCCAGCGCCGCAGTCCCGATGGTGAGGAGGGCTACCCCGGTAACCTGGACACCACCATCCGCTACGCGTTGAACGCCGAGAACATGCTCACCTTCGAGGTGAGCGCCGCCGCGGACGCCGCCACCATTGTCAACATCGTCCAGCACAGTTACTTCAACCTGGCGGGTCACGACCGGGGGGACATCCGCAGCCAGACCTTGAGCATCGCGGCCGACATGGTGACGCCCACCGACGCCAGCCTGATCCCCACCGGTGAGGTGATGCGCGTGGCGGGAACGCCCTACGATTTCCGTGCGCCGACCCGCCTGGGCGAGGCCATGGAGAAGACCGGCGGGGTATTCGACATCAACTTCGTCTTGCGCTCCGCCGAGGAGCGGCTCACGCCTTGCGCCCAACTGACCGATCCCGCTTCGGGACGCGTGATGACCATGGCCACCACGGCGCCGGGCGTGCAGTTCTACAACGGACACAAGATCTTCGATCAGGCGCAGGTGGGCAAAGGGGGGCACCGCTACCCGGCCTGGGCTGGCCTTTGCCTCGAGACCCAGGCCTTCCCCAATGCGGTCAATCACCCCCATTTCCCCTCCATGGTGGTGCGCCCCGGGGAGCCCTACCACCACGAGACGACCTACACCTTCACCATCGCGGACACCTAGCCCGACAGGAGCCGTCGCACGTCATGGACCCTCAAAAACTTACCGCCCTCATGGGCCTCGAATTTCTTTCCACCGAAGCGGACCGGGTGCGGTTCACGACCGCTGCCGGCCCCCTCGAGGTGCACTTCTGGGACGAAGATATCGTCCGCCTGAAGCTGGGCGATGCCGAGGTGAACGTCTACCCCATCATTGTGGGTCAGCCCGCCGCCAAACCGGTCTCCTACGCCTGCGAAGCGGGCGTTCACATCGTCCGCTGCGGAGCCGGTGAGCTGCGTCTCGATCCGGGCCGACCCGCAGGCGAGGATCCGGGCGAGGCCCTCAGCGTCACCTTCACCCACGCGGGTCGCACCGTGGTTCAGCCATCGCCCGACGGCCACTTCGTGCGGCGCTTTCGTATCCCGCCCTTCGCCCGTACCGACGCGGGCTGGTTTTTCTCCGTGGCCCTTCAGCCCGGGGCGCCCATTTACGGTTTCGGCGAGAAGTACGGCAGTCTCGACAAGCGCGGTCAGCGGCTGGTCAACTGGGCCGAAGACGCCTTGGGGGCCAACGCTGAAGTGTGCTACAAGAACGCCCCTTTCTGCTGGTCCCCTTGCGGCACTCAGGATGCGGGGGGCGCCGCCGGCTACGGGATCTTCATCCACACCACCGCCCGCGTCACCCACGGTGCGGGCTATCCGCCATGGTCCAACTGGAGTTACGCCGCGCTGGTGGAGGACGCGGTGCTCGATCTCTTCTTCATCGCGGGAAAGACGCCGGCCGACATTATCCGCCGCTACACCGACATCACCGGCCGATCCCCCGAGGTGCCCCTCTGGAGTCTGGGCAATTGGATATCGCGGGCCTACTACAAGACCTTCGATGAGGCCGAGGAGATCGCCCGCACCATTCGCGAGCGCGAGATCCCCTGCGACGTCTACACCCTGGACGGACGGGCCTGGCTGGACACCCAGACCCGCTTTTACTTCGAGTGGGACGCCAGTCGCTATCCGGAGCCGGAGAAGTTCATCGCCATCATGCGCGAGCTGAACTACAAGCTCTGTGTCTGGGAGTACCCCATCTGTTCCACGGCCCACCCCAAATTCAAGGAGATGGACGCCAAGGGATGGTTTCTCAAGGACCATACGGGTAGTACGTATCGCTACGAATTCGACCTCTCCCCCTTCGGCAAGGTGCTCACCCCGTTGCCCCCGTCGGGTCTCTTCGATTTCACGGTGCCAGAGGCGGCGCAGTGGTGGTATGACCAGCACCGCCGGTTGCACGAGATGGGGGTCGACGTCTTCAAGGTCGACTTTGGCGAGCAGATGCCTGAAGACGCCTACGCCGCCAATGGCGACAACGGGATCCGCTTCCACAACGCCTGGCCCCTGATTTATAACCTGCTCTGCTATCAGGCCTCCGAAGACCATTACGGCCAGGGGCTGGTCTGGTCGCGTAGCGGCTGGGCCGGCTCCCAGCGGGCCCCCATGCAGTGGGGCGGCGATCCCCAGGCCTCCTGGAACGGTCTGGCCGGATCGATTCTGGGGGGCTTGAGCTGGGGTTTCTGCGGCGCACCATTTTATTCCCACGACATCGGCGGCTTCTACGGCGGCCCGCCCGACGCCGAACTTTATGTGCGCTGGGTGCAGGCGGGCGTACTGGGGCCCTTCTGCCGCTTTCACGGCATCGGCCCGCGGGAACCCTGGTATTTCGGGGAGGAGGCCGAAGCCATCACCAAGGAGTGGCTGGCGCTGCGCTATCGCCTGCTGCCCTATTTGCAGCGCCAGGTCAGGGAGGCGGCCGTCAGCGGGATGCCCGTCATGCGCGGCATGCCGTTGGCCTTTCCCGACGACCGGCGCGCGTGGGGCTTCGAGCTTCAGTACATGCTGGGCGACCATCTCCTGGTGGCGCCGGTGCTCCAAGCGGGCGGTTGGGTCAGCCTGTATCTGCCCGAAGGGGGCTGGTACGATTACTGGTCCGGCGAACGGGTGGAAGGCAACCGGGTGATGGATCTGCAGGTGCCGCTGGACCGCCTGCCCCTCTTCGTCCGCGAAGGTGCCGTCCTGGCCGAGGGGCCGGCCGTTCAGCATACGGGCGAGCTCAATGCGAACAACCGCATTCAACGAGTACGCGTCTATGGTCTGCCCTCGGCAGCGGCCCTGATCCACGAGCCGGATCTCAATTTGACCGTGCAAGCGGGCAAGGCCCTGCTCGACCTCACCCCCGGCTGTCAGTGGGAGGTACACGGCGCTGCGGCGACCTGCGCCGACGGACGATTGGAAGTGCTTTCCGAGACACCAGCGGACAGAAGCGTATGAAGACCGACGCCAACACCAAGGTGGCCGACCGGCGCGAGGGGATCGCCAAGCTGGTCAACCAACGCGGCTACGCCAGCATCGAGTTCCTCGCCGAAAAATACCAGGTCTCCACCCAGACCATCCGGCGCGATATCCTGGCGCTGAGCAAGAACAACCTGGTGACCCGCCATCACGGGGGCGCCGGTTCGGTGTCAAGTCTGGTCAACCTTAGCTACGATGTGCGCCGCATCTCCATGCTGGACGAAAAGCGCCGCCTGGCCGAAGCGGTTGCCGCCTTGATCCGACCCAGCTCCTCGCTCTTCATCTCGGGCGGATCGACCATGGAGATCGTGGCCCAGGAGCTCTCGCGGCTCTCCAATCTCTGCGTCATCACCAACAACATCCACGCCGCCATGCATCTCTACAGCAACCGGGAGATCGAGCTCCTCATGCCCTGCGGACGGGTGCGCCACCACAACGGCGGCCTGGTGGGGCAGGCGGCCATCGAGTTTGTCTCCAATTTCCAGGCCGAATATCTCCTCATGGGCATCGGCGCCATTTCGGAAGAGGGGCTGCTGCTCGACTACGACTACGAAGAGGCGATGCTGATGAACCGCATGATGGGCAACGCCCGCGAAGTGATTCTGGTGACCGATGGCACCAAGTTCGGCAAGAGCGCCATCGCCCAGGTGGGGCGCCTCAGTGAGATTGCCTGCCTGGTCACCGACCGCGAGCCCCCCCAAAAGCTGCGTGAGATCATCTCGGCCAACAACATCTCCCAGGTCATACCGGCGTCCGTTGCGGCCGCTGCGAAGTAGTCCCGCCCAAGCTGGCGGACCCCTGTTGGGACTCGGCCCGCCGTCCACGGGCGCGCGGGGGGCGGGGTTGCGGCGGACGCATCCCTGAATGGCGCGACCGCAACGGCCTAAGGCGCCAGCACCACCGTCTTGCTCGGTCGAATGCCATATTTCTTCATGCGGTAATTCAAAGTGGAGCGCGGCACCCCCAGCAGACGGGCGGCGCCCTGCGCCCCCCCGATCACGCCCTTGCTGGCCACCAGGGCCCGTTCGATGGTCTGGCGTTCGGATGCCGCCAGTGTCGGGATGTCGCCGGAAACGCCGGATGATTGCACTCCGGCGCTGTCGATCATCTTCTCCACGTCCTGGAGATCGATGGTCTTGCCTGGCTTCAGAATGATCATCCGTTTCAAGAGATTTTTCAGTTCTCGAATATTGCCGGGCCAGTGATAGGCGCTGAGCAGGTCGATGGCGCGCGCCGTGTAATGGGGGGCCGGTCGGTTGATCTGGGCCGCCTCGCGCCGGGTGATGTGTTCAATCAGCAGGGGAACGTCACCCTGGCGCTGGCGCAGCGGCGGCAGATGGATGTGGATCAGATTGAGGCGGTAGTAGAGATCCTTGCGCAGTCGGCCCTCCCGGATGCTCGCTTCCGGATCGCGGTTGGTGGCCGCCAGCAAGCGGAAGTTGGCCTCGATGGGTTTGCTGTCGCCCACGCGCTCGAAGCATCGTTCCTGCAGCACCTGCAGCAGCTTGGCCTGCATCACGGCCGGCAGCTCACCGATCTCGTCCAGGAAGACCGTACCGCGGTCGGCCATCTCGAAGCGGCCTACCCGGCGGGCGTCGGCGCCGGTGAAGGCGCCTCGGGCGTGTCCAAAAAGTTCGCTCTCGAAAAGGGTGGGGGGGATGGCGGGGCAATTGACCTTGACGAAGAGGTGGTCGTTGCGCGGGCTGATCTGGTGGATATAGCGCGCCAGGTAGTCCTTCCCGGTACCGGTTTCACCGGTGATGAAGACCGGCGCGTCGATGTCGGCCACCCGTTTGGCGAGCCCCATGATCTCGGTCATCTCCTTGGAGGCGTAAGTGAAGTGTTCTAGCTGGTACTCCGCGGCCCCCCCGATGAGATACCGCTTTTCCCGCTCCAAATGCTGCTTTTCCTGGCGCAGCCGGTTATATGCCACCAAGGTGTCCACAGCGATGGCCACCTGCTTGGACACCTCGGTGAGCACCTCGGTCAGCTCGGAGAGGTGCTGGGGGATGGCCTTGAAGGAGAAGTGCAGGGTGCCGAGAACCTGGCGGCGCACGATGAGGGGAAACGCCATCGTCGATTTCAGGCCCGCCGCCACCAATTGGGCAATGGTAAAGGACTCCTTATAGCGCGACAGATCGTCGATGATGACGGGCTGGCGCGACTGGATGGCCATTTTGGCGATGAGGCCCTTCACCAGGGGACGCTGCTTCAGATTGGAGAGGCTTTTCGGATCGATGCCCTCCGCCGCCGTGAAGTACTTCAAGGACTGGCTGTCCTCGTCATACAGGTTGATGCTCAGGCGGTCGCAGGGAATGTGTTTGGTCACCTCTCTGGCCAGGGCGTTGAAAAACGCCTGGCTGGAGGTCTTGGAGATCACCGCATTGGTGATTTCGAGCAGCATCTTGTGCCGTGTGGCAAGGCTCCATTGCATCGGCCGGCTCCCGGTTCGAGGGATGCGTGGGGGCGCATCCAGTTGACGGCGGCGGTGGATCGATTCTCCCCCCTTGATGGCAGAATCGAGACCCCTTATCAAGTCCAATAGTTGCCACAATGACCAATATTGGTCCCCAAAAGTTGGCCACGGCGTGTGGCCCATGCCGACATGCGAAATGATAACAGAGAGATGTGGCCCGCTCTTGCCTTGGCCGCATCCTTGCACTCTCTCCCTTCAGATTCACCCCATCCCTCGTCAGACGACCAACAGGCAGACCATGCAAGTCGATCTCAAGTACGGCCAAGGGGTTAAATCCGTCCACATCCCCGATAAAGCCGACGTCAGGCTGTTGCAGCCCGACCAGGTGCCGGTGCTCGGTGCACTGACGACGACGCTCGAGACGTCGCTGACGGCACCGCTGAATAGTGCCGCCCTCGGCGACCGCCTTCGGCAAAGCGCTCCGGAACGGGTCGCCATCGTCATACCGGACGACACCCGTCCGACGCCGGTCAAAGAGCTGCTCCCCGGAATTGCGCGGCAGATTTTTACCGCATTGCCGAAGCTGAAGCCGGCCGACCTGGTCATCCTCATCGGTGGGGGGCTGCATCCGCCGCTGGATCGCGAGGCGCAGGCCAGGCTGCTGCCTGACGCCCTGGTACCGGGGTGTACCATCCTCGCCCACGATGCGCACAACGCCCGGATGGCGGCATTTGGCGTCACCCGCCGCGGCACACCGGTCAAGATCAATGCCGCCCTGGCTGCAGCCGATTTCATGATTTCGATCGGCCAGATCGATCCCCACCAGTTTGTCGGATTTACCGGGGGGGCCAAAGGGGTGGTGATCGGCTGCGGCGCGCCGGAGACGATTCAGCACAACCACAGCCTGATGTTCGGGGCCAACGCCGAGGTGGGGCAGCTCGCCGGCAACCCGGTGCGCGAAGACCTCAACGAGGCGGGACACCTCATCGGGATCGATTTCGCCGTCAACGTGGTCTTGGACGCCGATAAGCGGGTGGTTCGTCTACTGGCCGGCGATCCCGACGCTGTGCTTCTCGAAGGCGCCCAGACCTGCGCCGAGCTTTACGGTGTCTCGGTCGACAGCAAGTTCGACATCGTCATTGCCTCCTGCGGCGGTGCCCCCAAAGACAACGTTCTCTACCAGGCGCAAAAAGGCCTCAATCTCTGCTCACGGGCGGTGAAAAAGGGGGGCAAGATTTTACTTCTGGCGGCTTGCCAGCAGGGGATCGGGGACGACGTCTACTTCGATTACGTCTGCCAATTTGCCTCGCCGGCCGAAGTGCTGGAAGATTTCAAACAGCTGGGTTTCACTATGGGTGCCCACAAGGCCTACCTCTTCGGTCGCACCTTGGTGGACTATGACGTGGCGGTATTCTCCGACCTGGACCCCGGCATCATGGGCCAATGCCACCTGCGCGCGGCCGAACCCGCCCGCATCATCGGGGAGTGGGTGGCCGCATTCGAGGGGCGTCCCCAGGTGGCGGTGGTCCCCTACGCCAACACGACCTACTTTTTCTGATGGATCGCTTACGTTGGAGTTTTTCTCCAAGTTGTATTTCAACCTATAGAAGGAGGACACGCAATGATTCAGTTTCTAGTCCACGAAAAAGCCGATAGCGTCGGTGTGGCCACCGTCGATATCAAGGCTGGCGAGACGCCCAAAGGGCTTTACATGGACACCCAGGAGCCGGTGGAGGTCGCCGCCCTCGACGACATTCCCCTGGGCCACAAAATCGCCATGGTCGATCATCCGGTGGACGGCTCGGTGATCAAATACGGCGCCGATATTGGCCGCGTTGTGGCCGATATCAAAAAAGGCGCCCACGTTCACACCCACAATCTCAAGACGAGGAGATGGTAACCATGAGCAATCCCAAAGTGATGGCCTATAGAAGAGAAAATGGCCGCGTCGGCATCCGCAACCATGTCGTCATCCTGCCCTTGGACGACCTGAGCAACAGCGCCTGTGAAAAGGTGGCCTTCAATATCAAGGGCACCAAAGCGATTCCCCACGCCTATGGCCGGCTGCAATTCGGTGAGGATTTGGAGCTGTTCTTCCGCACCTTGATCGGCACCGGCGCCAACCCCAATGTGGCCGCCGTGGTCGTCATCGGCATTGAACCCCAGTGGACCAACCGCATCGTCGACGGTATCGCCAAAACCGGCAAGCCCGTTACCGGCTTCAGCATCGAACGCCACGGCGAAATCAAGACCGTTGAGATGGCTAGCTGGAAAGCCAAGGAGTATATGCACTGGGCCAGCGAGCTGAAGCGAGAGGCGTGCGACCTCAGCGAAATCTGGGTCTCCACCAAGTGCGGCGAGTCGGACACCACCTCCGGGCTGGCCTCCAATCCCACCGTGGGCAATGCCTTCGACAAGCTGGTGGCCATGGGCGGCACTTGCAGTTTTGGCGAGACCAGCGAGGTCACCGGCGGGGAGATGTTGGTCAAGGAGCGCGCGGCCACGCCTGAAGCGGCGGAGCAGTTCATGTTCCTGTTCAACCGCTACGCCGAGATGATCGACCGCAACAAGACCGACGATCTCTCCGGCAGCCAACCCACGAAGGGCAATATCGCCGGCGGGCTCACCACCATCGAAGAGAAGGCCTTCGGCAACATCCAGAAGATTGGCAAGGTGTGCAAGTATGTCGGCGCCCTGGACAAGGCCGTGGCACCCACCGGTCCGGGGCTGTGGTACATGGATTCCTCCAGCGCCGCGGCCGAAGCGGTCACCCTCTGGGCGGCGGCCGGCTTCGTGGCCCACTTCTTCCCCACCGGTCAGGGCAACATCATCGGCAATCCCATCGAGCCGACGATAAAGCTCACCGCCAACCCGCGCACCGCCGGTGATATGAGCGAGCATATCGACTACGACTGCTCGGCCATCCTGCGCGGTGAATTGACTCTCGACGAGGCGGGCGATCAACTCATCGATCTGCTGATCCGTACCTGTGAGGGGCGCTTGACGGCCCAGGAAGTGCTGGGACACGAGGAGTTCGTACTGACCAAGCTCTACGAGAGCGCGTAACATCGGCGCCCACTGCTGGCCAGCAGCAGCGGGCGCGAGCGTTGGGCCTGATCCGTACGCGGGAAAATGGATAACAGACCGGCCCCCGCCGGGGCCGGTCTTCACCTTCAGGGAAAGGACAGTCACATGAAACAGTTTGGATTGCGCTTGTTCATTTGCTGCCTGGCACTTTGCGCGGTGCCGGCCATGGCCGAGTTCCCTGAAAAGGCCATTACCTACCAAATTCCCTTCGGCCCTGGTGGGCAATCCGACCTGGAGGCCCGTCGACAGCAGCCACTCCTGGAGAAAGCCCTCGGACAGAAAGTCGTCATTCAGTATAAACCGGGTGGCGGCGGTTCCATTGGCTGGGCGGCCCTGATCAAACAGAAACCGGATGGCCATTTTATTTCGGGCATCAATATTCCCCACATCGTCCTGCAGCCCCTGGCGCGCGGCAACGCCGGTTACCAGACCGCAGACCTCGTGCCCATTGCCATTTTTCAGGCCACTCCGATCGGCCTGGCGGTCCTGAAGGAGAGCCCCTTCCAGACACTGGAAGACCTTATCGACTACGCCAAACAAAACCCCGGCGCCATCACCTGCGGCGGCAGCGGCACCTGGAGCGGGCACCATATCGCCCATCTGCAGTTCAGTAAGATGGCCGCTATCGAGATGACCTACGTCCCGGCAAAGGGGGCCGCCAAGGCGGTCGCATCCTTTCTGGGCGGGCATGTGAAGGCGATGTGGGGCAACTCCAACGATCTGGTGCAGCATACCGATAAGATCCGTGTGCTGGCCTTCGGCACCGAAACGCCTTTCCCCAACATGCCCGAGGTGCCCACGTTCAAAAGCAAGCAGTTCGATCTGCTGGCCTCCATCGACCGCGGTGCCGGAGCGCCGCCGGAAACCCCCATGGCCGTCATCAAGATATTGGAAAAGGCCTTTTTGGACATCGCCAACGATCCGACCATCAAAGACCAGATGAAGAATGATGGCTTCGTGCCGGTCAGCATGGGGCACGCCGCCGCCAAAACGTATATCGAGGAGAAGATCGAGGTCTGGAAACCCGTCGTCGCTGAATTCAAATAGCGGGATCCCACGGAAGGGGCGACCGAACCAACCGGACGCCCACCGGAAAGGGTGATCGGAACCATGTTCGAAGCAGCATTCGTTGGACTGGCACAAGTGTTTCTCCCGTTGCATCTGCTGCTGCTCTTCGCCGGTGTCTTCATGGGCATCGTCTTCGGGGCCCTGCCCGGCCTGACGGCCACCATGGGCCTGGCCCTGCTGGTACCCTTCACCTTCACCATGAGCCCCGCCGCCGGACTGATCATGCTGGCCGGGATCTACGTGGGCGCCATGTACGGTGACGCCATCCCGGCCATTTTGATCAACACCCCTGGGACGCCGGCGGCCATCGCCACCACTTTCGACGGCTTTCCCTTGGCACAGAAGGGGATGGCCCAACACGCCCTGGTCACCGCCGCCTTCGCCTCCAGTTTCGGCTCCCTGGTGGCCAATTTCGTTCTGGCGGCGGCCGCACCGCCGCTGGCCGAAATCAGCCTCAAATTCGGGCCACCGGAGTACTTCTGGCTGGGTATCTTCGGCCTCACCATTATCAGCACCCTGTCCAGCGGTAGCGTGGTCAAGGGGTTTCTGGCCGGCACCGTCGGCATGATCCTGTCGGCCGTGGGAATGGCGGAGTTGGGCGGCGACATCCGCCTGACCTTCGGCTATACCGAACTGCAGGGCGGGGTGGAGCTAATCGTTGCCCTGATCGGCTTCTTCTGCCTGCCGGAAATACTCTCCAGCGTTATTGGCCAGCGGCGGGCGGCCTACACCGACGCTCCCGTCAAACCCAAACTGGCCATTATTGGCGAAACCATCGTGGCCCTGCTTAGAAAACCGGGCCTCATGCTCCGCTCGGCCACCGTTGGCACCGTGATCGGCTTCGCACCGGGGGCGGGCGGCAACATCGCCAGCATGGTCAGCTACAACGAGGCCTGCCGGTGGGACAAACACCCGGAGCAGTTCGGCAAGGGCACCATCAAGGGCGTCGCCGCCAGCGAGGCAGCCAATAGCGCCATGGCCCCCGGTTCCCTGATTCCCCTGCTGACCCTCGGCATCCCCGGTTCGCCGCCGGCGGCCGTCATCCTGGGCGCCCTGATGCTGCACGGTATGCGGCCCGGTCCCGAACTCTTCAGCGCTTACGCCGACATCACCTTTGCCTTCATCATGGCCCTCATGGTGGGGGCCTTTCTGGTGACCCTCATCGGGAGCTTTGGCTCGGTGGTCTTCTGCCGGATCGTCAACATCCCCTCGCGCTATCTGGCGCCGGCCATCATTTTCATGACCGTCCTGGGCGCCTTTGCCATCCGCAACAACATGCTCGATGTGTGGATCATGTTCATCTTCGGCCTGATCGGCTTCTTCTCCAAGAAGCTCAACTTTCACCCGGCGCCCATCGTTTTGGGGCTGATCCTGGGCCCTTTCGTTGAGGAGGGCTTGGTGCAGTCCATGCTGAGTGGCGGCGCTACGGGCAATATGTTCCTCTACATGGTGATGCGCCCCATCAGCGGCGTGCTCATCGCCATGAGCCTGCTGAGTCTGCTGTGGCCCCTGGTCGCTGCATGGCGAGCGCGCAAGGGCGGCCAGGCGCGACCCGCATCGGAGGGAGCGGCCGATGCTTAATGCCGATCTCTTGATCAGCCTGGTGACGCTCGCTCTGGCGGCCGTCGTGTATCTCCAGACGCGCGATCTGTCCCGCCTGGGCGGGGTCTTCGTCAACTACGTCCTGGTGGCGATGACGGCCCTCGCCATCCTCGTTCTGATCAAGGGTTTCGTGAAGCCGGAGAAGATCACCTTCTTCAAGTCGACGGTGGAGCGCAACAATGTCGCCGTCGGCATCCTCTTCCTGGGGCTCTATTTGGTGCTGCTGCCGCTGATCGGATTTTTACCGGCCAGTTATCTATTTTACTTCGTTTTTAATCTCTATTTGGGAGACGACCGGCTGTCGCTCCGCAGCGTACTGCTGTCGGTCGTATTGACGGCCGTAGTGGTGACGGGGTTCTACCTCATTTTTCACCACTTTCTGGAGGTGCCCCTGCCGGAAGGCCGTTGGCTGATGGCTTGACGCGTACGCGGGTGAGGGCGCGCTTCCCCGCGACGCGCCGGCGGATGCATGCTTCGACGACACATTCCCAGCGCTGCCGTGACGGCAGCCGCTGCAACCCCCAATCGAGGAGGAAGATCATGTTGATCGGATTTATCGGCGTGGGTGCCATGGGCGGCGGTCTGGCCCGCAACCTCATCCGCGCGGGCAAAGAGACCCTGGTGTTCGATCTGGATCCTGCCGCGGTCGAGAAAACGCTGGCCGCCGGCGACAGCGGCCGCGCTGCGGCGGATGTGGCAGAACTGGCGGCCGCGGACATCGTCTTCACCAGTCTGCCCCTGCCCCAGCACCTGGAAGAGGTGATGCTGGGGGACAACGGACTGCTGTCCGCCATGCGGGCCGGCGCCGCCTACATCGATGTGAGCACCATCGATCCGCAGACGGCCCGCAAGCTCTCGGACACCTGCGCGGCCAAGGGCATTAAATTCTTAGAGGCACCCCTGGGCAAGACGCCGGCCCAGGCGGAAACAGCCGAGGAGCCGATCTTCGCCGGGGGCGACCAGGCGGTCTTCGAGGAGCTGAAACCGCTGCTGGAGATCATTGGTGACCCCGTCTGCTACATGGGCAGTGTGGAGGCCGCCTGCGCGTTGAAACTCATCAGCAACCTGATCGGCATGACCAATCTGGCCGTCCTCGCGGAGGGGATCCGGATTGGTGAAAAAGCCGGCATCGAGGCCAAATACCTGCTGGAACTGCTGGACGATACGGGGGCCAAGAGCTTTCAGATGGACGTCCGCGGCCCCTGGATTGCCAGTGGAGACTTCGCCAGCCGCTTTGGTCTCGACCTGGCCCTGAAAGATGTCCGCCTGGGCTGTGAAATGGCGGAAGCCTGGGGGCTCGATCCCAAGGCGATGCAGGTGACCCTGGCCTATTTGAAGGCGGCCAGCGAGGCGGGCTACGGCCGTGAGGACTGCAACGCCATGTACAAGATCATCACGTGACAGCGGCTGCCGAAGCGGTTGCGCGATGTACCATAACGCGATGGCGCCGTCCACCGGTGCACGGCGCCGTCAAGACAGAATCGACGCTGATTCCAGAAACGGAGGTAACGGCCGATGAGCGCCAATGAACCCCCCCCGAAGCGAACTGCAGGTGAGAAATACTCCCTTTGGGCCTGCCTGGTGCTGTTCAGTCTCTACTTTGTGAATTTGCTGATGGGCAAGCTCAACGTGGCCTATGGCCTCCGGCTGCCCCATCTGGGCAATGTGGCCGAGTTTCTCTTATTGTCCCTGGCATCCGTGCTGCTGATCGTCGCGGCCCTGAAGCGCGAAGATGCCGAAAAATTGCGGTGAATCAGATTGATATGGGAGGTGACGTATGAAGAAGGAGGAGCAAGCAAAAACGGGTCTGAAGATGGTCGAACGACGCCGATTCATGGAGTTGACCACGAAGTTTGGCTTCACCGCTGCTACGGTGGCCCTGTTCAGCGGTGTACTGCACTCCAGGGAGGCCAGCGCTCAGATGGCCAAGGAGGAGACCGAACGTAAGAAGCGGGCCAAACACACCATGAACATCGCCACGGCATACATTCTGGGCGCTTCGCGCAGCTATCCCATCATGCAGTTGGACATGAAGGAGAATATCCAGAACTGCACCAATGGCGAGGTGTACGTCAAACTGGCCCCGGGCGGGCAATTGGGCGCCGGCTCGGCGCTGGCGCAGAAGGTGCAGTCCGGCACCATCCAGGCCGCCCAGCATTCCATCTCCAATTTTGCCCCCTTCGCACCGGTGGTGGATCTCATCAACATCCCCTATTGGTGCGGTGAGAACCAGAAGTTCGTCAACCTGGTCACTTCCGAGACGTGGCGCAACGAGGTCAATCCCAAAGTGGCCGCCAAGGGGTTCAAGGTACTATGGTATGTGGTCATCGATCCGCGGGTGGTGGCCACCCGCAAGGGGGTTCCCGGGCCGATCAAAACCCCTGAACAGATGAAGGGCATCAAGTTCCGGGTGCCCGGCTCCAAAATTTTGGCCCAGTTCTACCAACTCCTGGGGGCCAACCCCACCCCCGTTGCCTGGGGCGAAACCTCTTCCGCCATCAAGCAGGGCGTGGCCGACGCTCTCGATCCCTCGGTGGAAGCGCTGCACGTCTTCGGGTTCAAGGATGTGCTCGACTGGGTGACCTTCAACGGCGCCGTACCGGACAGCCAGGTCTACTCCTGCAACCTGGAGTGGTTCGAAAAACTTCCCAAGAAGCTCCAGGAGGGCATCGAGTTCGCCAGTGAAATCACCATGCAGCAGAATTTGGCCAAGGTGCCGGCCGCGCGCGCTTACGCCATGGCCGAACTGTCCGCCGCCGGGGTCCAGTTCTATGTGCCCACGGCGGACGAAAAAAAGCAGTGGGTGGAGAAGGCCGGCGCCCAGCTGCCGGCCTGGGACAGCTTCAAACAAGAGCTGGCCGGGTCGATTCAGAAATACGATCAGTTCCTCGAGGCTGCCAACACGGCCGGCCGTTTCTACGTGCACGACGTGTAAACCGATGGTCAGCGGCGGCACCCGCGACACGTGGGTGTCGCCGTACGGGACGCGGCAGCGCCAATTTCAATGACAGCCCCCTCGGAGAAAGCGTTTTCTGCGGAGGGGCCCTGAACAGGAATGTGGGCCCATGACGATACGAGATGTTCTTCACAATATCGATGAAAACGGCGAGCGCTGGCTGCTGTTGCCGCTCTACGCCATCATCGTGATTACCATTTTCATGGAAGTATTTCGCCGGTTTGCCCTCAGTTACTCTTCCATCTGGGCTGAAGAGATCGCCCGCTACGCCTTCATCTACGTCTCCTGGATCGGCGCCTCGGCCGCGATCAAAGAGCGAGCGCATATTCGCATCGATGTCATCCTGCCCTTTGTCAGCAACAATGTGCGCGCCGTGATCATGATCATCGGCGACCTCATCACCATCGTTCTGGCGGTCCTCGCCTTCTGGTGGTCGTTGGAGACGGTGCTGGTCTCCATCAAGTTCGGCTCGGTGACCCACGGTCTGCGGATCAGTTTGGCATGGTTCCTCGCGGCCGTCCCGCTGGGGTTCGCCATGATGCTGGCCCGCCTGATTCAATCCATCATCCGGGATGTGTCCGACCTCAGGGCGGGCCGACCGGTGTTCGAGGGTAAAAAACTCTTCGACTAGGAGAACACATCATGCTTCAGCAATATCTCATGCAGCAGGAAGAGGTTATCCTCGGGTGGGGCTTTTACCTGCCCCTGATCGTGATGGTACTCCTCATCCTGATGGCCGTGCGTATCTGGGTCGTCATCGGCGTTGGCTCCTTCGCCATGCTGATCATATCCGAAGTGCTGCCACCGACGCTGCTCGGCGAGGCCCTCTTCGACGGGATCGATTCCTTCGCCCTCATCGCCGTGCCCCTTTTCATCCTGACGGGCGACATCCTGGTGCGCACCGGCCTGTCCGGCAAACTGCTGGACGTGGCGGAGGCCACCATGGGGGCGCGCCGATCCGGATTGGGCACCTCTACGGTGCTGGGCTGCGGTTTTTTTGCCTGCATCAGCGGCTCTGATGCGGCCGACGCCGCCGCCATCGGGCGCATCACCATCGATCGCCTGGTGGACAAGGGCTACCCCAAGCCATACGCTTGCGCCCTTGTGGCGGCAGGTGCCTGCACCGGCATCCTCATACCGCCCTCGATCTCTTACATCATCATCGGTCTGGTGCTGGGCATCAGCGCATCCACCCTCTTTCTGGCGGCCGCCATCCCGGGGGTGATGATCCTGGTCTCCGTCATGGTGGCCAACGCCCTGGTGAACCGGGTTCGGGGCTATGAAAACAGCACCGCCGGCTTCGACCTGCAGTACTGGCTGAAAACCGTTTACGCCGGCCGCTTCGCCCTGTTGATCCCCTTCATCATCTTGGGCGGCATCTACTCCGGCATCTTCACCCCCACGGAGAGCGCCGCCGTGGCGGCCCTCATCACCATCATCATCGGGTTCCTACAGGGGACCCTGAAGCTCAGCGATCTCCCCAAAATCTTAGAAACCTCGGCCAAGGTCAGCGGCGTGATCGTTCCCATTATCGCCATGAGCCTGCCGTTGGCGCAAACCCTGGCCAGCTTGCAGGTCCCCCAGGCCTTTGTCAATTTCATGACCTCGTTGACCAGCAATCCCTATCTGATCATCATCATCATGATCGCGATCCTGATGATCGCCGGCTGCGTCATGGAGACCACCCCCAACATCGTCATCCTCGCACCGCTATTGCTCCCCCTGGCCCAGGAGATCGGCATGCACGAAGTCCATTTCTGCATCTTCATGGTGACCGCTTTGGGGATCGGCTTTATTACGCCACCTTTGGGGCTCAACCTCTTCGTGGTCTCCGGCGTGACCCAGACGCCCATCATCGCCATATCGCGCTATGTGGTGCCATTTGTGCTCACCATGCTGGTTATCGTCCTGCTGCTGGGCTATTTCGATGTCTTCTCCATGTGGCTGGTCAATTAGGCACTGCCTGCGTTGTGAACCGATACGGACGCAATTGATTTGTGGTAAACCAAAAGAACGAGCAAACGGGGGTGAACATGCCATACGGCTACAACGGGAAAATACTGCACGTAAATCTCAGCGAATCCACCTGGGAGGTGGAGACGCCCAGCGAGGCGTGGTACCGCACCTACATGGGTGGCTCCGCCTTCGCATCCTATTATCTCTTGAAGTATTTGGCGCCGGAAACCGATCCCCTCTCAGCGGACAATGTCCTCGTGTTCGCCTGCAGTGTGGTCTGCGGCGCCCCCATATCGGGGTTCAACCGCTATACGCTGGCGGCCAAGTCGCCCCTCACGGGCGGCTTCGGCGAATCGGAGGCCGGCGGCTATTGGGCGCCGGAGTTGAAGTTCGCCGGGTTTGACGCCGTCGTCATCCGCGGCCGGGCGCCCAAGCCGGTCTATCTCTGGATTCAAGAGGGGGCCGTGGAGATCCGCGACGCCGCATCGGTATGGGGCATGGACAACTGGGAAACGCTCGAACACCTCCGCCAGGAGCTGGGCGACAAGCGGATTCGGGTGGCCTCCATCGGGCCGGCCGGCGAACAGCTGGTGCCCTTCGCCTGCGTCCAAAACGATCTGGAGCACTTCAACGGCCGCACCGGCATGGGAGCGGTGATGGGGTCCAAGAACCTCAAGGCCGTCGCCGTGCGCGGCCGCCAGAAGATGGAGATGGCCGATCCGGACGCGGTCAAGGAGATCGCCCAATGGCATTCCAAGCGCGTCAAATCGCACCCGCCCAATGTGGGCCTCACCAAGTTCGGCACCCCCGGATTGGTGGAGGGGGTCAACGGCGCCGGCTTTTTGCCCACCCGGAACTTCAAAACCGGCGTGTTTGAGGGCGCCCAGAAATTGGCCGCCCCCACCTACCACGACACCATCTTCCACTCCACCGGCACCTGCTGGGCCTGCACCGTGCGCTGCAAACGACGGGTGGAACTGGCCGACGGGCCCTATCCCCTGGACAAACGCTTCGGTGGCCCGGAGTACGAGGCCCTGGCGGCCCTGGGCTCCATGCTGGCCGTCGATGACCTGCCGGCGGTGGCCCGGGGAAACCAGCTCTGCAACCTGTTGGGCATGGACGTCATCTCCGTGGGCGGCGTCATCGCCTTTGCCATGGAGTGCTACGAGAAGGGCATCTTGACGGCGGAGGACACCGGCGGCCGCTCACTGGCCTTTGGGGACGCCGCTGCCATGCTGTGGCTCATCGAGGAGATCGCCCACCGCCGCGGGATCGGGGAGATCCTCGCCAAAGGCGTCAAACGGGCGGCCGAGACGATCGGCAAGGGCGCCGATCGTTACGCCTTCCATATCAAGGGCAATGAACTGGCCTTCCACGACGGTCGCGGCAAGACGGGCATGGCCCTTGGCTTCGCCCTGTCGGCCACCGGCGCCGACCACATCGAAACCCCCCACGACGTCGCCTTTCAAGGTGAGGGGGTCAGCAAACTCTTCCCTCTGGGCCTGCTGGATCCGGTGGATCCGCTGGAGACCGATGACGCCAAGGTGCGCTTCTTCTTCCTGGGGCAGAAGGCCTGGGGCATCAACAATCTTCTCGGGCTCTGCAATTTCTGCTCGGTACCGATCCACGCCATGACCTTCCCGCGCCTGGTGGCGGCGGTGAGCGCCATCACCGGCTGGGAGACGAGCCTCTTCGAGATTCTGCAGGGCGCCGAGCGCTCCCTTGTGATGGCACGGGTCTTCAACAACCGCGAGGGGTTTACGCCCAAAGACGACCGCCTGATTCGCCGGTGGCACGAGGAGATGCCCAGCGGCCCGCTCCAGGGCCGCCGCATCACGCCGGAGACGCTGGAAGCGGCCAAGGCCCTCTTCTACGAGATGTCAGGGTGGGACGCTCAGGGCCGCCCCAAGCGCGCCAAACTGGTGGAACTGAACTTGGGCTGGTTGGCCGACGCCGCCTAGCGGGAGTGCCAATCGCCGCATTGGAGACGCACCATGCGGATCCGCGTCAGATTGTTCGCCCCCCTCGATAAGGACCGCTTCGATGAGCGCGCGCTGGCGGTGGCGCCCGGCGCGCGAATCGCCGATCTGCTGAAAGCGCTTCACATCTCCGTGGAGGAGGTTGGCATCCTGGTGGTGAACCACCGGGATGCCACCTTCGACCAGGCCCTGCGGGATGGCGATCGGGTCACCCTGATCCCCCACATCGGCGGTGGCTGACGGCGGACAGCCGCGAATACTGCACCCAATGGAAGCCCACAGGCCGCCACTTTACGGCCAAACCCAATAAGAAATTGACAAAAGTAAGCCTCTTTTCTATCATGAAATGACAGCGAGCCTGAAAGATCCCATACCCACGCTGCCGGACGTTGCCGTTTCAATGGCCCAACCGCACCTCGCCGCTGCTGCCAGCTGACCGCGCGCCCGCTCTCTACCGACGACCGCCCCGCTCTGCTGCATGTTCGCCAACGACCATCACGACCTCGCTGTCAGGAGACCACTGATGGCACGCAAAGCGCAAGCAACCTGGGACACCGTCATCTCCGTTCTGAACGCTGCAAAACCCGCACAATCCTTACGCTTCAACCGTGGCCATCTGATATCCTTCCTGCTGTTGCTGGCCCTCTGGATCGTCTTCTCGGGCCGCTTCGATGGCTTCCACCTCGCCATGGGCGTCCTAGCGAGCGCATTGGTGGCCCGCCTCTCCGGCGGGCTGATCTTTACCAGGCCTGCCCCCAAAGGCCTGCCGCGCCTGTGGGGCCGTCTGATCGCCTACCTGCCCTGGCTGCTCTACCAGATATTCCGGGCCAATCTGCATGTGCTCTACCTGGTGTTTCACCCCCGGATGATGGATAAGATCAATCCCAAGATCATCAAATTCGACAGTCGTCTTAAAAGCGACTACGCACGCACGCTGTTCGCCAACGCCATCACGCTGACCCCCGGGACCATAACGGTGGACGTGACCGCCCTGGGGCGGTTTGCGGTTCACTGCATTGACGATGTTTCCGGAGACCCCTTGCCGGGTCAGATGGAGGAGCGGATCGCGCGGGTATTCGAAAAATAATGGATTCGATCGTATTCTACAGCAGCCTCTACCTGAGCCTATTGATCTTTCTGCCTCTCTATCGAGCGGTGACCGGCCCGACGGTATTGGACCGCCTGATCGGCGTCAACGCCATCGGCAGCAAGACAACGGTGCTGCTCATCCTGATCGGAATGATCTACGGACGTGTGGAGATGTTCGTCGATATCGCCCTGGCGTACGCGCTGTTGAACTTCCTCGCCGTTTTGGCAGCCTCGCGTTATTTTTACAAAAAACGCGATCTGGCGGCGGATTCGAGCGAATAACCCACCATCGGCCACCGCGTCCGCATGCTACCCATGGGAGGATTGGGATGGACCTGATGGCAATCGTACTTCTCTGCGGGGGCCTCTTCTTCTTCACCGGCGGCGCAATCGGGATCCTGCGGTTTCCCGATTTCTACTCCCGTCTGCATCCGGCGGGCAAACTGGATACCGCCGGCCAGTTGCTGGCACTCTCGGCGGTCGCCCTCATCATTCTCGACGACCTGTCGCGGGAACATCTCTTGACGGCCGCCAAGATCGGGCTGATCGTGGTCTTCGTTTACCTTACCAGCCCAACCGCCACCCACGCCATTGTCGATGCAGGTGTGCGCGCCGGCCTCAGGCCCTGGGAGAAACGACCAGCAGGGGAGACGACCGACGATGATCTGGGGTAGCGCCAAGGGTAGGCCATCTGGATTGGGGGAAGGATGATCTGGCAGATCGAATTTGTCGTATTGGTGATCGTTCTGATCTGCGGCGTGGCCGCCGTCACCGTCAGGGATCTTCTGGGCGCCGCCGTGCTCTTCGGTGCTTACAGCTTCATGATGTGCCTGCTGTGGGCCATCATGGGGGCGGTGGACGTCGCCTTCACGGAGGCGTCGGTGGGGGCCGGCGTTAGTACCGTGCTGTTTGTGGCCGCCGTCTTCCGTACATCGAGGAGGACCAAGGATTGAAAACCGCCGCTGCCTTGCTCGTATTGCTCTTCGGTGGCCTGCTGGTTTACGCCAGTCTGGAGTTTCCCGCCTGGGGGGACCCGATGGCCCCGGCCAGCAGGCATGTATCACCGCATTACATCGAACGCAGCCTGGCGGAGACATCGGTGCCCAATATCGTCACCGCCGTTCTGGCCGACTACCGCGGCTACGATACCATGTTTGAAACCATCGTGATCTTTACTGCCGGTGTGGCCTGCCTCTTTCTTCTGCGGATCTTCGGGCGACGCAGCTCCGAATCGCGTCTCTACCGCCACCTGCCCACCGGCATCACGCTGCGCATCTCGCGGGGCGGTGCCGTGCCGCTCTCCTCGAAGGAGTTTGAGCGCATCGATCTCCAATGGGTGCCCTACAGCGTCGTGGTAAGGACCACCTGCCGCCTGATCGTTCCCTTCAGCCAACTCTTCGCCCTCTATGTCATCGCACACGGGCATCACAGTCCGGGGGGCGGTTTCCAGGGCGGCGTTATTTTGGGGGCCTCCATCATCCTGTTCGCCATTGCCAACAATTTGCGGGCCAGCCTGGCGTGGTTCAGCGAGAAGCTGGCCGTCCTGCTCTGCGGGCTGGGGGTCAGTATCTACGTCGCCACGGGAGCTCTCTCCTTCCTGCTGGGCGGCAACTTTCTGGATTACGGTACCCTCTCAAAACCCTTTGCTATGGGCGCCGTGGCCGCGCGATCACTCGGGATCCTGATGGTGGAGATCGGCGTGGGCATTACCGTGATGGCGGTGATGGTCCATCTCTACTACGGGTTGGCTTCGGCCGGCCGCCACGACGAGGGCCTTTAGCATGGAAGCGCTCTGGGAGCAGATATTGACCAAGGCCAACTACTGGATGACCATCGCCTTGATGATGGTGGGCCTCTACGCCATGATCACCAAACGGAATCTGGTGAAGAAGATTATCGGCATGAACATTCTCCAGACGGCCGTTATCCTGATGTTCATCAGCATTGGGGCCAAGCGCGGCGCCACCATCCCCATCCTGAAGCACGGTGACGCGGCCGCTGCCCATGCCCCGCGGGCCGTCGATTACATCAATCCACTGCCCCACGTGCTCATGCTCACCGCCATCGTGGTGGCGGTCTCGACCCTGGGCGTGGCCCTGGCCCTGGCCGTCAAGATCTATCAACAGAATGGTACCCTTGACGAGGCGGACATCCTGGCGCGCCAGGTGCCCCGCAGCCATGAAGGAGGGCCATGATCTCCCGCGCGGACCTGAAGCAGATCGTTATGTTGACCTACCTGAGCGACGACATGCTGGATACGTTCGCCGGGATCATCGACCTGCTGCAGTTCGACCGAGACGAGGTCATCTTCCGGGAGGGGGATCCTTCGGAGCGTTTTTATATGTTGAAATCGGGTCAGGTGCTTCTCGAGCAGCGTATCTCAGACCATGTGACGGCCTGTTTGGCCGCTATCAAACCCGGCTACTCCTTTGGCTGGTCGGCCATGATGGAGAACGAGCGCTACACGGTCAGCGCCCTCTGCAACGCGCCCTCGGAAGTCTTCTCCTTCACTTCCGTAAAAGCCCATCGTCTCTTTCGGCAATATCCCGAGATCGGCATGCGGCTGCACAAGCGCCTGCTGGTGATCATCAAGAAGCGTCTTGAAATACGCACCGAACAATTCCGGCAGGCGATCACACACCACCCGGATATGCAGGTGTTGTTCACATCGCCCTCTGAGTGATCCGCAACATTTGCGCGATCTCAGACGCCAGCAACACTGCCGCGGCCCATGGAAGGGATGACCGCATGACGTCTCAGCTGCCCGCTTTCATCATCCTGCTGCCCTTGACGGCCGCCTTCGGCGCCTTCTTTGCAGGGTGGTGGTTCAGAAAGGCTGTCTATCCATTGGTGGTAGGGGTACTGGGCCTCTGCGTCCTGCTGGCCGGCGGGATCCTCCACGCCGTCTTCGATCATGGCAGTCTGCGCTATTTTCTGGGCGGCTGGCCGCCGCCGGTGGGGATCGAACTGCACGTCGACAGCCTGGGCGCCTTCATGCTGACGCTGGTCTCCAGCCTCAGTCTGCTGGCCGCCATCTACGCCAAACCGTCGGTTGAGACCGAACTGGCCGACCGGGTGGCGCTCTTCTGGTCTCTCTATCTCCTGCTCACCACCGGCATGCTGGGGATCCTTATCACGGGTGATGTGTTCAACCTCTTCGTCCTTCTCGAGGTGGCTTCCCTGAGCGGTTACGCCCTGGTGGGGATCGGCAGGGGGCAGGCCCTGTTGGCCAGCTTTCGCTATCTCATCATCGGCACCATCGGGGCGAGCTTTTATCTCATCGGCATCGGCTATCTTTACGCTGTTACGGGTTCCCTCAATAT
Organism: Desulfosarcinaceae bacterium; assembly: GCA_030066015.1. Taxonomy (GTDB): domain Bacteria; phylum Desulfobacterota; class Desulfobacteria; order Desulfobacterales; family Desulfosarcinaceae; genus JASJCL01. The sequence goes on along the minus strand of JASJCL010000018.1, from coordinate 76,446 downwards.
GGTCGATCTGGGGAGACTGCTGCCGCCCCTTTACGGAACCCGCGCCGTGCAGGCCGCCTTCATCTTCATCCTCACCGGTTTCGCCATCAAGATCGCCCTCTTTCCCCTGCATGCCTGGCAGCCGGATGCTTACACCTACGCCCCCTCGGGGATCAGCGTCCTCATTGCCAGTGCCATGGCGAAGACATCGCTCTACGCCCTCATTCGGCTGCTCTTCGCTGTATTCACCGTGGATTTCATCACCGTTTACCGCCCCCTTTTCAATTTCCTTGGCTGGATGGCGGCACTCTCCATGATCGCCGGTTCGATCTTCGCCATCCGACAACGCAATTTCAAGCGCATGCTGGCCTACTCGAGCGTTGCCAACGTGGGCTATATCGTGCTGGCCATTGCGCTGGTTCCCGCAACGCTGCAGGGCCTGGCGCCGGCCCTGGTCCACATCCTCAACCACGCCGTGATCAAGGCCTGCATGTTCATGGCCGCCGGCGCCTTTATCTATCGTTTCGACCGGTGGGACATTGGCGAGTTCACTGGATTGGGTCGACGGATGCCCTGGACCAGCTTCGCCCTGCTGCTGGCCATTTTGGCCATGATTGGTATGCCGCCCAGCGCCGGATTCGTCACCAAATGGTATCTCGTCCTGGCCATCATCGAAGCAAAACAATACCCCATGGTGGCGGCTGTCTTTTTCAGTACGCTGCTGATGATTGTCTACTTCTGGCGGGTGGTCGAGATCATCTATGTACGTCCCGAGCGGTCGCCGGTGCCGACTGCGGTGCGGGTCGAGGAGGTTCCCTTGAGCATGCGCGTTCCCTGTGTGGCCCTGGGAATCGCGACCTTTGCCATCGGTCCGGTCTGGATGGCCGGTATCTTGACCCCTGTTGTAACCGCGGTGAATACGGCTTTTGGCTTGGGAGGGCAGGCGCCATGACGACCGTGCCGGCAGCCGTCAGCGAAATGATTCCGTCGTTGAAGCCCCTCGCAGCGGCGCTCTGCCCACTGCTGGCGGCACCCGCCATCTACCTGCTGCGCCGGCGCCCCAATCTGCGCGAGGCCGCCACGCTGGCCGCGGCGGCGCTCCAGTTCCTGTGGGTGATCTCCATGGCGCCGGACGTGGCCGCCGGCAAGCTGCTGGGCTGGCGCCTCATCGACATCGGCGCCGGCATTACGGTGGGCCTGCGGGTGGACGCCTTCGGGCTGATTTTCGCCATTACGGCCGCCTTTCTCTGGATCCTGGTCTCGCTGTACTCCATCGGCTACATGCGTGCGCTGAAGGAGCATGCCCAGACCCGTTATTATTTCTTCTTCGCCCTGGCGATTTTCTCGGCGGTGTGCATCGCTTTTGCTGAAAATCTGGTGACCTTCTATATCTTCTACGAAGCCCTGACCTTCTCCACTTACTGGCTCGTGGCCCACCACGAGGATGCGGAAGCTTTCGCCGCGACCCGCAAATACCTCGCCTATCTGCTTCTCTCGGGCTGGTTCCTCTTCGCGGCAGTGGCCCTCACGTACAGCCTCGCCGGCACCACCGCGTTCAGGGACGGCGGGATTCTGACCACCGCCGCCGCTCCCAGCGCCACGCTGCAGCTTCTCTTCGTACTCTTCGCCCTGGGTGCCGTAAAAGCCGCTTGGATGCCGTTTCACGCCTGGCTGCCCAGTGCCATGGTGGCACCAACACCGGTGAGTTCCCTGCTGCACGCCGTGGCAGTGGTAAAGGCCGGGGTGTTCGCCTTCGTGCGGGTTGTCTGTCACGTCTTCGGGCTGGATACCGTCGCCGCTTTGGGCCTCGGTCTCTGGTTGGGAATCGTGGCCGGCTTCACCATGATTGTCGGTTCGCTTTACGCCATCGGAGAGGACAACCTCAAACGCCGTCTGGCTTTCTCCACCATCAGCCAGCTGGCCTACATTCTCTTCGGGGTAGCCCTTCTGACCCCGCATGGGGTGCGGGGCGCCATGATCCATATCCCTTTCCACGGGTTCATGAAAATCACCCTGTTTCTCTGCGCCGGGGCCATCATGGTGGTTACCGGCAAGAAACAGATCAGCCAGCTCGCCGGGGTGGGGCGCCAGCTGCCGGTGACCCTGACGGCCTTCACCATCGGCGCCGTGGGGATGTGCGGTGCCCCGCCGGTCGCCGGCTTTATCAGCAAATGGTTCCTCTGCCTGGGAACCATCGAGGCGGGTCTGATGGCCTTTCTGCTGCTGCTGCTGGTCAGCTCCTTTCTGGATGTGATTTACTTCTTTCCCATCGTCAAAACCGCCTTTTTCGACCCACTACCGGCGACGACGGTGGGTATACAGGGGACGCCGGGCGGGTTGCGGGAGTTCGAGAACCCGCTCTACCTCTTTATGGTCCTGCCCTTGGCGTTGACGGCGTTTTTCTCGGTGCTCTTCTGTTTTTTCCCGAACACCTTCTTCCTGCTGCGCCTTACCGAGGTGGCCGCGGGGAAGCTTTTTTAGACGGGGCGCCGCAACTATTCATGGAGGGCCGCATGGGCCGCATCGAAAAGGACGCGCAAGGATGGTGCTATCGACAGCCGGATGGCACCATCACCGCACGGTTCGACACCATCGCCGAAAAACGGGTCTTGGCCCACACCGGCAGTCGATTCTATCAGCGGGTGTTTGCCGTGCTGGTGATTGTCGGTGCGGTCTATCTGAGCCTGATTTTCTGGCTGCGCTAAGGGGGACGGCATGCCATCACAACGCGGAGACAAAGCAGAACTTCGCTTTCTCGATACGCCCGAAGCGCAAGCACGGCTGCGACGCTATTTCTATGTCGCCCTGGTTGTGCTGATGCTCGTGGAATTGATCATCCCAAAACACGGCCATTTCCCCTGGGAAGCGGCCTATGGTTTCTATGCCGTCTACGGATTCATGGGCTGTGTCGCGTTGATCTTCATCGCCAAAGGACTGCGGTGGCTGGTGCAGCGAGGGGAAGACTACTATGATTGAACCGCTCGCTTCCACAGGCGTGCCACCGGCTGGGGTACCACCGCCAGCACTCCTCCTCATTCTCGGCAGCCTGCTGGTCCCCCTGTTTCGGGGACGATGGCGGCACCTCTATCTGCTCCTGATGCCGGTACTGGCCGGCGGCTGTCTGCTCCTCATGCCCGACGGCGCCTATTGGCAGCTGAAGTTTCTCGACTACGTGCTGGTCCTCGGACGGGTGGACGCACTCAGCAGGGCCTTCGGCACCATCTTCGTCCTGATCACCTTCATCGGCGTGCTTTACAGCCTGAACATCGCAGGCAACCTCGAGTCCATGGCGGCCCTGATCTACGCGGGCGGGGCCCTGGGGGTCACCTTCGCCGGCGATCTCTTTTCGCTGTACCTCTTCTGGGAGCTGCTGGCCCTGGCGTCGACGGTCCTGATCCTGGCCCGCCGAACCGCAGCGGCATCGGCCGCAGCCCTGCGCTATTTCTGCTGGCATTTCGCCGGCGGTCTCTGCCTGCTCGCCGGTATCGTGCTCTACGTGCGCCAGACGGGGACACCGGCCTTCGCCCATATCGGTCTGGGTGACCCGGCCGCCCTCCTCATCTTCATCGGTTTCTGCCTGAATGCGGCCGTCTTTCCCCTCCACGCCTGGCTGCCCGATGCCTATCCCCGGGCGACGATCGGCGGCGCGGTGTTCATGAGCGCCCTGACCACCAAGAGCGCCGTCTACATCCTGGCGCGAACCTTCGCCGGAGCGGAGATCCTCATCTGGGCCGGTGCCTTCATGACCTGCTTCCCCATCTTCTATGCCGTCATTGTCAACGACATGCGGCGGGTCTTGGCCTACAGCCTGATCAATCAGGTGGGCTTCATGGTCTGCGGCATCGGGATCGGCAGCCAGCTGGCCATCAACGGCGTCGTCGCCCACGCGTTTTGCCACATCATCTACAAGGCTCTCCTGTTCATGAGCACCGGTGCGGTGCTCCACATGACGGGTCGTATTCGGGCCACCGACCTCGGCGGGCTCTACAAGACCATGCCCTACACGGCCCTGTGTTGCATCGTCGGTGCGGCCTCCATCTCGGCGTTTCCCCTTTTTAGCGGTTTCGTGAGCAAATCGATGACGGTCACCGCGGCCGCCGAGGAGCACCTGACCCTGGTGTGGCTCATGTTGATGTTCGCCTCGGCCGGCGTCTTTCACCACGCTGGCATCAAAGTGCCCTTCTTCATCTTCTTCGGCCACGACGCTGGCATCCGCGCCCAGGAACCGCCCATGAATATGCGGCTGGCCATGGGCCTGGCCGCCTTCATCTGTGTTTTCCTGGGGGTGTATCCCCAGCCTCTCTACCATCTGCTGCCCTACGCGGTGGCCTACGTGCCCTACACCCCCTTCCACGTGCTCGCCATGCTGCAACTGCTCATGTTCGGCGCCCTGGCCTTCACCGTACTGGTCCTCTCGGGCCACTACCCGCCGGAGATGCGGGCGATCAATCTGGACACCGATTGGCTGGTGCGCCTGCCGGCCAGAGGCGGCCTCTGGCTCTGCCGTAAACCGCTGAACGTCATCTGGGCGTTGTGCGCCCGCATTCTGGCCATGGGCAGCGCGGAGGCCAGGGCGTTGCCGGCCCTGTCGGCCGCCCTGGAGAAGCGGATCGATATGCGCATTCACGGCGGGCTGACGGCACTTCCCGGGCTTTTATACCGCTGGGGGCGCCATCTGGGGACGGAGCGCAGCGCACTCGCGTGGAACTTGGTTTACATCCTAATCCCCTTCTGCGGGATGTTGCTCCTGATCCTGTTCTGGTGGAGGTAGGCCGATGCCCTTTGCACTGCTGCAGATTGTGTGCCTGCCGCTGGCCGCCGCGCTCGGTCTTCTCTGGCTCCGGCCGAGTCGTCAGCGCGGTGCGGCCTGGCTGGTGATCGGCTGCCTCGCCTACACCACCATACTGCTGTTGGCGGTGGGTGCCCAGGTGTATAACGGCGGCGCGCTCGTGGAACGCTACCCACTGGGGCCGGCGTTCAACTTCGATTTGGCGGCCGATGGCCTCAGTCTGCCGGTAGCCCTGATCGTGAACCTGATCTGCCTGGCCCTGGCCGTCTACGCCATCCCCTATGTGGAGCACCGGATCGAATTGATTTACGGCACGGTGGATGCCGAAACGCACGGCATCTACTTCCGGCGCTTTTACCTGCTCTATCTGTTCTTCCCCACCGGTTTCATGGGCGTTTGCTTCGCCACCAATCTTCTCGCCATCTATCTCTTCATGGAGTTGCTCACCATCGTGCCCCTCTACTTCATTATGGCCCAGTTTGGCTATTCCGACTACATCACGCGCTACAAGGTGGCGCTCATGTGCCTCTATTGGGGCGTGGCCGGGGCGACCTTGTTTCTCATCGGCATCATCTGGGGCTACGCCCACCTGGGCAGTTTTGAGATCGCCCAGCTGTCCGACCTCTCCGGCAACCCCCAGGCCCTCTGGATCGCCGTGGTCATTCTCACCGGATTGGCCACGAAACTGGCCATTGTGCCGCTGCACGTCTGGATGCCCTGGGTACACGCCGAGCATCCGACCTGCATCGCCGGACTCTTGGCCGTTTATGCCAACATCGCCGCCTATGTGGCGGTGCGGGTCCTCATCATCCCACTACAGGGCGACCTCCAGCCGCTCTCACTACCCCTGATGATCTTCGCGCTGATCACCATGACCTACGGGGCGCTGCTGACCTTGGCGCAGAGCGATGCCAAACGCTTCTGCGCCTGTTCAACCATCAGTCAGATCTCCTATTCGGTGTTCGGCGTCGCCGCCCTGACAACCTGGGGGGTGCGCGGGGGGATCTTCTATTTTCTCAGCCACATTGTCGGGAAGGCGATTCTCTTCTCCACTGCCGGTATACTGGTGTTTCAGCTGGAGACGCGCAAACTGGCCGAAATGGGGGGCTTGTGGAAGCAGATGCCGGTCACCGCCTGCCTTTGGCTGGTGGCAGCGCTGACCCTATCCGCCCTGCCGCCCACCGGCGGATTTGTGGGCAAATGGATGCTGTTCACAGGGGCCTTCAACGGCTACGAGACCCATTTCACCGGCCTCCTGGTGATCATCGCCGCAGTTATGTCCACGCTCTTGACCCTGGTCTACACCTTTCTGACAGGCGTGCGTATCTTTTTTGGTCCGCAGAAGCGCGGGGCCTTGCACCATGATCCCGCAGATCCGCCGCTGACCATGAGCCTGCCGCTGGTGCTCCTCGCTACAGTGGCAATTGGGATGGGGATCTTTCCCGATCCCATTCTCCATATGCTGTCGGCCGTGATCGTCGACTGGTGAGCCCATATTTGGGTTGACACCATTTTGGGCTTGTCCGTAGAATAAAAGGATGAACGGCTGAAGACCGACTGCGTGCGGCCTCAACCAACCGGTTTCATTTGTCTCCCCCGACGACCGCAACGGCAGCGATTGGCCCTTCTCTTGTCAGCCAAGTTGTCACAGCGATTTCAGCTCTGCCCACTCGGTCATCCGCCTCCAGTTCGACGCTCGTGCGAGCGTGACACCAGAAACAGGTAGGGACATTCGCCACCGCCGCGGGATGCCGCAGATGAGGAGGATCATGCCATGCCGGTAAAATTCAATCAGTACTGGACCATCGAATTTGACAAGCACAAGGAGTACGAGAAGTTTGTCATCCGAAAATATATCCCTGGAATGAACAAATTGGGGGTTCATATCATCGCTGGTTGGACAGTTCTCATTGGCGGGTTCAGCGATATTATTCTCGAAGGCATCAGCAACGACCTGGAACTGCTCGAGAAAGCGCTGCGCGATGAGAAATTCCGTCGGTTGAATGACGAATTGCAGGACTACGTTCGGCGCTATATCACCAAAGTATTGGTCAGCACGGGCACCGTCGAGGACTACTCCCGTGATATCGAGAAGAACACGGTCAAGTTTTCTCAAACATGGGACGTCATCAGTAGGAGCAAGGAAGCCTACAAGCGCTATGTCACCGGAACCTTCTACCCCTGCCTCGAGAAACTGGGCATCAAGGTGGCGCGGGAGTGGGAGGTCCTCATCGGTGGCGGACCCCGACTGCTCTGCGAGGGACGCGCCGTGGACATCGACTCGACGGCCCTCATCAGCAACCTGCAAAGCAAAGACTTTCAGCGTGCCAAGCAGGGGTTGAAGCAGTACATCGAGAATTACGAGAGCCGCATTCTCACCTTCCACATTCAGAAGGTGCTGGGCTACAAGTCGGTGAGCTACGACCTGATAGCCGGCTGAAGCGCTTTGGGGGAATCCCCGCCCCCTCGACCCACACCCCCGGCCGGCAGCTTTTATGCCGAAGCGACCGCGACGGTCTGGGCACTGTTCCAGAGACCACGCCCCCGATGCAGCGGGATCGCCGAAACACCGGCGTGAGCTGCCGCCGGCGACTTTATCTTCCCACCCGATCCCCACCCAAAAAAAGGCCGGGCCGCTCGCGAGCGGCCCGGTGGGGCAGTAATTAAAGGTATTTGGCGATAACAGGGATCCCAGTTCCCAGCGGCTGGCGCCCTTGGTCGACGGACACCCCTGTTGACATCGCAGTCTACATAGTGAAGATTGCCGTGAGGTGACCGCGAGATTACCAGGCCGTCATCTGGGCGCTCACAGCGCTGCGTTCATTGAGCGGCAGCCATGGCGGGATGCGATGACGAGATGACGGGGATCGGACAACTCAACGAAAAACCTCTCCACGCGGCGCTAAAGGCGGCGCTTGCGCAGCCCGGGGATCGATTCGAAGTCTCGGTGGACGGCTACATCGTGGATATTGTGCGGGAAGATCTCCTGGTGGAGATTCAAACCGGTAATTTTGCCGCCATCAAGACCAAATTGGCCGCCCTGGTGCGCCACCATCCGCTGCGGCTGATCTATCCCATCGCTCGCGAGAAGTGGATCCTCAAACCCGCCCCGAAGACCGCCGACACCTTAATCCGGCGCAAATCCCCGAAGCGGGGTCGATTGGAAGATCTCTTCCATGAGCTGATCCGGATTCCCCATCTGCTAGCCCACCCCAACTTCTCCCTCGAAATCGTGCTGACCCGGGAAGAGGAGCGGCGCCGCTTTGCCGGTAAGCGCCACTGGCGCAAGAGGGGTTGGGTGACGGATGAGCGCCGTCTGCTGGAGGTGGTGGCGCGGCAAGCTTTTCAGCATCCCAGCGACCTGATGGGTCTGTTGCCCACCGACTTGGAAGAGCGTTTCACCACCCAAAGCTTGGCCGCTGCGCTGGGTATCGGGCGCCCGCTGGCCCAGCGAATGACCTATTGCCTGCGGCATCTCAACCTCATCGAGATGGTGGGCAAACACCATCGGTTCCACCTGTACACCCGCGCCGCTTCGCCCCAAGGCTAACCGCTCCCCAGATCGTCCCCTGGCATGCACCATCACCTGCACGGCGGAAGAGCGATCGCCATCTCCGCCCTTGGCGTGAACGATCCTTCACCCGATCAGGTGCAACAGAATTACCCAGCCCAGGGCCCAGCACCCCGAGAACCATCCCCACCGCAGCACCGTTTTGATCCCCTCGTTGGCACCCAGTCGATTCGCCATGGTGATACCCTCCATATTCTGGTCATAAAGTATTGTGGTCTGACCAGATCGTAAATAATCTCTCGACGGCTGTCAAGCACTTTCCGCTTGAAACGGCAATAATGCAGATGTTATCAATTCAGAGGAAAACGAGATCGCAAATCGGCATATGGCAATCGTATAGTATGGTCTGACCAGTTATTTGGGCGGAATTGAGGGGATCGAACCGATGGAGTCGCTGTTTCAAGAGGTGCAGGTCGAAAAGGTGTCGGACAAGATTGTCGACCAGCTCTGCCGTCTGATTCAGGAGGGCAAGCTGACGCCGGGTCATCGGCTGCCCGGAGAACGCAAGCTCATCGAGATGCTGGGGGTGGGCCGCTCATCCCTGCGCGAGGCGTTGAACAAACTGGAGACCTTGGGCTATATCGAGATCCGCAAACGCAAGGGGATCTTCGTCAGATCGATCGATTCCACCCTCCAGTTGGACCCCCTCAAGAAACTGATCCAGGAGGATCAGCACAAGGTCGTTCAACTTTACGAGGTCCGCAGCGACATTGAGCAGGCCTCCGCTTTTGCGGCGGCATCCGCCCACACGGCTGCCGATCTCGAAACAATCCGCAACCATCTCAACCGCTTCACAGAGCCGTCCGGTGCGCTCACCTTTTCCTGGCAGCACGATCTGGATTTTCATTGCGCCATTGCACGGGCCTCCCACAATCTCTTCCGGGTTCATGCCACCATCGGCATCTTGGATTTCGCCAGGGAATTCATCCAGCCCATCCTCGAAGGCTTCGCCCTCAGCGCCACCCATAGCGCCACGATCGTCGAACAGCACCGCGCGATTTACACGGCCATTGCTGCACGCGACGGCGCCGCCGCCCGGGAAGAGATGAAAATCCACCTCGACTGGACCAATCAGAAGTTGGTCGAGCATCTCAACTAGGGCTGCCGGCGGATCCTTCGCTTCGGCGACCGTCGCGCCGAGGACCGCAATGGCGCTTGTGCCACATCGCGGGCATCCAGGTGAGCGTTTATCGGAACAGCGGCCTGCGCAGGGGCTAGGCACGCCAGCCGGATCGCTTCTGAATGAGTTCCGCCACGATGCTGACCGCGATTTCTGCCGGCGTTTCAGCGCCGATGGACACTCCGATGGGGGCGTGCACCCGCTCAAAGTCTCGCTGGGTGAACCCTTCCGCCGCGAGCGCGGCAAAGGTGGCGTCTCGCTTGCGTCGGCTCCCGATCATGCCGATGTAGGCCGCCTCGGTCCGCAGGGCCTGGGCCAGGACGGTACGATCATGGTGGTGGCCCCTGGTAAAGATGACCAGGTAGTCCGCACTGTCCACCGTAAGATCTGCGAAAGCGCGCTGAAAATCGGTCACCACGCGCACTTCATCGGCCTCTGGGAACCGCTCCCGATTGGCAAACGCCGTCCGGTCGTCCAGAATGACGGTTCGAAAGCCCGTCATCGCCGCCAGATGGAGGCTGGGCTGAGCGACATGGCCGGCGCCGAAGAAGGTGACCGTGATCGGCCGGTGGGCCGCTTCGATGAGGACCTCGCCGTCCTCGCGCTGCAGTATTGTCAAACGACGGGCGCGTCGGGCGGCTGCCGTGATGTCGCGCCACTCCCCTTCGGCGAGGGGTGGCCCCTGGCAGATCCTCTCGTCGGCGGTGATGATGCCGCGGGTGACCCGCGCCACGTCGGTGCCCGTTCCGGCGAGGTGCGTCACCAACCAGCCGCCCTGTGGATCATCCTGAAGTGTGCGCCAGCGACCAAAGAGGGCACGATTTTCTGCGGTGGCGTCGATTCGATCCAGCAGCACGACCCCTCTGCCGCCGCAGATCATGTCCATGGCGGTGGTGTCTTCCTGGGTCAGATCAAAGGGCACGCGCAGGGCGGGGGCGCCGCTGACCAGGAGGTCGCGTGCGAGCTTCGTCATGCGCGCCTCCAAGCGTCCGCCCCCGATTGTGCCCACACTGGCGCTAGCACTGATGAGCATTTTTGCGCCGGCGGTGCGGGGCGCGGATCCCTCCCGCGAAACAATGGTGGCGATGACGAAGTCGGTCTCGGTATCCAACAGCCGGCATACAGCGTCTGTGATGGGATCTTTCATGGGAACCTCTTGTGTGCAATCCATAAGTTCGGCGGAGGCTTGGGTTGCCGGTGCCATGGCAGCGTGCGGCCCACAGCAAAGGGGATCTTACACCCATTGGCCCGTCGAGGGGAAGCCCGCATCCACGACCCGCCCACCGAGCGACCGCAGCCGCCCTTGCCACTGGCGGGACGGCGGTCACCCGCCCCACAGAAAGCTGCCGGCCGCCAGATCCGGCGCAGGTGACGCGCTGCACCTGGATTGATTCGGAACCTCGAACATGGCATACCGGGGGACGCCGTGGTTGATCGCCACGGGGAACCAGGCGCCGGCGCCAGGTGGCGCTCGCCGGCGGCGGTGAATTGGCCTTTGGAGCAGCCCAGATGGACATCGGCGATATTGGGGAATTTGGTTTTATCGAACGTATTCGGCATCGCTGCTGGCATCGTCCGGAAGGGGTGGTGGTGGGGATCGGCGACGATGCCGCCGCCGTCGAATCCGATGCCGGTCGTCTGACCCTCGTGAGCACCGATCTGCTCTTGGAGGGGGTCCATTTTCGGCGGGCATTCACCTCGGGTGAAGCCCTGGGCCATAAAGCCCTCGCCGTCAATCTCAGCGATATCGCCGCCATGGGAGGGACACCGAAAGACGCTTTTGTCAGCATCGCCATCCCACCAGACTGCGATCTGACCTATCTGGACGACATCTACGCCGGTATGGGGGCCCTGGCGGGCCAACACCGCGTCAACATCTTGGGCGGCGACACCACCGCCTCCCCGAAGGGGCTGGTTCTCAACGTGACCATCACCGGCAGCGCCGCCAAGGACGCCCTGCTGCGGCGCGACGGGGCCAGACCCGGGGATCTCATCGCCGTTACCGGCTTTCTGGGGAACAGTCGCGCCGGTCTGCATCTGCTGCAGCATGGGATCGCCCTGGAAACGCCGGGTCATCGCACCCTACTCAGATCCCACCGTCGCCCGCGGCCCCACCTGGCCGAGGGCCGCTTTCTGGCATCCTCGGGGAGGGTGCACTGCGCCATGGACGTCAGCGACGGACTGAGCAGCGATCTGGTGCATATCATGGCGCAAAGCGGCGTCGGCGCGCGCATTTACGCCGATCGTCTGCCCCTTTCCGACGAGCTGCGGGCGGTCTGTCGCGACCATGGTCTCGATCCGGTGACGGTCGCCCTGGCCGGCGGCGAAGATTATGTCCTGCTGTGTACCATCGACCCGGCCGGGGCGGGCCCCTTGCTACACGCCTATCGGCGCACTTTCGGCACTCCCCTGCAGATCATCGGAGAGATCTCGGCCGACAAGGGCGACGCCGAATTGGTGACCAGCGATGGCGATCGGATCCCCCTGCCGGCGTCCGGCTGGGATCACTTCGACCGCCGCTGAGGCCCTTTGTTGACACGCCTAGCCCGAATTGCGATACTTCTCTACGGTGCGCTCTCCGACTGATTCTGCAATCCTCGCCGTCGCGCAACCGCTTGACACCCAAGCTACCTCACAGACCGGGGGCCATATGACGACACCCGATAATGCGCCGCGCGCCCATGCCGGCATTTCTCCGCTTCGCACGGGCATCGGTCCGGACGCCATCGCCCAGTCCATCCGGGACCATCTACATCTGATCCAGGCCCGGTTTCCGGCCGTCGCCACACCCTATGATCATTACATGGCCGTGGCATTTGCAGTGCGTGATCGGCTGCTGGAACGCTGGACCCGCACGGCCGAGACCTACTATCGCCACCGCAGCAAATCGGTATGCTATCTGTCGGCCGAGTTTTTGCTGGGACCCCAACTGGGTAGCAACCTACTCAACCTGGGGCTGATGCGCGAGGTGCGCCAGGCGCTGGACCTGCTCGGCCTGGAGTTTGACGAGATCCTGGCCCAGGAGCAGGAGCCGGGCTTGGGCAACGGCGGCCTGGGACGGCTGGCCGCCTGCTATCTGGACTCCATGGCCACCCTGGAGATCGCCTCCATCAGTCATGGTATCCGCTACGAGTTCGGGATCTTCGCTCAGGAGATCGTGGAGGGTTGGCAGGTGGAACGGGCCGACAAGTGGCTGCGCTTGGGCAACCCCTGGGAGATCGCCCGACCCGAGATTGTCTTTGACGTCATGTTCGGCGGCCACACCGAGATCGATACAGGGGCTCCGGACGGGGCGTACCGGGTGCGCTGGATCCCCGAAACGGTGGTGCGCGGCATGGCCTATGACACCCCCATTGCCGGTTATGGGGTCAACACGGTCAATCTCCTGCGGCTTTGGAAGGCCGAGGCGGTGGAGGAGTTCGACTTTCAGTTGTTCAACCGCGGCGACTACTACCAGGCCGTCCTGGACAAGGTCAATTCGGAGAACATCACCAAGGTCCTCTACCCCAACGACGAGCAGCTGGCCGGCAAAGCCCTGCGACTCAAGCAGCAGTATTTCTTCGTGAGCTGCGCCCTCCAGGATCTCCTGCGGCTCTTCTTTCAGAAGAACATTGATCTGCGACGCTTCGCGGACGAGTTCTTCATACAACTCAACGATACCCATCCCGCCGTGGGGGTGGCGGAGTTTATGCGCCTGCTGGTGGACGTCCACGCGCTTCCCTGGGAGACCGCCTGGGAGGTCACCCAAGGGTGCTTCGGCTATACCAACCATACCCTCATGCCGGAAGCGTTGGAGAAGTGGCCCCTTTCCCTCTTTGGGCATTTACTGCCCCGCCATCTGGAGATCATTTACGAGATCAACCAGCGGTTTCTGGATGAGGTGCGGGTGCGCTTCCCCGACGACACGGCACGGGTCGCACGCCTCTCCCTCATCGAGGAGGGGCCCGAGCGCCAGGTCCGGATGGCCCACCTGGCATGTGTGGCCAGCCGCTCCATCAACGGCGTGGCGGCCCTGCACACCGACCTGCTCACTTCCGGGGTCTTGCAGGATTTCTACGCCCTCAATCCCGAGAAATTCAACAACAAAACCAACGGCGTTTCCCCGAGACGCTTCCTACTGCTCAGCAATCCCGAACTGGCCGGACTGATCACCGATCGTATCGGCGACGGGTGGATCACCGATCTGGCGCAATTGCGCAAGCTGGAAGCCCTTGCACAGGACCCGGACTTCGTGCAGCAGTGGGCGACGGTGAAACGGCACAACAAGACCCGCCTGGCCAAGCTGATTCACGCCCGCCTGGGCATGCGGGTAGACCCGACGGCCCTGTTCGATATTCAGGTCAAGCGGCTGCACGAGTACAAGCGCCAGCACCTCAACCTGCTGCACATCATCACCCTCTACAATCGTCTGCGCCAGGATACCGCCGGGGATGCTCCCTCTCGGGTGTGCATCTTCAGCGGCAAGGCCGCCCCCGGCTATCGACAGGCCAAGTTGATCATTCGCCTGATCCACGCCGTGGCCGACACCATCCACGCCGATCCGGCCATCGGAGACCGGCTCAAGGTGGTTTTTCTGCCCGACTTCAACGTGACCAACGCCCAGATGATCTATCCGGCGGCCGACCTCTCCGAACAGATCTCCACCGCCGGGATGGAGGCATCTGGAACGGGCAACATGAAGTTCGCCCTCAATGGGGCCCTGACCATCGGCACCCTGGACGGGGCCAATATCGAGATTCGCGAGGAGGTGGGCGCGGACAACTTCTTCCGGTTCGGACTCACCGCCGGCGAGGTGAAGCAAAGACAGGCGGAAGGGGTCCATCCGCGGCGCGTTTATGACCAGGAACCGGAGTTGAAGACCGCCGTGGACCAGATCGCCAGCGGCGTTTTTCTCCCGCGGCAGCCCGACCTCTTTCATCCGCTGACCGAATCCCTCCTGAATCACGACCCCTTCATGCTGCTGGCCGACTATGCCAGCTACATCGCCTGTCAGGAGCGGGTCGGGCGGGCCTTTCTGGCGCCGGACCACTGGCACCGCATGTCCATCCGCAACACGGCCCGCATGGGCAAGTTCTCCTCGGACCGCGCGATTCGCGAGTATTGTCAAGAGATATGGCAGGTCTCGCCCCAACGGATCACGATGCCGGACGATGACGGCGCTGGCCCATAGGCGCTTCTGAGGGCGTCCACCCCACCAATCGCCGGCCACGCCGTGCTTGGGTTGGCACCGCTGTCGATAGGGTTCGCTACTGGATGGCGCCGCTGTAAAAATACCAGCCGTAACCGCTCGTGAAGATGAGGTTCCCCCACAGCGCGTGCTCGACGCCCACCACGAAGGTGGAACCGGATCGCCAGTAGCGGTAGGCGAACAGCAGCCCGCCGAGAGTGGACAGCACCGGTGCAATCCAATTGCCGTAGAGCGCATGGCCGACACCAAAACTGAGCGCATTGAACAGGATCATCCGGCCCGCGCTGCCGAAGAGGGGGCGATAGCGCTCGAAGAAAAACGCCCGGTAGAAGAGCTCCTGGGGATAGGCGGCCAGCACCGGGTAGAGGATCATCACAGCGGCCCAGATGTGGGGCGTGTGGCGGGGGAAGGCGAAGAATCTTCCAGGGATGTGGTACCAGGCCAGGAGGGTGAGCAAGGTGGCCAGGGGGATGAAGGTGACGATGACCCCGGCCAATTGGCGCCCCCAATTTTGGGGCAGCCACAACTCCCTGCGACCGTAGCCGCAGTATCTGACCAGGTAGTATCCGCAGATCAGCGCGACCCCCATCACCAATGGGATGATTTTGAAGGCCACCGCGAAGCGGATGAAGTACAAGGCCGCCGGAGCGATGAAGAAGAGCAGGGCGCACTCGACGGCCAGATACCCTCTTTTTAAGCGCATCACGATTCTCTAGTTAGGCATACCCGTCATACGTTGACGTGCCCTCCGGATCTGGCCAGCCCCCCTGTCGATGTGCCGCGCGGCTGCAGCGTGTTTTACGGCGGAGGCAGGTCGCAGCAGGGTTTCTCCGGCAGAGCGGTTCGCCCCATGAGGTGGCGGTCCACTGCGCGGGCCGCCTCGCGTCCTTCGCTGATGGCCCAGACGATGAGGGACTGTCCCCGGCGGGCGTCGCCGGCGGCGAAGATGTTGGCCGCCGAGGTTTGGTAGTCGTGGGTGCGGATGTTGCCCCGGGCATCGAGTTCCAGATCCAGGTGTTCCACCAGGGTATCGGTTTCCGGTCCGCTGAACCCCATGGCCAGAAGCACGAGGTCCGCGGGCCAGTGCTTCTCTGAGCCGGTGACCTCTTCGAACCGGCTGGGTCGGTCCGATGCCTCGATCCAGCGGAGGTCTACCGTCTCTATGGTCTGAATGCGCCCCGCGGCGTCCCCCGTAAAGCGTTTGGAGAGGACCGCCCAATGGCGTTCACCCCCCTCCTCATGGGAGCTGCTGGTCCGCAAGCGCATGGGCCACAACGGCCAGGGGGTGCCGCGGGGACGCCCCTCGCCGGGCTTGGGCAGCAGCTCAAAATTGGTCACCGAGGCCGCCCCCTGGCGATGGCAGGTGCCGATACAGTCGCTGCCGGTGTCCCCGCCACCGATCACCACCACGTGCCGGCCTTTGGCCGAGATGGGGGCCGCGGCGAGCTCGCCCGCCAGCACCTGGTTTTGCCCCTTGAGGAACGGCATCGCCTGATGGATGCCGCTCAATTCACGCCCCGCGATGGGCAGGTCGCGCGGGCGGGTGGCGCCGGAACAGATCACCACCGCATCTGCGGTCGCGATCAGCTCTTGGGCGGTGAGATCCACGCCGATGTGGACGCCGGTCGCAAAGCGAATGCCCTCCCGCTCCATGAGGTCCAACCGCCGGTCGAGGATTTTCTTCTCCAGCTTGAAATCTGGAATGCCATAGCGCAGGAGACCGCCGGGTTGGGGATCCCGCTCATAGACGACGACCCGGTGGCCGGCCGTGTTGAGCTGTGCCGCGCAGGCCAGCCCGGCCGGGCCGGAGCCGACCACCGCGACCTGTTTCCCTGTGCGGGTCGGCGGTGGCATCGGCCGGACCCAGCCGGCCGCGAAAGCGTGCTCGATGATGGCCTTTTCGATCTCCTCGATGGTGACCGCCGGCGCATTGATGGCGAGGACGCAGGCCTCCTCGCAGGGGGCCGGACAGAGGCGACCGGTGAATTCGGGGAAGTTATTGGTGGCGCTGAGCTGCCGGTAGGCCTCCTCCCAGCGCTGGTGGTAGACGGCGTCGTTCCAGTCGGGAATGCGGTTGCCCAGGGGGCAGCCGGCATGGCAGGTCGGGACACCGCAGTCCATGCAGCGGGAGGCCTGTGCGATCAATTTCTCCGCCGGAAAAGGCTGGTAGATCTCCCTGAAGTCGCCCAACCGCTCCGCGACTGGCCGGCGGTCGGGCAACTCCCGGTCATGCTCCATGAACCCCGTGGGCTTACCCATCTTGTGCTTCCTTTTGCAGGCGTTTTAGCGCGGCTTTGTACTCTTTGGGCATCACCTTGACGAAGGCGCTTTGGTGCGTTTCCCAATCGGCCAGAATGCCCGCCGCCAGCGGGCTGTCCGTCAGCGTGTGGTGGCGCGTCAGCATCGCCAGGAGGGTGGTCCTATCCGCCGCAGTCAGCGGCTCGAGGTCCACCGCCTCCCGGTTGCACCTGCGCTTGCCGAAATCTCCCGCCGCGTCCTCCAGAACATAGGCCACGCCACCGCTCATGCCCGCTGCGAAGTTGCGCCCGGTGGGCCCCAGGACCGCCACCCGTCCCCCGGTCATATACTCGCAGCCATGGTCGCCGACCCCCTCCACCACCGCCTCGGCGCCGCTGTTTCGAACGGCGAAGCGCTCTCCGGCCAGCCCCCGGATGTATGCCTGGCCGGCGGTGGCGCCGTAGAGGGCCACATTGCCGATGATGACGTTCTTCTCGGCGGCGAAGGTGGCGGCTGCCGGTGGCCGGACGGCGAGGACGGCGCCGCAGAGCCCCTTGCCGAAATAGTCGTTGGCGTCGCCGTGGAGATGGACCGTGATCCCTGGTGCGCCGAAGGCGAAGAAACTCTGGCCACCGCTGCCCCTGGCGTCGATGGTGATGGTGTTCGGGGGCAGGCCGGCCTCGCCATAGCGGCGCGCCACGGCATAGGAGAGGCGGGTCCCCAACGTGCGGCGAACATTGGTGACAGCGGTGGTGATGGTGACCGGTCGGCCCGTCTCCAGAGCGGGGTCGGCGGCCGCGATGAGCGCTTCATCGGGTGACGTCGACTTCGCCTCCAGGCGTGTGGGCATGCAGAGCTGGCGAATGTGGTCGGCGGGCTGCGGATGGTGGAGGATGGGGCTCAGGTCCACGCCCCTGGCCTTCCAGTGGTCCACCAAGGGCCGTCCGTCCAGCGAGTCCACGCGCCCCTGCATCTCCTCGATGCTGCGGAAGCCCAGACGCGCCATGATGCCGCGCAGATCCTCGGCGATGAAGCGCATCAGCCGTTCGAGGTGCTCCGGCGCGCCGGCAAACCGCTTGCGCAGTTCCGGATCCTGGGTGGCGATGCCCACCGGGCAGGTGTTGAGATGGCAGACCCGCATCATGACGCACCCCAACGCCACCAGCGAGATGGTGCCGAAACCGAACTCCTCGGCCCCCAGAAGACAGGCGACCGCCACGTCGCGCGCGGTTTTGAGCTGGCCGTCGCATTCCAGGGTCACCCGGTCGCGCAGCCCGTTGAGTACCAGGGTCTGCTGGGTTTCGGCCAGGCCCAGCTCCCAGGGCAGGCCGCCGTAGCGAATGGCGGTGAGCGGCGCGGCGCCGGTGCCCCCCGACTCGCCGCTGATCAGGATCACGTCGGCCCCTGCTTTGGCCACCCCGGCGGCCACTGTCCCCACCCCCACTTCGGAGACCAGCTTGACGTTTATGCGCGCCTTGGGGTTGGCGCACTTGAGGTCGTAGATGAGCTGTGCCAGGTCCTCGATGCTGTAGATATCGTGGTGGGGTGGGGGCGAGATCAGTCCCACATAGGGGGTGGCGTGACGGGTCTTGGCAATCCAGGGGTAGACTTTTTCCCCGGGCAGTTGGCCGCCCTCGCCGGGCTTGGCCCCCTGGGCCATCTTGATCTGCAGTTCCACCGCGCTGGCGAGATAGGAGATGGTGACCCCGAAGCGGCCCGAGGCGATCTGTTTGATGGCGCTGTTGCGCCACTCGCCATTGGGGTCGGGATCGAAGCGGTCGGCATCCTCCCCCCCTTCGCCGCTGTTGCTCTTGCCCCCCAGACGGTTCATGGCGATGGCCTGGGCCTCGTGGGCTTCCTTGCTGATGGAACCATAGGACATGGCCCCGGTCTTGAACCGTTTAACGATGCTGGTCCACGGCTCCACCGCATCCAGGGGGACGGGGTCTCTTTCGGTTTTGAACTGCAGCAGACCGCGTATCAGGCCCTCGTCGCGATTGAGGCGTTCGACGGCCTCTCGGTACCGTTGCCAGGAGGAGGTGTCATCCTGGCGAACCGCCTGCTGAAGGAGGGGGATGGTCTCGGGGGTGTACTGGTGGGCCTCGCCCTCGCGGCGCCATTTGTAGTGGCCGCCCAGGGGCAGCAATCCGTCCATAGCCGGATCGATCGATTCAGCTGGCCGGACACAGCGGGCGGCGGTCTCTCTGGCGAGGGTCGCAAGGTCCGCGCCGCCGATGCGCGAGACGGTGCCGCGGAACCACTCGTCCACCACCGCGGCGTCCAGTCCAAGGCACTCGAATATTTGGGCCCCGCGGTAGCTCTGAAGGGTGGAGATGCCCATCTTGGACATCACCTTGAGGATGCCTTTGTTGATCGCCTGGATATAGCGGGTCAGCGCCTCGCTGACGGAGCCCGCCGTCACCCGCCCGTCTGTCACCAGATCGGCCACGGTCGCCATGGCCAGCCAGGGCACTACGCCGCCAGCCCCATATCCCAGGAGACAGCAGTAGTGGTGAACTTCGCGGGCCTCGCCAGTCTCCACGATGAGGCCGCAGCGGGCCCGCCGGCCAGCCTGGATAAGGTGGTGATGGACGGCCGCCGTCGCCAGCAGCGCCGGTATGGGGGCCCGCTCCTCCGGTATCTCGCGATCCGACAGGATCAGCAGGCGCGTGCCCCTCGCCACCGCTTCGCTGGCGGCGGTGCAGAGCTGCGCCAGTGCGCTCCTTAGGCCCTCGCCGCCCAAAGCCGGCTCCCAGCCCATGGTCAGGGTTTTCGCACCGATGGTTGGATGGTCCGCACTTTGAATGGCCGCCAGTTCGGAGGGGGTGAGGATGGGCTGCTCCAGGTAGAGCTGGGCGCAGTGCTGGGGCCGCTCCTCGAAGAGGTTGCCCTCTCTGCCGATGGTGGTGGAGAGAGCGGTCACCAGTTGCTCGCGAATGGCGTCCAGCGGTGGGTTGGTCACCTGGGCGAAGCGTTGACGGAAATAATCGTACAGCAGGCGCGGTTTCTTGGAAAGTACGGCAGGGGGGATATCGTCCCCCATGGAGCCGGTGGGTTCGGCGCCCGTTTGCGCCATGGGGGCCAGGATCAGCTTCTTATCCTCCTGCGTATAGCCAAACTGTCGTTGGCGATCGATCAATGCCGGCCCCGCCAACACCGTCGGCGGCTCCCCAGGGGGCAAGTCATTCAGCTGCAGGAGATGGGCGTCCAGCCACCGGCCGTAGGGCTGCCGGGCCGCGATGGTGCGCTTGAGTTCCGCATCTCCGATGATGCGATTGACCGTCAGATCGATGAGGAGCATACGGCCGGGTTCCAGCCGGCCATGGGAGGCCACCATTTCCGGGGCGATGGGCAGAACGCCGGTCTCCGATGCCATGATGAGGCGATTGTCTTTGGTGACCGTATAGCGGCTGGGACGCAGGCCGTTGCGGTCCAGCACGGCCCCCACGCTGCGACCGTCGCTGAAGGCGATGGCCGCCGGACCGTCCCAGGGTTCCATCAGGCAGGCGTTGTAGGCATAGAAGGCCCTTTTGTCCGGCGTCATTGTGCGGTGGTGCTGCCATGCTTCGGGGATCAGCATCATCATGCATTGGGCCAGTGGGCGGCCGGTGTGCAGCATCAGTTCGACGGCGTTGTCCAGACAGGCCGAGTCGCTGCCGGCGGGCACGATCACCGGGCTCAGCTCGGTAACCGCCTCGCCAAAGCGCTTCGAGGCGAACAGGGGTTCCCGGGCCCGCATCCAATTGACATTGCCCTGCACCGTATTGATCTCCCCGTTGTGGCAGAGGTAGCGGAAGGGCTGGGCCAGCTCCCAGGAGGGGAAGGTGTTGGTGCTGTAGCGCTGGTGAACAAGGGCCAGAGCGCTGACCATGGCGGGATCGCTGAGATCGGGGTAGAAGGCCGTCATTTGATCGGCCAGCAGCATCCCTTTGTACACGATGGTGCGCGCGGAGAGGCTGACTACGTGAAAAGGGATCCCCGCCAGGTCGGGTTGACGGCGGACCTGGTTCTCGGCCCGCTTGCGGAACAGATAGAGCTGGCGCTCAAGGAGATCCGCCGCACTTTCGGGATCACTCGCCGGACCGCTGGCGTCATCGACCTGCATCTGGTGCATCCCCACGTACACCATCTCGATGGCGGGAATCACCTGGCGGGCCAGATCACCGGTGGCATCTGGATTCACGGGAACCCGGCGCCAGCCGATGAGGCGCAGGCCGGTGGCCTTGGCGGCCGCCTTGACAATCGACTTGATCTGGTTGCGGCGGTCGCGCTCCTGGGGCAGAAAGACCAATCCGGCCGCGTAGGGTTCTCCCCGGGCAATGGTCAGCCCCGCTGCGGCGGCCGCCCGGCGCAGAAAGGCGTCCGGTTTCTGAAGCAGGATGCCGGCCCCGTCGCCGGTGGTCTCGTCGCAGCCACAGGCGCCCCGATGGGTAAGGTTCACCAGGATGTTCAGCGCGTCCTGGATAAGCTGGTGGCTCTTCTCATTGTCGATCTGACAGATCATGCCAACGCCGCAGGCATCATGTTCGCTGGCAGAGCGGTAGAGTCCCTGGGAGGTTGGGGGCTGGGTAGTGGTCATGAGGGTGCCGGCCATGAGGCGTGTTGCTTTCTTCGATACGGTGGACGCGATACTGCTGCCAACTGCAATTCGTAAACCAGGCCGCCAGGGGGCATCGTTTCTCGCGGCATCTCCGGCGTGCACCGGCGAACGACGCCGCTTTCAGGGATGCCGATGGTTCAGCGACGGTGACGGCGGCGGTGCTGCAAAAGTGTAAGAAAGAAGTCCCATAAGTAACGATTGTGTCATAATCGAAGAGTGGATTCAAGGCGGTCCCGGGAAAGGCGTCATGGGCGGCAAGGGGGCCGCATGCGGTCGGGGATGGATCGGGCGGCGGGACCAGGCGAGAAGGAAAATGGGGGCCAGCCAGTGGCGCGCTGGCCCCCATGGAGGGAGGCGGTGGCGATGGCGCGGGTCGGATGCCGCCGATCCGCACCGGCGATCATGCCGGCAGGGTGTCTCCGGGCATCAGCACCGGCGGTTGCACCGTGACGGTTTCCGGATACTTCAGGCCGCTGCCCGTGTTGAGCAGAACGACGCGATCATTGGCCCCGATCCAGCCCGATTTGCGTAATTTAACGGCGGCGCTCAAATTGGCGGCGCCCTCCGGGCAGATGAAGGTGCCTTCGGTGCTGGCCAGCAGCGCCGAGGCCTCCAGCAGCTCTTCGTCCGAAACGGCGATGGCGGTGCCCTCGGTCTTGTAGAGCGCTTCCAGGACGAGAAAATCCCCAAGGGCCTTGGGCACGGTGATGCCGAAAGCGCAGGTTTGGGCGCCTTCCCAGAATTCCGAGGCCGCCTGCTTCTGCTCGAAGGCTTTCACGATGGGGGCGCAGCCGGTGGCCTGAACCGCCACCAGACGGGGCAGGGGACCCGAGACCCACCCCATCTGTTTCAACTCTGTGAGGGCTTTGTAGATGCCGATGATCCCCACGCCGCCGCCGGTGGGGTAAAGGATCACGTCGGGCATCTCCCAATCGAACTGCTCGGCAAGTTCGAGACCCATGGTCTTCTTGCCCTCGATCCGGTAGGGCTCCTTGAGGGTCGAGGCGTCGAACCAGCCGTGCTCGGCCACCGCCTGGGCCACGATCTTGCCGGCGTCCGAGATCAGTCCCTTCACCAGATAGAGGGTGGCGCCGCTGATGGCGCATTCGCCCCGGGGGATGGGGGGCGCGTCTTCGGGCATGACGATGACGGCTTCGATCCCGGCCGGGGCGCAGTAGACGGCCCAGGCGGCGCCGGCGTTGCCGTTGGTGGGCATGGCCAGGGTCTTCACGCCCAGCTCCTTGGCGCGCGAGACGCCCACGGCCGCTCCTCGGGCCTTGAAGGTGCCCGTGGGGATGATGCCCTCATCCTTGAGGTATAGTTGGGGCATGCCGAGTTTTCGTCCCAGGCGGGGCAGGGGCAGCAGCGGCGTCATCCCTTCGCCCAGGCTGACGATGTTGGCCCTGTCCCGGACGGGCAGCAGCTCCAGGTAGCGCCAGAGCGTGGGCGCTCTCTCCTTGAGCCGCTCTTTTTTCAGGGCGGCCGCGACCTGATCCAGATCGTATGCCACCAGCAGGGGGGCGCCGCAGGCGCACAGCTGGGTCAGCCGTTCACTGGGGTAGGTGGTGCTGCATTTGGGGCAAGACAGATGGGTGACAAACATGGCGGTCTCCTCCGGCCAGGCCGCGTCTAGAGCAGGGCCACGGCTTCGATTTCAAAATTGGCGTCCTTGGGCAAGCGGGCAACCTCCACACAGGCGCGCGCCGGCGGTGCTTGCGGAAAAAACTCGCCATAGACCGCGTTGATCTTGGGGAAATCATCCATCTCCTTAATATAGAGCGTGGTCTTGACCACCTTCTCAAGGCGGGTGCCGGCGGCGGTCAGGATCTCCGTGAGATTGCGCATGGCCTGGCGGGTCTCGGCCTGGATATCTTCGGTGACCAGTTCACCCGTGGCGGGGTCGAGGGCCAGCTGGCCGGAGACATAGACCATGCTGTCGGTTCGGACCGCCTGGGAGTACGGCCCGATGGCGCCGGGGGCCTTATCGGTGGCGACGATGCTGCGGCGAGGGGCGGTGTTGCTCATGATGCTTCTCCTTGGGTGGTGTCTGAGTGGCGTCGGGCCGTTCACACCCGACGGGAAGGGTCAGTCGAATACTTCCGCGGCGACCTGGCGAATCACCGCCGCGATGGCGCGACAATCCTCCAGACTGAAGGTCAGGGGGATCCTGAAGTCGCACATGAAATCGAGGATTTTACGGGTATTGGGCAATGGCTGCACCCCCTCAATATATTGCCAGCTCTCCCAGGAGCTGGTGAAACCCACCGGTTCGCGCGAGCCGAACCACTTGATCTCGACCCCCCTTTCGGAGCAGATTTTTAGGAAGCGTTCCACCGCGGCCAAATCCACTCCGACCAAGGAGAACTGGAACGAGGAGCCCACATAACCCTCTTTGGCCGGCCGATGGGGGATACGGATATGGGGCGCGTCGGAGAGCGCTTCGGCCAAGAGGTCATGGCGCCGATTCCAGCGCTGACACTGGTTGTCCAGGTCGGCCAGTTGGGGTCGCAGCATGGCCGCCACCAGGTTGGACATGCGCAGACTGAAGTTGGGGATCCGCTTTTTGTGTTGCTCGAAGACCGCCAGGTCGGGCCGCGAGAGGTGGCGCTCGTAGAGCATGTAGGAGCCCGAGTAGAGGATGGCCTTGGCGATGACATCTTCATCGTCGGTCACCAGAAGTCCACCCTCCCCGGCGTTCATGTGCTTGTAGGATTGACAGGAGTAGCAGCCCACTTTGCCGAAGCGGCCGGTGAAGGTGTCTCCCCAACGGGCACCCACCGTGTGGGCGCAGTCCTCTATGAGGGTGATGCCCAGCCGCTGGCAGATGGCGGTCACCCGCTCCATATCGACAATGTGACCCCGCATGTGGGAGAGCAGCAGGAATTGGGCCTTGGACGCTTCGGCCTTCCGCTGCAGATCGGCCAGGTCGGTGAGGTAGTCCGCGTCGATCTCCACGAACACCGGCACGGCGCCGGCGTTCTCGATGGCACCGGGCACGGGCGCCAGGGTGAAGGCGTTGCAGAGCACCCGATCCCCCGGCTTCACGCCCACGCTTTTCAGGGCGATGTACAGGGCGCTGCCACAGGAAGAGATTCCCACACAATAGCGGGCACCCACGTAGGCGGCATACTCCGCTTCCAGCAGGGCCACTTCGGCGGTCTCGCCGGCGGCCGTGTTATAGCGGTGCAGGCGGCCGGACTGCATCACTTCGATCGCCCGCCGGATTCCCGCCTCGGGGATCGCTTCTTGGCGGGTAAACTCTTTGGTGAACCGAATCGGTTCTTGGTCAGACTGGCGCATGACGTCGCTTTCCATCGCGATTTAAAGATAGGTTTTTTGGCGGTAGACGTCGAAGTCGAAATCGTCGTCGGGAAAGTACTTGCGCAGGCGGAAATCCGCCGCGCGCGCATGGCCCTCCATCCCCTCGTAGCGCGAGATGCGCGAGGCGACGGCGGCGATGGTGCGGTTCGCCTCGGGGGTGAGTTTCTGGTAGGTGAGGGTTTTGATGAATTTCCCCACATTCAGGCCGCCGGAATAGCGGGCCGCTTTTTTGGTGGGTAGAATGTGGTTGGTACCCGAGGTCTTGTCGCCGTAGGAAACCGTACAGGCTTCCCCGAGAAAGAGGGAGCCGTAGTTTTTCAAATGATCCAGGTACCAGTCCAGATCGTCGGCGATGACCTGAACGTGTTCTGCGGCGTACGCGTCATTCACCTCGGCCATCTCCTCGCGATCCGTGCAGAGGACCACCTCGCCATAGTCCCGCCAGGCGGAGGCGGCCACCTCTGGGTCGGGCAGATCGGCGATCACCTTGGGCATGATCTCGATCACCTTATCCCCCAGGGCCTTGGAATCGGTGAGCAGCCATACCGGTGAGTCGTAGCCGTGTTCGCACTGGCTGACCAGATCCACCGCCACCATCATGGGGTCGGCGGTATCGTCGGCGATGATGAGGGATTCGGTGGGGCCGGCGAACACGTCGATGCCGATCTCACCGAACAGCATCCGTTTGGCCTCGGCCACAAATGCGTTGCCCGGCCCCACGATGATGTCCGCGGCTCGCCCGGTGAAGAGGCCGAAGGCCATGGTGGCCACCGCCTGAACGCCCCCCATGGCCAGAATTACATCCGCTCCGGACAGGGTGAGGGCGTAGGCCACCGTGGCATTGATACTCTCCCCCCGGGGCGGCGTACAGGCGACAATGAAGGGCACGCCGGCGGCCTTGGCGGTGGCCACGCTCATGATCGCGGAGGCGGCGTGGGCGAAGCGACCGCCGGGCACATAGCAGCCGGCGCATTGGCAGGGGACCAGCCGCTGGCCCAGGGTGACGCCTGGGGTGACTTCGGTTTCGAACGCCTGCATGCTGTCGCGCTGTTTGAGGGCAAACCCGTACACCTGCTCGTGGGCGAAGCGGATATCGGCCTTGGTCTGTTCGGGGACGGTGGCTATGAGGGCGTCGAGTGCCTCTCTGGTGAGGACAAACTCCCGCGTCCAGTTGTCGAACTTCGCCGCCAACTCGGTGACGGCGGTTTCTCCGCGCTGGCGGATGTCGGTGAGGATCTCCTCCACGATCTGGCGGGTACGGGAATCCTTTTCCGCCACAGGGGCATTCGCCCGTTTCAAGTAGGTCGCCATAAACCTTTCTCCCTAACCGATGGGGTCCATCCCCAATTGCAATTTTTAAACTTATGATACTAAAATAGTAACACCATTAACATTTAAATGCAAATATCCGCCTCCAAACGCCTTGTCAAGCAAAAAAGTCGACGGATTCGGGTGCCGCCGATGGTCGTCACCATCCTCGGCGGAGGGGCTTCCCGTCGCCAGGTGCCCATGCCGTCTCAGATGTCCGATGCCACTGTAGGTTCGGGCGGTGGTGGCGCGAAACAATCAGGGGGGCGCACTAGATGGGTGCGTCTGTGAAGGAAAGCGTTCACTGGCGGGCCGCCGGCAGCCGGCGGCCATCCGCGCTCAGAGATCCCCGAGGGTGAATATCTCCGACATCTCGCTGGCCAGTTTGGTGAGAATCCCGGCGTAGGTGCTGAGGATCTGATCGACGCTGTAATCGGCGGACGGGAAATCGAGGCTGACCGCACCGGCCACCTGGTGGGTATTGTAGTTGAATACCGGCGCACCGATGCAGGTGAGGCCCTTTACATATTCCTCGTCGTTGAGGGTATAGCCCTGCTCCTTGGCCTGGGCCAGTTCCGCCATGAGGGCCTCGCGGTCGACAACCGTATTCGGCGTCAGCTGACGAAATTCGATTTGGTCCAGGAAACCTCTTAAATCCTCGGTTTCAAGATGGGCCAGGACGGCCTTTCCCATGGCGCGGGCGTACAGATCGTCCATGACGAGGGGCAATCGCAGAAAGATGATGTTGGGCACCTCCCGCCGATAGAGGGAGATGAGGGAGTTCTCATGGAGAATGGCGGAATCGATGGAGATCCCGTGTTCCAGAAAGGTCTTGTCGATGATGGGTTTGACGCTTTGCAGAATGTCGAAGCCGTGGAAAAAGTTCTGCCCCAGGACAAAGGCGCGCGGGCCGAGACGCAGCAGATTGTTGTGGGTGCTTTTGCGAAGGTAGCCCAGTTTGACCAGGGTGTTGACGAACCGGAAAACGGATGTCTTGTTGATGCCAGTGAGTTTGGCGATTTCCGACAGACGCCGGCTGGTGTGGTCGCGGTCGAACAGGTTTAGGATGATCAGCCCCTTCTCGATGGTCTTCGAGAAATAGGGATCGCTGCCCTTGGTCATGATGGATGGGTCCTACGCCGTGCCCCGGCGGCGGCGCTGAAGTTCATTTATCGTAAAAGATATCGCAAAATAGTAACGCATTTGTCTATATTCCGCAGGTCAACGGCTGTCAACACTTCAGCCGCTCCGCCGCTCCACCGCCGCCGCCCGCCGCGGCGCGAATTTCTCCGCGGCGCCCGACCGTCTTCCCATCGGCAGGCCACTGTCGACCGCTCCCGAAAGCGCGCCCCAATCGCATCGCCTGCCGGATACGGTCGACAGGCGCCTAGATTTCGATTATATTTAATCTTGTAGGTGACAGCCGGCGGAGAACGTGCGACGGGCTGCCCCATATCAGTATCCGCCTGCGATACCGGGCCAAACTCGCTCCCGCAGCGACCACATTGAGATCAGGGGCTCAATGGATCATGGAACCGTCGACCCAGACGATAGCTGTGTTGTTCGCCGATATCTGCGGCAGCACCCGTCTCTATGAGAATGCCGGTGATCGTCAGGCCATGACGATGACGGCATCCTGCCTCCAGGAGATGGAGAATTGCATCCTGCGACAAGAGGGAACCGTCATCGAGGTTCGCGGCGACGGTATTCTGGCCACTTTCGAAACGGCCGAAGCCGGCCTCATGGCGGCGCGGGCGATTCGTGAAAGTACCCTTGCGAGACCCCTCTCGGTGCATGCCGGCATCCATTTGGGACCAACCCTGTTGGCCGGCAACGCCATTTTCGGCGATACGGTCAACGTGGCCGCCCGGATGGCTGATCTGGCCAAGGCCAACGAAATCATGCTCTCCCAGGATGCTTACGACGCCCTGCCCAGCGCGACGCGGTTCGGCATCCGCTCCCTGGGGCCCGTCGTCGTGAAGGGCAAGACCGAGCTGATGTCGGTTTTTCTCTGTGCCCACTCCGCACCGGACGAGACCATCATCGGGAAAGCTTTCGACCCTCTCGCCACGGCACCCGTCCTCCTCGAACTGGAATATGCCGGTCGCGCCATGCAACTCAAAGCCGCCACGGGCTCTCTCGTGATCGGCCGCCACGCGGGTTGCGGTCTCATCGTCGACGATCAAGTCGTATCCCGGCGTCACGCCACTATCGAAAGCAAACAGGGCAAATTTTTCCTCCAGGATCACAGCAGCAACGGCACTTTTGTCACCGACAGCAGCGGTGCGGTCACCTTCTTACGGCGTGATATCATGCAATTGAGCGGCAATGGCACCATCTCCTGCGGGATCCGGCCGGATCTCAACTCGGTGCACCGCATTCTCTTCAATGCCGAGGCAATTGTCTAAGCCGGCGTCGCCGCCATCGGCACGCAGCGCATGACGGCCAAATGACGCCCATGGGCACGGCCCAGTTCCACCGTTCCGAATTGCGCATTGCAACAGACTATCATTGGGAAGGTCCCTTTCCCTACGAGACTATGGGTCCTGAGGCATTGTCAATTCTCGTCGCACCACATTGTGCAGTGCACAAATATTATCATTGACAAGCCAAACTGAGCGCATAATATTAGGGCCCAACCACCGCCTACGGGTTCGCTGGGCCCCACAGCCCCTATTGGTGACCGCGGGCCGAGAAGCATTGAATGCCACAGTGACCACGGCAAGACGTTAATGACAGAGGGAAGGGAGGGCTGGATGGCAGCTTCACAGCAGTACCCGTCAGAGCACCGAGGCACCGCAGAAGAGGTCCGCGATGGCCTTTCCATTTTAATGGATCTGTTCACGGCCACCCAGAGCTACGCTGCCGGCATGTCGCGTTACACGACCGACTTCTTCATTCCGTTTCTGCTCTCCAGCCACTATTTTCAGCGGACGGAGGCCGATCGTATGCTGGCCGCCACGCCCGCCAACACCTACAAGTCCTACCTGGGGCTGCTCGATAACAACATCGAGCTGATGGATCGCAGCCTCGACGGGGCGTCCAAAATGCTGATGGCCTATGCACAGGTGGGACTGGACGCCTTCAACGCTGCTTGGGATCAAAGCTGTGCCGACAAGACCCCTGCGGCGCTGGCCGGCTACTTCCGGCGTCAGGCGGAGCTGATGGATCAGATCGCCCATGGGTATCCCGAGGCGATCGCGGCCATAGCGCCCGAGTTCGGCTTTCACTTCGAACGCGGCGAGCACGTGCTGCTGGACGAGACCGACCGATTTCGCCTCTATCGCGTGGCGCCCACGCTCAAGGGTGTGCAACTGCGCAGCGATGCAAAACCGATTCTCATTTTGCCCCCTTACGTTCTGGGTGCCAATATCCTCGCCTTTCTACCCGGTGAGCAGCGCAGCTATGCCCATAGCTTCGCCAACCAGGGATTTCCCACCTATATTCGGGTGCTCAAAGAGATCGATACCACCCCCGCTCTCCAGACCATGACCGGCGAGGACGATGCGCTCGATACCCGTCGTTTCTGCGAGGCCATTTTGAAGGCCCATGGGCAACCGATCACCCTGAATGGTTACTGCCAAGGGGGATTTAATGCCCTGTGCAATCTGCTCAGCGGCCAATTGGACGGCCTGGTGGATGCCTTTATCACCTGTGTCTCCCCCATGGACGGGACGCGCAGCAAAGGGCTTTCCCGCTTCCTGCATCGCCTGCCCCCGCGGTTCAACGATCTGGACTATGGGACGAAGCGATTGCCCAACGGCAACCGCGTGGCCGACGGGCAGCTCATGGGGTGGGTCTACAAGCTCAAAAGCATCGAGCATGAGATTCCGGCGGCCGCCTTCTTCCGGGATCTGATGATGTTTGCCCGCCAAACCAACGGAAACCGCCCATCCGACGGTGGCTTTGAGATCAGTAAAACGGCAGCCGCTTTGAACTACTGGCTCCAGAATGAACGCTTTGATCTGCCGCTGGCGATTACCCGCATCAGCCATGCTTCCTACAACGTCCCCATCTCCGCCGACGGCACCCTGCCGGTGCGTCTCTTCGGCAAGCCGCTTAATCTGAAACGGCTGAAGGAGAAACAAATCCCCTGGCTGATCTGTTACGGCATCCATGATGATCTGGTGGAGAAGGAGACTGCCCTGGCACCCTGCGACCATCTCGAGGTCGAGGTGACCCCGTTCCCCAAAGGGCATGTCGCCATCGCCACCTCCTGGTCCGCACCCGATTCGGCGTGTGGGCTGCATACCCGCTTCGGAGAGGGGAACTACCGCGGACCGGTTCGCTTTCACATGGATCTGGATGCCGCCCTGGCCACGGCCGCAGCACCGCGCAAGCGGGCCCCGAAACGCAAAGCAGCGGCGACCGGTGACAAAAGCGCCTCAAAAACGGCCGCGAAGCAGACGCGCGGCGGTAAAACTCCGGGCAGCGGCAAGGGCAAGGGGGCCACGGCAAAACGGACCCGCACTGCTGCCAAACCCAAGAGCGCTGCTGCTCCCTCGAAAAAGGGGCGGTCACCCAAGCGCTAAGCCGCTACCCGCGGCACGGCGGATGTCAAGATCAGGCCCATCACCAGAGCGCCCCGCACCGGGTCGGCCGCACCGATCCGCCGGACGGGGCGGCGTGCTTGGGCGATACATATCTCCCCCTATCCCGTGAATCGGCGGGCGCATACGCCACGTGCGGATAGGATACCAAAGGAGGAACAATGCTGGATATCAAAGGATCTGTGGCCGTGATTACCGGCGGCGCCAGTGGCATCGGGTTCGCCCTGGCCAAACACTGGCTGGAGAGCGGTGGCAAGGTGGTGATCGGTGACGTGGTCGAAACTGCGCTGACCGAAGCCGCGGCCACCTTGCCGGGCGATGTGGTGACCGTGCCCTGCAACGTCACCAATGAGGCGGACTGCGCCCGGCTGGCCGACGCCGCCATCGAGGCGTTCGGTCAGATTAACCTGGTGGCTCCCTTCGCCGGCATCATCAAGGATGGACTCATGGTGGCGCCGGACCGAGAAACCGGCAAGGTCACGAAAAAAATGCTGCTGGACGATTTCCGAGCGGTGATCGACATCAACCTGACGGGGGTTTTCCTCACCGTGCGGGAGTGTGCCGAACGCATGATCAACCACGATTGCAGGGGGCTGATCTGTCTGGTCTCCTCCACCGGTTCATTGGGCACGGCCGGCCAGATCAACTACGCCTCCACCAAAGCCGCCATGTCGGTTATGCCAAAGGTCATCACCGCCGAATTCTTCCGCAGGGGGCTTGCCGACCGGATCCGCTGCGTGGCCGTTGCGCCGGGATACGTGGGGACCGCTATGGTCAAAGGAATGAATCAGAAAGCACTCGACCGCATTGTCGCGCAGGTGCCCATCGGTAGATTGATTGAACCCGAAGAGGTGGCCGCATTGGTGGGCGACCTGTATCGCAACGAGGCACTGGCGGGAGATGTGTTCTTCATCCACGGCGGCCTGCGGCTGGGATCCAAAGGATAGGTCCCGCTTTGGCGGGATAGGTCCCGCTTTGGCGGGATAGGTCCCGCACTGGCGGGATAGTCCGCACTGGCGGTGCCGGGCGTTCCGGCGGTGTTAGCGACAACTGCGGCGACGTCGCGATGGCGTGGTGTTTGGCGGGTGAGGTGGGTTTAGATCTCTTCTTCGGATTTAGTGGCCGGAGCGGAAAAAAAGGCACTGAAGGGGTTGCCCTCTCTCTGCGACCCGTTACCCATTCCCATGCCCATATCCAGCCAGCGCTTGAATTGGCTGTCGACAGCCTTCTTGTAGTCGATATAGTTGGTGGCGATCTGCTGTAGGTAGGATTCGAAGAACTCCATCAGCACGTTGTCCCCATAGCGGATAATCAGGTGCAGGACGGGTGCCGGCAGCAGGGCGTTGTTGCGTTTGGCCTGTTCGAGGACAATCTGGGTGAGGATGAAGGCGGTCACATCCGTCTTGGTTTTGGCATCGACCACCTGGACTTCCCGGCCCTGGCGGATTTTTTCGGCCACTGTTTCGAGGGTGACATAGGTGCTGCTGCTAGTGTCGTAAATGCGCCGATTGGCATACTTTTTATAGATGAGCGGTTTATCCACGCCGTTCTCCTTTTCGGGCAGCGTCATTTGGCGCAATGGCCATTCCGATGGCGCAATGGCCAATCCGACGATCGACTATATCGCAAAACTTTCCAAAGGGGAAGGATAGGGGGCCACTAATCGTATTGTGCAATGCAAAAATAGCTTGACGATGCCCGCATCGCTCTATAGGTTTGATAAATTGTTGGGTCACCCCCATAATCACGCGGAAATAGAAGGAGCTATACGATGATGCATACTGGAAGCGAGGTGACGAGGCAGGTTCTGGCGATTCAGAAAACGCTGACGCGGAATGGATTTCGAACCTTGGCGTTGCTGCAGGAGCGAAGCGAACAATTAACCCGATCTTTTTTCACACCAAAGGATACCACCGACGGTGAATCCCAACAGATCTGGCAAGGCTGGGCAGAAGCGGGACGTGCCGGCCGCCAGGCCGTCGAATCGACGATCGATACCTATTTCGACATAATGGAGGGCGTGCTGATCCCTGGCAAAAGCAGAAAGTGACCCATTGCCGGCGGATGCACCTATTTTGAACCACATCACCACCAAAAGGAGGAAATTGGAGATGATGGACCACAAGCAGATCGCCAAACAGATGATTCAGTTCAACAAGACCGCTTTCGACAACAGCTTTAAGGCCATGACGCTGGTCTACGAGCAAAACGAGAAGATGCTGGAAGCGTTCTTGGGCCAAGCCACCTGGTTGCCCGAGGAGGGTCGCAAAGCGTTGAAGGATTGGACCATGTCCTACAAAAAGGGCTGTGAGACCTTCAAATCACAGGTGGATGAAAACTACGCCCGGGTCGAAGCGTTTTTTGAGGAGACCGAGTAGGGCTGGATCCGCTGACCCTCGGCGAGCGGTCCGGCATGCGGCCCCTCCAACTGCGGCAGAACGCGCCGCGATCCCCCATGCGGCCAAAGGCAGGCACCCGCCCGTTGCCCTACGGCATGGACACCCGGGGGTCGCGGTTTGCCTTACCACTGCCAACCGGTGGGTGCGCCGTTAGCGGTTCGTCTCCGGGCCGCCGCCCGTCAGTGGGCCCCATCAG
The DNA here is from genome assembly GCA_030066015.1 of Desulfosarcinaceae bacterium. GTDB lineage: Bacteria > Desulfobacterota > Desulfobacteria > Desulfobacterales > Desulfosarcinaceae > JASJCL01. The sequence continues at coordinate 43,187 of JASJCL010000018.1, read as the reverse complement.
CGGGCAAAAATGACCGAGCATGCCGTTCCCGTCACGCTGGCGATCGATAAGCGATCCGCAAGCGATCCGCGTTACGCGCGCGCCATGGCCTTCACACCCTGCGCTTGAGGCAAATATCCGTGAGCGATGCCTTCTTGAAATTTTGGGCCGAATTTATGCGGCAATCGTCCGAAGGGCAGCGGCAAGCGGCGGCGATGGCGGACTGGATCTCATCCGGTTGTCCGCCCGGTGCCGCCCTGGCCGATCTTTTCCGCCGCTGTTATGGCCTGCCCTCAGCGGAGCAGATCAGTCGCCGCCAGTGGCAGAAGGTCACCGGCGAGTTCACGGACGCCCTGAACGCCTACGCACCCCTGTGGGGTTGGGTTCCGCTGGCGCGCTACGACCGCCTCAAGCGAAAACTAGCCCAGGTGGAGAGCAAGCTGGCCGAGCAGGAACGGATCATTTCGCAACTCGATGCGCTACTGGCCAAAAAGGGCTTGGGGCACAGCGCGCTGATGACCCGGTTTCACAATCTGATCACCGATCAAACCCAGGCCTTCGATCAATTAATGCAAAGTTTCGCTGCGATCGACACACCCGACGATTCGTCCGACGATTCGAACACCGACCACACCTGAAGCACCGACCCGCTGCGCTCGCTTCCGCGCCAACGGATCCCGGACCCATACTGGTCGCCAGGCTCTGCCCGCGCGGCTTCACCAGAAAAAATGTCCACGAGGTAGGTGATGACTGAGAAGAATTCTCACGGCACCCACGGCGAGGAGCTATTCTCCCAGTGGAGCCAATCGATGACCGAGGCATGGGGCGAGATGCTCAAGTGGTGGACCCCGCCCGCGGCGGCCGCCGACGGCAAGGCGACGCCGGGCGCTTCCGGGCATGGCGGCACGGCCGAGCGCATGGGCGCGGCCACCGAAGCGGCGCTGAAGAACTGGCAGTCCATCGCAGCCGCCATGTCGGCCCCCGAGTCGATGCTCTCCTTGTTCAAGGGCGTCGGCGCCATGCCGGAGACGCTGGCCAATTTATCGCGAAGCACGCTTACCGGCTACATGGAGATGCAACAAAAGACCTTGGAGCGGGTCGGGAAGCTTGGCCAGCATGTTGACGCGTATAGTTTCAGTGACGTGGATGAAAATCTCTTTCGCTCCTGGACGCTGCTCTATGAAAAGGAGTTCAGCCGCTATTTTCAAGTGCCCGCTCTCGGCCTTACCCGTGAGTATCAGGAGCGCGCCGCCAAGGCCGCCGACGCCTATCATCGCTATCAAGCCACCTTGTCGGAATTCCTGCGACTGCTCGCCCTGCCTATAGGACGCTCCTTTTCCGTCCTCCAGGAAAAGATCGCCGCCCTCGCGGAGGATGGCGATCTTCCCGAAGAGGGCAAGGCCTACTACGATCTGTGGATCAAGGTCCTGGAGGGGCATTACATGACCCTCTTCCAGACGCCCGAATACATGGAGGCCCTGTCCCAGACCCTCAGCAGCCTGGCGGCGTTTCGATCTGCCCGCAACGCCGTCATCGAAGACCTGCTCCAAGGGCTGCCGATACCCACCCAGAGCGAGATAGACGATCTGTACGAGGAGATCCACCGCCTCAAGCGCCGTGTGCGCGATCTGGAGAAGCAATCATGAGGATGAGAGCGGTACACCTGAATCCAAGATACCGGCTGAGGGGAGGTACGCTATGACCCAGTTTAAAGTCCCCGTCGACCTGATAATGTCCAAGCTGGCCGAGGCTTCCGAGAAAGCCCAACAGAAAGCCCAGAAAGGGCCGGAAGTGCTGCTGGAAGATCTCGACACGCGCATTGCCGCCACCCCTTACGAGGTGGTTTATCGTGAAGACCGCGTCAAACTAAAGTATTACCGGCCAGAGGGAAAACCCAAATACAAAACCCCCCTGCTGGTTGTCTACGCCCTCATCAACCGGGAAACCATGTTGGATCTTCAGCCAGGCCGCAGTGTTGTCGAAACCCTGCTGGCCCACGGGCTGGAGGTGTACATGATCGAATGGGGCTATCCCAAGCGCAAAGACCGTTTCCTGGGATTCGACGACCACATCAATGGCTATATGGACAACGTGGTCGATTTTATCCGGAATCGACACCAACTCAACCAAATCCACCTGATGGGCATCTGCATGGGGGGCACCTTCAGTGTGATTTACAGCGCCCTCCACCCGGAGAAGATCAAAAATCTGGTCACCACCGTAACACCGACCTATTTCGACACCGATAAGGGTCTCCTGCACCAATGGATGAAGCGCATCGACCCCGACGCCCTGGTGAACACTTATGGCAATCTCCCCGGCGACGTCATGAATTTCGGCTTCCTGCTGCTCAATCCCGCTCGGCTGATGATCGACAAATATGTCGGCTTCATGGAGCACATGGACAGCAAGGATTTTGTCGAGAATTTCGTTCGCATGGAGAAGTGGATCTTCGACAGCCCGGATCTGCCGGGCGCCGTCTTCCGCAAATTCATCCGTGACTGCTACCAGCGCAATCTGCTTATCAAGAGCGAGTTGCAGGTCGGCGGACGCCCGGTACTGCTTAAGAATTTGACCATGCCCCTGCTGAATATCTACGGGCAGTATGATCACCTCGTGCCCCCCGAGGCCTGTGAACGCCTGACCCAGGCGGTGGGCAGTACCGACACGGAGGATATCTGCCTGCGTACCGGGCATATCGGCATCTACGTCAGCAGCAAGTGCCAACGTGAGTTCGCGCCCAAGATCGCCGCCTGGCTGGCGGAGCGTGACGCGCAGCGCCGCCGTCCCAAGGCCAAACCGCGGGGAGCGGCGTCCCCCCGCGCCCAAAGCAGTCGCGCCCGGGCGAAGGCGACCGCCACGCCCTGAACTGGTCGACGCCAACTCGTGACACATTAGGATTGGACCCTTTTTCTGCCCAGGAGGCCGACATGACCGATTCCAACAATTATTTTAAACCATTTTGCACCATCAGCCGAGCGCTGGGCACCGCCGCCAGTCAGGAGGAGCTCCTCGATCTGGTGGTTCAGAGCGCCATCGACGCGATGGGGGGCAAGGCCGCCTGCCTATTTCTGGCCGACGAGCGCAGAGATGTCTTCGTGCCCATGGCGCAGAAGGGGCTGTCGGACAACTATCTTCACGCCAATCCCATGAAGGCGCAAGAAATTGTCCGGGCCCTCGTTGATAAGGGGCATCTGGTGTTTGAGGACGCCACCAGCGATCCCCGCCTCGAACATCATGCGGCCAAAAAACGGGAAGGGATCGCCAGTCTTCTCACGGTGCCGGTGGTGGTCAGGGAGCGGCCCATCGGCGTCCTTTCCCTTTACACCGCCGAGCATCGCCAATTCTCCTCCGAGGAGATCGAATTCCTCTGCGCTCTTGCCGAGCAAGGCGGCATGGCCATCGAGAAAAGCCGCCTGCTGGAACGCATCGAGAAGAACGCGTTGCTCTTCCTGGACCTGGCTTCGGCGATCAACTCGACCCTCGATATCAACGAAGTGCTGCACAACTTGACCGTGAAGGTCAGCGAGAGCTTGGGGATGAAAGGGGTGACCATCCGCCTCCTGGATGACGAATCGGGAGAACTGAAGCTGGTGGCCAGCCACGGGCTCAGTGACACCATTTTGAACGTCGGCCAGCACACCGACACCGCCACCACGGCCGCCGCACTCAAGGGTGAAACCGTCACCGTCGCCGATGCCCTCAGTGACGAGCGCACCCGCTTCAAGGCGGAGCTGGAACAGGAGGGGGTCGGCTCGATGATCATCACCCCCATCACCGCCCGTGACGAGGTGATCGGCATCTTGCGGCTCTACAGCCCGGTGAAACGCAAATACCCCCAGGACGTCATCACGCTGGTCCAAGCCTTGGCCCATCAAGGCGGCCTGGCCATTCAGAACGCCTCCATGTACCTGAAGCTCAAGGAGGACCAAAAGGCCCTCGAAGCCGACGTGTGGAGTCACCGCAGCTGGTTCTAGCCGCTCTCACGGCCTGACGCGGGATCTGTCTGATGGTCTGCGCGGCGGCGCTGGCGGGGGCGTGACCGGTGCTGTGGAGGGGGCTGACGGATCGCCTAAATGCTTGCCGCCTGCGGCTTGGCGCGGCGACGGAAATGGGGGTTGCTGCGGGGTCGTACCGACGGAGATGGCAGGGTAGCCGCCCGATACGGCGACGGGTCTACCCCACCGGAATCCGCCCTCTATTCGCAGCGGACGCGGTAAGCGGGCGCTGCGATTGTGGTTGGCGCGTCTATTTTACCAGGATCTCTTCCGCTCTTTTGAAGCTGTCATCCACGTACAGCTTCAATTGCTCGCGCCCGCTTTTGTAGGCGTCCACATAGTTGTCGATCGCCTTGCGGCCCTCATCGGGCATCCAGGTCGCCTGGTCCAGCATCGAGGTGGCCATGCGCTCCACCTGGTCCTGGAAAAGAACGCCGGCATCATAGGCGTTTTGAAAGGTGGTCTGGTTAAAGTCGATCGCCTGTTTGAGCAGCTCAGTCGGTTTCATTTTGGGTCTCCTTCTTCTGTTTCTTTGTGGTGGTTTTTGGTGCTTTTGGTGCTTTTGAGGCTGCCGGTGCTTGCGCCGGCGCTACCGCGAGCAGTTTCTCGACCGTCGCCAAGCCCTGGTCCAGATGGGCTTTGAGCCGTTCGCGCTCGCCGCGGCCGACGGCCACCCACTGCTCCATGGCCCGACGGCCCTCCTCGGGCAGCCAGCTCGCCGTATCGAAGAGCCATCGGACCGACGCCGCCGTTTGGTCCTCGGCCAGCGCCAGCGCCCCGTTCCAACTGTCGAGAACCTGCTGCTGGTAGTCCATCACCTGTTGTGTCAACTCTCTGGGTGTCATTTCCATTCGCCTCCCTACGCCTGCCTTGATGATACCTAATGTTGCGATGCAAAAATATGTCATTTCTCTCTTGCGCCACATAATATTACTTCAGCAGATAGTGTCAAGTTAGAATTTTGCAATGCAACATTTTTTTGCTGGGCACCCTCCCGCTGAACTGCCCCAGCTTCAGCGGGCATATGCGCCATTTTCAGCTTGCACTGCGCGCCGCAAATCGGGTAGAGTGATTTCGAACCCTGCGTACTTATGTCCTCTTGCCAGTTCGCATCACCGCACGATTCCCACGTAATTGTCCGCAGTGATACTGAATTCTCCCCGAGTGGGCTCCCCGCCGAGTCCTCTCCGCAGTGGTTTTATTCACCCCGTCGATCGGCGCATGGGGTGTTTCCTGTGCGTTGTGACACCAACAGGAGGTGGGCCATGCCGACGAAAGAGCGTACCCCGCAACCCGAGCCGAAAGAGGCGCAGGCTTCGGTGGAAGCGGCCCCCAACCGCCGCAAGAGGGAACGGCGGATCGAGAAATGCGAAGGATACACCTACATCTCGATGGTGGGTTGGATGGATCGCCGCTGCAAAAAGCGCAGGGAATCGGATACCTGCGAGCTCTGGTGATCCGTTCCGCCCTCACCCGGTCATTTGGCCCAACTGAGGTGTCACCAGTGGTGTACCGGCAGGCGCCTGGGCCGAGCCAGGTGGCCGGCCGCCGCCATTTTACCCCTCCCCTCCATTCCATGGTCAGACACACCCTTCCCCAGGGAGCGCGGGGCTAGCTGCGCTTCGCGGCCTTCCCAGAGATGGCGTTTAGAGACGCGCTGCCGCCGGGGGATTCGCCCTCCCATATGGTTTCTCATCATCCCAGGGCCCTTCAAGGGCGCCCCGCGGCTGATCACGGCAATTGTTGTCGACCGCAATGTCTGATATGCATTAGGCTTCCGGCCAGACCTGCGCGGCGGGCCCCCCGATCCATATCTGGCCGACGCGCTGGTTTTGCCATCACCCGCACCTGAGTCAGGCGGTCCCAATGCGTGCCTACCTGGAAACCTGCCTCCAGAACTTCGATCCACGTGAACCCCTCCTCCAGCGCTGGGCGCTGGATCTGATCGATGTAATGAGCGTCGCGGCCGATCCTGGAGAAGGGGACGCCCTCATCGCCAGCTTGATAACGCCCGAGTTCCTGGCGGCCGTGTTCGCCGCGTCGGATACCAACCTGATTTCCAAGGCCCTCGCTGTACTGCCCGCCGCCTGTTTCCGCCCCATGGTGGACCAGCTGGTCCACCGCTGGGAGATGGCGGGGGACACGGCGGAGCATCTGTGGGGTCTGGCCCGGGTGCTGGCCAAGGTGACGCCCGAGCGCGCCGCGCCGCTATTCGAAACGGCCATTCGCGATGAGGACCGACGCCACCAACTGCCCGAGATCGTCGATGCCCTCCGAGACCTTCATGGTGAGGATGCGCACGCCCTGGCGCATGCCCTGATGGCCGACTACGAAACGGTCGACCCGCTGGATGCCGTCCAAAGGTCAGCGGTGCCCGAGATGATCTTCCAACTGGCCTGGCGATTCGATCACCCGCGGGCGGTGGACTACATCGAAAATTATATCGCCGCCGATGGGGGGGCGGAGCGGCACCAGATGCCATGGCACCTTTTTCGGTTGGCCTTCGAATTGGGAGATGCGGCCGCCGAGTTTCACATGGCCTGCGATCGGCTGGAAAAGCGGGGCGTCCCCGATCTGAGAACCCTTGTGCCCTTTTACGATCCGTCGGTTGACCTGGACCATTTCGAAGCGGAGCTGGAGCGCGTGCGGCTGCGCCGTTACACGGGTGTGCCAGCGCTGGTGGCCGCCTATGCGCTCACCATGGCCGATCGGCGCCTGGCCTCGCTATTGTCCCACTGGGTGAAGGACACCTCCCGCTTGGGCCAGCTGCTACCGAAGCGGCAGCGCCCCTATCTCTATGCCTTGATCATCGCGCTTTTATTGCGTTCCCAGCGGCGGGAGGCGCCCGATTTCAGGGCCCTTTCCACCGAAGCGGCCCTGGACATTGTCGGCAGCGGCGCCACCCTGCTGCCCAACCAGGCGGCACTGGAGGCCTGGCTGATGGATCGGGATCCAGACGCCGTCGCCAACGGACTTCTCCACCGCCTGGCGGCCGCAACGGGAGGGCCACCGCCCCAAGGCATCATTCAATTGGCCGGCCGGCTGCGGGATGAACGGCTGGTGGACAGCCTGCTGGCCTTGCCCTTGGAGGATCTCACCGACGGGGTCTCTGAAGCCGCCGCCGATGAGGCCTACGAAGCGGCCCTCGAATACGCACTGGGTGAGGCGGGAGGACGCTACTTCGATGCGGTGGCGCGTCGGTGGGACGCCTTGAGCGAGCCGAAGCGCCTGATGGCGCTGCGCATCGCCGGCGACACACTCCATCCCCAGGCGGCGCCCCTGATCGATGCGCATTTCGAAGCGTACTGGCACCTGGACCGCGAACGCCTGCTGACGCTATGCCCCCTGCTGGGCGTCGACTGTCGTCGTCACCTGGAGCCCTATGTGCGCAAACACCAGCCGCTGGTGGACGAGACGTGGTTGACCCTCGCTCTGCTGCACGGTGACCGATCCGAAACCGTCGACGCCCTGTTGAACATCCACCAGGCCGCCGTGGCGGATCGGCTTGACGGGGCGGCATCTGGTGGCGAGACCGGGGCGATGCCCGCGCATCCGGCGCTGGAATTGGCGTGCCGCAGTTGCGGCGCGTCCTTTGTTTATCGCTTGGCGCGCATCTGGATCAATCCCAATGCCAGGGGCGACTACTACCCGGCCGAAGAGTTCGCCTGTTTGGCGTGCCATCAGTTGGCGGATTTTAGGCTCACCGAGCCTGGGCGGCTGTCCCTCGGCATGCATCTGATGGGATTCAACCTCGCCGCTGACGAGGCGGATTATGAGCGGCTGCTGACCCAAAGCCCCTTTGAATTCCTGCCCCGCATCGTCACCTATGGCGGTGAGACCCGTATCGAAGCGGCCTTGGCGCGCTGCCGCCAGGAGATCGGGCGACAGCCGGAAGACCCGGCGCCCCTCTTGGCCCTTGGCAATATGTACGTCACCCTCGACCATCGCTCCAAGGCGCGACATTGTTATGAAGCGGTCGTCACTCTCGCTCCCGACGCCATCGAGGCCTATCTGATGCTGGCCCAAATGGCCATCGACGAGGGTGCCGCCGCCGATGCCCTCACCCAGTTGCGGCGCGGCGACGCTTATCTGGCGGCGCCCCGCCTCTTGGAGAGCGCCGAGATCAGCCGCGATCAGGTGGTGGCGCTGTATCGGACCTTGCTGGACCGCCTGGACCAGCCGGCACCCGATCTCTCCGATCTGCTGCAGGGCGCCGAGCCACCGGTGCTGCGGAGCGAAAAAGTTGGCCGTAATGCTCCCTGTCCCTGCGGAAGCGGCAAGAAGTACAAACGCTGCTGCCTGGCAGATGCCAGTTGACGGCTGCGGACGGGGAATCGGCGACGGCCGCCGGAACCCACCGATGAGGAGGCCCCATTCATGACCGACGCCAAACGCGTAATGACGGTAAAACCGCGCAACGCCGAAACCCCGGCGACGCAGCTGCGATCCTGGCTGACCCCCAACGACGCTTTCTTCGAACGGAATCAGGGACTCCAGCCCGATCCGCCCATCGATGTGGAGACCTGGTCGCTCCGCATTGAGGGAGAGGTTGTCACCCCGCATACGTTCAGCTACGCCGATCTTCTGGGCATGCCGAAAGATACGGTGGCCAACACCCTGGAGTGCTCGGGGAACAGCCGCTCTCTGCTGAAGTCCAAGGCTGCCGGCAATCCCTGGACCATCGGGGGGGTGGGCAACGCCGTCTGGGGCGGTGTCGCGCTTCGCCATCTGCTGGAGCGCGTCGGCCTCAAGGCGTCGGCCAAGCATGTGGCCTTCGAGGGGCTGGACACCCCGACGGGCAAGGCCCAGATCAAATTCATCCGCAGCATTCCCCTGGCAAAGGCGCTCGACGCGACCCTCCTGGCCTACGAGATGAACGGCGAGCCCCTGCCGCCCGCGCACGGATTTCCCCTGCGCTCCCTGGCGCTGGGCTGGACCGGCGCCAACTGCGTCAAGTGGCTGCATCGCATCCGCGTGCTGGCCCACCCCCATGAGGGCTTTTTCATGGACAAGGTCTACCGCGTCTTCCAAAAGGGGATGGCGCCGGAAGAGGGCACCGTGGTTACCGGGCTGACGTTGAAATCGATCATCACCCAGCCCTTGGACGGTGATCAGCTCCCTCTGGGCGAGATCCTTGTTCTGGGCGCAGCCTATGCCGGTGAGCTTGAGATCGCTGACGTGGCCTTCTCCAGCGACAACGGCCGCAGCTGGCAGCCGACCGAATTCATCGGACCCCGGGAACCGTTCAGCTGGCGCCAATGGCGTCACATCTGGCGGCCGACGGCACCGGGTGACTATACCCTCCTGGCGCGGGCGTCTGCTGTGGATGGCCGCCGGCAGCCCATGGATGCCGATTGGAACGTGCTCGGTTACGGGAACAACGGGGTCCACGAACACGGGGTGCGGGTTCACATCGGTTGAGCGGCGGTGGCAACGGCGGTCAGTGGCCCATCGGCCGCCGTTCGGCCCCCTGCAGCGCCTCGACCTGACGCATCTCGACCGCGAAGCAGACGGGGCAGAATCCGTGCGAGAAGGAGACCGCTGCCTTCTCGGAGATATAGCACTCGATATTTTCCCACGACTCCCGCCCCGCCTCACCCGCATCCGCCACACGAATCTTCTTGCATCTGGCACAGATGGGCAGAATGCCGTGCAGGGTGGATTGCACCTCCCCGAGAAGGCGTGTCTTCAGGTCGATCCCAATAAACACGAAGAGGGCGCCGAAGAAGAAGATGATGCTGACGAAGGTCTCACTGACCCAGGTGAGGCCGCAGAGAATCGCGACAACCTCCAGCAGGTAGCCGAAGAGGAAAAAAACGATCAGGCCGTGGTGGAGCAGCAGATAGCGCCGCAGCGGGCGTTGCTGTTCCCGGCGCACCAGATGCACGGCCGCCTGCACCTGGCTGTTTTTCACCAGACTATAGAGCAGGATGGCGGCCGCCGTTAGAATCAAGCCACAATTGATAAGGGTCTGTGCCATGGTGTTCCCATTGTGTTGCGCGTTTTAACGCTGCTGCAGGGGCATCATTGTCCTGTCACGCCCGTTGGCGGCTTGGGCGCGGGGTCGTTGCACTTGGACCGGGTCCAATGGGAAAGCCGTGAGAAGGTCGGGAAGGTCGATGCTGACCGGGTCGCTGTCACCGGTATCGACCGATCGGGGCGATCACTTTACAACCCGTCAGCATCTGGGGAGCTGGCAGGCGGCCATCAACCGCCTGCCAGGGTGGTCGCAGCGGTGGCAACGCCTGCCCGCCGTGTCCGATCCGATCGATGGCGGAGGATCGGTGCCCTGCGGGCGAGCGGGCGCCCCGTGGCTTCAGGTTTCTCGCTCGAACATGCACGACGCGTACAGCTTGCCATCCGTAGAGCCATGGCAGTAGTTGCAATGCTTGACGCGCCAATTCTCCGAGGAGCGCTCGTTGAGATAGGTGGTGAACTGCTTATCAAAATCTCCCGCGTCGGCGCGGAAGGTTTCATATTTATAGGTGTGTTTCATGGTGACCTCCTCACCCTGAAGGGTTATGGCATGAACATAATCGCTGCGGGGCACTTATCAAGTGGGTATCCCGGCGGGTCCTCAGGGCCTACCAGCGCCAGGCCACAACGCCGTCGGGTCTGACCAAGATCGCACCCTGCCGGGGCCGGTATCCTCCGCCGGTTGTCTGAAGCACAAAGTCGGCGGGCGCTGTCGTTTCGGCGTCGGTGCGGATCGCCACCCTCTCTATCTCGCCATATTGCTGGCGCTGCAACGCCGCTAGGCGGCGGCCCAACTTGGCGGCGATATCGATCATCAGCAGCAGATGGACGGGAGATCCATGGCGCCTGGCGATCAGACTCGGCAAATCCAGGGAGGACAGCGGTGTTGCCCGATCCGCCCCCCAGGGCAGCAGCCAGAAGTGGGGCAGGCGGCCCCCGTTGACGAGGGCGGGGGTGAACCCGATCCCGGTGTCGCCACCGGTGCCGTCACGGGCCGCCGCATCGGCCGTTGCCGCCGACGCGAACCATCCGCGGTCATACACCGCGCCGAGATCCTGCCGCGGATAGCGCATCGCCAGATTGGCGCTCGGGTCGGCGAACAAGCGTGCCAGACGCCGCCAACGCATCTGGGACAACGGGTTCCGGCCGCCCAGGAGCGCCACCTGGCGAAGCCCCAATCGCATCCCCATGGTGAACAGACGTCGGCCAAGGCCGGCGGGAAGCGGGAGTACGCGGATCAGGAGGTCGAGCCAGTGCGCGAGCTGTTTGTCCAGTCCGATGGCGGCCGCTACGGCCAGGGTTTGCTGGTACCCGGCACCGCTCAGGGCGAGAAGCGTCTTTGCCACTGGCCGGCGCTCGCTGGTATAGGTGGCCAGCAAGGGGGGGGTGCTGTCCGCCGCGGCGGGTGCGGTTTTCAGGGCCACGGCCAGCTTCCAGGCCAGGTTGTGTGCGTCGGCGATACCGCAGTTCTGGCCGAATCCGCCGGCCGGTAGAAACTCGTGCGCCGCATCGCCCACGATGAAGCCGCGGCCGTCGACCGACTGGTAGCGCGCCGCCACCCAGGCGCCCAGGCGCCATGGCCGAACACTGCGGACTGCGGCCGAAACGGGTGCCCCCGTCAACCGGTCGATCAATTCGGCGCAGACCGACTTGCTGAATGCGTCGGCTGCCTGGTGGGGGGGGAAGAGCGGCAGCTGGAGGACAAATTCGCCGGCAGCGAGGTCGTGGCTGACGAGGACCCCGACGCCCGCCGGCGAATAGATGAAGTAGAGCATCCCCAAGATCCGCTGGGCCAGCAATTCGCTGAGCTCCGGGCTGAAGAAGTGAATGCTGATGAACACCTGCTCATCGGTGGCGCTGGTATGGTGGGGAATGCCGAGGGAGGGGCGGCAGCCGCCGTGGGCGCCATCGGCGCACACCACATAGCGGCAGTGCACCTCCCGGGCTGCCTTGCCGTCTTCGCTGGTGAGGGTGACCGTCATCCCATCGGTCGCCGTCACCGCGGCCCGATAGCCTTGCATCAGTCTGGCCTTCGCGCTCCGGGAGAGAAACCGCCTCAGGGTGGTCACCAGCGCGTGCTGGGGCAGGTGACACTCCCAGGTGGCGCTGAGCTCTTGGTCGGGACCGTTGGGGAAATGATCGCGTGCTCCCAGCAGCGACCCCTTTGGCGCACCATCCGTTGTGTCCACCTGGGGCAGGTGATAGAGATCGGTGCAGTAGATATAGCGCCGCCATTGCTCCAGCGGGGGTGCCTGCGCCCGAATGGCGGCTTCCAGTCCGGGAACATCGCGGAAGATCTCCATGCTGCGGGTGCTGATAAAGTGGGCCTGGGGATGTCGGCTGGGGGCGTTGCGCTGTTCCACCAGCCAATGGTCCACGCCGAACTGATCGAGAAGCAGGGCGGTGGTCAACCCGATGGGACCGGCACCGATGATGACCACCTCCGTTTGCTGGCGTTCCCTCATGGGGCCACCAATGGGGCGCGAATGTTGGCCGCGTTGGGACGGCGCCGCCGCGCGCCCCCGTCGCGCGGGTCTCTTGAAAACCAACCAATACTGCTTAGCCTTAAAGTGTCCATCCACCCAGCTCCGAAGACAGCACTGCATGAAGGGAGGTATTCATGGTTGAACTCAAAACCATCACGGCCGAAGCGGTTCCCGGCGCTCTGGAAATGGCCAAGCGCTACCGGCTGCTCAACGAACCCCATGAAGCGGAAAGCATCTGCCTGGACATTCTCGCGGTGGATGGCGATCACCAGGAAGCGCTGATCACGCTGCTGCTGGCGCTCACCGACAAGTTTGATCAGGATGGTCTCAAGCCGGCCTACGAAGAGGCCCTCAAGGTCGTCGAGCGGCTTTCCGACGCCTATTGTAAATCCTATTATGGCGGCATCGTGTTCGAGCGACGGGCCAAGTACCATCTCAAACAGGAGGGGCCGGGTTCCGGTGCGGTGGCCTATGACTGGTTTACCAAAGCATTGAAGGCCTACGGCGAGGCGCTCTCCAGCTGCGACCCCAATAACCAGGACGCGGTGCTGCGCTGGAACTCATGCGCCCGCATCATCAACACCCACCCGGAGGTGAAGGAGTTTGAGGCGGACCACTCCGAAATGCTGTTAGACGCCTTTGATACGCCCCATTAGGGATCTTCCTATCCATCCGCATTCCAAGTTGCTCTGCTGTTCCCTATCGCCACCCGCAGTGCGAGGTTGGCGGCGACGCCAACCCGCGTTGTCGGCTCAATCGGAGGGCGTGTCCCCCGCGTCGCGTTGCTTCTCGATCATGCGCTTGACCTGATTGATCCGCTTGGTGATCAGGATGCTGCGCGGGCAGCTTTGGGTGCATTTGAAATGGTTCTGACATGGCCACACGCCATCGGGCGCGTCCAGGACCGGCAGCCGATCGGCAAAGCCTTCATCCCGGGTGTCCGCTATGAAGCGGTAGGCTTGAGCGATGGCCGCGGGCCCCAGAAAAGCGGCGTTTTCCCCCAATACCGGGCAGGCGGAATAACAGGAGGCGCACAGGATGCAGTTGGTGGTGTCGTCAAATTTGCCGCGCTCCGCCTGGGATTGCCGCCGCTCCCCCTGGTCGACGGGCGTTGTGTTGATGAGATAGGGTTTGATGGATCGGTATTTCTTGAAGAAAGCGTCTTGATCGACGATCAAATCCCGCTGCACCGGCAGGTAGCGGAGGGGCTGGACCGTGATCGTGTCGCCATCTTCCTGGGCCACATCTTTGATCAGCGTCTTGCAGGCCAGGCCATCCTTGCCGTTGATGCGCATGGCGTCGGAACCGCACACGCCGTGTGCGCAGCTCTTGCGGAAACCCAGACTGCCGTCCAGGAAGCGCTTGACATGCATCAGGGCGTCCAGCAAGCGCTCGTTCGGTTCGGCGTCCACTTCATAGCTTTGGTAATATGGCGCTGCGTCGCTTTCAGGGTTGAAGCGTTCTACCTTGAGGACGATCTTCATGAGCCACTCCTTGAGAGATTAATAGGTCCGCGGCTTCGGCTCCCAGATGGAGGTATCCACGGGCTTGTCGCTGAGGCGGACGATATCCCCCGCCAATTGGGCGAGGGTGTGCTTGAGCCACCGGTCATCATCCCGTTCGGGAAAGTCTTCCCGGCTGTGGGCACCTCGACTCTCTTGACGGTTGAGGGCCGAAGCGGCCGTTATAAGAGAGAGATCCAAGAGATTGCCCAGCTCGATCACTTCTAGGAGATCGGTATTGAATTGTTTGCCGCTGTCCTGGACCCGCACCGTCTGATAGCGCTCCCGAAGCGCCTGCAGCGCATCCACCGCGGCCGCCATCTCGCTGGCCGTGCGATAAATGCCCACCTTCTCCATCATCAGGGTTTGCATCTCCTCGGAAATGCGGCCGCCGTGGGGGCCGGGGCTGCCGTCGGTAAGGCGGGCCATCCAGCTCTGGGCATCCGCTGCATCCGCAGCACTGACCTGTGGCATGTCGATCTGCTTAACGTAGTCACCGATGTGGATGCCGGCCCGTCTTCCGAACACCACCAAATCCAAGAGGCTATTGGTTCCCAATCGATTGGCGCCGTGCACCGATACGCAGGCGCATTCGCCGGCGGCGTAAAGGCCGTTCACGATGGTACCCTGTCCGTCGCAGATGACGCGTCCGTGGACGTCCGTGGGGATCCCCCCCATGGCGTAGTGGGCGGTGGGCAAAACGGGAATGGGGCTGTCGGCTGGATCGATACCCAGGTAGGTCTGGCAGAAACTGGAGATGTCCGGCAGCTTGGTGGTGAGCGTCTCCTTGCCGAGATGGGTTGCATCCAGATGCAGGTAGTCGTCGATCTTGCGGTCGCCCCGGATCCCCTTGCCAGCCCGAACCTCGGTGAGCATGGAGCGCGCCACGATGTCCCGCGGGGCCAGATCCAGAAGGGTCGGGGAGTAGTCTTCCATGAAGCGGTGGCCGTCGCGATTGCGCAGGATGCCCCCCTCTCCGCGGACCGCCTCGCTGATGAGGATGCCCAAGCCCATGATCCCGGTGGGGTGGAATTGGAAGAACTCCATATCCATGAGCGGTATGCCCTTGCGGGCGCAGACGGCCGGCCCGTCCCCGGTATTGGCGTAAGCGTTGGAGGTGATCTTGAACATCCGTCCGAAGCCGCCGGTGGCAAAGAGCACGGCTTTGGCGGCGAAGAGGTGCAGCTCGCCGGTGGCCAACTCCACCGCCACCACCCCATTGCAGGTGGTGTCGGTCATGATCAGATCCACCACCTGGAATTCGTCGAAAAAGGCGACCTCGTTCTTGATGCACTGCTGGTAGAGGGTCTGCAGGATCATGTGGCCGGTGCGATCCGCCGCGTAGCAGGCCCGGCGCACCGGCCCCTCGCCAAAGTTGCGGGTATGCCCGCCGAAGCGGCGTTGATCGATCTTGCCCTCGGGGGTGCGGTTGAAGGGCAGGCCTCGGTTCTCCAGGTCGTAGACGGCCTGGATCGCCTCCTCGGTGAGGATTTTGGCCGCCGCCTGGTCCACGAGGTAGTCGCCCCCCTTCACCGTGTCGAAGGCATGCCACTCGGCCTTATCCTCCTCGACGTTGCCCAGCGCGGCGCTGATGCCCCCCTGGGCGGCGCCGGTGTGGCTGCGGATGGGGTACAGCTTGGACAGCACAGCGGTTTTGGATCGTTCGCTGGCCTCCAGCGCGGCGTATAAACCGGCGCCCCCCGATCCCACGATAACCGTGTCGAATTGATGGATCACTCAGCACCTCCCTATGGATTTCATGTAGCTCGCCTGCTGCTGCGGCGGGTCGCATTGCATGTGCGCTCCGGATTGACCACCACGCGGGGGTCGCCCGACGGTGGTCGGGTACCGCATTGCGATCCGGCGGCGTATCGCGCGAATTGGGTGGGCAAACCATGGCTAGACGCGGCAACCTGGCAGCCGTCAACTGCCGGCCGGCGACGATCGCGGCAAGGGTAAGGTTGCCGGGGCAACTGGTATTAAATCAGGAAGCGCCCCAGCGGGCAAGCGCTTTCTCCCCGACGGGGATCGATCCGCTTCACTGCCGGCACCCCATGCGCTAAACCGATTCGCTGGCCACGGGCATCAGGATCTGGACCTGGGTCCCCTCGTCCGGCGTGGAGTCCACGAAAATCCACCCATCGTGGTTCTTGACGATCCCGTATGCGGCCGCCATCCCCATGCCCCGGCCCTGGAATTTGGTGGTGTAGAACGGCTCGAAGATGCGTTCGCGCACATCGGACGGCATGCCGACGCCGTCGTCCGCCACGCGCAACCTGATATAGTCGCCCGGTCGCATACTGGCGTGCGGCAGTGCTTCGGCGTCCAGGTGGGTCTCGGCGAGCGTCACCGCTACGCGGCCTGTTTTGTCCATCGGTTCCAGGGCTTCTATGGCGTTTTCCAACAGGATGCTGATCACCATTTTTAGCTGGGTCGCGTCCGCCATCACCGGCCGTGTCCGGGGCGCGATTCTGGTATCCCAGCCGATGCCGGCGGATGCCGTGGTACGCGTCTCCGCCAGCGTATCTTCCACCAGTTTCGACATGGATTGCAGCCGGGGCTGATATTTGCCGCCTTTGGCATAGGCCAGCAAGCGGCGCGCGAGATCCACCATGCGCTGGGAACAGGTGTGCATGGAGTTGCAATAGCCCGCCGCTGTGGTCTCATTGGGGAAGGAGAGCTGGAGCAGATCGATGTAGCCCACGAGACTGGCCAGGGCGTTGTTGAATTCATGGGCGATGCCACCGGCCAGCACGGCCACCGACTCCATCTTGCGGGCTTGCACCAAGGCGGCTTCGGAGCGCTTCTGCTCCTCGATATCTTCCACGAAGCCTTCCAGGTAAACGGGGAGTTGGTCGTCGCCGCGAACAGCCCATTTGCGCAGATTGGCGAGAAAGCTGCTGCCGTCCCGGCGGCGGAAGCGCTCCTCGACCCGCACGGCGCGGTCCTCATCGATGGCCTGGCGGGCGCTTGAGGCAAAGCGGTCAGGATCGTCATAGAGATCCTGGGCCAGGTTGGAGACAGACTGCATCAGCTCATCCGGTGACGCGTAGCCGAAGGTCTCCGCGAAGGCCGGGTTGGCTTTGAGGAGCCGGCCGTCTTCGCTGCTTTGGAAGATTCCCAGGACGGCTCCCTCGAACAAGCGCCGATATTTGGCCTCGCTGACGCTCAGCTCCTTGAGGGTTTCCTGGAGGGAGTTGCGCTCCTTTAGCAGCTCCCGCTGCAAATTGGAGATCTCTTGATTGAGCTGGGACATCTGGCGATTGAGGTGATCGAGCTGGAGGGCCTCGAACTCCGAGACGACCAGCAGACGATCCCTTTTGCGATACACGCTGGCACGCACACTGCGGCTGAGCAGTTGGCCATCGCCGGCGGTCAGCAGGCCGTCAAAGGCAAGTCCCTCATTGGTCGCGAGTTCGCGGAGCTGTTCGAAGCTTGGATTGATCAACCACGCCAGGGGGTCCGTATTCTCCTGGTCCATTCCCAGGAGCAAGCGCATCCCCTGATTGAGCCAGATGATCTCGCCATCCAGGGTGAAGATGCCGGCAGGCAGGGCGGTGGCGGTTTGGACCGCGGCATCCAATTCGGATTGCCAATCGGGTTTCCATGGTGTGTCGGGCATGGTGGAGCTCCGTTGTCGATTCGCTGAATGGTGAGGCGGCCCGCTATTCTTCCGGCGTCATTGGGCGGCCTTCTGGGTGATCGCGCCGCCCGCGGCACCGTCGGTGAGCTGGCTGAACTGGGGGATATGGACGATCATCCAGTGATAGAGCGGCAGGATGGCGCCCGCGCTTTCCGGCGAGAGCTCCTGTTTGAGAATGTCCACCCATGCGTTGAGCTGGGCCGCCCAGTAGTTCGGGTGAAACGCCCGTGATCGATACGCCCGGAATACCCAAAGGATGGTGTCCACCAATACCTGCGCGTGGTAGTTGCCCAGCACGGCGGACATGAACAGGGCGTGGTTGGCATGATTGTCCTTCATCATTTGCTGATTGCCCGCGCCCACCAGGGCATCGAGGTCGGGTCGCTGCAGCATGCGCTCATTGATGCGGGCCACCAGGATCTCCCGCTTGGCGTCGAACTCTGCCAACGCCTCGGAGGGGATCGACTGAAACGCTGTCGCGGACGCCACCAAATCGGCTACCTTCATGATGCTCCTTTCGTATCTGCGCTCTCCAGGTCCTCCGGCGTGTATTGCGCTGCGAATTCGTTCAACTGGTGGAGGGAGTCGATGAGGCGGGCGTTGGGAAACTTGTCAATGATGGCTGCGCCCCCCCGCGAAAAGCCCTGACCGCCCACCAGCAGGATCAGCTTGGGGAAACGGCTGTGGAGCACATCCAGGGCCTTTACCAGCAGATTCATGTGAAAGTAGACGCTCAGCGACAAGCCCACCACATGCGGCTGAACCTGCTGGATCATGCGCAGCAGTTCGCTCAATGGCATGTTGGCGCCCAGGTAGTGGGCATCCCAGCCGTTCATCTCGAATATATCGGCCACCATTTTGGCCCCCACCTGGTGCAGTTCGCCCTCCACGGAGGCGATCACCGCCCGCAGAGCGCGCCGCTGCCTGGGCAGCAGGCGGGGATAGAGCTCGTTCATCAGACCCTCTACGATGGCCGTGGCCATATGCTCGGTGGCCACCGAGATCTGATTGGTCTCCCAGAGTTCGCCGATCCGGTAGAGGGCCGGCTGGAAGAGCTGCTCGTAAAGATCGAGGACGGGCGTCCGCCGACTGATGTAATGGTCCAGCATGGCGGCGCAGCGCCCCCGCTGGCCCGCCATGAGGGCCTCGCAAAAGCGGTTCAGTCCCAGCTCGTCGATGCGCATCTAAATTTCCCTGTTTCTGAGCAATTCGATGGGGTTAGACTTCTTGAGCGTTTAAGTTAAGATGGCATTTGGCGTCGCCCCTGTCAACCGGGGGGTCGGCGATGTTGAGATCCGGCGGTTGACAGGGATCAGCGCACGCTTGACCAAAGGGCGCGATTGCGATATATGGTTGTATATACAAGTCAGGATGACCCGGACGCCTCGGGATCCTTGCAACAAGGGGGACATCATGGAGAACCGTGAGATCCAGGATGCAATGAAGATTCGCTTGGCGGGGGAATTGCCGCCCGATCCGGTTTTTCAGGCGGGAATCCGTCGGGCACCCAATCGCGGCTTTCGGCTGACCCGCGCGCAGACCGAAACCGCCGTGAAAAACGCCCTGCGCTATATTCACCCACGGCACCACCGCGCGCTGATTCCCGAGTTTCTGGAGGAACTGCGCTCCCGGGGCCGGATCTACGGCTACCGCTTCCGGCCCGCCGGCGAGATCAAGGCGCGACCGGTGGACGCTTACCGGGGGCGCTGTCTGGCGGGCAAGGCCTTCCAGCTGATGATCGACAACAACCTTGACATGGCGGTGGCCCTCTATCCCTATGAACTGGTCACCTATGGCGAGACGGGCAGCGTCTGTCAGAACTGGATGCAGTACCGTCTGATCAAATTGTATCTGGAGCAGCTCACCGAAACCCAGACCCTGGTAATGCAATCGGGACATCCCCTGGGGCTCTTCGCCTCCGGTCCCGAAGATCCCCGGGTCATCATTACCAACGGCCTCATGGTGGGCCAATATGACAATCCCGCCGACTGGGAGATCGCCGCCCAGATGGGGGTTTCCGCCTATGGCCAGATGACGGCCGGCGGCTGGATGTACATCGGCCCCCAGGGAATCGTCCACGGGACCTACAACACCCTGCTCAACGCCGGCCGCAAGGAGTGCGGGGTATCTGCCGAGGAGGACTTGGCCGGTCTGCTCTTCGTTAGCTCCGGCCTGGGCGGCATGAGCGGGGCCCAACCCAAAGCGGCCGAGATCGCCGGGGCGGTGAGCATTGTGGCCGAAGTGGATCGGTCACGTATCGAGACCCGCCACGACCAAGGCTGGGTGGTGATGGTGTCGGACAATTTGAGCGAGGTGTTTGCCGCCGCCGATCGGGCCAAGGCGGCCCGGGAGCCCCTCAGCATCGCCTACCACGGCAACGTGGTCGATCTGCTCGAATACGCGGCCGACCGGCGCATTCCCATCGACCTGCTTTCCGACCAGACCTCCTGCCACGTCGCCTACGACGGCGGTTACTGCCCCCAGGGGGTGAGTTTCGCGGAGCGAACCCGCCTGCTGGCCGAGGACCGACCCCGCTTCAAGGAGTTGGTGGACCGCAGCCTGACCCACCACTACGCCCTCATCCAGCGGCTCAGCGACCAGGGCGCCTTCTTCTTCGACTATGGCAACGCCTTTCTCAAGGCCGTCTTCGACGCAGGGGTGACGGCCGTTGCCAAAAATGGCACCGACGAGAAGGACGGCTTTGTCTTTCCCTCCTACTTCGAAGACATCATGGGCCCCATCTTCGACTATGGCTATGGGCCCTTCCGGTGGGTCTGCCTCAGCGGCAGCCCGGAGGATCTGGCCAAAACCGATCGGGCCGCCATGGACAGCATCGACCCCCACCGGCGGGCCTACGACCGGGACAACTGGGCCTGGATCCGAGACGCCCAGCAGAATCGCCTCGTGGTGGGCAGCCAGGCCCGCATCCTCTATCAGGATGCTGCCGGTCGCCGCGACATCGCGCTGCGCTTCAACGCCATGGTGCGGGCCGGCGAGGTGGGCCCCATCATGCTGGGGCGCGACCACCACGATCCCGGTGGCACCGACTCGCCCTTTCGCGAGACGGCCAACATCAAGGACGGCAGCAATGTGACGGCCGACATGGCGACCCATTGTTTCGCCGGCAATGCCGCACGCGGGATGAGTCTGGTAGCCCTCCACAATGGGGGCGGCACCGGCATCGGCAAGGCGGTCAATGGCGGCTTCGGCCTGGTGCTGGACGGCAGCGAGCGGGCGGACCGGATCATTCGTTCCGCCATGACGTGGGACGTCATGGGAGGGGTGGCCCGGCGCAACTGGGCCCGCAACCCCAACGCCATGGCGGTGGCGGCCGATTTCAACCGGGAGAACGCCAACGGCGACCATATCACCATCCCCTACCTGACCGACGAAGGCGCCCTTTCCACAGCTGTGGCCGACCATTTCGACAGGGCCCAAGGAGTCCGCCCATGACGTTGAAGCTGATCCGCAACGCCCGTATCTTCACCCCGCAGGATGAGGGCAACGCCCGCGGTGGTGCCGACCAGGATACCCTCCGCCAATTCGATCGCGGCGCTATGGCCATTCGTGACGGCCAGATCGCCGCCATTGGCGAGGAGAGCGCGGTTCTCGCCGAGGTGGCCGCCGAAACCGTCCATCAGGAGATCTTCTGCGGCGGACGCTGCCTGATTCCGGGCTTCGTCGACCCCCACACCCACATGTGCTTCGCCCGTCGGCGCGAGGCCGAATTCGAGCAGCGGATTGCCGGCACGCCCTACCTGGAGATCCTCAAACGCGGCGGGGGCATTCTCAGTTCGGTTAAATCGGTGCGTGCGGCGGCAGAGGACCAGCTTTACCGCCAGACCCGCCGCCATATGGACGCAGCCCTGCGCCTGGGCACGACCACGGTGGAGATCAAGAGCGGCTATGGACTGGATACCGCCAGTGAGCTCAAAATGCTGGCCGCCATTGGCCGAGCCGCCGCCACATCGCCCATGGATGTGGTGGCGACCTTCCTGGGGGCCCATGCCTTTCCGGCCGATTACGCGGAGAATCCGGACGATTTCGTGGAACTGGTGATCACCGAGATGCTGCCGGCCGTCAAGGCGCAGGGGATCGCCACCGGCTGCGATGTCTTTTGCGAAGAGGCGGTCTTCAGCGTGGCGCAAGGGCGTCGTATCCTCCGCGCCGCAAAGGATCTCGGCTTTGAAGTCAAGCTCCACGCCGATGAGGTCAATGACCTGGGCGGCGCCGGTCTGGCCGCCGACCTCAGGGCTGCATCGGCCGATCATCTGTTGGCGGTCAACGACGCCAACCTCCAGCGGATGGCCCAAGCGGGCGTGGTGGCCAATCTTCTGCCGGCCACCGCCTACAGCCTGCGCAAGCCCTATGCCCGGGCACGCGACATGATCGCGCTGGGCCTGCCGGTGGCCTTGGCCACCGACTGCAATCCGGGTTCGAGCTTCACCGAGTCCATGCCGTTCGTGATCGGGCTGGCGGTCCTCAACATGATGATGACGCCGGCCGAGGCGTTGACGGCCGCCACCCTAAACGCGGCCTACAGCCTTGGTCTGGCCCATCGGGTGGGCAGCCTGACGGTGGGCAAACAGGCCGATTTTCTCCTCCTAGATGGGGAATCCCCCGCCATATTGGCCTATCACGCCGGTGTGTCACCGGTGGTGGCGGTGTATAAGCGCGGGGAGTTGGTCAGCGGGGCTGAGGGGCGATGATTCGGTCTGACGGATGCGCAGACCCTTCCTGCCTCGAGGCCAGCGTGCATCAAGTTTGACGAACCCGAAGGATCGCCCCAGCGGCGGTACGAAGGCACGAATGCCCGAATAGTTGAACAGAAGAAAGTAAGAAATTACGATTTGGCCCTGTCACCAATCGACGAAGTCACCATTGCATGAAATGACGAAAATGGATCCCATCTCCCTCGACGAACACCCCATCACCATCGCCGATCTTGTCAGCGTGGCCCGGCACCGGGCGCCGGTGGCATTTTCAGAAGCGGGTCGAGCCCGCGTGGCGCGCACCAGCGCCCTGATCAACCAATGGGTGGCGGAGGGTCGCGTGATCTACGGCATTACCACCGGCTTCGGCGCCCTTTGCAACGTCACCATTTCCGCCGACGACACCCACCAGCTGCAGGAAAATATCCTCATGAGCCATGCCGCCGGGATCGGAAACCCGCTCTCCGAGGCGGAATCCAGGGCCGTCATGGCGCTGCGGGTCCACGATCTTTCCCTGGGCTATTCCGGCTGTCGCATGGAGACCCTGCGCTACCTGCTGACCTTTCTCAACGAGGGGGTCACACCCCTCATCCCCGAGAAGGGGTCGGTGGGGGCCAGCGGAGATCTGGCCCCCACCAGCCACCTGGGGCTGGTCCTCATCGGCCGAGGAGAAGCGCTCCACCAGGGCGAGCGCATCCCCGGTCGCTTGGCCCTGGAGCGGATCGGCCTACCACCCCTTGCTTTGGAAGCGGGCGAGGGGCTGGCCCTCATCAACGGCACCCAGGTGATGACGGCCATCGGGGCGCTGGTGGTGCATGACGCCCTGCGGCTCTCTAAAACCGCCGATATCGCCTGCGCCATGACCCTTGAAGTCCTCATGGGCAGCCGCTCCGAGTTCGATCCGCGCATCCATCTGGTGCGCCCCCACCCGGGGCAGATCGCCACGGCCGATAACATGCGCCGCCTCACCGCCGACAGCGAGATCATCGCATCCCACGCAGGCTGCACCCGCGTCCAGGACGCTTACACCCTGCGCTGTTCGCCGCAGATTCACGGGGCCAGCAAGGATGCCGTGGCCCACGCCCTGCGGGTGGTTGAAATCGAGATCAACAGCACCACCACCAATCCGCTGATTTTCGCCGACACCGGTGAGGTTCGCCTGGGAGGCAACTTCCACGGCCAGCCGGTGGCCATGGCGGCCGATTACCTCAGCATGGGGCTCGCCGAGCTGGGCTCGGTCTCCGAACGGCGCATTGAACGTCTCGTCAATCCCCAGCTCAGTGAACTGCCCGCCTTCCTGGTGGAGAGCGGCGGACTCAATTCGGGCTATATGATCGGCCAGTACGCCGCCGCCGCCCTGGTCTCCGAGAACAAGGTCCTGGCCCATCCGGCCTGCGTGGATTCGATCCCCACCTCGGCCAACAAGGAGGACCATGTGAGCATGGGCACCATCGGCATCCGTCAGACCCGTGAAATCCTGGGGAACGTGGAAAACGTGGTGGCCATCGAGTTGCTCTGCGCCGCCCAGGCCTATGACCTCATCGGTGCGGAGCGGCGCTTGCGAGGCGGACGGGGCACCCGGCGTGCGTTCGAGGTGATCCGACGCCACGTACCCTACCTGGAGCGGGACCGCGACCTGTACCGGGATATCGCGGCCATGGTCCGGGTGGTGCGTTCCGGTGAGCTCGTCGCCGCCGTCGAGGCGGCTGTCGGTCCGCTCAACGGCACCGGGGATGCACCGTCCGGCGGTCATCGGCTGGCGATCGGCGCCGATACGGCAGTGGCGGCCGAGGAGGGGCGATGATCTCCCCCGACCAGGCCCCACGGGCGCTTTACATCCAGGTCAAGGAGTACATTCTCGCCCGCATCGATTCGGGCGAGTGGCAGCCGGATGAACGCATCCCCTCCGAGAACCAGCTGGTGGACGACCTCAACGTCTCTCGCATGACGGTCAACCGCGCCTTGCGGGAGCTGGCTGCGGAAGGCCGCCTGGTGCGCGTCCAGGGGGTCGGCTCTTTCGTGGCCCGGCCCAAGCCGGTGACCACGCTCTTCGAGATTCAAAGCATTGACGACGAAGTGCGGGGCTGGGGCGGCGTCTACACCTGCGACATCCATCTGCTGGCCGAGGAGCGCGCCTATCCCGAGCTGGCCGCCGCCATGGGCATTCCCGTCGGCGCCCCGATTTTTCACAGCATCATCGTCCACCGCGACCGGGGACGACCGGTGCTGTTGGGCGACCGCTATGTCAACCCGGTGGTGGCACCCGATTACCTCAATCAGGATTTCACCCGCATCACCCCCACCAACTACCTCCTCAAGGTGGCCCCGGTGACCAAGGTGGAGCACATCATTGAAGCGGTGCGGCCCGACGGGGAGACCTGCCGGCTGCTGGAGATGGGCGCGGACGAACCCTGCCTGGTGCTCCACCGCCAAACCTGGAATGCCCGCCTGGTGAGCACCCACAGCCGGTTCACCTATCCCGGTTCGCGATACCGCATCGGGGGGCGCTTCACACCGGTGGTCCATTCCGCCAACCCATCGCCCCGCCGGCTCGCCGGGGGAGGCCGCTCATGACGGCGATGGTGTCCCGTGTGGAAGCGGGTCGGCTGCTGGAGGTCGACCTCACCTCCCGACGCATCCGCAGCATCTCCCTCGGCCGGACGGATCTGCGCCGCTGGCTGGGCGGGCGCGCCATCAACGTGGCGCTCCTGAGCCGCCTGGTGGGCAAGCCCATCGATCCCCTGGGCCCGGAAAATCCCTTGCTCTTTTCGGCCGGGCTGTTGGTGGGTTCTCCGGCACCGTCGGCGGCCCGGCTGCATATCAACGCCATCAGCCCCCTGACGGGCCTTTTGGGCAGCTCCAACGTGGGCGGCCGGTTCGCCCCTCGTCTGCGCGAATGCGGCTTCGACACAGTAGTGGTGACAGGGGCGGCACCGACGCCGGTGACCATCGAGATCTCCAGGGACCGCGTCCGCATCCGCCCCGCCGATACCCTCTGGGGGCTGGACACCCACGCCACCCATGCGGCGTTGTGCGCGGCGAATCCGGATGAACACATCGAGAGCCTGACCATCGGGCCGGCCGGCGAGCGTCTGACCCGCTTCGCCTGCATCGTCACCGATCGGGACCATGCCGCCGGACGCACCGGACTGGGGGCCGTTATGGGCTGCAAACGGCTCAAGGCCATTGTGCTTCGCGCCACCGCCGGCCGGGCACCGGGGCGCTATCCCAAGAGCAGCCGCCCCATTGTCAACGCCTACTTCCAAAAGATTCTCGACTCGCCCGATTACCGGCCGTTCGCCGAACTCGGGGGGGCGGGCTACGTGCGCTGGGCCCATGAACAGGGGCTCATGAGTACCCGCAATTACAGCGCGGTCACCTTCGCCGAGGGCAGGGCATTGGACGGCGCCGAGATCCGTCCGGCCGTCGCGGGCAAGCGGGGCTGCAAGGGCTGTCCGGTCAAATGCAAGGCGATTCTCCGGTTTGCCGAGGGGCGCCTCAAGGGCCGCACCAGCTACCGGCCCGAGTTCGAACCCATGATCAACCTGGGGGCCAAGTGCGGTCTCAGCGACCTTCAGGCGGTGATCCATCTGGACAACCTCTGCACCCGTCTGGGGTTGGACTCTACCTCTGCGGCCACCGCCATCGCCTTCGCCATGGATCTGGCCCAGCGCGGTCTGCTGCCGGAAGCCCGCCGCGGTGGGCTGGACCTGAGCTGGGGCAACAGCGCCAGCATGGAGATCCTCATTCGCCAGATGGCGGCGATGGAGGGGCTGGGCGGATTGCTGGGGAGCGGCGTTCGCGCGGCGGCGCTGGCTCTGGGCCCGGACACCATGCCCTACGCCGCCCATGTCAAAGGGCTGGAGTTGACCGCCTACCATCCGGCCGCCCTGCTCGGCTCCGCGCTGGGGTATGCCGTCTCCAGCCGCGGCGGCGACTACAACAATGTCTACGCCTCCTTGGAGCATCGTTGGACCGCCGAGCAGGCCCGGCAGGCCTTTGGGACGGCCAAGGCCTTAGACCGTCGCTCCTACGCGGGCAAGGGGCGCCTCATCCATCGGGCCGTGCTGGTCAACATCATCGTGGACTCGCTGGGGATCTGCAAGGTGCCCGTCCTTTCGATGATCGGCACCTTCGATCTGGTTCCCGAAGCTTTCCTCACCGCCGCCCTCACCGGCTGGAACGTGACGGCCGCCGATCTCTTCACCGTCGGCACCCGCGTGGCCCACTTGGAACGCTGCGTCAATCTGGCGCAGGGGCTGGACCCGGAGCAGGACGACCTGCCGGAGATGTTTTTCCAGGAGGGTCCCCACCGGCTGGATCGCGGCCGCTTTTTGGAAATGGTGCAGGAGTTCTACGCCGCCATGGATTGGGACGCAGGGGGGCGCCCATCCAAGGAAGCGATCCGCAGCGCGGCGGCCCTGCTGCCCGTTCTGCCGGCGGCGTAAGGGGATCGGGGTGCTGCCATGCAGCACACGGCAGTAGGGATGATGCGCAGGTCCGGTCGCGTCACGCGGCTGCGTCAGCGACCCGCGCGGCGCCATCAACCTCCCGTCCCATGCACGCAGATATGGCGTGTTCCTATGGCCGGTACGGCGAGGACCCATTTCGGGTGGATTCGGAATTCGATAATCTGAAGGGAAGAAGATGACTGAGATCGAGATTGGCTTCGCACCAAAACTGCAATTTCTGAGCGACGACGACAAGCAGAAGATCCCCGACGGACAGGCCTCCTTCGAAGCGGGCCTTGAGGCCGCCATGGCGGTCTGGATCGGCAGCAACCTCATGACGTGGGCTACCTTGACTTCGGCCGCACCAACCGCCTGCAGCGGGCCCACACCAAACTGACGGGGATATTGGAGAACCATCAACCGCTGGCCATCGACGCCGCGATAGAGACCCACATCGAGAAGGTGGTCGGCGATTTCAGCGCCATGCGCCTGGCCAACTGAAAGGGGGAATCCATGAGGAAGATTATCGAGTGTGTGCCCAACTTCTCCGAAGGGCGCAACTCCGACACCATTGAGGCGATCGCCGAGGCGATCCGCAGGACCGACGGCTGCACCCTGCTGGACGTGGATCCGGGCGCCTCCACCAACCGCACCGTCTACACCTTCGTGGGCGACCCCGAAGCCGTGGTCGAAGGGGCACTGGCAGCGGCCCGAGTGGCCCGCGACCGCATCGATATGCGCTCCCACAGCGGCGAGCACCCCCGTTTCGGCGCCATGGACGTCTGCCCCTTCATCCCCGTCGCCAACGCCACCATGGCGGAGTGTGTGGCCGCCGCGCGGGAGTTTGGCCGCCGGGCCGGGGAGGAGCTCCAGGTCCCCATTTACCTCTACGAGGAGGCCGCCGAGCACGACTACCGCCGCAAGCTACCCGACGTGCGCCGGGGGGAATACGAGGGCCTGGCCGGGCGGCTCAAGGACCCGGACTGGAAGCCGGACTACGGGCCAACGGCCTTCGTTCCCGAGTGGGGGGCCACCGCCACCGGGGCGCGCATGTTTCTCATCGCCTACAACGTCAACATCCTGGGCACGCCCAACCAGGCCCACCGCATCGCCCTCAACCTGCGCGAAGCGGGGCGCGGCGAGGACCAGCCCGGGCGCCTCAAGGATGTCAAAGGGATGGGCTGGTTCGTAGACGAGTACAACATGGCCCAGGTGACGGTGAACCTTAACGACTTCCGGGTCACCGCCATCCACACCCTCTTCGAGGCAGTCAAGGAGGAGGCCACCGCTCTCAATGTGGGGGTGGCCGGTTCCGAGATCGTGGGGGTCGTGCCCCTGGAGGCCATCCTCATGGCCGCCGACCACTACATCGAGAAGGAGAATCTCTTCATCATCGCGGAGGACCAGAAGGTGCGTCTGGCCGTCGAACGGTTGGGGCTCAACTCGGTGGCCCGCTTCGATCCAGAGGAGAAGATCATCGAATACCGCGTGGCCGAGCCTCCCGACGAACCGCTGGCCGGAATGAGCCTGCGCGGCTTCATCGAGGCGGTGGCGGCGCGCACATCGGCCCCCGGCGGCGGCAGCGTCAGCGCCGCCCTGGCCGCTCTGGGGACCGGGCTGGGGGCCATGGTGGCCAAGCTCACCTACGGCGTGCGCAAATTCGAGGACCGCGATGCCCAGATGCGGGCCGTTATTCCGCCCCTGCAGGCGCTGACCCAGGCGCTGATTCCCATGGTGGACGCCGACACCGATGCCTTTGGCGAGTACATGGAGGGGCTGCGCATGCCCCGGGGAACCGATGCGGAGAAAGCGGCGCGACAGGAGAAGATGCAAAGTGGGCTCAAAACCGCCATCCGGGTGCCGCTCAAGACCATGCAACTGGGGGACCAGGCGTGGGACCCCCTCTGCGAGACGGCCCGCTTTGGCAATCCAGCCTCCAGCTCCGACGTTCAGGTGGGGGCCCGCGCCCTGGAGACCGGTATCTGGGGTGCCTATCAAAATGTCCTCATCAACATGACCGGCATCACGGACGAGGCCTTCAAGGCTGAGATTCTGGCCGAGGCCGAAGGGATCATGGCGAGGGCGACGGAGAAGTGCGCCGAGGTGCTAGCGATACTGGCGGATGGATGATGGGTCAACACCGCCTTCCGGTGAATCCCTCCATCGCTCGCCATGCGGCGGGTCGTCTCGGCCCTTTTGCGGGTTCGACGATGCTGCCAATCACGCCAACACCAACAACGCTAACTGCTTCAATGACAGATGAGCCATGTTGACACTGACGGAAGAAGAAAAACAGATCCTGGACGGTCGGCAAGGGGCCGTGCGCCAGAAGGCCCTGGAACTCATCGTGCGCTACGGGGAAGTGATCGCTGCCGAGCGCCTCTGCCGGGTCACCTGGGCCGATCTTTTCTGCGGCGCCCACGGTTATCTCCAGGTGGCCGAGACCCGCGATTTCGACCCGCTATTCTCCAAAATGTCCCTCTGCTCGGATGAGACGGTTTCCCTCGCCCAGATGGACCAGGGCTGCGTGTGCTACTCTGGTGTGGAGGCGGATTGCAGCGAGGTGCCCGCCGAGATGCTGATGGACGCCGACAAGCAGGCCCACAATCGCGACCTGTTGAACCGCTTCGTGGACGCCGGGGTGATTCTCAGCGGCAATTGCATTCCCTATCTCACCGGCTTCATCCCCGCGATGGGAGAGCACTTCGTCAGCTGTGAATCCAGCGCCGTGCTTTTCATGAACAGCCTCTGGGGCGCCTGCGGGAACGGGGACGGTATCGAGGCCAGCTTCTGCGCTGCCGTTTGCGGGAGGACCCCCGCGGCCGGTATGCACTTGCCGCAAAACCGGTTCGGCACGCATCAGGTGGAGATCGCCGCCGCGCCGCGCTCCGTTCACGACTGGGACCTTCTCGGCTACAGCATCGGCAGCCGGCTGCCAGCACACAGCGTGCCCGTCATTGTGGGCGACTTTGCGCGCCCCAACACCATTCAGCTCAAAGCCTTCTTCGCCGCCCTGGCCTGCGCCGCGGGGACCGAGATGGCCCATTTTGTGGGAATGACGCCCGAGGCGCCGACGCGCGCGGCCGCCTTTGGCGGGCGACCGGCCAGCGGGAATCTCCGCGTCGGTCCGCGGGAGATGGTGGCCACCCTGGAGGCCCTCAACCCCCATCCGGGCCAGCCGATCGACTATGTCACCCTGGGATGTCCCCACTACCACATCGATGAGCTGCGTAAGATCGCCCACTTCCTGGCGGGGCGTCGGTTTCATGCCCATACCCGGGTGGACATCTGGACGACCGGTCCCATGAAGTATATGGCGGATCGGGCGGGCTACACCGCCACCATCGAAGCGGCCGGTGGCCGCGTGTTGACGGGCAGCTGTCCCTCCACCCGGGGATATCCGGACGGGGTTCGCACCGTGGCCTACGACAGCGTCAAGCAGCGTCATTCGGCCGAACAGGAGACCGACGCCGTCAAGTTCTATGGATCGCGCCAGGTCTGTCTCGCATCGGCCCTCAGCGGGAGATGGGAGGGGGGGGTATGAATGCGCTCAACACGCAGCGGCCACGCATCATCCGCGGACGGGGCGCCCTCGGCGGTATCGCCGAGGGGCCGGCCATGATCAGCCGGCAGACCATCACCGGCTGGGGGGGAATCGACATCCGCACCGGCATCGTGGTGGAGCCCGGCCACCCATTGGAAGGTCTCAGCATCAAGGAGAGCGTACTGATCCTCGACGGCAGCAAGGGCTCCAACGGATGGTCGATCTTCTTCCACGCCGCCCAGGTTTCCGGCTGCGGACCGGCGGCGCTGGTGTTTCCCAAACTGGACTCGCGCACGGCCGTCACCGCCGCCGTCCTCAACGTGCCGACGGTGACCGATTTGAGCGCCGATATCTTCGCGTTGGTGAAGCCCGGCGACCGGTTGCGGGTAGACGGCCGGGCGGGCACCATCGAACGGATTGGATAGGCGGTCGCTTTCAGGAGGAGATATGGGTATTGCGATTGCGGAATTGGAGCGGCTGCTGACGGCGGCGGCCGCCAAACATGTTGACGACGCGGCGGCGGTCTACTTTGCCAAGCAGACCCTCAGGACCCATTTTAAAAAGGCCCCGCGCATGAATCCCCTACAGGAGGCGGTGGCCGATCTGACGTGTTGGCAGGGGCAACCGGGGGCCGACATCAAGACCGTCGTGGACAAGGCGGGTGTCGTCATCTACGATGGGCGGGGATTGGCCCCCTCCCTCAAATTGAAGCCGATTCACGATGACCTGATCCGGCGGGCCCGCCGCCACGGCATGGCCGCGGCCGGTTTGATCAACACGGCCGGCATTGTCACCCTGGGCCTCTGGGTCGACGCCCTGGCGGCGCGGGACCTGATCGGCATCGCCCTGTTCAACGGCGGCGCGGCCTGCTGCGTTCCATACGGCGGTCGCAAGGGCCTCTTCGGGACCAACCCTGTGGCCTACGCCATCCCCACCAGCGGTGCACCGCTGTGCCTGGACATGGCCACCACCGAGATCCCCTTTTTCGACGTCCGCATCGCCAAGGAGCAGGGGGCTGCGCTGCGGCACGGCGTCGCCGTTGGGCCCGATGGCCGTCCCACCACCGACGCCGCCCTGGCGTTCGGTGACGACGGCGTGGCCAATCTGCTCCCCATTGGCGGCGGCTTCAAGGGCTACGGCATCGTGCTGCTCATCGAGGTGCTCAGCGGCGCCCTGATCGGCAGCCTCCTCAGCACGGCGCAGCAGGCCGGCTGGCATCCGCAGGAGTATGGCGGCCTGATCCTCGCGATGGACATCGCCAGCTTCACCGATCCGACCCGCTTCAAGACCGCCGTTACCGATATGGCGGATCAGATCCGCGCACTGGTGCCGGCCGACAAGGATGCGCCTGTTTGTGTGCCCGGTGACCGCGGCCACGCGAAATTGGCCGCCGCTCTGGTGAAGGGGGAGGTCGCGGTGGCGCCCGACCTGCTCGCATCCTTGACAGCCCTGACGCAGTGACCCCGCACCGCAACCGAGAGGCGACGGAGGTTTCCAATGACGACCGCCAAGCATATCGTTCTCACCGGCACCAGCCGGGGACTGGGCCGCGCCTTGGTGCAGCCCCTCATCGATCGCGGCCACACCATCAGCGGCTGTGGCCGCTCCGCCAGCGCGGCCGAAGCGTTCCAGCAGATCCACGGCGACCCCCATCGCTTCGCCTGCGTGGATGTCAGCGACGCCGGGCAGGTAACCGAATGGGCCGCAGCCGTCGTGGCGGCCAATGGTCCGCCCGACCTGCTGCTCAACAACGCCGGCGTGATCAACCGCGGCGCCCCCTTTTGGGAGATCTCCGCGGAGGAGTTCGCCCACGTCCTGACGATCAACGTCATTGGCAGCGCCAATGTACTGAGACAATTTCTGCCCGCCATGATCGATGCGGGTAACGGCGTTATCGTCAATTTCAGCTCCGGTTGGGGCCGCCACGGCGCCGCCGATGTGGTGCCTTACTGCACCAGTAAGTTCGCCGTCGAAGGCCTCTCCCAGGCGCTGGCCGACGAGGTGCCCAAGGGGCTGGCCGTGGTGAGCCTCAACCCCGGCATTATCAACACCGACATGCTTAAAACGGTTTGGGGAGAGGGCGCCACACGGTTTCCCTCCGCGGAAAGCTGGGCCCTTCCCGCCGTAGATCTGCTGCTGGGATTGTCGGCCGCCGACAACGGCAAGCGGCTCTCCCTCCATTGAGCCTCCCCAGACCGCTGTTTCGCACCGGGGCGACGGTGGGGTTGCGCCGATTCGCCGCAATGATGCACCCGGCCGAGAAAGCCGATTGGATCGATCGACGCCGTTGGGCGCCCATGACGGCACCGCGACCGGAAAGCCCCGCACGCCACCGCCTGGCCCTGCCCATTATCAGATGAAGGCTGTCCAGCCAGCTCGCCAGCGTTGCACCGGGCGCAGGGGCAGGGTCTCCAACGGGATCTTTCCGTACCGCCACTTGCGGGAGCTGCACTGGCCAACCGATGCGATCATCCAAGGTGGTCGCCCACCGGCGCCGCCCATCGGCAGCGCCCCGATCGTCTTGGGAAACAGATGGTACAGCGGATGGCGGCTTGGGGATGGTTCGTCGGCGGCCCGGTCCTCGCATCAGAGCGTATTTTCCACCCGGTCTCGCCGTTTGCGGGGAAGGACCCGCTTGAAGAGAATCAACACCTGCACCGCCACCACGGCGGCGACGAAGCGCGGCACCCACAGCCAAAAGGGGGAGAGCCCCAAGGAGAGAAAGATGGCGGGGTCTTCGACCATGGCGTGGTTGATGCCGATGGAGAGATGCAGCCGCTCGAGTTCAGCGGGGGCGTACTTTCCCGTTCGGGTCTCCTCGACGATGACGGCGGCCCCGTAGCTAAGCCCGAACAGCGCCGCCGTCAGCCATAAGAACCCCGACTGCCGGCGCAGTCCCAACAATTTCAGGACCGGCGTCATCGCCCATGCCATACGGTCGATCCACCGGTAGCTGCGCATCACTTCCAAAAGCACCATCAGGGCGATGATGATGACCAGCACCTTCACCGAAAGGATGCCGGTATCCACCAGCCATCCCCGCAGCATCGTCCCGAATGGCTGCGGTACCCATTCTGGCGCCAGACCTGCTTGGGGGCTGGCCCCTGTTTCGCCCCATATGCGGGCCACCGCCATGACGGTCACAACGGAGGCCGTCAAACGTGCCAGAACGGCTTTCAAAAAGGCGTATCCCGATTCCCGCTGCACTACGCTCTCCTGGATGAGGTTGTGCGATATCACCAGGAAGATGGCGATCAGCGTCATCTGCTGCGTGCTCAGCCCCAAAGGCACCATGGCCGCCAGGGCGCCATAGATGCTGGCCGTGGTGCCGATGAGCAGTGGCAGAGCGGCCTCGGCCGGCAGCCCCAGGAGGCCCATAACGGGTGTCATGACGCCATCCATGCGGTTCAACACACCGGACCAGACCAGAACGGCCGTCAGCAGCGAGATGGGGATCAGGACCTTCAGCATCCAGAAAAATCCCCGCAGCCCTTTGCGGACCCCAATGGTCAGGCTGTGTCGCAATTTGGTATGTTGGGGCGGCATCGCTGGCGTCCTTCGCACGCGGTTGGCGGCCGATGGTGACCGTTGGGCGCCTATATCACGCCCGTCGGCGGGAGTACAGGGAAAGCGGACGGACGGGGAGGGGGCTTCTCATGGGGTCGGCGGCCCTTCGGATTTGAACTGCTTCACGATCGCCGCCGTGTGAACATTCTCTGTGGTGACCAGGTCCGTTTCGGTGAAAATCTTCGCCGGGACAGATCTTCCCTGGATCAGGGCGTGGGCGGTTGTGACGCCCAGGTAGCCCATCTGAAAAGGGTTCTGGACGATGGTGGCGTTCATCTCGCCCTTACGGATGGCCGCTTCGATCGCGGCATTAAAATCGAAACCGACAAAGCGCACCTTGCCCAGGAGATTTCGCTCCCGGAGCGCTTTCAGGGTGCCCATCGTCGTGGATTCGTTGACGGCGAAGATGGCGTCCACCTCCGGGAACCGCGTCAGGAGGGCCAAGACGGCGTGGTAGGCCGAGCCCACCGACACGCCGCCTCTCTCGTCCGCCGTCAGGACGATTTGCGGGTGCCGCGATCTGAGGCGCTCCAGAAACCCGCTCGCGCGTTCATAGGTGGAGGCATGGTTCTCCTGAAACCGCACCAATGCAACGCCGCCCTCTCCCGCCAAGCGCGCCGCGACCTCGTCGGCCGCTTTATGACCGGCCTTGAGGTTGTTCGATTCGATGAAACAGGCGTGATAGTGATGGTTCATGTTGGAGTCGATCAGCACGACCTTCACACCTTGGGCCACCGCCGCTTTGAGGGCCGGTCCCGCCGCATCCACATGGTTGGGTGCCAGCACGATGGCGTCGTACGACTGGCGGATGCCGAATTGGATGATCTGGATCTGGGCCGCATGTTGATCTTCGGATTGGGGACCGCGGTAGGTGACGGTGATGTCCAGCTCACGCCCCGCTTGGCGCGCGCCGGCGGCGACATGACGCCAGAAGACGGTTTCGGTGCCTTTGGGAATGACCAGCACCTTGGGTTGCGCACCCATCGCCGTTGCCACTGTGCCGAGGAGTGTCAACAGAACACAGCCGACGGTCTTCCATCTCTTATGCATGTGACACCTCATCGCCTCTCGGATCGGGTGAAAGCGCCCGGTCAACGCCGTCCTGCCCGTTAACGGGCGACCCCCGCTGTCGCCATTCCGCCAACTCGCCCAAGTTCGATGCCGGCGGCTCATCACCCCACCGCAGGTAGATAGAACTTCTCGCGGTAAGCCCGCGGCGAGATCTCGGTGTGCTGCTTGAAGAGCCGGGAAAAGGAGCTCACATCCCGATACCCCACTGCCCAGGTGATCTCCTCGATGCCGTCGCGGGTCGTCTCCAAGCGATCCTTGGCGGCCTCGATGCGAATGCGCTGGAGATATTTGCCGGGCGGTTCGCCGGTGGCTGACTTGAAGCGGCGCTTGAAGTGGCGCGGGCTGATGCCAACCGTTTTGGCGAGGGTGTCGACGCTCTCGATGGTGGCGTAATGGGTCTCGATGTATTGCTGGGCCATGAGAATCTGGTCGTCACCGTGGTTTCGCAGGGGACTCGAAAGGACGTAGGGGGTCTGACTATTGCGGTTGGGATCCACCAACAGGGCCTTGGAGCAGGTGGTCGCCAGGCGATTGGACCCGAAGATGCGGATGAAGTGCAGGGCCAGATGGTAGACGGCAGTGGCCGCACCGGTGCAAAGGATGCCGTCCGCCTCGGTGAGCATGAAGTTGGGGGTGAGCTTCACCTTGGGGTAGCGGCGCTGGAACATGCGGGCATATTGCCAGTTCGTTGTCGCTGTCTTGCCGTCCAGCAAGCCCAACTCCGCCAGAATAAAGGTACCGGTGCAAACCGTGGCGATGGGCGTCTTGATGCGGCGCAGTTCTCGAATCCACGCGCCCAAGATGCCCAGATCGGCCGGCATGGGGGTCACGTTGGGTAAGACGGGGGCGACCACCAGACACTCCGTGGTCGCCGCCAAGTCGATGCCGCCGTGGGGAAGTACCGGGATGTCGCCCAGCGCTTTGACGGGGGCGCCGTCAGTGGTGAGGATCTCGGTTTCGAACAAGTTCTTGCTGCGGTCGTTGGTGAACGCCTGGTGCCAGAGGTTGGCGATGGCGAAGGCGTCCATCAGCATGGTGACGCTGGCAAACAGGGTCCCTTCCCCAGAAGCTGAACTTGGGCATTGCGCGACCTTCCCCGATAAATGGCATATTCTGCACAGTGTTTGTCACATATGCCACTTCCTTTCCGCTTTTTCAAGCGCTATAGGGCACCATGCGCCAAATTTCCCCCTGGTCCGGAGAGGGCCGCCGTTCATCTGGCGAAACTCCCTTTCCGGTACCATCACCCCCAACCGAAAAAGGAGAAGCGACCATGGCCGACACGCCCGAGATGGCCGACGTATTCCGCGATCTGGCCAGGCACCTGGACAGCCTCCCGGCCGGCTTTCCCCCCACCGAGAGCGGCGTTGAACTGCGGATTCTGAAACGGCTCTTCACACCGACAGAGGCGGCTGTGGCGATGGGGCTGACCATGATGCCGGCGCCCGCGGACGCCATTGCCCAGCGGCTTGAGCGGGACCCAGTTGAATTGGCGCCGCTGCTGGCGGCGATGGCCGCCAAGGGGCTGATTTTCCGCATCGACAAGGGCGGGGCGCCGCGCTACATGGCGGCCCAGTTTGTCGTCGGGATCTGGGAGTACCACCTCAACGATCTGGATGAAGCGCTGATCCGCGATGTCAACGAATATCTGCCCCACTTCATGCAAAAGCGGTGGATGGAGGGGGACACCAAGCAGCTGCGCGTAATCCCCATCTCCAAGGAGATTGTCTCCCCCGACGGGACCACACGGGACGGCACCGGCGACCACCCCATCATGCCCTACGAGGTGGCTGACGAGATCATCCGCAAACAGCGCAAAATCGTCGTGGCGGACTGCATCTGCCGCAAGGAGCACCAGCTCGTCGGCAGCGGCTGCGATGCTCCGATGGCGGTCTGCCTCTCCTTCGGCAGCGGGGCTTACTACTACGAGAAGAACGGTTTGGGACGCAGCGTCGACCAGGCGGAGGCCCTCCAGATCCTGGCGCAGGGACGGGACGCCGGCCTCGTGCTCCAGCCGGGCAATTCCCAGCGCCCCACCAATATCTGCATGTGCTGCGGCTGCTGCTGCCAGGTGCTCAAAAACCTCAATACCCTGGCGGCGCCCGCCGAGATGGTGCACAGCAACTTCCGCGCCCATGTAGCGGCGGCGGACTGCATCGCCTGCGAGGACTGCATCGATAGATGCCACATGGCGGCCATCTCCATGGATGGGTCGGACGACGCTGCCGTGGCCGTCGTCGATCCGCGCCGGTGCATTGGTTGCGGGGTGTGCGTGCCCACCTGCCCCAGCGATGCCCTCAGCCTCGAACCAAAATCGACGGAGGCGGCCTACATACCGCCCAAAAACACGGTTGAGACCTATATCAATATGGCCAAAGAGCGGGGGCTGCTCTAAGGAGCGTCCTGCCGGCATGGCGCAAGCGGGGCCGTCTACTGTGCGCTAAATCCCGCGGTGTGGCGGCGCTGGCGGCGGCCCATTTACCACACGCCACCGCACACCATCCAATTAGCGGCAGATGGGCACCCTCACAGGCGCCATCCCATTAGGTGATCTTGACGGCCATCATGGTGGCATCATCCCCCAGTTCATCGCCGCGCAGGAAATCGGCGAGCCGCACGTTGATGTGCTGGATGACGGCACTGCTGGATTCATCGGCACGCTCTTGAAGAACGCGCTTGAGTCCCTTCAACGCGAACATGCGGTTGTCCGGATCAGCGGCCTCGGTGACCCCATCGGAGTAGAGCAGGAGCAGATCCCCCGTCTCCAGGGGCACCTGCTGCTCTTCGATCCGCTCAGAGAACGCCTCCGCCTCGAGAATACCGATGCTCATCCCCTGCGGTTTGAGCTCGCTGATGGTGCCGGTCGCGGAATGGTAGTAGAGGGGCCAGTTATGCCCGGCACGGGCAATGGTGACCGAATTCTTCTCGAGATCGAAGAGCGCGATCACGGCTGTGATGAAATCCCCTGACCGGAGCCGTTTGGTGATGAGGTCGTTGAGCTGGTGCATCAGACGCGCCGGAGAGGCGTTCTGGTCCGCCAGGGATTCGAACATGCTCTGGAAGTATGCCGCGTAGAGGGCCGCCGAAATTCCCTTGTCAGAGACGTCTCCCAGGATACCGATCACCTTGTCCTTACTGGGCTGGACGACATTGTAGAAGTCGCCGCCAACGATGCGGGCCGGCTGGGAATAGGCGGCGAAGGAGAGATGGGGCAGCTCTGGAATTCGGGTCGGCTGAAGATTGAGCTGGATCTGTCGCGCGATCTCCAACTCATCCCGGGTGGTTAACTTGTCGGCCAGCTCCAACGCCAGCAGAAAGTTGATCAACAGGAAGGCGGCGATGATGTAGCCAAAGTCCCCGTGGAGAAATCCCCACAGGAAACAGATTATCCCCACACCATACACCAGCCGCCGGGCCGGGGTCAGCTGCATGATGAAACTGATGAAGATCTCCCGGATGACGGAGAGGGTCTTCCGCGGGGAGGCGGCGGCCAGTCCCTCCTCCTGGATGCGGGTCTTGCGTTTGTAGTAGGAGAAAGCCTCCAAGGTGTCTTTTTTCAGCAGCTGCTCCACCTCTTTGTGGCTTAAACCGCTGGTGTACAGGCGGTAGAACTCCTTGAGCTTCTGAATTCGGGATCCCAACCGTCCGGCATGCTGGTGCATATATCCCTCGCTATCTTCATATGGCGGCGGCGGCGCGATGCGACCCGGTGTCGGATCGCCACTGACGCTCCCCATCACCGCGCAACAATTCCATACGCCCCCCTAAACACCGCCGCTGGCACGTTGTCAACACCATTCGATGCGCTTCCATCCCGGAGAACTGGAAGGGACGCAACCGCAGACGTATGACGGTGCGCCCATGGCCTGCCGGCGGTGTGCCGGCGGATGGATAGAGGTAACTAGGACGCTTTTTTCCGTTACCCATCACCTATCCTCGCCTCGCCGGGGTCGGCTATAACAGAGGTCCCGCGTCGGAAGAATACCGACTCGATCCCGGCGCCTGACGCCTGCTGGCGGCTAACGAACCGACCAGGGGTCCCCCGGAAGTGACCCCATGCCGCCGCTGCCCGCTCCCGGGATAAGCGTCAGGGCCCCCCTGAATTGGGGCCGCGGGAACATCACCATGAAAATGAATTTGGAGAGATAATATGATGAATCACCTACTCAGTCGAGCTGAAGATCCGATGGCCGATCCATTGAAGAGAACTGCGACGCCCAGTGAATCCAAGCGTTTCGCCCCCATCCGCTTCCTACGAATGGGGTTTTTAGCCCTTCTCGGCGTTTTCGCAGGGCAGACCGGCTTAGAGGCCAGCGTACCCAGCGCCGCGTTCAACAAGGTTCATCCCCTGATCTTCGAAGAGAACCGGGGCCAGACAGATCCCCATTTTGATTACGTCGCCCGCCTTGCGGGGCATACTGCCGCCATCGCAGCCGGTGAAATCTGGCTGCGGTTTCCCTCGGGCAGCCTCGCCACGGAGCGGACGATTCGGCTGCGCGTGCTGGGGGCCAACCGGGAAGCCGTACGAGAGGGGCGTCAGCGCCTCAACAGCGCCACACACATCTTCAGCGGCACGAAGCGACAGCGGGCGGCCCACTTTCGAGGCGTCTTCTACCGGGCCCTTCTGGAGGGCGTCGATTGGCAGGTCTATGCCCAGGGCAACCTGATGGAGCACGACTACATCGTTGCGCCCGGAACAGATCCCGGTCGTATCGAATTCACCATTGACGGCGCCGAATTGGTTCGCATCGACGAATTGGGCGAAATGGTCATCAGCGCCGGGGACGCCCAAATCACCCTGCTGGCACCGGTGCTCTACCAGGAGCACGAAGGGGGCCGCAGGCACGTGGCCGGACGGTTCGAACTGCGCAGCGACGGCCATTTCGGATTCTGGGTCGGGGCCTACGACCCCTCCCTGCCCCTGGTGATCGATCCCATCAACCGCTACGCCACCTACCTGGGCGGCACCGGCAGTGACGAGGCCTTTGACATCGCCGTGGATGGGCAGGGCAACGCCTATATCACCGGCAGCACCAGCGGCGCTTTCCCGACAACCCAAGGGGCGTACAACACCCAGGGCGGCGCCAACACCGACGCCTTCGTCGCCAAACTCGATGCCGCTGGCGAAAATCTGATCTACGCCACCTACCTCGCCGGCTCGGATACCGACATCGGATTCGGCATCGACCTCGATGACGCCGGCAATGCCTACGTGGTCGGTACCACTTTTTCGGACGATTTTCCCGTTGTCGGGGGGCGGCAGTCCCAGCGCGCGGGCGGTGCCGACCTTTTCGTCACCAAAGTTGCCGCCGACGGCGCCAGTTTGATTTACTCCACCTATGTGGGGGGGCAGATGGATGACCGGGCGGATACCGACAACGACATCCCCGCCATCGCCGTCGACGCCATGGGCGCCGCCTATGTCGGGGGGACCACTCAATCCACTGATTTTCCCACCACTGCGGGCGCCTTCGACACCACCGGTCCTGGGCCCTATGCCTTCAAGCTCGACCCCAGTGGGAGTGACTTTGCCTACGCGACCCTGCTGGGCTCCGATGCCTTCGCCTTCGTGCGTGACGTGGCCCTCGCCGGTGAGCGCCTTACCCTGGTCGGCTTCACCGGTAACACCGACATCCCCACCACACCCGGGGTGATCCAGCCCGCCAAGAACCCCAACGGAGAGGAGATCTTCCTCTACCAGATCGATGAGACCGGCACCGGCCTCAGCTTCGCCACCTATCTTGGCGGCAGCGGGGATCAGGACGATTTTGGCGAGGGTGTGGCGGTGGATGACGCCGGTGAGATCTACATCGTCGGCAACACCAACTCCCCCGACTTTCCCATTACGATCGGCAGTCCGGTCGGGGCCTTCTCCGCACCCGTGCTGGCCAAGCTCACCCATGACGCCACCGCCGTCGTATACGCGACCCAGACCGACGGGGTTCAGGCCCTCGCCGTCGCCGTCGACGCGCTGAACCGCCCCACCATTACCGGCAGCCACACCAGCAACGATATCCTCTTCCAGCAATTCGACGCCAACGGCTTGGGGGAGTATGCCACCGCCCTCTCCAGCGGTTTTCTGCGCGACATCGGCCACGCTGTGGCCGTGGACCATGCGGGCCACGCCTACCTCACCGGTCAGGTGCGATGGACCTATTTTCCCGGCGAGGCGGTGGAGAATCAAAATCCCTACCAGCCCCATCTGAGCGGTCCCTCCGACGCCTTCGTGATGAAGATTGAACGGGATATCCCGGCGCACTGCCAGTTGGACGCTCGCTTCGATGAGAGCACCATGGGCGTTGGGGAATATCTCTACACCGATCGCAACTTCACCGTCACCGGCGGTATTCCCAGGTGGATGGTGGGGCGCATGCTGATTCAAACCCCCAATGCCGAGCGCCGCGACACCTCGGCCAGCGGCTATCTTCGCTTCATCAACCCCGTCGACTGGTGGGTGTACGTGTTGTTCGACAGCCGCTCGATCGACATTCCCGATTGGCTGAGCGGCTGGGAACTGCGCAGCAACTTGCGAATCCGCACCTCTTTGAGCCGACAGCCCTATCTCAAGGTTTTCCGCAAACGCTACGCAGCCGGCGAGTGCGTCGACCTGGGCGGCAACTACGGGCCGGGATCTTCCACCGAAGGCCGTGGCAACTACGTGGTGGTCTATGGGCACTGAAGTGCAATAAACTGCCATCACCCATGAGCAGGGGCCTCGCCGCACTGGCGAGGCCCTTTGTATGATGCCGCGGAAGGGATCGGTGCTGCGGCGGGGCAGATCCCGACGGTCGCCAGGGCAGCGCCGGCCGCTGCGCTTAGCGGTTGACCCCGTAGACGCCCAGCGCCACACAGCCCAATCCGACCCAGATCAGCGCGGTCACCGGCTCCTGCAGGATCCATCCCCCCAGAATTACGGCGAACAAGGGCGCCATGAAGGTGAAGGCCGCCAAGCGGCTGACCGGGTGACGGCAGATCAGCCAGAACCAGGCCAGGTACGAGGCGAAGGCCACCACGACGCTCTGGTAGAGCAAGGCGGCCACCACGGTTGCGGTCAGGTGCACCGGGCTGGGCATCTCAAAAATCAGAGATCCGATGGCCAACACCGGGAAGCCATAGATGAGCTGGGCGAAGAGGCTTTGATAGTGGTCCAGCTTCACCGTCACGGTGATGCGCTTGACATAGAGGGTGTTGGCCGCCCAGAAGAGGGCGGCCGCCAACTCCATGAGGTCTCCCAGCCAGTAGCGGGGCGGCAATGCCGGCGAGCGGGCGCCGAATACGGCTAAAATGCCGCCGAAGGCCAGGATCAAGCCCATCACTTGGGTGAGGCGCAGACGGTCACCGGGGATGAGGAGATGGGCCCCCAGGGCGACCCAGAAGGGGTGGGTATAGAGGAAGATCATCGCGCGCGAGGCGGGCGTGAAGGCCAAGCCCCAGTAGAGGAAGAGAAACTCCAGCCCGAAGAGCGCGCCAATCACCAGGGCGTGAATCTGCGTTCCCGGCGGAAAGACCACCCGGTGACCCTTTCGGCGGGCATAGGCCCAGACCAGCCCACCGGCGATCAGCGATCGGATCGCCGCTGCCATGAGGGGGGGCACCCCCTGATTGCTGAACTTGATACTCACCGCGTTGGCGCCCCAGAGGAAACAGAGCAGGCCGAGCAGCAATCCAGCCGCCACCGGCAGCCGGTCCCCGCTTGCACGAGGCGGGGCAGGATCGCAGGAGAGGGCGGCAGGTGGTCGCTGCAGAGGCATGGGGGCTATTTGATGTGCGGTGGCGCTGGCCGTTTCAGGCGGCGTTGCCAGCAGGGTGCCGTTTACGCGGGTACGGTCGGGCGGGCTCACCCGATTGCCGGACCTCGATCTGGTGGATCTGTCGCGGACCATCGCCCATTCGCAACTCAAACAAACGAAACCGCCGCCCCTCAATGATGAGACGGGAATCGGCAGCAGCCATGAGAGCCGCCTTTACGCCGGCTTCCACATGGAGGCGATCGCCCTGGGCCACGGCATAATCCCGGCGATCGGCTGTTTTTGTCAACCATATTTTTCCGCGCAAACAGCGGACCGAGACCCCGCTGCGGCCCGGCTGGACCCAGATGACCTGATCTTGGGCGAGGCTATATCGCATGGCCGGCTCCCTCGTGGTGAGGTTTCTCTTTGTTTTCTGAGGTGATGATAGCGGAAGGCGCCATCTATGAGCAATAAATTTGCAAATTAGTTTTATAAAATCAAAAATTGTGCAGATACACATAATTTATG
>JASJCL010000019.1 GCA_030066015.1 Desulfosarcinaceae bacterium | reverse complement strand
CCCAGACCGGCAAAAAAGCCGGAGCAGCAATTGGCGGCCACGTGGGGGCCGGCCCCCAAACAGAGGATGCGGAAATAGATGATCTCCAGATCACGGATAGCGGGAGCGTGCCCAACCCAATCGAAGATCCAGGGTCCGCACAGACCCAGCAGCGACAGACATCCCCATGAAAAAACGGCAAAATAGAGCCCTTGCCAGACCACCGGACCCACTTTGTGCGGTTGCCCGGCGCCGATATATTGGGCA
Organism: Desulfosarcinaceae bacterium; assembly: GCA_030066015.1. Classification (GTDB taxonomy): domain Bacteria; phylum Desulfobacterota; class Desulfobacteria; order Desulfobacterales; family Desulfosarcinaceae; genus JASJCL01. Next base: position 92,700 of record JASJCL010000019.1, on the reverse strand, counting down.
ATGAAGACGTTCACATAGGCAGCTACGTTGGCGAACAACATGATGAAGAGGAAGGCCAGGATACCCGCCGGCATAGCGGCGGCGATGGCGTCGATATCGTAGTTGGCCAGGAAGATGCGATCGGTGAACTCCATCACCGTCACGGCCGCCATGCTGAGCATCAAGGGCAGGCTGACCTGGAGGACCGTCCGCATGCGGTTTGAGGTCGGAGAATACCCCATGTTGATCACCCGATTCGTGAGGATCGATGGCAGGTGAAACGCCCGGCCGCCGCGCGGCGAAGCGAGGAGCGACAGGTCCACGGGTAGTTGCCAGGGGCGTTGTGTCCCGGCGGTCTAGCGCTCTTGCTTCCGGATAGTGGTGGGGAGCCGCCGGGCATGCGCGGGATCAATCGCGGTGCCATCGCAATTGGGAGAACCGCTTTGCCGCGCCCGCGATCGGGTCCCTGTGATCGGCGGGCGGTTCGGGGAAGTGAGCGACACAGAAGCGCCCTCAGCGCCGAATCACCACCACTGAGGAGATCACTTTCTGGCGGGCCTTGCGCTTGAGGGTTTTGAGGTCGGCCGTCGTCCGCTGTGCCGCCAGTCTAGCCGTGCATTCTGGGCAGAGGGCGACCACGTTCTTGATGACCTCCTGCCCGCCTTCGTCCAAGGGCACCAGGTAAAAGGGGCGCAGGAATTCTGAAGCCTGGTCTTCGGGAGCAGCGCTGTCACACAGCTCACAGCTGCGCTTTGCCCGCCGGAGCACAGTGGCGAACACATTCTTTTGACGATCGAAAACCGCTGGGGCACTATCGGTCCGCCGATGGTGCCTGGTGGGGTGTTCGCGTCGGGGTCTGAACTTGGGCTTGGCTGCACCGTGGGCGGCCCCAAGTGGCAGCCCATCGGCAGGTATGGGCGCCGGTTCAGCGGTGTCCGCTGGCGTTGATGCCGTTGCCGTCGGAGAGGCGCTGCGGCGGCGTCGAATTACCCGTTTAGGGCCCTCGGGTCGGTGCTCACCAAGCCATCGGCGATGGTTCTCGCTTTGGAACATCTGTCGCAGTTCATCGTAGCTGGCGTCGGGCGAGAATTTGAGCCCCATCTCGCGCAGCATCTCCTGCAACTCCATTTTCGAAAGATTCATTTCACGTCCACATCGGTCATCGATTCGGCCACCCCCCCGAAGCAGAACGGCCGGGTTGGATAGCGTCGATGCGCGGGTCATAGAACGCTGGCCTCAGCGTCCAATGAAGAGAAGCTTCGTAGATCGGGATCCACGACCCTTTCGGTCCATGTCACGGATCGCTGCCGGCGGCCAGAATCCTTTCCGTGTGCGTTGATCTACGGCCGGCAACCGCGGATGCGGCACTGCTTAACGCAAAGCCCATCGAAATACAACCGTAATCGGGTCAGACGCTGGGTGTAGTGAGCGGTAATGGTCTACTGGCCTACCGCGTCAGCAGATCCTTCGATGGGAAGCAGGTATTTGAAAGGGTGAAGACACTGCGGGTTTCCGGCAAGGCGTCGTAGGGAATTTTGATGACCAGGCGGGTCCCTTTTTGGGGCACAGATTTGAGCGCCATCGTCCCGCCCATTAGGCTGACACGCTCCTGCATGCTTTTGAGTCCCATGCGCTTCTCGCACAGGGCAGCGGCCATCCGTTCCGATACATTAAATCCTACGCCATCATCTTCAATACGCAGGACCACATTTGGGAAAGAGGCCACCAGCCGAATCTTGACCTCCTTGGCATGCGCGTGTTTCTGGACGTTGGCGAGGGTTTCCTGAATCAATCGGAACAGGTTGATCTCCACATCGGAGCTCAAGGACAACTCGTCCATCCCGGCCGAGGAGAAATCCACTTCGACGCCGCTCTTGGCGGCAAAGTCTTGGCCGTATTGAAATATGGCGCTGCGCAACCCCAGTTGGTCGAGAATGGGGGGGCGCAAATTGTAGGCGATCTCCCGCAGGGCATTGATGCTGTGACCCAAAACACCGCAGAGGGAGGAGACTTTGTGCCGTAGGGCGGGGTCGATGCCGGCGCGGTCGTCGAAAAGGGTGTCCATGGAGATCTTCAGTGCGCTCAAATCCTGGGCAACGCGGTCGTGCAGATCGCGGGCGATGCGAAGTCGCTCATGCTCCTGGGCCTTGATGAGCTCTTGGCTGACCGCCTGGAGAGCACTGTAGGCCAGGTTGCGCTCCTCGAGAAGGCGACGAATGTGCAGGACGCGGTTGAGGCGCAGCAACATCTCGTCTGGGCTGAAGGGTTTGATCATGAAATCGCTTGCGCCGATCTCGATGATATTCTCGTAGGAGTACTCTTCAGAGTAGCCGGTGATGACGATCACATCTGAGTCATACTCGTTCTTGACCGCCCGCAGCAATTCGATACCCGAAATTCCCTGCATGCGGATATCGGTGATCACCACATCGTAAGGTTTTTGATCGAGATGTTTGAGGGCCTCTTCACCGCTGCCGGCCTCTGAACAGGGATACCCGGAACGGCTGAGTTTTTGGCAAAGCATGCGGCGAAACAGACGTTCGTCGTCTACGACCAGGATCGTTTCCTTAGTCCTGAGAGGGTCCATCTCCGCCGCCATGGTCGAAAGGGCTTTCTCTAACGAAATTCAGCGATGAGGGCTGGGTGTCCCGCTGGGCGTGCAGGCATCCGTCCGGGTAATTGTCGCAGATAGTACTGAGAACCCGCCCCCACTGTCAAGTTGCAGGGGGAGCGGGCAGAACCTCGCGGGAGCGGTCGCTTGTGGTGATGCAGGGGAGGCACGCCCTATGCCTGGAACGGTGCAGAGCGATATGGGCTTGACTTGCGCCACGCAATATGGTTCCTCTTTCGGTTCAGGCGGTGGGTCGACCTGACCTGCCGTTCTTTCCCCCGCATCCGGTATTAACAGGGATCTCGTGGCGCGTGGACGGGCCGCGATCCGCCCTCATAGCATACCGCCGGTTCGTGCGCTCTGATTCTGGTTCTACCAATCGCCCGAGGGTCGCTTCCCCGGGCAATCACAGATCCGGCAATTGGCTCCTCGCTCGCATGCTGTTCAGTCTCGACAAGGGCGCATCCGGTTTACAATCCATCAGCTACTTTCGGTTATCGCACTGCATCGGACACCGCGCCGTAAATCAACTTAGTCTGAACTCAACTGATGGAGTGGAGTGGCGTATGGCCTCAGGATCTCAGCGCATGTCCCAAATGGTTTTCCGGCGCACTTTCGAGGAAAGCGCCGATGGATTCATGCTGGATGCGCAGATGTTGCGTATTTTGGAGCAAATCAACGGTCAACGCACCATTGCCCAAATTGCCGGTCGAATGGGGGTCACCCCCATCGATCTTAAACCTGGTCTGGCCAAGCTTTACCAGCAAAAACTAATTCAACCGGTCACCCCCGCATCCACGCCGCTGCCGGCCACCTTTTTAAGAGATATGGAAACGATCCTGGCCGGCGCCATCGGCCCCATCGCCCGGATCGTCGTGGAGGATTGCATTGCGCTATTGGGCCACCAGCGGACGCGCTTCCCATCGACGAAGGCACCCCAGCTCATTCAACGGGTCGCCGCCAAAATTGCGGACCCAAACGCCCGCAAACGATTCATCCTCAAAATGGGTGTCAAGCTGAAATCGATCACGTAGCGACCTGAATCGAGAACGAGAAAGGGAGATTCCATGCAAGCAACAATGGTCATATGCCGCTGCAAGAGTTGTGGCAAAGCCTACCAGGTGGATCTGGGGGACATCGACACGCGTTACGGACGGTTCACCTGCGGCCAATGCAACACGGTAACAATGGTCGAGAATCCCAAATTCTCGGGATCGGCATCGGGTGCAGATCACCCCGGTCCAGAAAGCACCACGGGCAGTGACGATTCCGGGACGCCGGACTTCGACGCACTCTTCGCGGAGGACGACCATGCAGCGTTGGATGACCCCGCAGATCTCCTCGACGACGCCTTCGATGACGCGTTGACGCCCCAGGTGCCGGCAAAGGAGGCAGTATCGCGCAGGGGAATGTCCATTCGTTCCAAGATCACCCTGGTGATCGTCCTGTTGGTACTGGGGGCGCTGACGGCGGTGGGCATGATCGCCAGCACCGAAAGTCGCAGCGCCCTTTCGGAACAGGCCGAGGCCCACTTGGTTAGGGTCGCCCAACAGAAGGCCGACGAATACAGCCTCATCTTTCAACGGATCAACCAGGAGGTGGAAGCGGTCGCCGATTATGCCAGAGAGATCTATGCAACGGCACCCGCGGGCGACATCGCCCTCGGCCAGTACATGCTGATGCCTTGGAACGGCAGCACCTACGGCGACCCCGTCTCCAATCCGGCGCTGAAGAGCGAAACCCTCATCCTTCAAAGAGTGGTCCGTCTGCTCAAACCTGTGGTGGCCAAGAATCCCTATGTCATCCTCGGCTACCTCGGAACGGAGACCAACGTCATGGCGCTGGACGACCAGGCTGCGGTGTTATCGATTGGTGCAACCGACGGTTTCGTCAATACCAAACGTCCCTGGTATGTCAAAGCGATCACCGAAGGCAAGACGGTATGGACAGCGCCCTATGTGGACGCCAACTCGAAGGACCTCATTGTCACCTGCGCCACTCCGGTTCGCAGCGATGCCGGCAATGTATTGGGCGTCGTCGGCTACGACGTCCTCCTCTCCACGATTCAAAAGGATATTCTTACGCTAACGATCGGTTACGACAGCTACGCCATGTTGGTGGACGGGAGCGGCAAGGTATTGGTGCGCCCGGGCATCGATGCCAAGGACACTCGCTGGAACGAAACCTACGACAGTGAAGACCTCACCAAAACCGACAATGCCGCCTTCAAGGGCATCATCGCCAACATGATGGCGGGCAAGAGCGGGATTGAAAGCTTTGTTTCCGACGGCGGTGGTCGTTATGCCGCCTACGCCCCCCTGGACGTCATCGGTGCAAGCCTTGCCATTATCGCCTCCCAGCCGGCGGTGGTCCAGCCCGCCAAGGAGATGCAGACCTACATCATGATTGTCTGGGCCGTGGTCCTCGTCATCGCCATCATCATCGGCGTCCTCATCGGCAACGGCATCACCAGGCCCATCAACCAATTGACTCACATGGCCGACCAGGTCAGCCAAGGTCAGGTCGACCTGGATGTACTGCCCGAGAACCGCACCGACGAGATCGGCAGCTTGACCCGCTCCTTCAACCGACTGGTGATCAGCCTGAAAATGGCACTCACGCGCTGAAAGGGCTTGCTTCGAGACAGGGCCATGACCGCTTGCCAGGGCGGCATGGGGCTCCCTTAAGCGGGACGCCCTTGCCAACGGCAGCGCCATGTCCTCAGGAGGGATCCCCCGATAGCGCATCGAGCTCCGCCTGCGCCCGTTTCTCATCGACAAAGTAGAAGAGAACGCCGCCGATGATGAAGAGCACCAGTACCGAAAGAATGCTGATACGGGCCGCCTGGTGACCGATGGCCGACAAACGTTCGGCATCCGTCACGCCCGACGCCAGCCAGCGTCGCACCAGAAGGCCGCTGGCCCCCATGAGGGCGGGCCCGACAATGGCGGCAAATTTTCCCAACATGTTGTAGAACCCGAAGAATTCTGCGCTGCGTTCCACCGGGATCAAACGGGCGAAATAACTGCGGCTGAGGGCCTGAATCCCTCCCTGGACCAGACCGATGACCACCGCCAGCCCGAAAAACTCGGCTGGACGTTGCATGACGGCACCCCAAACGGTCACACCGCAATACACCCCTAGGGCCAGGTAGATGGAGCGCCTTACGCCCCAGCGTTGTCCCAGCCAGCCAAAAGCCAGGGCGGAGGGAAACCCGACAAACTGTGTGATGAGCAACGCCAGGATCAAGTCGTTGGCGCTGAAGCCGATGGAGAGGCCATAATCCACCGCCATGCGGATAATGGTGTCTACGCCGTCGATGTAAAACCAGTATGCCAGTAAAAACAGCCACACGCTGGGCAGCCGCCGTATCTGAGACAAGGTGCGCCCCAGTTGCACAAAGCCGCTCTTGAGGATGGTCCGGTCACGCCCCGGTCGGCGGCGCACCTCACCCGGCACCCAGCGCCAGGTGAAGAGGGCGAACCCCCCCCACCAAAGGGCCACACTGAGAAAGGCGACGCGGACGGCTTCACCCGCGTCCGCCAGCCCGAACCAATGGGGCCTTAGGGTCATGGCAACGTTGCCCAGAAACAGCAGTCCGCCGCCCAGATAGCCGAGTGCGTAACCCAAGCTGGAGGTGCGGTCCAGTTGGCTCGGAGGAACCAACTGGGGCAGCAGCGCGTCGTAGAAAACATTGGCGCCCGCCCATCCAATGATGGCCAGGGCGTAGGCCAGCAGGGCCAGTTCCCAGCGTCCTTGGGAGATGAAGAAGAGCAGGGCCGTAAACCCAATACCGGCGTAAGCGAAGCAGAGCAGCAGACGTTTGCGGGACGCGCTGCGATCGGCAATGATGCCCAACAGGGGCGCCAGGAGGGCCACTACCAGACTGGCGCAGGCATTCCCCAGGCCGAGACGGGCCGTGCTGAGATTGACGTCGACACCGCTACTCCAGTATTGCTTGAAGAAGATCGGAAAAAAGCCGGCCATCACAGTGGTGGCGAAGGCTGAATTGGCCCAATCGTAGAGCGCCCAGCCCCACACTGGACGTTGCGAGGGCGGCGCCGGGGCTTTATCAGGAACCGGATTCGAATTCACGCGAAACTCCTTTCCAAAGTGCAGGATGCGCTCACTGGTGTATGCCGCTGAATGTAACGGATTCCCGCTGCGAGTGACAATGAAAATGGAAAAAGGCGGTCCCGGCGACGAGGTCATCATCGATCTGTTGGCAGCCACAACCCACTACTACCGCCAGGAACTGGCGGCTTCGACGCAGGCCCCCCACCAGCTACGAATGGAGATTCTACGCCGGCTGGAGCTGATCTCGCACAGCCTCAAAGGGTTGCTGGAGGGCGATCAGAGGCCTCTTTTCCGCCCTTAATCGATCTTCTCGGGCCGCCACGGCACTTGCACTCCTGGCCATGACGCTTACCTTGAAAGGACACTTCCTCCGCGTGAGGACAAGCCCCTTGAGAACTATGTCATCCCAAAAAAGGAGGTGACGGCCATGGCGAGAGAACTCAGTGATAGGGAAAGCGAATGTCTCAATGACGAGCGGCGCTTCCTGCACGAAGAGATGGATAGATGCGGTTATTGCAGCGATAGCTATGAGGATTACAGCCGCTGCTGGCAAGAAACCGCCAGGACTTCCGGTGCCCGCTCGCGTGGGTGTTTCCTTTAACCTTGCGTCACCAGGCCCTTTGCCAACCACCTGAACGATCCCATTCGGGGGCATTCGCCGTGATGGCGGATGACCTCCGAATGGCCTCCCCCGAGAGGAGGGGATATGGAAACGATGACGACACCCCAAAAAATGGTATTGGATTTAGAGAAGCTCAGCGAGTTGAATTCTAAGGGCTACGCCGGGAAATTCTGCTTGGGCGACACCGTGGTGCTGGCGTGCGGTGCCTGGTCGGGCGGTCCCCGCTGGATGCATGAACATGAGGCCGTGCTCGACCGTAAAACGGGCACCTATTTCGAACGGCGCTGCTTCGCCGCCCGGCGTGCGGCTACCCAAGAAGGGTAGCCCCGAAAGACCCATTCCATCCCGCAAATTACCCACCATCGTGTTGATTGAAAATCTTCTGAAGGATCACCTTGGTGATCATGTATGTGGGTTTGATTCCTTCCAACCCCATGCTGCCCGAGGAGAGCGTCTGCCCGCTGACCAGGGGATTATCTGAGGCGTAGTAGGCGTAGCGGACCTTGACGCTCTGCGGTATGTGACCGCGCAGCATGGCAGCGCTGATGGCACGATGGTAGTGGCCCCCCTCCATCTCCAACCCCACCGCGCGCCAACTGGTCGTCTGAAACCGCTTGAGAACAGCCCGGTTCTGGAGCGACGTCCCCAGGACGGTGACCATGGGCCCCTTGAAGACGCGGATACCGGGGTCAAAATCTGTCTCGCTGAGATCATTTTGGCAGATATAGTTGTGTGCTGACCCTTCGATGACATGGGCAGTGGCCAGCATGAGATCGCCTTTGACGCCGGACAGAATTCCGGCCTTGCCCATGATCGATATGGAGGCGACCCGTCCACGCCGCTGGGGCTCGCGTTGCCCCAACTGCTCTAGCAACTCGTCCATCACCTCGAAGGCTTGGGTGCCGAAGGCGTAGTTGATCACCAACAGTACGGGCGCTGGGGCTGAACGAGCAGGGGCGATGCCATCCAACTCGGGGTGGAGCGGCACCTCGCCGAGCGCTCCCGTGTCGATTACCTGGCTGTTGATTTGGGCCCCCGAGGTGTCTTCAATCGCCTCAAAGCCGTGTTCGACAGCGTATGCGTCGAGCCCCTCCAGACCATTAGAAGCTGCTTCAAATAAGGCATAGAAGTCCTTCTCGTAGGCGCTGCGCCCCGCCGCATCCAAGGCGCCATAAGCATACAGGGTGTTTTTAAAGGAATGCAAATTGGCGCTGATGATGTGAAGCGGGCGATCCAGGAGTCCCAGGCTGTCCAAACGGCCAATGACGCTCCGAGCCCAGGTCTCCGCGTACACCTGATGCCCGATGATGTCGCGCAGGGCCGGTGTGAAATAGACCCGGCCCTCCGCGTCGCCGCGACGCTCGGCATCCACCCGCAGCCCCAACTGGTAGATGATCTGGAAAAGCCCGTTGTTGGCGTTCTGCTCATTACGGGATTGCTCGAAGTACCGATAGGTATCGCGGGTTTCACGGTAGGTGATTCCCAGAAGGATGCTCAGGTCCCAAAGGGCGCGATCAAGGGCATCTGCGCCAAGGGATTTCTCGCGGGCGACGGTCTCTGCCAAGCGCTGCCATTCGGGCGATAGCGCACCGTCCAGGTTACGCATCTGTTTGTGGATCTTCTTGGCTTCGATGTTGAGGAAGGTCAGATGGGTCAGGATATCGTAAATCTCGCTAAGCCCCTGCGTGATAATGAAGCAGATCTCCTCTTCACTGACCCGGTAGGAGATGCGACGGCGTTTGAGGGGAACAATTTTTTCAAAGGCGGTGTCGTCCAATCCCTCCTGGGTGGTCAACACGAGACGCGAACTGCTCTCAATGCCCCGCGGGAGACGATCCATCACATATTCGATGCCTTTCAGTTCGATACGTCGGGGATCGTTCATCTTGCCATAGATTTCAGGGCTGAGGGTGGCCAGGGCCAGTTCAAGGTTGAGGCCCGAGCTGCCGTTGAGACGATAAGACCCTCTCAGCGTCAACCCATCGCTGATGGTTTGGAAGTTGCGGATAGCGATCCGTCCCTGACGCGCTTCGGTGAGTTCGTGCATGCCGCCTCCTGATGTGCGGGGGAACGATGGGTGGACCATATCAATTGGTGCCGAGAGGTTCTGTGGATGTCAGGGCGGCTTCCGCCTTGTATTTGAAGTAGCAGTGCGGACAGAGGGATTCGTACTCTATGTTCCCCTCGCCATCGATGGCCACCTGATCTCCTTCGAAAACGAAACGCCCCTCCAGCTTGCGGCCGTTCACCATCGCTTTTCGACCGCATTTGCAGATGGTTTTAAGCTCCTCGATGCTGTGGGCAAGCAGCAGCAGGCGCTGGCTGCCCTCGAAGCCATCCATCTTGAAATCCGTTCGCAATCCATAACAGATGACAGGGATATCTGCTCGCACGGCCAGGAGAAAGAGCTGATCCACCTGGGTTGCTGTGAGAAATTGGGCCTCATCGACCAGGACGCAGTCCAGCGGGGCCGCTGATTTACGATGACGGATCTGGGTAAAAAGATCGTCCTGCGGCCCGGCCAGAATATCCACCTGCCGCGAAACACTTAGACGAGATACGATCTGGTCCTGTCCCTTGGTGTCGGTGTGGGGTTTCACGATCAGCGTTGCCATTCCGCGTTCACGATAATTGTAATCGACTTGGATCAAGGCGGTGGATTTGCCGCAATTCATTGCGCCATAGCGAAAATAGAGTTTGGCCATAGATTCATTATCCGTTGGTTTGTCGGTCGGCCCGCTGGCACCCAATTTGCTCCTACCCCCTGGCAAGGAAAAGCGCTGGTTGCGGGTCGCCAAGGAAATTCACGTTACCACAAGGTGCTGGATCGTAGCCACCTTTGTTTTGCGTAACAGCCTGACCATGCTCCGGATTTCTACTTGTTTGGGTACTGGAATTCCCGTAATCTGTCCCATTGTCACCAGAGAATTTTACACCGGAGACCTAAAATTGAAACGCGAGTCCCCCTACGAGACCCTCGGCATTCCGCCGGGTAGCCACCCCTCCGTCGTCAAGAGAGCCTACCTGCGGGAGATCAAGACGTGGCACCCCGATCGGTATGCCCCGGACAGTATCTTGCGGGAAACAGCAGAGGAACGCACGAGAGCGGTAACGGTCGCATACGCCGCCCTGGTGGCAGAAGACATGGGATCGAACGGTGGTTCCGCGGCAAGCGAAGGCAGGACGGCAGTACGCAGGAATACGGCACCAAGCCAAACAGCCAACCGGGTGTCAGATCCCCACAGCACTGCCCGACCAGCCGGTTCCGACTGGCTGGGCCGTTTCTGGCGACGGCTCAAAGTGCATTGGCGAGATAAACCCACAACCGACAAAAAACCGACAACGCCGCAACCCGGTAGCGTCCCACGAATGCCCACAAAAACTCGCACCAGGGGGCAAGCGGCCCACCGCAAACGGTCTGCCCGCCTCGGTGCACTCCCCGATCAGGATCGACGCCAGCCCACGGCATCCAAAGGAAGCGCCATATCCTGGCGGGAGATGGTCACGCGCCGCTCGCAATACCGCCGTCGCGCTTGCAGTACGGGAGCCATCCGTCCGGTCACCGCACGCGGCCCAGTATTTCCGGTGGATCCCATAGGTCCCATCGGTGAGGACGATTGATCCGCGGACTACGTGCCGTCATTATCACCCTAGGCCGCGTATGCCCGCAAAAGGGCCGCCATGAAAGACCAGACCCGCTCCACTGAAGGGAGGTTTAGCCGCTCCTGGGGTGAATGGGGATGCTCAAGGGTGGGGCCGATGGAGATCATCTCCATTCCCGGATATTTGGCCCCAATCACGCCACACTCCAGACCGGCGTGCATCACCTCCACCCTGGCCTCTCGAGCAAAGAGATCCGCATAAATCCGCCGACAGCGCGCCAACAGGTCCGATTCCAAATCGACCTCCCAGGCGGGATAGCGCTTCGTGGCGCTGGCCTGGGCCCCTGCAAGTTCGGCGATGGCGTTTACGCGTGTCGTTATCTCGTCCAATCGCCCCATATCGCTACTTCGCAGGCTGCAGAGCAGACTGAGACGATCTTCCCGGAGATCGACCCGCGCCAGGTTGGCGGATGTCTCCACTACCCCGCGCCAAACGGCCGAGAGTCCGGCGACGCCATGGGGAAGGGCCAAAATCAGCGCGAGGACGGTGTCCGTATTCGTTACGCTCAAGGCCCTGGCAGCAGCCGCGTCCGTCGGCGTCCCCAACTTCGCAAATAGGTCGCCATCTGTCGACGCATAGTGTTTCTGCCAGAGCGCTTCACAGGCAGCCACCGTTTGACCCAACAGCCCGGCCTTGCCTAAAGGGGTGGCGATCACCGCACGCGCGTCCCGCGCGATAGCGTTATGGGCACTGCCTCCCTCGAATGCGACAAGGCGCATGGGGATATCCGCGCGGATGGCTTTCAGGGTCTGCGCCAACACCAGATTGGCATTGGCCCGGTTGCGATGAATATCCACACCAGAGTGGCCGCCGTGAAGGCCGCCCACGGTAACGTCCCACACCTCCTCGGAGGTCGCCACCGCATCGGTAGAGAGCGTCAGGTGGATATCAACATGCTGACCACCTGCACACCCCACGGTAAAGGTGCCCTCGTCCTCACTGTCGATGTTGATCATCACCTTACCGGTGAGCATGTCTGTCTCGAGTTTTTCAGCACCGGTAAGCCCCGTCTCTTCATCTACGGTAAAGAGAAGCTCCAAGGGCGGATGGACATTCGTTTCGTCTGTCGCGGCCGCCATTGCCAACGCCAGGGCGATGCCGTTATCGGCCCCGAGGGTGGTCCGATCGGCGTGCAGCCACTCTCCTTGGGTGATCAGCGTCAATGGATCTTTGCTGAAATCGTGGGGTGAATCGGGCGTTTTCTCACAGACCATGTCCATGTGACCCTGCAAGATGACGGGCGCGGAGGTTTCGCCGCCCCCCCGCCCGGGCACCTGGATAACCAGATTGCCGGCAGCGTCTGCTTGCCAGCGGTACCCATTGTCGTCGGCCCATTGGCGGATCCAGGCCGACACCTGGGCTTCCTGCTTGGAGCAGCGTGGAATACGACTGATTTGCTGAAAATAGTTCATTACCCGATCCAAGGGTCTGCCCATCTGGCACTCCTTTCAAGCCTGATCCGCCCCGCCTTTTTGATGATTATGATTGGGGTTAAAGCTCGATCTCAAATACGGCGATATAGGGGTAACACAGGTCGCTACGGACCTGCAATACAGCTCAGTGGACCTCTCCGATGCACACCAAACGCCTAATTTTCATCAGCGCGCTATTTTTGTTGGCGGGTATAAAACTGGAAGACAGCTTTCTGATTTTCTGTGCGGCGCATACCTTTGTTCTGTCGATATGCGTGATGATCTGCAAGTTCGAAATGCTGAGCGACACCAAGCCCCGCTAGCCCATCTGACTCTTGGTTTCTCCATAAAAAAGGGCCCAAAAAGGGCCCTTGAAAACTGAAATGAATGTGGGTGCTCCGGCACTGTATTTGCGCCACTGGTGACGGACGGTGACCCGTAATCAACGCTCGGGCATAATCCAAGTGGGGCGGGATCCGCTAATTTTTCTTGGAAGCGTATCCGTCAGCGTACCAGCCGCCGCCTTTGAGGTCGAAAGCGCACAAAGAAATGATTTTGCTGGCCTTTGCGGCACATTTGGGACACTTGATAGACTTTGTATCCATTCGGACCAGCTCTTCGGTAACCTGACCACATGATTGACATTCAAATTCGTAAACCGGCATGTCGCACCTCAAATTGGTTTCTTTGGATGGGCCCAGCTTAAAATTTTGCGTTAATCTAGACATCCTTGAAGCGCCTGTCAAGTGGGCATTTTCACATTCCAAATACCGAACCCTACTTCGGGCAGCGGGCAAGCCCGCTGCACGAAGAGGGATTATGGTTTCACAACCAGATCGGGATGCAGGATACAGAACTTAAGGGTTTATTTTGACAGCCAGATAACCGGCGTTGCGACGCTTGATCAGCATGGAGATCCCATCGGATTTGAGCCCCCGCTTGATCAGCTTCTCGTAGTCGGCCGTGTCGTTGACAACCTGCCGGTCGATCTCCTTGATGATGTCGCCCGTCTGCACGCCGGCTGTATCCGCCTTGCTGCCGGATTTCACACGCCCGACCAGCACCCCGCCCTCCTCTTCATCGAAACCGAATTGGCGGGCCAGTTCAGGGGTGATGGGCTGGACACGCAGACCCAACTCATCCTGGGCATCATTCATGGGCCGGGCGGCCAGACGTTTTTCATCATCTCGTTTCGTGAGACGCACGGACGCCGTCTGCTCCTCACCATCGCGGAAATAGGTGATCTCGGTTTTCTTGCCAACTTCCGTGTCGGCGATCACTTGAGAAAGCTCCCGACCGGTGGTCACGGCGCGCCCATCGATGGCGGTGACGACGTCGTTGGCCCTCAGACCAGCTTTGTCGGCGGGATCATCCTCGAAAACCTGGGCGATGAGCACACCTTCACGCCCCTCAATACCGTAGTACTCGGCAAGTTCCGGGGTCAGGTCTTGAATGGCCACACCCAGCCAACCGCGGGTGACCTCCCCCCCCTCTTTCAATTGGGCCACTATCCCTTTGGCCAGATTTACGGGGATGGCGAAGCCGATACCTTGACCGCTCGCCACGATGGCCGTATTGATGCCCATCACTTCACCATCGAGGTTTAGCAAGGGACCGCCGCTGTTGCCGGGATTAATGGACGCATCGGTCTGGATGAAGTCGTCGTAAGGACCCGAACCGATGATACGACCCTTGGCACTGACGATGCCCGCGGTGACGGTCTGCTCCAATCCGAAGGGACTGCCAATGGCCACGACCCAGGTTCCCACATCGAGGCCATCGCTGTTACCCATCTCAAGAGGTTTCAGATTTTTGGCCCCTTCGATCTTGATGAGGGCCAGATCCGTTTTGGAGTCCCTCCCCACCAGGGTGGCATCGAACTCTTTGTCGTCATATAATTTAACCTTGATCTGATCTGCGTCCTCAATGACGTGGTTATTGGTAACGATGTATCCCGCCTTGTCGATGATGAAGCCCGAACCCAGGCTGCGTTGCTTGTGGTCGCGCTGCCGTTCATCCTCCTGGAACGGTCTGAAAAAGTCCTCGAACGGATGTCGGCGTTGGCCGCCGAAGGGATTTCCGTAGAAGTGGCGGAAAACCCGCCCACCATCCTGCATGGTTTTAACCGTACGGATATTCACAACCCCCGGCCGGGCCTTCTCAGCCAATTCGGTAAAGCTGGCCGGGACCATAATTTGACCGCTTTTGGCCGAGACGGAAGCAAATGGAAAGACCAAACTGACCACCAAAACAGCCAGTAGGGCTTTGGGCTTTGATATGGTGCGCAATAACCGATTCATTCCGAACCTCCTTGGGGCCTGATCCACAATGTCACGTGCCGCCCCGCTGATGAGTCTTCTGATGTATATGATGGATCCCAAACTTTCAGTGGCGCGATGGTAAGGCCCTTAAATGACGTCAAGATGATCTTGAGATTACCAATTGGTTATCCAGAGCCGCTTGCAACGACTTCTCAGCTTGCGCCACTGGTGAAAACGACGGTGAAGTGACTGCCCTTCCCAGGTTCGCTTTCAACCTCAATTGTTCCGCCGTGGGCTTGGGCGATGGCCTGTGCCAGGCTGAGCCCCAATCCGTTTCCCTGCGTGGCGCGACTTTGATCACAGCGGTAGAAGCGATTGAATATGTGGGGTCGATCGGCAGCGGAGATGCCCAGCCCATTGTCACTGATGCTGAGTCGAACCGCTTCCCCCATCGTCGTTTCACACCGTAAGGCGACCGCAACCCTCCCCTTGTGAGGGGTATATTTGATGGCGTTGTCAAGCAGGTTGGCGACCAAACGCTGAAGCATGCGTTCATCGCCTTGCAATGAACAGAGGTCGGGCAGTTCCGTCGTTAGCTGGATCTGGCGATCCTCCGCGAGCGGTAGAAAGAGATCCACCGCCTGGTGCACCAGTGCCACCAAATCTACACGCTCTTGGACGACCTCGGCCGTCCCTGCCTGGTTCTGAGATATGAGCAGCATGGTATTGATCATATCCAGCAACCGATCGCACTCTTCGATGGCATCACCCGCCATGCGCTCGTAATCGCCGATGCCGGCGGCATTGAGAAGCGTGATCTCGGCCGCGCCCCGGATGCGGGTCAGGGGACTGCGCAGATCATGGGCGATGTTGTCGTTCATTTCGCGAATTTCAGACACCAAGGCGGCGATACGGTCCAGCATTTGATTGAAGGTCAGGGCCAATTGGTCAATCTCGTCGCCATGGCGCCGGATGGGCACCCGTTGGGAAAGATCGCCGCTGGTGATGCGACGGGCCGTGCGGGTCACGTCGGCCACCCCTGCCAAAGCGCGGCGGGCCATGAACCATCCGACGGCGCAGCCGAAACAAACGATGATGCTCATGGTGAAAATAAAAATCGGCTTGAAGCCTTCGAACAGCCGCGCTTCCGTGTCCAGGGCCTGCCCCAACTGCAGCACCACCCCCCGTCCCAAGTGGCTGTAGAGAACCCGCACGCCGTGGCGATGCCGGTCGAGCCCAACCGTCTCGATGACATCCCCCTCCCCATTCTCCACCGCCCGCACCGCCTGCTGATTCACGCCTAAATCGCGCCAGTGGCTGGCGTTTGAAGAAGAGAAGGCCACCCCCGTGGGATAGAGCAAGCGCACGAAGATCTTCTCCTCTCCTGCGGCTTGGGCCCTGAGGACAGCGAAGCGCTGCAGAGCGCCGATGCCCTGCAGGGAGTGAACGGTATTGTACTCATCGGCTTGGCGTAACAAGTCTGTGTCGATGCGACTGCGCACGAGGTTGGTAATCAGCAAGTAGAAAAGAGCAAAGGCCAGAAAGGCGGTGACGGAGAAAACCCCCGCATACCAGAGGGTCAGCCGCAAGGCCAAGCTGGCCCGCAAACGCGGGCGGTCGTCAGGGAGCCGACTTGAGGACATAGCCCACGCCCCTGACGGTGTGGATTAGCTTTTCGGGGAAGCCCCGATCGACCTTATCGCGCAGTCGGCAGATGCGGGCTTCGACCACGTTGGTTTGGGGATCGAAATTGTAATCCCAAACATGTTCCATGATCATCGTCTTGGACACCACGCGATCGGTGTTGCGCAGAAGATACTCCAACAGCGAGAACTCCAACGGCTGAAGCTCGATAGATTCACCGCTGCGCTGCACTTTGCGTGCGATGAGGTCCATCTCTAGCGGCCCGGCTGTTAGGCGGGTAGGCTCGGTGGCGCCGCTGGCGCGTCGAATCAGGGCCTGGACGCGTGCCAGCAGCTCCGAGAAGGCGAAAGGCTTTGTGAGGTAGTCGTCGCCACCGGCTTGAAGGCCGTTGACACGGTCGTCCACGGCATCTTTGGCACTCAGGATAATCACCGGTGTATTGATCTTTTCTCTGCGCAATTTGGCGATGATGGACAAGCCGTCAAGTTCAGGCAGCATAAGGTCCACGATGGCCGCATCATATGGCTCGGTCAACGCCAGATGCAGGCCGTCAAGGCCGGTGCTGCAGTGGTCGACAGCGAAGCCGGCCGCTTTGAGACCACTGATGATGAAGCTGGCTATCTTGGCGTCGTCCTCGATCAGCAAGAGACGCATGCAAACCTCCGCAAAGCGCGATGAGTGGGGTACAATTGGGCTCCCGTTGAAACGCACAGAAGATAGGGCATCCCCGAAACGGGGTCAAGCATGGGCCGTTTCTGGCGGATTCGGTGCATTGCGGGAAGCTTGGCGATCTTTCAGATCTTCTATTGACAAAACCCGAGGCTGGCTCGATATATCCTCTTGTTAGATGATAAGGATGGATGTTCACCGGCCATCCGCAGCCGCCACTAATCCCCCACCCACAATCGATCTGGACAAGGCAGGAGGGCACGCAAGCAAAATGAGTCTACAGCAACAGCTCAAAACCGATTTGATGATCGCCATGAAGCTCAAGGACGACGAACGCAAGAATGCGCTGAGAATCATCATGGGAGAGCTGGGACGTCAGGAGGCCAAACAGATCGAGGATGAGGTCGTCATTGGTGTCATCCGCAAACTGTTAAAGTCTGAAAAGGAAACACTGACCCACAGCGGTACCGATACGCCCACGGCGTACATGAAAATATTGGAGAGTTATTTGCCGGCCCAGGTCACCGAAGCGGAGATCCGCGAATGGATTCAGGCCAACGTTGACTTCAGTCAATATCGCAATAAAATGCAGGCCATGGGGACCATTATGCAGCATTTCGGCGGCCGGGCGGATGGCAATATGGTCCGCCAAGTGCTGCTTGCACTCGAGATATGAACGCCGCTGCTGTTGGTAAGCGTCCAGAGCGGCGGCCGTGAAGCTACCCTTCCGCCAAGAGCGCTTGGGCAAGTCTGAGGTCATAGGCCTGCTCGGGATCAAATTTTTTCCCTTTGTAAAGCGCTTTGGCCCGAACAATGGCCCCATGCGGCACCCAGCCATGTTCACTCCACAGCATCGGGTCGTCCTGATTCCATAGACGGAATTCGATGTCGTCCACCCCCTGGCGAACATACATGCGCACGCGCTTGTTGAGAGGGTTGGGATGGTAGTAAAGACCGTTCTTGTCTTTCATTGGCCGGCTCCTATGGTGGCATCAATGGTATCATCGGCCGTCATTACATCAATCCCATCAACAAGGCAATCAGTCGCTCGATGGCGCATCCGGTTCGGTTGCGCCCCTGTCCGCCAGACGGCGGTGGGCAGCCTGTCCAACTGCCGTGATGTGTCGTAGGGCCAAGGTCAGATGCCAGGGGGCGTCATGGGCGACCCCGGAATGAATCATGGCCGCCGCTTGCTGAAGATGCTCATCCGCCTTTTGCCAGGCGATTTCACGCGTCAGTCGCCAGCCCAGTTGAACCTCGTCGCGAATCATCGCCAGTATGGATAGAGATAGTGTTTCGGCAGCCCTCTGTCTCGGCGCCGATGCATCCGGAAATTGCAGCAGTCCCTGACTTAACCAGATCAGGCCGGCTTTCACCTTCTCACTTTGGGTATACGCCAGGATGTCGGGAGCAAGGGTCATCCCGTCGGCCTCCTTTCATGTTACGACAATCTCTGACTATCGCGGTAAGGTGTCCACGGTGTTCCACAATCCTACCCCACACAGGTGTGCATTGCCAGCGCGGTAGATCGGTAGATAGGCCAGCAGTTATGCCCCTTCTATGCCGACCCGATGCATCCTTATCCAGCCTAAATCGTCGTGATACCGTTTTTTTTCTTTCCATCCGCCCGATTTCATGGCAGATATCTTCATATACCGTCCACGGCTGCCCTCATCCACGCATCCATCCGCGACGGAGGTGACTGCGACCTCAGAAGATGGAGAAACAATGAGCGTCATTAGCATCCTGATCATCGACGATCATCCCCTTTTCCGGGAAGGTCTAAAGGCGATCGTGGCCCGCGATCAGCGCTTCAAAGTCGTCGGAGAAGCGGGCACCGGAAGAAAAGGGATGGAGATGGTCGGCGAGTTGTCCCCGGACGTGGCCATCGTGGATATCTCGCTGCCCGACACCAACGGACTGGAACTCGCCAGCCGCATCCGCCGGAATTACACCGACACCCACATTCTCATCATCAGTATGCACTCCAAAATCGACTATATCGTCGAGGCATTTCAGGCGGGGGCCACCGGATACGTGGTCAAGGAGTCTGCTGCAGAGCGGCTGGTGCAGGGACTGGAAGCGGTGTCCAGTGGCGAATATTTCCTCGACAGTTCCATTTCGCATGAGGTGATTGAGAAACTAATGAAATCCCCCGTCAAAGAGGCCCGCATCAGTGATGCCGAATATGGGACGCTGACGCCGCGCGAGCAGGAAATCATGCGGTATCTGGCCGAGGGGATTCCCAAAAAGGAGATCGCCAAACGACTGTTCATCAGCCCAAAGACAGTCGAGAACCACCGTGCCAATATCATGCGTAAACTCAACATCCACAGCGCCATGGAATTGGTTCGTTATGCAGCCCGATTGGGATTGATCGACGTGGACCTCTGGAAAGAGTAGCCCGCAGCGCAGGGCCGGCATCCATTCGTTGGTCAACCTCACCGTGGGAGCGCTTGTCGTTTCACTTCGGCCCTCGGGACGACCTTCACGCCATTTCTCTCGCGGATGTGGCATCGGATCCGCGCACATCCGCCGCAAACCGCCCCCAACGCATTCGCTTACAGGAAAAACCCCCATAAAAATGGGCAGGTTGTCCCATGGACAAGGTGCCCCGCGCATGGCAAAATGAGTCCAAAATGAGCGTATAGGGAGGAAATGACAAACGAAAAAACGTAACCGATAGCACCTGCCGCGACTTACCGAGAGGAGGGTCACCATGATTTCGTCTCCTTGCAAATTCTGCCACCACCGCGACGATCCGAAGGATGATTGCATCAAACGTTGCAAGCTGCTCCATCAACTACAAGACTTGCACATCGCAAAGGCAGAAAGTACGGCATACACCGCTATCGACTACACGGAAGACAACCGGTTTTCGATTATTCTACCGATGACCAGCACCTCTGCTGTGTAGGATAACGGAGTCGGGTCGACAAATTTTTGGGTGTGCTCTAGGATCTTTACCCAACTGGCGGTAGGCAAATCTCCCGAGTTGCTCGGGAGATTTGCCTATATCTTAGACAGGATCCATGACCATGCAGGAACGCGACATTGTCCGTCTCGCGCAGCCGTCGGGAGCGGTCACAGGACTGGATAGACGCTTCCGTAAAGAAGACCCGCAGCATTTTGGGACAAGACCCCATTCATTGCTAGATACCACGGCCATGATCCGGAGCCTGCAGCGCTCCGAAGGCGAAGAAGATTGCTACCGGCGCGGCCGGGAAGTATGCGATCATACGAAATGCCCCTGGCGTCGATATTGCCTCACACCTTAAGTGGTGTTGCCTCACAGTTGCTCTGATCACCAACTCAATTCCTATTTCCATCCGGCGTCAACGCCATCGTCGATATCGCGACGCGGTCTATGAAAACCGCAACGGATAGGGTGCCGACGATTGGGCGGGGGGGTGTCTTCAACCCCTGTGGTCGGTATGGTCGCTCACATGCCATAATGATCGCCGTGATCGATAAGCGCTACCGCCGCGCCGCCCCCGCAGAAAGGAGGTAGAATGGCATCCCGCAACCACGACTTCAGCACGGAGCCGCAAACCCCATCTCGCCCCCAGATGCCAAAGGGATCTGGCGCGCGAACTGTTGGCAAGAGCCGGGAGCGACGGGCGCATCAGCGCTACCGATTGAAAAAAGGCGCCTTCGCCATGCTCCAATCGCGCTCCAGCGAGCTCAAAGATATTTCCGGGATGAGTATGGGAGAGATCGGCATGGCCGTCATCAAATCAAAGCCCGTCAAACTGGGTGAAATCAAGAACGTCAGTCGCAGCGGACTCTCGTTTCACTATCCGGTTGGTCGCAGCAAGGGGATCCCGGCCAAGAAAGTCGATATCATCCTGGTGGAGAACGCCATCTGTCTGAAGGATCTCAATTTTCGGACGATCCGGGACACCGAGGTCGACGAGGGACGCCCATTTGCACCCATTAAGACCAAACAGCAGCAGATCCAATTCATCGACCTGACAGCCGATCAGAAGGCGATGCTTGACCGCCTGATTCAGACCCACGCTGACCAGACGCCCCTTCCCCGTTGAAGTTCTCCCCATTTGTCGCTATCCAAACGATCCCATAACCAGCTTTGGTCAGGTTTCAATGCGGGTGTCGCCGGCAGTCAGCCATTTCGGTTGCCAATGGGAGGGCATGAGGCGCCGATAGCGGCTGGTGGCATAGCGTCTGTCGATGAGCAGCACATGTCCGCGATCGGTTGACGTCCGGATGACGCGCCCCACCGCCTGCAGTACCCGTGTGAATCCCGGATACTGGTAAGCGAATGCGAATCCATCCTCGCCGCAGGTGGTGAAGTGTTCGGCGATCAGATTTCTCTCCATACCGATCCCGGGCAGCCCCACGCCCACGACGATCGCTCCGATGAGACGTTCGCCCACGAGATCAATCCCTTCACCGAAAATACCCCCCATGACAGCCATTCCGACGCAACCGACCTTCGGCGCATCATGGAAGCGATCGAGGAAGGTCAGCCGTTCACTTTCGGACATCTCAGGGGTTTGGACCTGGTAATCGATATCTGGGGCCAAGGCGGCCAGCCGCTCCAACACCATCTCCAGGTAGGCGTAGGACGGGAAGAAAATTAGGTGGTTGCCTGGGTGTCGGATGGCCGCCAGAATCCGTTTGGCCAGCGCCTCGCAAGTTCTCCGCCGATCGCGGTAATGGGTGGATATTCGGCTGTCGATATTTAGGACCAGATGCTCCGGCGGAAAAG
The DNA here is from genome assembly GCA_030066015.1 of Desulfosarcinaceae bacterium. GTDB lineage: Bacteria > Desulfobacterota > Desulfobacteria > Desulfobacterales > Desulfosarcinaceae > JASJCL01. The sequence continues at coordinate 71,030 of JASJCL010000019.1, read as the reverse complement.
GAGATGGCAGGCTGACGACCTCGGCGTCCGGTGGCAATCCGAAAAGACGACGATAATATGCTTCGGGTCGCAAGGTAGCTGAGAAGAAGATAGTACTATGGCAACCCGAAATGATCTCACCCAGCTGGCTGGCCGGATCCAGGCAGAACAAGCGGATATTCATGTCACTTCCAACGCGATGATAGCAGGTCCGATAGGCGTCATCGTACTTCTCGGCAACCCGTAGAAAACGGTGAACAGCGAAGTATTGCTCCAGCAAGGCGTCACTCTCGGCGCCCGCTTTTCTCTCTGATAGAATAACCTCGCTGCGTTGGAGGAAGTCCCTTAGATAGGGATAGAGGGTGTCGGGCGATGTGGTGTTGGCGTATGATTCACCAGCGGTATCACAGTGCTTGCGGGCAGCGAGCATCCAAGCATTGATACGTCCCAACGTTTTGTACAGGGCAGGCTGAACGGCCTTGAGTTCTCGACGCAGGCTCAAAACACGCTTCTTGTTGAGGACCGCTGAGAACATCTCCCGGGCACGATCCACCAGGTTGTGGGCCTCATCAACGAGGATGGTATGGTTCGTTGCGCCATTCTCGAGAAAGCGGCGCAACCGTACCCGTGGATCGAAGATGTAATTATAGTCGCAGATAATGCAATCCATCCAAAGGGCCAGGTCCAGGGAGAGTTCGAAAGGGCAGACGCGGTAATGCTGTGCGCACTCACTCACCTCAGTAGCGGTCACCAAATTGCGGTCAAACAGCGCTTCGATGGCGGTATTCACCCGATCATAATGTCCGCTGGCATGGGGGCACTCCTCCGGCAAACAGGCGGATTCGGGATAGGCGCAGATCTTCTCCTTTGCTGTCAATACCAATGTTTTGAGGCAGGCCGTAGCGTTCAACGCTTCAGCAGCTGCCTGAGCACTGAGACGACCCGTCGTGCGCGCCGTGAGATAGAAGATTTTCTCCACGTGCCCTTCGCCCATTGCTTTGGCTGCCGGAAAGAGGGTCCCCATGGTTTTGCCGATACCTGTGGGTGCCTCGATCATCAGGTGGCCACCGTCGCGAATGCGGCGATAGGTATGAATCGCCATGTGGCGTTGTCCCGGCCGATAGCCGGCATACGGAAAAGGCAAATCGACAAGGGCCGCATCCCGCCGCAAAGCCCATGCCCACAAGGTGCGCGCCCATTTTAGGTAGCGCACCAACAGGTCGTTGTAAAATTGCTGCAACTCTTCAAAGGGAACCCGTCGCTCCAGCTCGAGCTCCGCTTCCGACTCGAGATGAAAATAGGTCAGACGAACGGTGATGTCCGAGAGTTCTGTCTGCAGGGCGTAGATATACGCGTAAACCAGTACCTGTCCCCAATGAGTGGGATCCTGTTTTTGGCGCAGATGAGCGAGCGGTATCGTAGTGGTTTTGATCTCCTCCACCAACACCTGCGAATCACTGACCAGGAGACCATCGACCCGACCGCTGATCTGGAGCGCAAAATCGGCCGTCTCGTGGCGGTGGCTCAGAAATACTTCCGCCTGATAGGAGCTCGGCCGCTTTCGCTGAATCTGTTGATGGCCGCGGATGCCCTGGATGGCCCGCTGGGTGCCGATGAAGCCCTGCCGCAAATCGCCACCCCGCAGGACGTATCCCACCAGATCGCGAACCCCGACGCGGATCTCCCGCATCATCGGCGGTGTCCCGTCAGGGTAGCGGCCGGGAAGATTGACTTGTCAAATCGGTTTCGCATGTTTAGACTTCTCCCTAACGTCAGGGGCCGTTCCTACGGGACAGGTGGCCCGCCGATGGGGCTGACCACTTAAGGGCAACGGCCCACGCTGCCAATCGAACGAGGAGAGAGACATGCGCACCCGCCCCCTGGGATCCACCGACATTCAGCTGTCGACCGTTATCATGGGAACCTGGCAATCCGGCAAGGCCATGTGGAGTGGCATTGAGGACGCGGAGAGTCTCAAGGCGATCCGGGCGGCCTTCGATGCCGGTATCACCACCTTCGATACGGCTGAGGTTTATGGAAACGGTCACTCCGAACGCATCGTCGGCAAGGCACTGGCTGACGTGCGCGATCACGTCATCCTCGCGACAAAAGTTTTTTCCAACCACCTGGCCCGTAATCAGGTCGTCGCGGCCTGTGAGCGCTCTCTGCGCAACCTGGGCACCGACTACATCGATCTGTACCAGATCCACTGGCCACCGGGATCTTTCGGCCACCCCGCTGTGCCGCTGGAAGAATCCCTGGACGCGCTCATGACGCTTAAGGAGCAGGGCAAAATTCGGGCGATCGGCGTCTCCAATTTCGACCGCAACCTCCTCGAAGCGGCGCGCGCGTACGCACCCATCGAGAGCCTGCAGCCTCCCTACTCGCTCTTCTGGCGTAGCATGGAGAAGGACACCCTCACCTGGTGCCGCACAGAAGAGATCACCACCTTGGCCTATTCTCCCATGGCCCAGGGAATTCTTGCCGGCAAGTTCGGCCCAACGCTCGAATTCGCCAAGGGCGATCACCGCAAGGCCAATCGTCTCTTTCAGCCCGATATCTACCCCACCGTTTTGACGGCGTTGGAACGCCTGCGATCCATTGCGAACGTGTATGAGGTCACTCTCGCCCAATTGGCCCTCGCCTGGGTGATCGCCCAGCCATACACTTGCGCCATTGCCGGCGCCCGTAGCGCCGAGCAGTCCATTGGCAACGCCGCCGCCATGGAAATTTCCCTCACCGCGGACACGCTCGCGGAGATGGATACTATCGGCCGCACGGTGACCGATTTGCTCGACGACAACCCGGTTCAATGGCAGTGGTAATCCGTCCGCTGTAAATGGCCAATCAGGATACCCATGACCGATTCAAAACGCAACTCCATCCTCTGCCCCCAGTGCCGACGGCTGGTCAGCCGCGATGAGGCGCGCTGCCCTTACTGCGGCCACTCCCGGCCAGGGGCGGCCTGGAAAAACATCGTCGGGCTGCGCAGCATTCTTGATGGGGATCAACTGATCCGTGTCGTGATCGCCGTCAACATCGCTTTTTTTCTCCTTACCCTTCTCTTCAATACACGCCGTATCGGTATCTCCATGAACCCCCTCTTTCTGCTGGCACCTGAAAGCACCAGCCTTCTGCAGTTGGGTGCGACCGGTACGCTTCCCATCGATCAGGCCCAGCGTTGGTGGACCCTGCTGTCGGCCAACTACCTCCACGGCGGCCTTCTCCACATCCTCTTCAATATGATGGCCCTTCGGCAGGTAGCCGGCCTGGTGGATCGCGAGTTCGGCACCCAGAGGATGTTCAGTATCTATACCCTCAGCGGAGTGATCGGCTTTTACATCTCCTATCTGGCGGGCGTCCCTTTCACCATCGGGGCTTCGGCGGCGGTTTGTGGCCTCATCGGCGCCGCCATCTACTATGGCTGGAGCCGCGGCGGGATCTACGGCCAGGCGATCTCCAAGCAGTTGGGAGGTTGGGCCATCGCCATTTTCGTGTTCGGTGTCCTGGTGCCGGGAATCAACAACTGGGGCCATGGTGGGGGGATGCTGGCCGGCGCTTTGCTGGCGGCGCTGATGGGCTATACGGAGCGGCGATCGACCGGATTTCTGCACCGCCTGGCGTTCTTCGGCTGCCTCATCGTCACCCTCGTGGTGCTGACATGGGCCCTGGGCAGCGGCCTGTACTACCGCTTTCTGATCTGAACAACCGACCTAGTAGAAGATCGTGCGTGTCCGGTGGCGGGGCACGGATTTGTAAAGCCGCTGTTGACCGCGATGCCAGAGGAGATAATCCAGCTGCTGGGCCGTGACATCCAGTGCGCGGGCGGCAGGCGCTGCCCGCAGCAGTTCCACGGCATGGACGGCGCAGGCCCGCAGCTCGACCTCCTCGGGACTCCCGGCAGGGATCTGGACACCGGACTGAATTCGGGCCAGCAGCCCCGGCCGGTAGGAGAGAAGCCCGTCCATGCGCAGCACATGCGGCACCAGGTTGTCGGCAAACATTGTCAAGCGCGCCAGATCGTGAAATCGACCCGGCGCAGCGCCGCGAAATGCCAGGCTGAGATCGGCGGCGGCCAGCTGGGCCCGCTTGAAGAGGGGAATCTGCCGACCCCGGTACAGGGGCCGGTCATCGAAATAGGACATCCGCGTCAGAATCCCGACCAGGCGCTCCGCGGATCCCGCCGCCGCTTCGACGAGGTTCAGACAGCGCCCCTGAAAATCCGCCCCCAACAGCCGCCCCAACTGCCGCAGGGCCCGGCTGAAGTGATCCAGCAGTTCACGGATGGCCGGTGTCTGCAATGGCTGGCGAAAGATGCGGCTCAGGCGCTCCGGGCGCATGGTGCAAAGTTCATCCACCCCGAAGGGCCCTTGGTCGACGAACCGATCCCGCAGATGGGTCGCGATGGTATAGTAGCCCGACATGCCCGGCCGTTTGGTAAGATGGGGAAAGTAGCCCGAACCAAAATTAACGGCAGCCAGACAAAGGAAGTAGGCCACGGTGTCCGCCGTCTCCCCCCGGAAATGATGTTCCCAGTCCATCTCCGTGTTTGCAAGGGCCTCCAGGGGCAGTTGCGCGGCATAGTCCGCGAGACGCTCCTCGTGGATCCGAACCCAGCGGGCGCCTTCGGATACCCAGGCGCAGGCGCTGCGAATCTCCGCGAACACGTCCATCGCTCGACACCTCCCGAAATGCCTGTCGCTGCTGGGGTTACCCGGTGGGCTCGCATTCACACCACACTCGCCGGAACCGAATCCGGCGACTGGGGATCGTGCGGCTTGTCGCTGAGGGCGACCAGCACTTGGTCGGATTCGCCAGTGTTCTCGATGGCGTGCGCCACGCCCGGCGGGAAATAAAAGCAAACCACCGCGTCTGCTTCTATGGGCACCGTCACGATCGTTTCGTCGCGGCGGTAGTGGACCCGCCCCGGGCCGCTCACGCAGATCCGCTCCGTTGTCTGGCGATGATAATGATTGCCCCGCACGGCGCCGGGACGATTGATCACCACGTGAATATTGCGCTGCCGACTGAGCAGCGCCTCTGCGATGGGTTCGAACACGGCGCCGCGCGCGTCGCGATGCACCGGCACGGCTTTCCAAGTGACTGCCGTCATGGGTCCTCCCTCACGGAATTGACAGGAATCTCAAGCCTCTCTATAGTCGCCCCAACGCGAGCGATCTCCCATTGCACAGAAAGACCGTCCCCACATGACGCCGACCGCCAAGTCAGGCCACGCCAATGGCGCCATCCTAATGGGCATCGCCGGTGGTACGGGCTCCGGCAAAACCACCATCGCCCACGCTGTGGCGCGGGGTCTCGCGCCGCTGCGGGTGGCCATCGTCGACGCCGATGCCTATTACAGGGATCTCAGCCACCTCAGCCGGGAAGCCCGCACTCAGGTGAATTTCGACCACCCCCAGGCCCTTGACGCGGCCCTGCTCTGCGAACAGATGCGGACCCTGAAGAGCGGACGCCCCATCGCCAAGCCCTGCTATGACTATGCCCGCCATACACGGGCGGATGCCACGACCCACGTCGCGCCTGCAGATGTTCTCATTTTGGAGGGGATTCTCATCTACGCCTTGCCGGCCTTACAGCCCCTCTTCGACTTTAAGGTGTTCCTGGACGAGTGGTCGGATGTGCGCCTCATCCGCCGCATCGAACGGGATCTTAAAACCCGCGGCAGAAGCCTGGCAGACATCTTGCGCCAATGCGGCGAAAGCGTGGGACCCATGTTCCGTGCCCATGTGGCCCCCACCCGCGAACAGGCCGACCTGGTGGTCGCACCCGGCGTTACCATCGATGCCGCTGCCGAAGAGATTCTCGCCGCTTTCCGCCACACCCTCGCCCCGGGTGCGGTTCAAACTTCCGGGTAACCATCAGGATTGCCCATCTGCCAGCGCCAGGCGTCCATGCACATCTCGGCGATACCCCGCTTGGCTTCCCACCCCAGCTCCGCCTTCGCCTTGCTCGGATCCGCAAAGCAGGTGCCGATGTCGCCCGGGCGGCGGTCCACGATACGATAGGGCAGGACCTTGCCGCAGGCCGCTTCGAACGCCTTGACCATCTCAAGAACACTGTAGCCCGTGCCGGTACCGAGATTGTAGGTGACCAGTCCGGGTGTCTCTACCAGCCGCCGTAGGGCGGCCAGATGCCCCTGGGCCAGATCGACCACGTGAATGAAATCCCGCACCCCAGTGCCGTCGGGCGTATCGTAATCGTCGCCGAAAACCGAAAGCTCGGCCAGCCGTCCCACGGCCACCTGTGAGATGTAGGGCACCAGATTATTGGGGATCCCGCTGGGATCCTCGCCGATGCGGCCGCTGGCATGGGCCCCCACCGGATTGAAATAGCGCAGCAGGGCAATCTGCCAGGCGGGATCGGAGCGGGCAAGGTCCCTTAGAATCTCTTCGATCATCAGCTTGGTACGTCCATAAGGGTTGGTGGCCGACAGCGGGAAGCCCTCCGTGATGGGCACGCTGTGGGGGTCGCCGTAGACCGTGGCCGAGGAGCTGAACACTAGGTGGTGGATCCCCCGGGCCTGCATCTGCTTGACCAGTACCAGGGTGCCGGTGATGTTGTTGTGGTAGTAGGCCAGCGGGATCTCCACCGACTCACCCACCGCCTTCAGGCCGGCAAAGTGGATAACGGCGTCCACCGGGTGTGCATCAAAAACCTCGCCCAGTGCGTCCGCATTCAACAGATCGACCTGGTGAAAGACCGGTGCCCGGCCGGCCAGTTCCGCAATGCGCCGCAGCGCCGCTGGCTTGCTGTTGGCCAAGTTGTCCACGATGACCACATCAAAACCGCCCGTCAGCAGTTCCACACACGTGTGACTGCCGATATAACCGGCGCCGCCGGTCACCAAAATGGTCTTCATCTTGTCACAGTGTCCTTTCGCGCAGGTTGAGATCGATGCCCTAAGCCTATACCCCCAGGGCCGGCCAGGGTCAACCGCCGGCCACGCTAACCGTTGACCCGCTGCCCAATTTATGCGAAGCCATCCGCCATGGTTGCCGCGGTTTCCCCCCATAGCGTAACCTCCCCTCGGGTTTACCTCTGCCAGGTGGACGCCACCACGAGTTGCGGGGCCTGCTGCGGCCTCTACAATGTAGCGAAAAACGATCAGCCCACCATCACGGCGCTGCTGACGGAACGCGCGGCCCGTTTCGCCGAAGTGCCGCGTGAGATCGGCCCCATAGACGCCTTCGCACGGTGGGCGGCCCGACGGGCCGGTCCGCCGCCGCTGGCGGATTTTCATCACTGTCCTTTCCTGGGACTTATCGGCGCGCAACCCCTAAGGGTCGGTTGTCTGCTCCATCCCCTGGCAAGGGGCAATCGGGGCTTAGACCTGCGTGGTTTGAGCTATTACGGCAGCTTCACCTGCCGGACCTATTTCTGCCCCGCCAGCCGCAGCATGGCCCGCCGATACCAGCATCTTCTGACCCAGCTATTCTCCCACTGGTACCCCTACGGCCTGATCGTCACCGAGACCCGACTGGTGACCCTGCTGCTCGAAAGGGTCGAATCACGGCTGGGCCACGCCATCGATCCAATGCGGGTGGCCGTAACATCATCGGCCGGGGCGGCACTTCGGCGACTCCTCACCTTGAAGATCGATTGGCCCTATCGACGGCAGGGGGACCAAACCACGGCCAGAATCCATTACCTTTTCAACGATGGAGCGCACCGACGATCCGTCAAAACGGCGGCCATCACCGACCCCATCACCGCTGCCATGCATCAGGAGCTGGGCAGCAGCTTCGACAGCCCGGATGAAGCGGAAGCAGCCCGTCACCGCCTCGAGACCGCCATCGACCGCGCCGCGGCGGCCCTCGCCCAGGCCACGGCAGCGCCCCTACTTGACAGGAGTCGCCATGCAACCCGTTGAACAAGCTGAGCTTTTCCTGCGCGCCCTCAGCGATCCATTGCCCGCCGATGGGCTGGAAGCCCTCTTTCTCTTCGGCCAGACGGTGGACAATCAATCCGCGACCTTCGAAACCGCACATCGTCTTTATCGCGAAACTCCCGGTCTGCAGCTCCTCATGCTGGCCGGCGGGGCCCGCAGCGGCTACCCGGGATTCGCCCCATGGGAAGCGGCGCTCACCGCCCTGGGCGTCGCGCCCGAGGATATCCACCCGCTGCCGCCGGCAGATTCCGCCATTCTGCACACCCGTATCGAAGCCCAGGCCCTCATGGACCACCTCCGTACCAAGCGCTACACCCGCGTGGGTGTGACGGCCGCTCCCTTCCATCAGGTGCGTGCCTTCATGACCGCCATCAGCGTGGCCCTCGATGCCCGCCTGCAGGTCGAGCTGTACAGCTGTCCCGCAACGCCGCAGCCTCTTCTGGCACCCTGCCGCCACTCCCAGGGAGCCCGCAGCGCGCGGCGCCGTGATCTCATCCCTCAAGAGCTCGAGCGTATCGCCACCTACCAGGACAAGGGCGATATCGCCGCCACCCAGGAAGTTCTGTCCTATCTGGAGGCCCGCGAACGCCATGGACGCTGATGGGGAAAACACGCTCGACCAGATCGCCATCCGCACTGCCCGCAGGGAGGACGCCTCCTGTCTGGTCGGTTATATGGCGCAGGTAACCGTCGAGAGCGAGTTCCTCACCCACGACCCGGCGGACCCGCCCCTCTCCGCCGCCCAGCTAATGTCCACCATCGAGGAGGCCAGCGGACGCTCCAACCAACTGGTGCTCGTGGCGGAAACATCCAGTGCCATCGTGGGGCTGCTGCGCTTTCGTGGTGGCACCACCCTGCGCACGCGGCATGCGGGCGAACTGGGCCTGACGGTGCTGAAGCGCCACTGGGGGCGGGGTGTGGCCGCCGACCTGCTGGAACGTTTTCTCTCGTGGGCCTGCCGCAATGGTGAAGTGCGCCAGGTCAACCTCCGGGTACGACCCGACAATACGCGTGCCCTGGGTCTCTACCGCCGGTATGGCTTCGTTGAAACCGGTCGGATACAGCGCGACATCTGCATTGAGGGACGTTTCCACGACCACCTCATCATGGGCCTGGCCATCGACCCCCCCGCTGCGTCCCGGCCAGAGGCGCGAGGGGGTATCGCCGCCATGACGCCGTTCGCCGACCAGCGCAGCATCGGCCCCTTCACCTATCTCGCCAGCCCAAGGGAGATGGCACCCTGGCGCCCGTCCCTGCTCTTCCTGCACGGTTCGGGACACAGTGCGGCTTTCTGGGAGCACCAGCTTGGTCCTCTGAACACGGTGGCCAATTGTCTCGCCCTGGACCTGCCCGGGCACGGACGGAATGCGGCCCCCGTTTGTACCACGGTGGCCCAGCATGCCGAGACGGTAATGGCCTTCCTGGACCGGCTGACGGCCCAGTCCCAAAGTGCGACGCCCGTTATCCCCGTCGGGCTCAGTCTGGGCGGGGCCATCGTCCTGTGGCTGCTGCGCCACCACCCGGACCGCTGCCAGGCCGGCGTGATCGTCAACTCCGGTGCCCGCCTGCGGGTGACACCGGCGATCTTCGAGGCCTTGGATAGGGGCTATGCCCAGTACCACGAGCTGTTCAAACGCATGGCCCTCACTCCGGCCCATCAGAACGACGCGGCCATTGACGCTGCCTTGGCGCGCTGCGCCACACCAGACACCGCCGTTACGGCGGCCGATTATGGCTGTTGCCATCAGTTCGACCTGATGCCCGAACTGGCCCGCATCGACCGTCCGGTTCTGATAGTGGCAGCCGCCGATGACAAGTTGACGCCGACCAAGTACGCCGATTTCATGGCGGCTGGCATTCCCGGTGCCCGGTGTGTCACCTTGGATGGAGCCGGTCATTTGTCGCCCCTGGAGCGGCCCGCGGCCTTCAATGCGGCCGTGGCGACCTTCGTCGAAGCGTTGCCGCACAATTCGGTGAGAAACGCCCTATGAACACCGCCGATGCGCTGTGCCGCTATCTGAACCAGCATGCGATCCCTTTTCAGCGGTGCGACCACCCGGCGGTTTACACCTGTGCCGAAGCCGACGCACGGGTACCCGTCATGCCGGGGGCCAAGTGTAAAAATCTCTTTCTGTGCGGCGACAAGGGTCGCCAGCATCTTCTGGTGGTGGTGCCGGCGGACAAGCGCGTGGATCTGAAGGCGCTGTCGCACAGCGTGGGCATCAAGAACCTGCGGTTCGGTTCCCCCCAGCGTCTGGAACGCTGCCTGGGGATCACTCCTGGGGCGGTGACCCTCCTGGCCTTGGTCAACGACGAGGACTGCTCTGTGATGGCGGTGATCGATGAGGCGCTCTGGTCGGCCGAAGCCCTGCTCTGTCATCCGCTGGTCAACACCAGCACCCTCTGCCTGCCATTGGCGGCGGTGCGCCGCTTCCTGAGGGCGACGGGTCATACGCCCCGGATTATGGCCGTGCCTGCAAAATAGAGCGGCCCCGGCGTGACGAAAGCCGGGGCCGTGATGACGCGGAAATAATCGAACGGTCTACTGCAGCGGTGTGTAGCGGTCCACATACACCTTGAGGCTCTCGGCGATACGATCACTGAGCTTCTCGAACTCGATCCCCAGGGCGATGCGAAACCGGTCGATGTTGGTGTTGCGCACCCGTCCCGATAGCTCCTGAGGAGGGGCTTCGTCCTGCAGCGAGATGGAAAGGTTGACGTCGGTGAGCACCTTCACCTGACAGGGTTGAATGTTGCCGGGCAGGTTGACGATGAAGCGGCACCCCTGGCTGCTGATGTCGGTGATCAAACCATTGAGCAACGCCTGGTCGATATTGGCCGTTGCCGGGATCTCACAGTTGATGCGGACATTGTTGCGCTCCTCGCCGTCCTCGACCAATTCGGGATAGGAGAGAAAAATGAGATCGGCCGGATCGCTGATCTGTCCGGTAATGGTGGCGCGAAAGCGGTAGATCTCGGCATTGTGGACATAGCGCACCATGACCTCCTCGCCGGCTCTGAGGCGGCGCGGTGTATGGGCCTGAGGCTTGCGCACGATAAGGTAGTGGGGCGCTTCGAGTCCTACCAGAACGCAACTGAGGTCTTCACCGTGTCGGTCGTCTTTAATGATGACACGATCGCCCAAATCGATATTGAGCCGCATCTCTTTAATGACGGGTCCGCTCTCCATGACATCCAGCATGCTGATCCTCGATCACGCTAATCATCGGGGCCGCCGATCCGCTGCCATATCTGGCGCACCGACGATGGTTGGGTTGACACCAGCCGATGACGACGCACCGGCTAGTCCCTGTTATCGACCGCCTCTGCTCCGGACTTGACTTTCTGCACGAGAACGCAGGTCAAAAAAAGCGAACCTTGAACGGCCGCTGCCCGGGTGCTATGACCCTGAACGCAGGATGCGACGGCCGTTGGAACCGCAGGAGATCGATCACGTTCATGACCACGCGTTACCGAATCCAAAGGCAATACACGGTCATTCTGGCCGGTTTGGCGCTGGGACTTGCCACCGGCCTGGCCGGTCTTTTCTGGTGGGACAGCCGGCTGCTGCTGCTGTGCGGTATGCTGATTCTGGCCATCACCATCGTGGCCGGGGAGCGGACCGTGCGCTGCCCCGCCTGCGGTCGCTCGGTCTATGCCGAGATCGCCCGGGAGGCCGCTTTCACACCCCGCAAGGTGCCGCTGGCCTGCCCCAAATGCCAAGCCCAATGGGCAGCCTCGACCGCGGACGGGGAGGGTCCGGTCACCGACGCCCATGAGGAACCGCCATGAGCGCTGCCCGCGAGACTATCGACTTCCCCGCGGCCGGTGTGGGTCTGCTCGGCCTTCCGCTTGACTGTTTCTCGAGCTATCGCAGGGGGGCCGCCCGGGCGCCGGCCGTCATCCGCAAGCTGTTGTGCGGCGGCATGTCCCACTGGACCACCGAAAGCGGCCTCAATCTCAAGGGACATCCCCGCTGGCGGGATCTGGGGGATCTGCCCCTGTCCGCCGACGATTCGGCCATTGAGACGATCGGCCACACCGCCCGCCGGGCCGTGGCAGCACAGACGGCGCTCTTGGGCATGGGCGGCGACCACGCCGTCACCTATCCCCTGGCAGCGGCCTGGGCCGAGCGCTTTCCGCGTCTCACTCTCCTCCATTTCGATGCCCATCCCGACCTCTACGATCGCTTTGGCGGCAGCCCCTTTTCCCACGCCTGCCCTTTCGCCCGCCTCCTGGAAAGCTATTCCCAGGTGCGGCTGGTACAAGTGGGCGTGCGGGCCTTCAACCGCCACCAGCGCGAACAGGCCGAACGGTTCGGCGTCGAGACCATCGAGATGCGCCACTGGCCGCCGGCCGAGATGCCGATCTTCGAGGGCCCGCTCTATATCTCCATCGACCTGGATGTCTTTGATCCGGCCTACGCTCCCGGGGTTTCCCACCACGAACCGGGCGGCCTCACCCCCCGCCAATGTCTCGATCTGCTCCAGGGCGTCACGGTCCCCGTTGTGGGGGCCGACATCGTCGAACTCAATCCGTCCCGAGACCCCTCGGGCATCACGGCCGCCCTGGCCGCAAAGTTGGTCAAAGAGGTGGCTGGGCTGATGCTGACCACCACCCCGGCCCAACCCGAACAATGGGAGCGACTGCAATGATACATGGATGGCGTGGGCTGGCCCTAGGGGTGGCCTGTCTGCTGGGCATCGCCGCTTGCGCGGGCCTGGACGAAATGGTCCAGGAGCCCCGGCTGCAGCTCAAAGGGGTGGCCCCCACGGACTTCTCCCTGGCAGGCGCGGGCTTTCGTTTCAATTTCGAGGTCCACAATCCAAATCCCCTGGGATTGCGCCTCTCGCAGGTCACCTACCGGCTTGCCACTGGCCGCCATCAACTGGTGAGCGGGACGGTGGACCAGGGAATTGCCCTACCCGCCCGCGGCAGCGCTCCCTTGATTATTCCCCTCCGTCTCGATTTCAGGGATATCATGGCCGCGGCCGCAGACCTGGCCGGCCGCCCCAGCCTGCCCTATCAGCTCGATGGCAAGCTCTTCGTCGGGCCGCTGGCCATCCCATACGCCATTGCGGGCGATCTGGAGCTGCCGCGCCTGCCCCGCATCGAGTTAACCGCTATTCAAGTGCGGGAGCTCTCGCTCAACGCCGCCCGTCTGGCCTGTCAGGTGCGCCTGACCAATCGCAACGCCGTCCCCCTCCAGCTGGGCCAGCTGGCCTACCAGCTCCAACTGGGCGAGATTCCGGTGGCCGGCGGGGAAACCGCTTCCCTGACGCCCCTGGCGGCCAAAGGATCGCAAACGCTCTCCCTGGACGCCCGCGTCCGGCTCAAGGACCTTGGCGCGAGCCTTCTGCGCCTTTTCCAGAGCGGCGGCAGCGCCGCGTACACCCTCACCGGCAGCTTTCGTCAATCTCTTCCCGGCGGCGGGGACCACCAGACCCCCTTTCAGTTCAGTGGCAAGACGCCCCTGAAACGCTGAGACGCCGCTGCGGCGCCCCGCATGACACCACCTGCAACCGGAAAAGGAGATTCCCATTGCTCTCGATACTGCTGACATACGCCTTGGTGGGCGCCGTGGCCGGGGTTCTGGCCGGACTCCTCGGCATTGGCGGCGGCCTGGTGATCGTCCCCATGCTGGTCGTGTGCTTCTCCCTCCAGGGCGTGGCCGACACGGTGATCATGCACCTGGCCCTGGGCACCTCTATGGCCAGCATCATCTTTACGGCAGTCTCCAGTTTCATGGCCCATCATCGCCGGGGGGCGGTGCATTGGGACGTGGTGCGCCGGATCGTGGTGGGCATCTTCGTGGGCACCTTTCTGGGTACCTGCATCGCGGCGCGACTCACCACCGATTTCCTCAAGTTTTTCTTCGTGATCTTTCTCTACTACGTGGCCACCCAGATGCTGACCAATCGCAAACCCAAAGCCAGTCGCCAGCTGCCCGGAATGGCCGGCATGTTTGGCGTGGGCAACGTCATCGGTGCAGTGTCGAGTCTGGTGGGGATCGGCGGGGGCACCCTTTCGGTGCCTTTCATGATCTGGTGCAACATTCCCGTCCACCACGCCATCGGCACCTCCGCCGCCATCGGCTTTCCCATCGCCATTGCCGGCACCATTGGCTATCTCCTCAATGGCCTCGGCGCCGTCGACCTCCCCCAGCTCAGTCTGGGGTATGTTTACTTTCCCGCCCTCCTGGGCATCGTCTGCGTCAGCGTCCTCACCGCCCCGCTGGGCGTGCGCCTAGCCCATAGTTTGCCGGTGGACCGCTTGAAGCGCGTCTTTGCCATTCTGCTCTACATCGTGGCGACGCGCATGCTGTGGAGCGCTCTGTAAGGGCAAAATTCACCTTGGAAGGGATTTCGATGCTACCCTGGGGTACATGGGGATGGTCGGCAGGCGCCTGCGCCGGCCGCTTTATCGGTGCCCGGCAAGATCGGCTGATAGCTTAGTAGAGGTAGCGCCCCCCCGCCACCACCGCCATTCCCACCACCATGGCGAGGAGCACGTTGCCGCTGCGCCAGGCGCAGAGGGCCGTGGCCAAGGCGGCGATCTGACCGGGAAGACCGGCTTGGTAAACGCCCGGCGCCACCAGGGCGACGAGGATGGTACCCGGCAGGGCGTCCATGAACTGCTTGACCCGTCCCCGCCGGGGCAGGGCTTCGGCCAGGAGGAGGCCACCGCTGCGCAGGAGATAGGTCACCGCCGCCGCCATGCCGATCACAAGAAGACTGTTCAGCAGCATGGAGCCTTCTCCTCGGCGGCGGCCTCCGCAACCGTGGGAGACTGACAGGTGGCGACCAGGGCGCCCCCCACCCCGCCGATGACGATGTACCATTTGCCGGGCAGGATTTGTTCGGTCAGGACGGCCAGTACGATGGTCACTGCCCAGGCGGGCAGGTCTCTGGCACCGCGCCAGAGGGATACGGCCAGGGCGGTGAACACCGCCAAGAAGGCGAAGTCCAGGGCGAGCGCCTCGGGGCGGGCGATGAGTCCGCCCAGCAGGTGCCCCCCCAGCGTGCCCGCCGACCAGGCGGTCACCAGGCAGAGGCCGCCCCCCAGAAGGTATTCGGGTGTGGCGGCACCACGCCGGTGAGCGGCCATGGTGATGGCCCAGTTTTCGTCGGCCACCAGGTGGATGAAGCCGAGACGCTTCAGGAGGGAGTCGCCGGCGAAGATCGGTTGCAGGGAGGCGCCGATGAGGAGGTAACGCAGATTGATCGCCAGCACCGCCAGGGTGACCTCCAGGATGGGCAACGGCGGATGCCACATCTCCACCATGACGAACTGGGCCGACCCGGCGAAGATGGAAAGATTCATGGCCAATAGCAGCTGCCAGGTGATCCCCTTCTGGGCGGCCAGCACGCCCAGCACGCTGCCGTAGGCCATCACGCTGATGGCCACCGGCAGGGTGGCCAGCGCACCGGCCCGCAGCCGTTCACGCCTCCCCGCCACCATCATCGATGCCGCCATGCTGCCCTCCCAACCGCCGTCACGTCCACTTCATCGTTGCGGGCGTCGAACCCGCCGACCGATCATGGACCGGTGGGCCTCTCAATAACAGATACAGTCGCACCGAAAACCGACCGGAACAGAGCGCCGCTGACGGCTCTCAATGGGGGGGCCTGCGCCGCCGGATGTAAAGCTCCTTGGCGGCGCGGGCCACCAGGCCCCCCTCACCGTCGCGGACATCCACCGTGAAGGTGGGCAGGTACTTCTCCCCGTCCGCGGTACGGGCCCGAATCTCGGCCACCGTCTCCGGCGGGAGGTGGAAATCGGCCGCCACTCGACCGCGGCCGGGGGCGACGAAATCGATCCGAGCGCTGCGATCCCAGACCACATAGTCGCGGCCCAGCAGCTGAATCAGCATCAGCATGTAAAAGGGATCCACCATGGCGTAAAGACTACCGCCAAAATGGGTGCCGACGTAGTTGCGGTTGTAGAAGCGCAGGGGCATCTCAACGCGCAGGTGGCTGTAATCGCCGGCCAGCCGCGTGATGCGGATGCCGGTGCCCAGATAGGGGGGATAGAGGTGGATCAGCCATTTGAAGAGCCAAGGCTTCATGGGGCACCTGTTCGCGTCTCTGCGGCGACCTTGCGGACCCGTTCCCGGGCGCTGGCGGCCAGGTCCTTTAGTTCGGGGAAGAATTGGGTCAGTCCGCCGTGTGCCAATACCGCCTGGTGGTGGTCGTACATGATCTCGTCCCACATGTAGAGAAAGCGGCGCATGGGCTCGGGAACACCCGCCTTGTGACAGAAGAAGATGCCGGTCTCCACGACCGCTTCCCGGCTGCGGCCGGCACTGAGGTCCATCTCCAGATGCGCCTCCCGGGTCAGCACCCGAAAGATCGCCTCGGTCCAGGCCGCTTCGAAGCCCCTGTCGCGGATGCCGCCGTGGCTGGTGAGCAGCAGCTTCTGGGGAAGCCCCCGCATGCGCAGCAGGCTGCCCACCAGTGCCACCAGGTCGCAATTGGGCCAGCCGTACCAGGGGCCGAAGCGATCGATGCCCAGATCCCCACAAAAGAGAATCTGCGGCCCGGCGAGGTAGAGGGCCGTGTGACCGGGGGAGTGCCCGCGGGTATCGAGGGTCTCCAGGGTAAGGCGGCCGATGCGCAGCGGGGTGCCGTGGTCGTAGGGCGTGACGCTGGGGACGGGAGCGTACCCCACGGTGTCCGCCATGAAGCGCTCCCACGCCTGGCCGAAACCGCGGGCGCGCGCCTCTTTGAGATGGAGGGGTTCGGGGGCGGCCAGGATCGCCACCTCCTGGGCCGGGGCGAGGATTCGGGCCGAGGTCAGCTCCGCCACGGTGCTCGCCCAGGCGGAATGGTCCACGTGGTAGTGGGTCATGACGGCCAGATCCGGCCGGGTTGCCGTCAGCAGTGCGGGAGTCTCGGTGAGCCCCATATTGGCGTCCACCAGGGCGGTGGTTGCCCCGCTGCTGATCTTGAGGCCGGCGCAGGCTTGAAAGCTGCGCATGGTGTCCGGTATCAGATAGGTGACCCCCTCGCAGATGCGGGTCTCTCGCATATTCAGCCCCTTAAGCTCGGTGGTGGCGGATGGTGGTGACTCGGCGATGCATTTCAGTCGTATACAAGCGAATAGCCCCTGGATCAAGAGACCATTTTGGTTAACAAGGCCCGCAATATCATCTCCTCTTCCGGGGTCAACCCAGCGAGAAAATCGGCGTTGGCCTGCATCTTGAGGTCTTCCAAACGCGTCGCCAGGCGACGCCCTGCGGCCGTGAGACAGACCTGGATCGAGCGCCCGTCGGCGGGGTGGGGCCGTCGCTTCACCAAGGCGACCTCCTGCAGCCGGTCCAGCACGCCGGCCAGCGTGGCGCTGTCCAGGTGGGCGCGGCCGCCCAGTTCAGCCGAGGTGACGTGGTCCTCGTCGTGAAGAAAGAGCAACACCATGGCCTGGACGGCCGTCACCCCGGCATCGATATCGGCCAGCCGGCGCTTCCAATAGCGCAGGGCCTTGCGGCTGGCCCGGGAGAGTTGGAAGAAGATGCAGGTGTTTGGTGGGTTGGGTATCACGGGGGCTCACTTTTTGCTCGTATACGAGTATTTAGCCCCATCCTATATGGCTGTCAAGCCTTCATCTTGGTGCGGGGTTTGGCGGATATCTGGCGGCGCGCTCACTCCGGCGGTGGGGCCCAGACGCTGGGTGGGATCTCCCTACGGCGCAGCTCCCGCTCCGCCGCCTGACGCTGTTTGAAAAGGCGGTGCCCCTCTCCGCCCAGAAAATAGGTCTGCTGATATTTGGTGTCGTAGCGTGTGCCCGCGGCTTCGGCACGTTCCCGGCGGACCCCCTCCCCCACCGCCCGCAGGCGGGCATCGACCCCCTGGTAGTAGGCCACCAGTTCTTCGTCGGCCATGGCGCCGAGGCGCTCCGCCAAAGTGGGTCGTTTGCCGCTGGCGCAGGCCGTGAGCACCAATAACAGCGCCAGTACCAACAGCCAACCGCAGCGGCCGCGGTCGACGGCGAAGGCTCGCAGAACGGGGCAAGGGATCATGGCAAATCACCTCCTGAGTTGCTGAGACGCTGACCGCCGGCGGGCGGTCATCCGTTTCCGTCAACAGCGGCGTAAAACCACTGTTTCACCATTGTCTAAGCATCTACTCTACCACCAGTATCACCGAAAGAAAACAATCGCTTCAGTTGCTGAAGTCGCCTTCGCCATCATCGGAGGGATCGGTGCCCGCATCCGTATCGCAGACTTGGGGTCGATGACGAATCGCGGCAGCAATATGATGGATCGATAACCCGTAGAAACAGATACGAAACGAATTACCCCGTCGCGCTTAATTATTCCACGCTTGAGATGGCGCTGTGCGCCACCAGTATACCCCCTAAGATGGATCAATGGAATGCACGCTTCGACGCGCAGGGGACGGGCTTGGGAGGAGAAGCAAGGCATGGGTGGCGGTGGATGGCAATAAAGGGTGCATCGGAGAGGATCGGCCGCCCGCCGGGCGGCGGCGGGACTATCAGCCCTGGTATATTCCGCCCACCCGATCGCTGAGATCGGCTTTTAGGCCGTGTGCGGTGAGGGCCGCCACCAAAGAGCCGATCTGGCGGTGAGAGGCGAGGCGCAAGCGACTACCGGCGGCGGTGTCCTGGATCGCCACGCCATGGGAGCGCAAAATCTCGCAGGCAGGGGCGAGCTCGCTGACCCGCAGGGCCAGTTCACTGTAATCGTTCATGTAGAAGATGGGCAGGCGTCCGGTGTCGACGGCCGTGTCCGCCACGCCCATCTCGCAGAGCCGCAGGGTGATGGTGGCCATTGGGCCTTCCTCTCAAGCTTTAGGGGCGGCGGTCAACCGCCCAGACAGATATACTTCATCTCCAGGTAGGCATCGATGCCATGGCGCGAGCCCTCGCGGCCGATGCCCGACATCTTGACCCCGCCGAAGGGGGCCACGGCGTTGGAGATCAAGCCGGTGTTGACCCCCACCATCCCCACCTCGAGGCCTTCGGCCACCGCAAAGATCCTCCCGATGTCGCGGCCATAGAGATAGCCGGCCAAGCCAAAGGGGGTGTCGTTGGCCGTGCGCAGCATCGCCTGGATGTCGTCAAAGCGCAGCAGGGGCGCCACCGGTCCGAAGGTCTCCTCATGACAGATGCGCATCTCGGGGGTCACATCGGTCAGCACAGTGGGCTGGTAGAAGGTGCCCCCCAGGTCGTGGCGCTCGCCACCGACGAGGACCCGGGCGCCCTTCTCCAGGGCATCCTCCACGTGGACACGCACCTTGGTGAGGGCGGCGGGGTCGATGAGCGGCCCCTGCTGAACCCCCTCCTCGAAGCCGCTGCCCACTTTGAGATCGGCCACCGCGGCGCTGAAGCGCTCGGCAAAGGCGTTGTAGATCCCCGCCTGGATGAAGAAACGGTTGGCACACACACAGGTCTGGCCGGTGTTGCGATACTTGCTGATCAGGGCGCCCTCCACGGCCGCCTCGAGATCGGCGTCGTCGAGGACGATGAAGGGCGCGTTACCGCCCAGCTCCAGGGTCACCTTCTGGATATTGCGGGCGGCGTCGGCCAGCAGTCGGCGGCCCACCTCAGTGGAGCCGGTGAAGCTGATCTTGCGCACCCGCGGGTTGGCCGTCAGCTCTTCGCCAATGGTGCGGGCGTTGCCGGTGATGATGTTGAGCACCCCCGGCGGCAGCCCGGCGCGCTGGGCTAGCTCGCCCAGGGCCAGGGCCGTGAGGGGGGTCTGGCTGGCGGGCTTGACGATGACGGGGCAGCCGGCCGCCAAAGCGGGGGCCACCTTGCGGGTCACCATGGCGGCGGGAAAGTTCCAGGGGGTGATGGCCGCGGAGACCCCCACGGGCTCCTTGGTAACGAGCAGACGCGCTCCCTTGGTGGGCGACGGGATGGTTTCACCGTAAACCCGCTTGCCCTCCTCGGCAAACCACTCCACGAAGGTGGCGGCATAGGCGATCTCGCCGCGGGCCTCGGCCAGGGGTTTGCCCTGCTCGGCCGTGAGGATGGTGGCCAGGTCCTCTTGGTGGTCCAGGATCTGCCGGTGCCAGGCCATGAGCAGATCGCCGCGCGCCTGGGCGGTGAGGGCCCGCCAGGCGGGCCAGGCCGCATGGGCGCTGTTGATGGCTTTGCGGATGCCGGCCAGGGTGAGGTGGGGCACCCGGGCGATTTCGCTGCCGTCCAGGGGGCTGGTGACCCGTTGGGTCTCGTCGGCGATGGCGGCCATCCACTGGCCGCCGATCAGGCAATAACCCCGAAGGAGTTCGATGTCGACGAGTTGGTCGGCAAGAGGGGGCGGAGCGGGCATGGTGTTTCTCCTTTCGGAAGCAAGGACGGAAGGCGGCCGCCGGCCGTGAGGTACGTTTATCTATTAATGGTAAGGCGGTCCACCGATGGGTCAAGCAGGGAGTGCCGATGCACGGTGCTGCGCTGGGTACAGCGGATCAGACCTTACCGGCCAGCCGGGGGTCGTGGGCCAGGCGTTCTCGGATGCCGCTGCCCACTGCCCAGGTGCGACCGAATTCGGTCCAGAAGCCGGCGTCCTGATCCCGCCAACCGGGCCCGAAGCGCTCGTCGAAGAAATCGCCCAACTTGTCGAAGAGCAGCTTCCAAGGCGGTGTTCCCTCGGCCTGGGCGGCGAGCAGGGCGTTGAGCAGCTCGTCCAGTTCGGCCAGGGTCTCCTTGGGCAGATAGGCGATGGCGCCCTTGCGGATGGAGGCCATCAAGGTTTCGGGATTGATGGCGTGGGCGGTGAGCATCACCGTTGGGATCTCCCGGGCCACCGTCCGCTCGAGCAGCTCCAGGCCGTTGACCCCCATGATGTCGAGGATGGCCAGGTCGTAGGAGCGGCTTTCGATTTTGGTGAGCGCGCTCTCGTAGTCCCGGGCGCAGTCCACATTGGCCGTGTCCAGCAGGTCTTCGATGGTTTCCAGGATGTCGTTCTCGTCATCCACGGCCAGAATCTGTTTGCCGGCCAGGTAGTCTGGGGGGGCGCTCATGGGGCTCTCCTTGCAGTCATCGCTCGGTAGGGGCGGCCGCATCCGACCGCCCGGCCGTGAAATCCGTTGGCAGGGTAACCTCGAAGCAGGCCCCCTGCCCGGCGCCGTCATGGATGCGGACGTCGCCGTCGAGGCTGCGGGCCAGGTGACGGGCCCCGGCCAGCCCCAACCCGTAGCCGCGACGTTTGACCCCGGTGGGGGTTTCCAACTGGGCGTAGCGCTGGAAGATCAGTTCACGGTGTTCCGCCGGCACACCCGGACCGTCGTCCTGGACCTTGATGCGGGTCCGGCGCTCATCCCAATGACAGGAGACGGTGATGTGCTGGTGGCGATGGTGTAACGCATTTTTAATCAGATTGGCAACAATGTGACGGACCTTCTCCTCATCCTGGCAGAGCCCATGGGGGCCGCCCCCATCCGAGAGCACCAGGTGGAGGCCGTTGGCCTCCAGCCACTGATCCACCTGGGCCGGGGTATCGGCCTCATCAGAGGGGCCCCGGGGGCCCACCATGAGTTCGAGACAGTCAACGGCCACCTCCCGCAGGACCTTCTCCGGCCGGAATTGCTGACAGGCGAAGTGGCGATCCTCGGCCCGCCCCACCTCCAGGAGACCGCTGAGCATCTGGCGGGCACGCCGGGAGCTGCGCAGGGCGCGCCCCAGGGTGCGGTTTTGGCGCTGGCTCAGCGCGCCGAATTTGGACTGCTTCTCCACCAACATGCGCAGGCCTGACTCGATCACCGAGAGGGGGTCCTTCAGCTCGTGAACCAGAAACTCCACCTGCAGCCGTTCGAAAAAGCGCTCGTCCACCGGCAGGGGCGGCCGCATCTCGGCGGGCCCCGCAGCCAGGGCCGCCATCGGCGGAGCGATCGCCTTGGCCGGCGCCGGCGCCCGGAGGGTGCGGTGCAGATCCGCTTGATCGCGCACCTCGCCGCCGAAGCAGAGGCGTAAGCTGGTATACCCCGATGAACGGCAATCGGCCGGGCTGTCCAAGGGGGCGCAGCGGCGCACGTCGCCGGGACAGGTGTCGGCGTCGGTGGGGATATGGGGGCAGCGCTGGGAGGTCAGTCGAATCTGGAAGCCGTACTGCTCCGAGAAGAGCTTCATGCGCAGCAGATCGAAGCCGCGCCCGCCGGCGTTGAACGCGTAGGGGGCGCGGGCGGTGCGCTGCAGGGGATCGTGTGGGGCGAAGAAGCGGTTGAAGAGCAGGCGCTGCTTCGTGGCGGTGATGCCCACCCCGAAATCGGTCACCGCCAACTCGGGCCTCCCGCCAACCGACAGGACGCGCACCTCGATGTGGCCTCCGTCGGGGGTGTTCTCCACGGCGTTGCGCACCAGGCCGGCGACCACCTTTTCGAGAATCTCGCGGGGGATTGAGATGGGTGCCACCGCCTGGAAATCGGTGTGCAGTTCGCAGCGGCGGTGGCCGAAATCGGCCTTGAGGCGGTTCAGATAGCCAGAGACGAATCGGTCCAGGACAATCTCTTCCGATTTGACCTGCCGAGGTCCGAAGAGCGTATCGATGCGGTCGCGGATCTTCTCCACCGCGTCGGCTTCACCGTAATAGCGCGAGGCAAGCACGGCCAGTTCGTCCTGGCAGGCGTCCACCAGTCGACTGAGCAGGTTGTGGGTGCGGTAGTCTTTCTCGCGTAGCAGGTCTTCGATCTCATACTGCATCTCCAGCAGCCGCTGCAGGTTGCGCTGGGCCCGGGCGATCACCTTCAGGCTGCCGGCGCCAGCGCGGCGCCCCAGGCGTTTGCGCAGAAGGGTGAAGGAGGCGGTCAGCACCGCCAGGGGCGTCTTGAGTTCGTGACTGAGGTGGTGGATCACCTGCTCCTTGGCCCGGTTGAGACTTCGCAGATCGGCGGTGGATTCGCTGAGCGCGGCGGTGATGCGGGCATTTTCGATGGGCAGTCCCACCACGCCGGCGACGGTCTCGAGCAGGGCCACATCCCCATCGTCGAAGTCCCCCGTGCGCTTGTTCACTGCGCACAGCACACCGATGCAGTGGTCGCCGGCCCATAAGGGGACGTCCAGCATGCTGCGCGTGGTGAAACCGCTCCTTTGATCCACCGTATTGAGAAAAAAGGGGCAGGCGGCAGTGTCGGGCACGATCAGCGCCTCGCCGCTGCGGAAGACCCGTCCCGCCACGCCCTGATCGGCGGCAAAGCGGATCCCAGTGAATCTCTCCGCCGTGGCGGGGTTTTCGTAGGCGGCGGCCGGGAAGTAGAATTCGTCCGATTGGGGATCGTGGAGAATCACCGAGGCGCCCGCCACCCCCAGCAATTCCCGAATTTCGCGGGTCACCAAGGGCAGCAGGGCCTCCAGCCGGGGGTCGGTGTGCATGGTCTGCGTGATGCGCCGCAGGGCGGCCCAGAGCGCACTGGCGCGGGGGGTGTCCATCGCGGGTGCCGCTGTCTGTAAGGGAAGAGGTGCTGTCATGGTCGCCGCCGGTCTGAAAAGCTAACCGCCAAAATAGGTATTGTTTTCAGCGCATTGTCTTGAATATTGGTCTGAATGTCAAGCGCCGCGGCGGCGCGCGGCGGCGGCCAGGCGACTTTTGTTCCCGAGGGAGGCTTCCGATTCCGGGCCGTAGTAGCGGTGAAACAGGGCGCCGGCATCCACCCGTCCCCGCAGCCGCTGCCAGAGGTAGCGGGTGAAGAGTTGGATCACCGTGAGGGCGTGGCCAGCCCCGGCCCGCTCCCAGCGGCGCACGGAAACGGTGGCGCCGCCGAAGAGGTAAACCTGGCGCCCGCAGCGGCCCAGGCGCAGGCTCAACTCCACATCCTCCATGAGGGGCAGGTTGGGATAGGCGCCACAGGCCAGGAAAGCGTCGCGGCGGAAGAACTGTACCTGATCGCCGAAACTGATGCCCAGGAACATCGCCCGGATATCATTGGCTGCGGTGATGAGGCGGTAAAAGAGCCCGTCGTGGTCGAAGCGGGCGCCGAGGGCGCCGCCCATCACCCCGGGCTGCCGGCGGAGTATTTTGCAGACGCGGGAGAATTGTCCGGCTGCCACGCGGGTGTCGGCGTGGACCACAGCGACGAGGTCGCCGACGGCGGCCGCAACGCCGGCAGCGATCTGGCCGCCGCGGCCGCCGCCGGCGGTGGGCGGCCGCACATGGCGGATCACCTGGGCGCCCGCCGCGGTGGCACGGGCCGAGGTGTCGTCCGTTGAACCGCCGTCCACCACGAGCACTTCTTGCACGGCGGGATCCGATCGGACCGCCGCAACGCAGCTGCCCACTGCGGCGGCCTCGTTGCGGGTGGGGATGATCACGCTGACGCTGGCGGGCGGGCGCTGGTCAGCGGGGAGGCGTAGATGCGTGATCCCGCGGATCAGCTCGGGCAGGAAGAGCAGGCCGAAGGGCAGCCACTGGGCCACCTGGTAGGGCCAGGTGAGTTCCCACGCCCCTCCCAGATAGATGCGGCCGGTGGCGCTGAAGTAAGCCGCGGCGGTGAGGGTCAACAGCATCCAGGCGTTGGAGGGGTAGAGGGCGACGAAGGGCAGAATCCAGCCAAGATACCAAAAGTGCACCGTGGGCAGGCAGAGGATGAGAATGCCCAGCGCGAGGTAGAGACCTCGGTCGGGGGACAGCGGGGCGAACGGGCGAGTCCGCCGATGAAAGATCAGTAGGAGGCCGCCCAGCAGCAGTCCCGCCAGGATAAGGCAGAGGGTCGTGGCGGCGGCGATTTCACCCGTCATCAGCCGCAGGATGCCGTGAAAGGGCCCGTTAACGCCAAAGGCGCGGCCGAAATGGATCAGGGTGGCGAACAGTCCCGGTCCCGCCTCCCGAAAGGGCATGAAGGGCAGCAGGATGGCCGCAATGGCCAGCCAGGACCACCGCCAGCTATGGCGGTTGAGCAGGAAGGGCAGCGCCACCACGGCCATGTATTTGACCTGGACGGCGGCCCCGGCAAACAGCCACATCCAGCCCCAGCGGCGACGCCCGTGGGCCACCAGAGCGGCCAGCAGAAAAAAGCTCTGGAGACTGTCCAGGTGCCCCTGGCCGGCAAAGCCGTAAAGGATCACCGGGTTGAGGGCGTAGAGCAGGGCATGGCGCAGCGGCAGACCGCGTCGGTGCAACAGCAGCAGCAGGAGTCCCAGAGTGCCCAGATCGAAGCAGAGCACGACCAATTTAACCGCGAGGGGGTGATAGGCCGCCTGCCCCACCAAGGAGAAGAGCAGGATCATGGCGGGCGGATAGATGGCGCTGAGATCCGGATGGTTGATGAGGGGATGGTAGGGGTCGGTGGCCGCCAGGGAGTTCAGCGGGGCGGCGGTGGGGGCCAGCAGGTAGGGATTCTCCCCGGCGAGGAAAACGCGGCCTTCCCAAAGATAGCGGTAAATATCGTCGCTGGCGGGATGCGGCAGCAGTAGCAGACGGGCGGCCAGCGCGAGGCCGGCAATGATCAGCAGACGGGCGGAGAGGGAGAGACGGCGGGGAAAGAAGAGGAGCAATAGGAGCGCTCCCGTCCAGGTGAAACCATAGAGCAGCATGAACTTGCCCGAGGGCAGGACCAGGGGCGCGGATCCCGCCGCACCCGGCCAGAGGGTGAGATGACCGGCCCCGATGGGCCCGAACTGCCCACCCAGGTGGCAGAGCATGAGGAAAGCGCCCGTCAGAAAAAAGAAGGGGTGACGGAGGACCCTGCCGACCGTCCAATGGACACCCGGCAGAGCCCGCTCCGGTGCTGGTCGCGGTTGCATGGCGCCCCTCACTTTCGTCGCGGCCGGGGGGGCCACCAGCGTAGCAGCCACGGCAAGCTCCGACGCGGAGGACGCTCCGGCAGAGCGCCCCGCGGTCGCCAGCGGAAGTGGCCGATGGGCCAGTGTAACGGGCGCCGCAGCGTGGCCTGCAGGGGCTGGGCGCCTTCCAAGAGGGTCAACAGTCCCACGAAGAGGTAGCCGGCCGTGTAGACGGCCAGGAAGGGGCCGACCAGATACTTACCCGCGGCCAGGTAGACGCCGAAAGCGGCCGCACACCACAGTCCCAAGAGTATCTCCACCAGGGCCAGGGGCGATACGGAGAGGCGATAGCGCTTGAGCTCCCGCTCGCCCCGCTTGGGGGTGCGCACGAATCCGCTCGGCACCCTGAGCAGGGCCTCCAACACCGCCCGGGTATTGGACACTGCCAATCCCACGCCCACCATCACGAGGCAGGGCATCCAGAGCACGCGCCGCCAGCCATCGCCATAGGCCGCCAACTGGCTGGTCACATAAAGGGCGTTGGGTCCCAGAATGGAGATCGCCAGAGCGGCCGCCAGGAGAGCGAAGAGCAGCGGCGCCAGCTCGAGTCGCAGGGTCAGCAGCACGGGCAAGGCCAGAAGGGCCAGGGTCAGCATGAGCGGGTGTACGAAGTAGTGGGTCATGTGGAAAAAGGCCTGCAGCTTTTGAAAGATGGGCACTGGTTGACGCCAAAGCGTGGGCAGCAATTTAAGGGCGGTCTGAGTGGACCCCTTGGCCCAGCGGAACTGCTGGCTTTTGAAGGCGCCGATGGTATCGGGGATCTCGGCGGGAACGACCAGGTCGGGCAGATAGAGGGTGGTCCAACCGGCGAACTGCATACGGTAGGAGAGATCCATATCCTCGGTCAGGGTGTCCCACTGCCAACCGCCGGCCGCGTCGATGGCGCTGCGGCGCCACAGGCCGGCAGTGCCGTTGAAGTTCATGTAGAGCCGGTTCCAGCTGCGGGCGGCCTGCTCCACCATGAAGTGGCCGTCGATGCCAATGGCCTGGGCACGGGTCAGAAGGGAGTCCCGCCGATTGAGGTGGCCCCAACGGGCCTGAACCAGCCCCAGACGCTCCTCGAAGCGAAAAAAGGGCGCGCTACGCAATAGAAAATCGGACGGCGGTACAAAATCCGCGTCGAAAACCGCCACCAGCTCCCCCCGCGCCGCCGCTAATCCCTCGGAGAGGGCGCCCGCTTTAAAGCCCTTGCGATGGGGTCGTCGCAGCACCTGAATATCATGACCGGCGGACCGCAGGTCGGTCGCCACTCGATCCACCACGCTGCGGGTCTCGTCGATGGAGTCGTCCAGGACCTGAATCTCGTGGCGCCCCTGGGGATAGTCCATGGCACAGGCCGCCCGCATGACGCGCTCCGCCACGTTGATCTCATTGTAGATGGCGATTTGGGTGGTGACCACCGGCAGGTCGGCCGGCGACGATGCTGCTTTGGGGTAGGCGCTCAGACGGGCCGCCGCACGGGCACGGCCGCGCCAGAACAGAAAGAGAAGGGCGTAGCAATTGACGCCATAGCACATGAGGCCCAATGCGGCGCCGAAGTAGATGCAGGCGGCAAGTGCGGTGAAATACTCACTCATGATGATCACCCCGCTATTGGCGGCGGGCCCCGCCAGAAAACCGGCCGCGACGCATAAAGGGTGGTGTGGAAACGGCTACGGATCCAATGGCAGTGCCGCTTCAGCTGTCGGGTTGTTTGGCGAAAACGAGGTTGAGGTCGAACAGCAGCGTATTGCGCGCCGGTGCCGGGCCGTCGGCGCCTTCGATGGCAAAGCGGACCAAGTCGATCTGAAATCGGGTGCGCACCAGCAATTGGAGATCGCCCGCCGTGCCGATGGCGGGTTCCACCTCGGCTTTCAAGGAGAGGGGCACCCGTTTGCCTTTGAGGGCGAAATTCCCCTCGAGCAGGGCCGGCGTCAAGTGTCCGAACCGCACCGGCTGCCCGTCTCCACTGGCCGATGTGAGGGTAAAACGCGCCTCGGGGTATTGCCGCGCACCCAGCAGGGCCTGGCCCTGGATCGCCTCGTCGAGAATGGGATCGCCCATGGTGACCGCTTTGCGGGTATCGACGTGTACCGCCCCTTCGGCGCCCGCGATGATGCCCCCTTTGCCCAGGCGAAAATGCCCCTGTGCGGCGGTCACCTCTCCGCGGTACTGATCCAGGGGCGCCGGAAAATGGAAATGGATCAGGGGGGGCGCGTCGCTGTCGGGCATGCGCAGCCGCCAATTGAGCGGCAAGGTCTTGGGCACATCGGCCATCCGGGCTCTCTTGGCGGGCGCTGGCGGGAGAGGAAAGCCAAGCTGCTCCCAGGAAACCACTTTTAAATCCGCCCCCAGCGGGTCGAAGCCATCCCCCTGGTTCGGTTCGACCACGGCCTCTGCCACGGCCGTTTCCATCAGTGCAGCAGCCTCTCGGAAAAGCGTTTCGCGCTGGCTCCAGGGACCGATCAGAGCGGGTTTCTTGCGGGTGTAGATGGGGGTCTTGCAGTCGAACTGTGAGTATAGCGCTAAAGAGAGAAAGAGGGTTCCATCCGCGGCCCGCCACGGATAAAAGTCCATGTAAAACCCCCGGTCGCTGCGCCCCAAAGACGCCTCGGGGGCGACCTCGAAGCGGCTGAAACCATCCAGAATAGCGGCGCGGGCCTCGGCTTGAAACGCTTCGGCGTCGTGTCCGGGCGGGAGGCTTCCCGTCACTGCGCTGATCTTGATCGGGGCCCAGATGGTCACGCGTCCCGACCGCCAAACGGCGATATCCTTGCGCCGATTGGCCACCGACGATTGGGGGATGTGGCGCGCCGTTCGCAGAAAGGTGCGAATCCGACCGAGGGCGGTGTAACGGCCCTGGAAGGTGGATCGACCGCGATGGTTCTGGAACACGAGAAGGGGTGTCAGCGCCACATCCGGCGGCACCTGAGCGTCCACCGGATAGCGGACGAGCCCGATGCCCATCTGCGCCGCAAGGTCGGCGATCGGCGGCAGAAAGGTGTCGGCGAATGCTTGGCTGACATCGGAATCGCTCTTACGGGTCACGACGATGAGGGTCTCCCCCTGGGCCGCCAGTCCCGGGGCGCCGTTGATCGACATAGCGAGCAGAATGCCGATCGCGGCCATGCCCTGCAGGAGCGACCACCGGGAGCGCCGTTCAGGACACCACCAGCCGGTCATCGTCATAGCTTGCGCATCCCCTCGACACTCACGGTGAGGACCACCTCATCCCCCACCGCTTTGAGCAGGTGGTTCATGCCGTAGTCGCTTCGCTTTATGGTAAAGGTGCTCTCAAAACCGCGCCGAAAGTTGCCCCATGGGTCCTCGCCCGAACCGGTCTGGACGACCTCGGTGGTCACGCTGCGGCTGGTTCCCAGCAGGGTCATCTCTCCCGTTACCTCAAAGCGGTTGGGCCCGGTTTGTTTCACGGATTGGCTTTCGAAGGTGATGGTGGGATGTTTTTCGACGTTGAAAAAGTCGGCGCTGCGCAGGTGGGTGTCGCGTTTTTGATTGCCAGTATCCACCGATGCCGCCGCCACCGAAAAGATGAACTTGCTGTTGGCTGGAGCGGCTTCGTCGAAGGTGATGCTGCCGGTAATGTCGTTGAAGCGGCCGAAGGAGTTGGCCAGCCCGAGGTGTTCCACCTGAAAGTAGATATAGGAATGGGCTGCGTCCATATCGAGCTTTTCAGCGCCCGCCGCCGCGCCCACAAAAGCCGTGCTGAGCAGCGTGAGGAGCAGCAACCATATTGTATGTCGTAGTGATCTCATATCAACCCTCCTTGCGAAACCGAATAACCCGCACTTAGCGGTGACCCCGATTATTGGTGGTTAGCATCGCGGCAGGCCGGTCAGGGCTGCCCGGATGGGGGTGTCAGTCGTTTCAGTTTTCGATACCTTACACGGATGTTTGGATGGCGCCTGTTCGGACCGATTGGGATGGGTGGGGGATCAACCCGTTACCAGCGAGTTCCTCTGAAGATAACCCTATTTCCCCGCGCTTCAAGGGGGGATTGCAACGGCTTGGCTCACGGCGCCCCGATGGGGCCATCGGGGCGCCGTGTACGGATGGTTACGGTGGGGCGGTCTCTAGCCCCGGATCACACGGGGCAACAGCATCTGATGCTGGGGGCAGATCGACTGCGGATTCTGGTAAACGGCGCCGGCAAAGGCCTTGAGATAGCTGCGGATGTCGCGCAGATCAGCGATCTCGTCCACGAAGCCGTGCTTGGCACAATAGGCTGGCCGTGAATTATCGTGATATTCCTGCGCCATGGCGTTCATCTTGTCGATAATGGGCTGGAGGGGGCGGTCGGCGTCCTTCTCCTTGACCAAGCGACGTGAAAAGCTGGCCGCGGCGGCGGTCTCACCGTGCATGACGTAGATCTCGGTGGCCGGCGTGCCGATGGTGAAAGCGTTGTGACGGTTGGCGGTGGGGCCGCCCATGACGTAGTGGGCCGCGGCGGTGCCCTTGCGCAGCACCACCAGCATCTGCGGCACCTCGGTTTGCTGAATCGAGTAGATCAGGGATTGTCCCAGGCCAAGCAGTTCGGCTTTTTCAGCGATATCGCCCACATCGATACCCGAAGTGTCTTGAAACCAGACAATGGGGACACGGTCGCGTCCACAGAGCGTGACGAATTCGTTCATCTTGATCAACCCCTGGCGGTACAGTTTACCACCGATACCGGGGTAATCGGCGTACTCGGGGTAGTTCTCCCCCAGGTAGCCCTGACGGTTGCCGATCACCCCCAGGAGGAATCCGTCGATCTTGACCAATCCAGTGTAGATTTCCGGCCCGTATGCCGGTTTGTATTCCATGTGTTCGCTCCCGTCCACCAAGCGCGCCAAAACTTCGTCAAAATCGTACATCTGCTTCTGGTTGAAGGGCAGTAGGTTGTAGAGGTCTTCGGCGCTGAAGCGGGGCTCTTTGGGCGATGCCACGCGGAAGAATTTTGGCGCGTAGGCCGGGATCTCCCGCATATAGTCCTTGAGCCCATCGAGCACGCCGGTCTCCTCCTCATAGACATAGCGGAAGAAGCCGGTACTGTCGTGGTGGATCTCCACCGATCCGGGCGGTTTGGCCTTGAACTGTTTGGCCGCCTGGATCAGCGCTTCGGCCCCCGCTTCGTCGAAATAGCCCTTGGGCGACATGCCCGAGAGAATCCCGCCGCCGCCCACGGCGATATTACAGTTTTTGTGGGCGAAGAGCACGGTTGGGCTGATGCCCTGGTAGCCGCCGCCGGCCGGATTGGTGCCGTACAGCCCGGCCAGAACGGGAATGCCCAACTGGTTGAGTTCGGCATGCCGGAAGAAGGTCGTGCCGCCCCCGCGCCGGTCGGCATAGAACTTTTCCTGCTGGGTCAGCTTGACCCCGCTGCACTGCACCAGCCACACCAGTGGTATGTTGAGCCGCTTGGAGAGATCGGTCACCCGTAGAATGTTCTCATACTGGCCGGGCAGCCAGGCGCCGGCAAGCACTTTGTTGTCGAAGCCGATGATGACGGCCCAGCGGCCGGAGATCTTACCGAGACCGTCGATCACGTTGTTGGTGCCCTCTTCGTTATCCTCGGGATTGAACAGCGAATGCAGGGGCACCCAGGTGCCGGGGTCTACCAGATAGCGCAGGCGCTGATAGACCGTCATCTGACCGCGGGCGTTGATCTTCTCTTCCGGAAAGCCGGCCTGCCGAACCTTGTCCACCTGGGCTTTGAGCTCGGCCTCGACCGCCTGGAGCTGCTCCACGTTTGCGGCGCTGCTTTTGATGCGGCCTGGATTGAGGGCCATCCCGAACTCGGTCATCTTGTCGAAGTAGGATTTCATCCGCTTTTACTCCTGTGCGTTTGCATCAGATGCCGTCGCAGGACGGCAATTGCCATGGGCGCCAGTTACGGAGCGCCACCTTCACGAAAGCATTCAGGGCGCCAGTGCCGTCAAGGGCCATTCATCTCTGTCGATCAGCACTTGCCGAAAGGTCTTGAGAGCGGTGTTAACGGTGGGCACGCCGCCGTAAGGGATGGTTTGAAAGATCGCCTCGGCAATCTCTTCGGGAAGACAGCCCACGTTGAGGGCCGCCTGAATGTGAAGTCGCAGCTCCTCGGGTCGGTTCAGTACCGTCAGCGCCCCCACAGAGACCAGCTGCCGAGTGGTGTGGGGCAGCTTTTCACGGGCGTAGAGATCCCCGGTGACGAACAGTGAGAGGGCCTTGGCCATCTCCGGGTCAAATTCCCGCCACAATTCATAGGGCCGTTCATCGGTCACCCCCTTGAAGTAGAGGGACGCGGTGCGCTGGGTTTTTTCGATGCGAGCGTCTGCCATAGGGTCACCTCTTCTCGAAAGCTTCGAAGGCAATTTCCAACACATCATCCTCAGGTATCGCCGAAGTGGCGGTTGAAGAGGGGGTGAATCTCGCCCAAGTTCAAGGCGGAGGGCCAATCCAAACCGGAGGCATAATCGGTACATGTCGAGGATTTGGAATGGCCATTCAGCGAAGAAATCGGGTGGGAGGTGCCCCCCCTTCGATGGCGACTATTTGCGGTTGGCCTTTCGGTAGCCCAGCTGATCCAGGGCGATGATCCATTTGCAGATATTGGCCGATCCCTCCACCATGAAATAGGTCGGCGTATCGCGGTAGATTCGGGCCACCGGGTACTCGGTGGAGTATCCGTATGCCCCCAGAATCCGCATGGCGTAGTCGGCGCATTTGTTGACGCATTCGCCGGCAAAATACTTGGCCTTGGCCACGTCCAGGCCGTTGTTGAGCCGGCCCTGGTCCTTGGCCCAGGCCGCTCGGTAGACCAGCAAGCGGGCGGCGTCGATCTCGGTGGCCATCTGGGCCACCATATCCTGGTTCATCTGGAATTGCCCGATGGGCTTACCGAATTGCTTGCGGTCGTTGCAATACTTGGTGACCACGTCCAGGCAGGCCTGGGCGACGCCGACGGCTCCTGCAGCGGCCGAGAGGCGGGTTTGGTTGAGGGAACCGAAAACGATCTTGGCCCCCATGCCCGGCTCTCCCAGAAGATTTTCTTTGGGCACCCGGGTATTGTCCAGGAAGAGCTCTCCGGTGGGAGAGCTGAAGGAGCCCATTTTGTCCAACCGGGTGGCTTTGACGCCATTGTAATTTTTCGGTTCGATCACGAAGGCGGAGAGGCCTTTGGAGCCGGCGCTGATGTCGGTGTAGGCGTAGTAGATGAGGACATCGGCCACATCGGCGTTGGAGATCCAGGTTTTGGAACCATTGAGCAACCAGTGGTCGCCCTTGTCTTCGGCCGTACTGCTCATGGCCATCACATCGGAGCCGGCGTCCGGTTCGGTGATGCCGAAGCCGCCGATCAGATCGGCCGTGCAGAGCCCCGGAATATACTTCTGGCGCAGTGATTCACTGCCATAGGTAAGAATGGTGTAGGCACAGCCCAACACCTGCATGTTGACCTGCACCCGCAAGCTGCTGCAGACCCGCGCGATCTCCTCCGTAACGATCATGGCCGCCATCCAGCCCATATCCTCCCCATCGTAGGCTTCCGGAATGACCGTGCCCCAAAAACCAAGCTCGCCCATGGGTTTGATGACCTCTTCGTAGGGAAAGTAGTGGGCCGCGTCCCATTCATCGACGAAGGGAGTGATCTTCTTGTTGGCGAACTCGCGCACGGCCTTGCGCAGCATCTCCTGCTCTTTGGATAGGCTGAAATCCATTTATTGAACCTCCGAATTACGGGAGTTGGTATCGCGTGGGGCGGTGGGGGCACCGACGGCGGCAAAGCTGGCACGGATCGCCGCAGACCTACGTTTCATTCAATGAAACATTGTTTTTTTATACAATCCGGCCGTATTCTGTCAACCACATAATGCAATTGCCATCCCCCACATTATGGTTCAATGGATTCCATGCAGAAATCCCTTGACAAGAATCTGAAGCGTCTGGCAGATTCGCTTAACAAAACATTGTTCTATATTATGAAACAGAACTCCTCCCCCCATACGGCTGTTGAGAAAGCGCTGGAGATCCTACTGGCCTTCGACGCCGAGGTGCCGCTACGGGGTGTGCGGGATTTGTCCGCTCAATTGGGCTACAGCCCGGCCACCGTTCAGCGCATTCTCAAGACGCTCAAGGCCTACGGCTTTGTAACCCAAGACGAACGGACCCGCAGCTATCGTTTGGGCGGCGTCTACTATCGCTTCCTGCGCACCCTCCAGCGGGCCCATCCCATCGCCGAGGCAGCCCTGGTGGAGATGCAGCACCTGGCCGAGTCAACCCGTGAAACGGTGCACCTCAACGTGATCGACGGTGACCAGCGTCTTTGCATCGAAACGGTGGAATCCCTGCAGCCTCTCAAAGCCAGTATGCCCATCGGCAGCCGCTCGCCCCTCTTTGCCGGTGCCTCCTCCAAATGCCTGCTGGCTTTCTCAGATGATGCCAAGATCGATGCCTATCTTGGCGCGGTAACACTCAGGGCCATCACCCCCAACACCATCGCACGGATCGGCGACCTGCGGCGGGCCCTGGTCCAGATTCGAGAACAGGGCTACGCCACCAGCCAGGGAGAACACAATCCAGGGCTCGGCGCCCTGAGCGTTCCGGTCTTCAACCACCGCGGTATCCTCAGCGCCGCGCTCAGCCTGGCCATCCCCGAAATCCGGTTCGCCGACAGCGCCCACCGCCAGTATTGTCTGGCCGAGCTGCTCCAAAGCGCTCGGCGACTCGCCACCGAAATGGGCTATACACCCGCTGCGCGCGGGCCTCGACAATCCCGGAAATCAGGCTTAAAATAAACGAGTCCCCACGGCACTTCGGCCAAGATGATTCCGGGGCGTCGGGATGGCATTTTCTCACCTGCCGCCGAAAATGGGTCCAACGGCGGTTTCATCCAATCAACAGATCCGAATTGAACGACAGGAAGGAGCAATCGATGAAGAGATTGAGTGTACTCGTGATGGCGCTCATGGCGCTGCTATGGTTGACGGCCTGCGGGGGGATGTCCAAAAAAACATATCATGACACCCCGCTGGGCGACCCGATGAAGTACGCGGCCCATTTCGGCGATATGGACACCAATGGTGACGAGATGGTCAAATGGTACGAGTTCAAGAAATACTTTCCCGAGGCCGAGCCCAAAGTCTTCATGGCGCTGGATCTCAACGATGACGCCGCTGTGGATCATGACGAGTGGCACGCGTTTAAGGAGGCCCATGGCATGAAGGATCATCACGAATAGTGATTGCCTCGTCGGGTTCGGCCGCACCCTACCGGGCCCGACGGCCCTCCCCTAACGGTTGGCGGCACCACTGCCGCTGCGGCTACAAATACCCCATCAAACGCGGCAGCCACAGGACCACGTCGGGCACATAGGTCATTAGCAAGAGCACGGCGACTTGGATAACGAGAAATGGTAGTACGGCCTTGGACACAAATATCAGGTCACGATTGGCGATGGATCCGGTGATGTAAAGGCTGACCCCCATGGGCGGGGTGCAGTAACCGATGGCCAGATTGACGGTCATGATGAGGCCGAAGTGCATCCAGTCGATGTTAAAGGCATCCAGCATGGGCAAAAAGACGGGACCCAGGATCATGGTGGCCGAGATGATGTCCATGAACATGCCGACCCCCAGCAGCAGCAGGTTCATTGCCAGAAGAAAAAGGGCCGGTGACTGAATGGCGGTCAACACCGTTTCGGTAATGCGCCCGGGAATACCCTCCAATGTCAACAGTCGACCGAAACTGGTGGCGCCGGCGACGATGATGAGCAGGGTTGCCGAGGTCACCGCCGAATTCACGGTAATTGCCTTCACCTGACGAAACTTCATCGACTTGTGGACGAAGAGCTCGATCACAAAGGCGTATACACAGGCCACCACCGCCGCCTCGTTGGCGGTAAAGGCACCGGAAAAGATCCCGCCGAAGATAATCACCGGCAGCATCAGAGACCAGAAGCCCTCCTTCAACACGGTGAGTGCACCGGCGACGCTGGGCGGTGGCAAGCGCACGATATCGGGCTTTTTGCGGAAGACCAGGTAGGAGTACATACAGACCCCCAGCATGATGAGCATACCCGGTACGAAGCCGGTCAGAAACAGGCCTTCCAGGGAGACGTTGGAGATCATGCAATAGAGAATCATTCCGATGCTGGGCGGAATAATGACGCCCAAATTGGGCGAGGTGGTCATGATCCCGATACTGTATTTTTCAGGATATCCGTTTTCCAGGAGGGCCGGTATCATGAAGCCCCCCAGCGCCACGACGGTGGCCACCGTCGATCCCGAAATGGCCCCAAACAATCCGCAGGCCAACACGCCGGCCATCCCCAGCCCGCCGGGCAGCCAGCTCACCAATACGTTGGCCACCTTGATCAGCTTCTCGACAATGGAACCGGCGGTCATGATATTGCCGCACAGAATGAAGAAGAGCACCACCACCAGGGCGAAGTTGTCCATGGCGCGAAACAGGGACTGGACCAGTACCAGCAGGGGCAGATCGGTGAAGATGAGAAAGCCCAAGCTGGCGGTGAAAAAGAGACACATGAAAACGGGAATATAGGTGGCCATACAGCCCAAGAGGATAAGCACAATGATCAGGTCGCTGGCTTGCATCTGGTATCACTTCCTTCAGTTGAGACCGCCGGATAACAGCACCGGCGACGGCGCCGTGCGTCGGGCGCTGCGAATTTCTTCAGGCATCAGCCCCTGCGGGTTGCCGTAAAGCCTGGATATCCTCATAGACCACCTGGACGGTCCGGATCAGCATCAAGGCGCCCATGAGGGGCAAGATAGCGTAGAGATACACATAGGGAATCTGGAGGATGATGGTCTTCTGCATGGTCTGCAACTGAAGCATGGCCATCTTCCAACCGTAGGTGATCATCATGACGGCGAATACCACCGTGGCCAGATGGCTGAAGAAGGTCAAGGGGACCTTGAGTCGCGGCACCAGCTGCACGGACGCGTCGATCTTGATCATGGACCGTTTGCGAACGGCCACGCTGGCCCCGATGAAGGTGGTGTAGATAATCACCTCGCGCACCAACTCCTCTGACCAGGCCAGGGAGTAATTGAAGCCGTAACGCAGCACCACATTAGCGAACAGCGAGACCAACGCCACCATGACCGCAACGAACAGGGTCCACTCTTCGAAGGCGGTCAGTATTCGGTCCAACCGCCTGAATCCTTTAACAAACATAGTTTTTCCGATCACTTCCAGATGGCGAACGTCGCTGGCGAGGGTCGCCCTGGATCAGGCGAGGTCGCCCAGGACCAGGCGAGGGTCGCCACGGACCAGGCGAGGGTCGCCACGGACCAGGCGAGGTCGCCCATCATCACAGGTGGATATGCAGATAGGGAGCCAGTGATGACACCGACTCCCTATCTGAGTGGGTTCGCGAGCCCCTGTCGGGGCGACAGCATTTAGTGGTTACTCGGCCCCATAGCCCATCAGCGCCTGCACCTCTTGGAGGTAGTCCGCAGGGCGATAGGTATCGCCGTCGTACAACTTGTTGATCTCCGCTTTATACTGGGCATGCACCGTGTTGCCCTTCTGACTCAGCGTTTTCAAGTCGGCCGCGGGCAACTCGATGAATTCGATCCCTGCCGCCTTGGCCTTGGCGATCTCCTCCTCCTCCTGGGCCTGGGTTTCCTGGCGGATCTTGGCGCAAACCGTGTGCACCGTGTCGATGAAGGTCTGGCGAAGGTCGTCGGGCAGCTTATTGACCCAGGCTTTATTAAAAATCCAGATGAAGAGGCCCTGGGCGTAATTGACGTAGGTGTAGTATTTGGCCACCTCAAACTTCTTGGTGATATTGCACACCATGGGGGTGTGATCCAAACCGGTGATGACGCCCTGCTTGAGGGAAACGGGTACATCGGGCCATGGCATCACGACCGGATTCAGGCCGTTGGCCTTGTAGAAGAGCTGATTGACGGCCGCTTCGGCGGTACGGAACTTAATTTTACTGGCGTCGGCCAGGGACCGCACCGGCTCGGTGGTGGCCCAGCCGTAGTTGCCATATCCGGTGATGTCGAGCCCCATGATACCCTGATGGTCCATGGCCATCATGAAGTGGTCAAAGAGCTGGCCGCTGTTCACAAACTTGTCAAGCTTTTCAAAGGAGTTGATCAGAAACGGCAGGTTCACCAAACCGAAGCGGGGACCAAGATTCGTGGCGGCCACGGAGCTGACCCCCATCCCCTGGATCGCGCCCATCTGCAGTTGGTTGAGAACTTCTACCTCTCCGCCCAGCATAGAGAACGGTTTATAGTCCAGATAAATTTGTCCCTTGGTGCTCTCCCAGAGGGCGTCCCGCAGGGCAAAGCCCGTGTAGACCCCTTTGATCACGGGGTGACTGACGTTGGAGACAATGAGCTTGTATTTGGCGCCTTTGGGGTCGAAGGTCGGCTTCCAGGCATCCAGAGACGGTTTTTTGGCCAGCAAGGGCCCCGCGGTTGCAATCAGCATCATGACACAGATCAGCGCAGCGATGGACAGATGACGACGTTTCATTTCCCTCTCCTTTAATGCGGGGGGTGGTCGTGGGGGCCGAGCGCACAGCGACCGCTGCGGCGGACTGGGGTTGTCTTTCCAACCGCTGGGCGCCGGCGGCGGCTACCGGATCCCGACCCGGCGACATCCCGTAGCTCCCTGCCACCCCGTTTCGATTGCCAGACCGCTTGTGGATCTGGTGAGCGAGTAGACCCTGTATTCAACTTCTCACGTCCGCTTGCGGTCAATGCCGAGGGCTGCCCCTCGATCCGCCACCGCCGATGCTGCGGACACATCCTGTCGCACGGGCGGCTGCCTGGCGAGCCATCCGGTCTGGTGAAACACAGCAGGCCCGCCGGTGTGGGTCAACACCATCCAGACACCCGTCTGAGGGAGGAACACAACAACGGATAGTACCAGGATCGGCACCCCCTGCACGAAAGAGTGCGTCCCCCGTCACTGTCCGTCGGTCCTGCTACCCTATCGGGGTGTAAGGGGATAGTCAAGCGGCCAGGAGGTCTTTGGGCCCGCTTTTCCCTTGACATTTGGCGAGTCTTGGCGCTTTTTGGGGGTCACGACCATCCGCTTCCCCAACCAAGTCGGAGAACCGATGCACCAAGACCGCGATCGCATTGCTGCAGTAGCGTCCCAGCTCGGTGGACCGCTAACGGTCCGCGCCTACCT
Source organism: Desulfosarcinaceae bacterium (assembly GCA_030066015.1). Lineage (GTDB taxonomy): Bacteria > Desulfobacterota > Desulfobacteria > Desulfobacterales > Desulfosarcinaceae > JASJCL01. The sequence continues at coordinate 32,269 of JASJCL010000019.1, read as the reverse complement.
TGCGTCCGAAGGGGAGACGACCGCATTGGGCCAGTTCGCGACGCTTCTGCAGGAGACCATTCCCCAAATCGATCTGCGCCGCGAAGCCCTCGCTGACGGGGCGATGCCCTACCTCCAAATTGGCGAAAGCCTGCGCTGCGCCTGGGTACCCAAGGAGGAGAAGCTCGCGCTTATCCTGGAGACCCTGATCTGGGCTTCGGGAGGAGCGTTGCCGCCGGCGCTGGAAATTTCCGCTCCGGACCTGCCTGCGGCCATCCGGCTCTACCTGGCCGATACCTGTCCACACTGCCACCAGATTCTGAAGATGCTGCTGCCGCTGGGTTTCGCGGATACGCGGATTCGTCTGACCCTCATCGACGCTCAGATGCATGCGTCCCAAAGTGAGCGGGACGGGGTCCGATCGGTGCCCACCACGATCCTGGATGACTTCCGCTGGAGCGGGGTCTTTCCGTTGGAGGAACTTCTCAATCTCATCCGTCGGCGCGACCCCGCCAACCTCGGCCCGGCGGCGCTGGAAATGATGCTCGCCGACGGCCAGGCCGAGCAGTTGGCCGACCTGATGCGCTCGGAGGAAAAGATCTTTCCAGCCTTCTACGATGTCGTGACCCACCCGCTTTGGTCCGTCCGGCTGGGCGCCCTGGTGGTGGTCGAATCCCTGGCGGAATCTACGCCCCGGCTGGCCCTTTCAATGGCCCGCCCCCTCTGGGAGCGCTACCCCGGGCTGGATACGGCGGCCAAAGGGGATGTCGTCTATCTGCTGGGAGAGGTTGGCGCCGTGGCACTTCGAGAAGAATTGGCGGCGCAATATGCGCATGAAGCGGACCCGGAACTTCGGGAAGCGTTGAACGAAACCCTGGAGAAACTGACCTGAATGCCTGACCTGCAAGCCATCATCGAGCGACTCCGCGAAAACGATGCGCTCACGCGGAAGTTTAACGAGATCGAGACCCGAATTCTCTCGATACTGAATTTCAAGGATCTCTTTGAAGTGCTGCTCACGGAGATTCAGGAAAAATTCAGCATTCCCTATGTCTGGATCTCCCTTATCGAGCCATCGGAAATTTCGAGCCTGATCAAAACGCTGGAAACCTCGCAGCCGCTGCGGGAACGGATCAGCACCATCAGCCGCGAAAACTACGAAGCCCTCGTCGGCACGGATACGCGCCCCAAGTTGGTCAACGCCGATTTGAAGCCCTACTTTCGCCTGCTGCCGCCCAAGCGCAAGTTCTTCATCAAATCCCTGGCCTTGATTCCCCTCTCCCTGGACGGTCAGGTGATCGGCAGCCTCAACCAGGCGGATTTCTCCCAAAAACGGTATCAGCCCGGTATCGACACCAGTCTGCTGGAAATACTGGCCGTCAAGGTCTCTCTCTGTCTGTCCAACGTCACGGCCCATGAAAAGCTCAAACATCTGGCGTACCACGACCCCACGACCGGGCTCCTCAACCGCCGGGTGATGGAGACCGTTCTGGCCCGCGAATTCGCCCGGGCCCGGCGCTACGATACGCCGCTCAGCGTGGCCTTTATCGACCTGGATGACTTCAAATCGATCAACGACCGCTATGGCCACGACGCCGGGGACGAAACACTGCGGCATGTCTCGGAGCGCCTGCTGCAGATGAGCCGTGAATGCGATGTGGTGGCCCGTTATGCAGGAGACGAGTTTGTCCTGATCCTGCCCCAAACCGGGCCGCAGGCGGGTGAGCAGGTGATCAAGCGCATCCGCGACTATCTCTGCGCCCAGCCCATCCCATGGGAGGAGGAGCTGATCACCGTGCGCTTCAGCTACGGCATCAGCAGCACGGTTGATTCCGATCTGACCGACTGGCAGAGCGTACTGAAAAACGCGGACCGGGCTCTGCTGGCCGCCAAAGCGACGAAAAAGAATCGCCACTAGTGCCGCGCGCATCCCCGCGGAGGGGGCGGCTGTGCGGCAGTCTTGCCGCCTTGGGATCGACGAGCAGCCATCACACCGGAGATCGGCGGGTCGGCGGCGGACATCGGCAAGCTGCCCTTGACAGCTTCGCAGTGAAATAGAAACGGCCACCTGTATCGACAGGTGGCCGTTTCTCATCGAATCGCAACGCCGCCGTTTGCGGCCAGGATGTGAGGCTATTCGGCTTTTTTCTCGCTTTCCGCATCCGCTTCGTCTGCTTCGGCGGCGGTGTCATCCGCTGCATCCGCTGCCGGGGCGGCCGCTTCCGACGTCTCCGGCGCAGTGGAAACCTCGGCATCCACGGCGTCATCCGCTTCGGCGGCGGCGTCCGCCACCGGGGCCGTGTCAGCGGGGTCGCCCTCCGCTGCGGCTTCCGCCTGATCAGCGGCTTCCGCCTGATCAGCGGCTTCCGCCTGATCGGCGGCTTCCGCCTGGTCAGCGGCCTCCGCCTGGTCAGCGGCCTCCGCCTGGTCAGCGGCTTCCGCCTGATCGGCGGCCTCTGCCTGATCGGTGGCCTCTGCTTGGTCAGCGGCCGCGCTGGCACTCGGTGCCACCGCCGGGGCGGCCTTTTTGGGCGCTGGTGCAGCCTTTTTCTTTTTTGTGGCAGGCGTTTCGAGGATCAGCTCGATCATGGAGATCTTGGCGGCATCTCCCGGGCGGTGACCGATCTTGATCACCCGGGTGTAGCCGCCCTTGCGGCCGCCGAATTTCTCCTGTACCTCTTCGAAGAGCTTATGGACGACCTCTTTTTCCCGTACAATGGCCAGGGCCTGACGGCGGGCATGCAGATCGCCGCGCTTTGCCAGAGTGACCAGATGATCGGCCCAGCGGCGCAGTTCCTTTGCCTTAGCGTCGGTGGTGCGGATGCGCTCGTGCTTGAAGAGAGAGGTCACCATGTTGCGGAACATGGCATCCCGATGGCTGCTGGTACGGTTGAGTTTCACTCCTGATTTACGATGTCTCATGGGACCTCTTACTCTCCTTCCTCTGCGTCTTCCTCCGGGATGACAAGCCCCTCGAGCTTCATCCCTAGAGTAAGGCCCATCTCGGCGAGCACTTCCTTGATTTCATTCAGAGATTTGCGTCCGAAATTCTTGGTTTTGAGCATTTCCCCTTCGGTCTTCTGGACCAACTGGTAGATCTTATGAATTTCTGCATTCTTGAGGCAGTTGGCGCTACGGACGGACAACTCCAGTTCATCGACACTGCGAAAGAGGTTGTCGTTGAACTGCGAATCCTTCTCTTCGCGGGAGCCGCTGTCCGTCTCCGGTTCCTGCTCTTCGTCAAAATTGATAAAAACGTTCAGCTGCTCCTTGAAAATCTTCGCGCCGTAGGCAAGGGCATCATCGGGCGCCACACTGCCGTCGGTCCAGATTTCGAGCGTAAGTTTGTCGTAATCGGTTCGTTGACCGACGCGGGCGTTGCCAACTACATAGTTGACGCGTTTAATCGGAGAGAAAACCGCATCGATGGGGATGGTGCCGATGGGGGCGTCTTCATCCTTGTTGGCCTCGGACAGCGCATAGCCGGTGCCGACGTTGACCGTCAACTCCATCTGGAGTTTACCCTCCGCGGAGAGATTACAGATGGGCTGATCCGGGTTGAGGATCTCCACGCGGCCGTCCTCGCTGACGATATCACCAGCGGTGACCAGGCCTTCCCCCTCCTTCTCCAGGCGCAGCATGCGGGAGTCGGCGCTGTCTGTTTTGAGACGGACCTCTTTGAGGTTAAGAATGATCTCGGAAACGTCTTCGAGCACCCCGGGAACCACGCTGAACTCGTGCATGACGGTATCGAAGCGAACCGCCGTGATGGCGGCGCCGTAAAGAGAGGAGAGAATGATTCGGCGTAGGGAGTTTCCCATGGTGATGCCGAACCCTCGCTCCAGGGGCTCACAGACAAACTTGCCGTAGACCGGTGAGGTATCGGCCTGAAGTTTGTCCGGTTGGATCATCTCCCGCCAATTCATGTACTTCAATTCGTTCATCGACATGCTTTTTCTCCAGAAAGCCGGTTAAGGGTGGCTTTTGGTGGTAAGAACGTTAACGTCTGCCGGTTCGATTGCGGGTTGTACGATTATTTGGAGTACAACTCGACGATGAGCTGTTCTTGGATCGGCATCGTCAAGTCCTCACGTTCTGGAAGGCCCTTAACAACTCCCTTGAAATTGTCTTTCTCGAGTTCCAACCATGGGGGCACCCCCCTGCGCACCACGGCATCGAGAGCGTCAGAGATCATCTGCACCTTGCGGCTCTTCTCGCGCACCTCGACGATATCACCGGGCTTGATCAGATAGGAGGGAATGTTCACTTTGTTGCCATTGACGGTAAAGTGATTGTGACGGACAAAGTGCCGACCCTGGTTGCGCGAGTTGGTGAAACCGAGGCGATAGACCACATTATCCATGCGGCGTTCGAGCAAGCTCAGGAGATTGGTGCCGGTGATGCCCTTCTGTGCGTCGGCGCGTTTGAAAAACAGGTGAAACTGCTTTTCAGAAAGGCCGTACATCCGTTTAACTTTCTGCTTTTCACGGAGCTGAATGCCGTAGTCGGACGGTTTTCCTCTGCGGCGCTGGCCGTGCTCGCCGGGTGCATAGCTGCGGCGATCGAAAGCGCATTTATCTGAGTAGCAGCGGTCCCCTTTCAGGAACAGCTTCATATTCTCTCTGCGGCATATTCTGCAGACCGAACCTGTGTATCTGGCCAACTTATCCTCCTTAATGATCGATCATCCGTTGTACCGGGAGCCCGTCTGCCGATGAGGACGACGGCGCAGCGACAAACGGTTTGAATCGACGCTGGATCTTGATTACACTCTGCGCCGTTTGGGGGGCCGACAGCCGTTGTGGGGAACCGGGGTCACATCCTTGATGAGGGTCACCTTGAACCCCGTCGCCTGCAAGGCGCGCAGGGCGGACTCGCGCCCGGCGCCAGGGCCCTTGACGTAGACTTCGACACTGCGCATGCCGTGCTCGGCCGCCTTTTTGGCCGCATCTTCAGCGGTGACCTGGGCGGCAAACGGGGTGCTCTTACGGGAGCCCTTGAAGCCTTGAACGCCGGCACTCGACCAGGAGATCACGTTGCCCGCCGTGTCGGTTATGGTCACGATGGTGTTGTTGAAAGTGGAGCGAATGTGAACGACGCCATTCGCGATATTTTTTTTCTCTTTTTTCTTCGTGCGTGTTTTTCTAGGCATGCTCATACACCTGTCGGTTTTAGAGGATTACTTTTTCGGACCGCCCTTTTTCTTCACGGCTGTTCGTTTGGGACCTTTGCGGGTTCTGGCGTTGGTGCTTGTCCGCTGTCCGTGACACGGTAAACCTCTTCGATGGCGAAGGCCACGATAGCAGCCGAGGTCCATGAGACGTTTGATGTTCATGGAGACCTCGGTGCGCAGTTCACCTTCTACCTTGTGCTCGTTGTCGATGACCCGTCGGATGTCGTTGATCTGTCCGTCGGTAAGATCATCCGTCTTGGTGCTCGCATCGATGTTGAGCTTTTCAAGAATACGCGCCGATGTCGTCCGGCCGATGCCGTAGATATAGGTCAGGCCGATATCAATGCGCTTCCGTCTGGGTAAGTCTACGCCCGCGATTCGTGCCAAGGTCAATCCTCCTGTTTATCCCTGCCGTTGTTTGTGCCGCTTATTTTCGCAGATCACGCGTACAACGCCTTTTCTCTTGATGATTTTGCATTTGTTGCACATCTTCTTTGCCGATGCCCTTACCTTCATGTTCGTCTCCTTGGTCTATCCATCACCATCCTCACCGGCGATCATCGAGAGATATCAACCACGGCTTCGGATATCGAAATTGGTTGGACGTCCTATTTGGAGCGGTAGGTGATGCGTCCGCGGGTCAGGTCATAGGGGGAAAGCTCCACCGTCACCTTGTCGCCGGGCAGAATCTTGATGAAGTGCATGCGCATCTTCCCGGAGATGTGTGCCAATACCTGATGCCCGTTCTCAAGCTCCACTTTAAACATCGCGTTGGGCAACGTTTCGAGAACATTGCCTTCTACTTTTATGGCTTCCTCTTTGGCCATGATTCGCTCCCGTTCACTACGCGACATGCGCGCCTATAGGGTGATACCCCGGTTCCCGATTGGATGTTGACGGTCCCGCCATCCCCGTCGCCACAAGGTCTTCCGGCCGATGATCAGCGTCCCCTTCCGCGGATACCGCCCTTTTTAAGGAACCCTTCATAGTGCCGGGTCAACATATGCGATTCCATCTGCGCGATGGTGTCAATCGCCACGCCGACGACGATCAGCAGGGCCGTGCCGCCGAAATAGAAGGGGACATTGAACCGCGTGATCAGGATCGACGGCAGGACACACACCGCAGAGACGTAGATGGCGCCGCCCAGGGTGATTCGCGTGAGAACCTTGTCGATGTAGTCCGCTGTGCGTTTGCCCGGACGGATGCCGGGGATATAGCCCCCGTTTTTCTTCATATTTTCTGCAACTTCCTCCGGGTTGAAGGTAACCGCGGTATAGAAGTAGCAAAAGAAAAAGATGAACACGATGTACGGCAGCTCATAGGCCCAATTGCCCGGCCGCATGGCGTTGGCAATGTTCTGAATGATGGGGACGTTGATAAAGCTGGCGATCGTCGCCGGGAACATGATGATCGAAGAGGCGAAGATCGGCGGAATCACGCCACTGGTGTTTATCTTGAGCGGCAGATGGGTGCTCTGCCCGCCGTAGAGACGGCGTCCGACGACCCGCTTGGCATATTGGACCGGAATGCGGCGCTGCCCCTGTTCGACGAAGATGATGAAACCGACGACGAGGACCATCAGAACCATGAGGATGACGATAATGAAGATGCCCATCTCGCCGGTGGACAGCAGGCGGAAGGTGTTACCGATGGCCGAGGGCATATTGGCCACGATACCGGCGAAGATGATCAGAGAGATGCCGTTGCCGATGCCGCGTTCGGTGATCTGCTCGCCCAGCCACATGATGAAAGCGGTCCCCGCGGTCAGGGTAATTACCGTCAGCAGGCGAAATCCCCAGCCGGGGGCGATCACCACCGAGGCGCCCCCAGGCGCCGCCATGCTCTCCAATCCGACGCTGATACCGAAGCCCTGGATGATACTCAGAACGACGGTGCCGTAGCGGGTGTATTGGGTAATTTTTTTGCGGCCGGCTTCCCCCTCTTTCTTGAGCTGCTCCAGATGGGGAATGACCACTGTCAGCAGCTGCAGTATAATCGAGGCACTGATGTAGGGCATGATCCCCAGGGCAAACACCGAAAGGCGCTCCAGGGCACCGCCGGAAAACATGTTAAAGATCCCGAATATGGTCCCCTCCACCTTGGCGAAGAAGGATGCCAGCGCCACACTGTCGATCCCCGGAGTGGGGACATGCACACCAATGCGGTAAACGGCCAGCAAAGCGGCCGTAAAGAGCAGCCGCTTCTTTAGTTCAGGAATTTTGAATATGTTTCCGAAACCGGCACCAATCATGACTATATCACCTCTACCGTCCCGCCGGCAGCTTCGATCTTCTGCTGGGCGGTTTTACTTAGGTGGTGGATCTTCACGGTCACCGGAAAGTCGATCTCTCCCCGGCCCAGCAGCTTGATGCCGTCGCGCTTGCCCTTCACGAGCCCGGCCCTTACCAGGGCCGCCTCGTCCACGACTTCATCCTTGTCGAAGCGGGCCAGGTCATCGATGTTGATGATGGCCCACGTTTTTTTGAAGATATTGGTGAACCCGCGCTTGGGCAGTCGGCGGTGAATCGGCATCTGACCGCCCTCAAATCCGGGCCGGACGCCGCCGCCGGAGCGAGAGTTGTGTCCTTTGGTGCCTCTGCCGGCGGTTTTGCCGGTGCCGGAGGCCACACCGCGCCCCAGGCGCTTACGGGCTTTCCGGGCCCCCTTCTCAGGCGCCAGTTCATTCAGCTTCATTGGTACACTCCTCAGCCTTGACCAGATGGGTAACTTTGTGAATCATGCCCCGAATACTGGGTGTATCTTCGAGAATCACGGTTTTGTTGAGACGGGTCAGCCCCATGCCACGCAGCACTTTGCGATGTTTTTCCGGCCGACCGATCATGCTTCTGACGAGCGTAATTTTCAGAGCTCCTGCCATTTGTGCCCCCATCCTTATTGCAGGTTTTCAACGCGCAGCCCGCGACGGGCAGCCACCTGCGCACGGCTTTTCAGCTGGGTCAGCCCCTCGATGGTGGCCTTGACCACATTATGGGGGTTGTTGGAACCCATGCATTTGGTGAGAATGTTCTGAACACCGACAGCTTCGAGGACGGCACGCACGGCACCTCCGGCGATCACACCGGTACCGTCGGAGGCCGGTTTCAGCAGCACCCGCCCGGCGCCGTAGCGGCCGATGACCTGAAAAGGGATCGTGCCGCCGTCGAGGGGTACGCTGACCATACTCTTCTTGGCTTTTTCGACGCCCTTGCGGATCGCCTCGGGAACCTCACCCGCCTTCCCCAATCCAAAGCCCACATTTCCTTCGCCGTCACCCACGACGACGATGGCGCTGAAGCTGAACCTACGACCACCCTTGACGACCTTGGCCACACGACTGATGTGGACGACCTTGTCGATCAGTTGGTTGTCATCTGTATCTTGCTTGAACAATGGCCTGCCTCCTTCACTCTTCTTCATTGCCTAGAACTTCAGTCCGGCTTCACGGGCGCCTTCCGATACCGCTTTAACGCGGCCGTGGTATAGAAAACCGTTGCGATCAAACACCACCTGACGGACACCTTTTTCCTGAGCGCGCTCGGCAATCAGTTTCCCGATGAAGGTGGCCAGCGCTGTTTTGTTTTCGAAGGACGGCTGCTGTCCGCGCACCTCTTTTTCAAGGCTGGAAGCGGCGACCAGGGTCTTGCCGGCAATGTCGTCGATGACCTGGGCCGAGATGTGTTTGGCACTCCGAAACACGCTTAGTCTCGGTTTATCGGCCGTTCCCCGTATCCGCTGGCGGATACGAACTTTGCGTTTGAAGCGAGCAACTCTTTTGCTGTTGGTAGTACCCATCTGGTAATGTCTCCTACGGCGGACGCGTCATGTAATCCCCGTTTCTATGAGGGATATCGCGTGAATGCGGTTACCGGCGGCCCGCTGTTGCCGAAGTGTTATTTGGTACCGGTCTTACCGGCTTTGCGCTGAATATACTCGTCTGCGTACTTGATGCCTTTGCCCTTGTAGGGCTCGGGGGGTCGCAGCTGACGGATCGACGCCGCCGTCTGTCCGAGCAGCTCCTTGTCGATGCCCATCAGTTTCACGGTGTTGTTCTTGTCGACCTCGGCGGTGATCCCCTCCGGTAATGGAAAATCGATGGGATGGGAGTATCCCAGATTGAACAGCACACTCTTGCCTTTGGCCTCCGCCCGATAGCCGATCCCGTTGATCTGCAGGATTCGTTCGAAGCCCGTGCTGACGCCCGTCACCATGTTGGCGACCAAACTCCGTACCAGACCCTGCAGGGCCCGGCTCTTGCGGTCCTGATGGTCGATAACGGCTTTGATCTCCGTATCGTCGATGTCCAGCTTGACTGTGGGATGAATCTGGCGGCTGAGGGTCCCCTTGGGTCCCTTTACGGTGAGTATATCCGCCTTCAGAGAGACCTCCGTCTTCTCTGGAATCGCAATCGGTTTCTTTCCTACACGAGACATACTAACTCCTCACTTTTCGACAATCACACGGTACGCAGATCCGAATCCGCAGGTCGGCGTCAGGGCCATGATCCTACCACACCGTGCAAAGCAGCTCGCCGCCGACGTTCTCTTTGCGGGCGCGGCGGTCGGTCATCAGCCCTTTGGAGGTGGAGAATACCGCCACTCCCAAACCGTTGTACACCGGTTTGATCTCACCCGCTTTCAGGTACACCCGTCGGCTGGGCTTGCTGACCCGGGTCAGGCTGTAAATGGCGTGGGCGTTGCTGTCGTCATAGCGCAGGTAAACGCGCAGCACCCCTTGCTTGTTGTCCTTAATGAACTTGTAATTGCGGATATAGCCTTCCTCTTTGAGCACCTTGGCCATTTCCGTTTTCAGCTTGGAACCCGGAATATCCACGCTGTTGAATTTGGCCTTGCCGGCGTTGCGGATACGGGTCAGCATATCGGCAATCGGATCGCTTAATGCCATTTTTCATACTCCATTGTGAAGCGAATTGAGTGTACGTTTCAGCCACCGACCTCCCAGCACCGCAGCTGCTCTGCGACCCGGTCCGCAAGCGGCTGCAACCAGGTGCATGGACTACCAGCTGGACTTCACCACGCCAGGAAGGCGGCCCTGGGATGCCAGGTTCCGAAAGCAGATTCTGCAGATTCCGAACTTCCGCAGGAATCCCCGCGGACGACCGCACATGGGGCAACGGTTGTAGGCCCTGACCTTGAATTTGGGTTTTGCGATTGCTTTATTTCGAAGCGCTTTCCTAGCCACACGTCCTCCTTCCAACCTCTGGCTGGCACGTTTCCTTTAATTCTTGAAGGGCATCCCCAGCAATTTGAGCAGCGCTTTGCCCTCTTCGTCCGTTTTGGCGGTGGTGACGATGCTCACATTGAGGCCCTTGATCTTATCGATCTTGTCGTAGTCGATTTCCGGGAAGATGATATGCTCTTTAATGCCCAGGGAGTAGTTCCCGTTGCCATCAAAGGCTTTGCCCGATATGCCTCTGAAATCGCGAACACGCGGCAGGGCGATGTTCACGAGTTTGTTCAGGAAGTCCCACATTTGCTTGCGTCGCAGGGTCACCATGCAGCCGATGGGCATTCCTTCACGAAGCTTGAAGGCCGCAATCGATTTTTTGGCCCGCGTGATGACCGGTTTCTGCCCAGCGATCGCCTTGAGCTCTTCTACGGCCGTATCCAGTATCTTCATGTTCTGAATCGCCTCGCCCAACCCCATATTCAGGACGATTTTCTCCAGACGGGGAATCTGATAGGGATTCTTGAAGCTGAATTGCTCCTGCAGCTGGGGAGCAATCTCTGTCTCGTATCTCTCTTTCAACTGGGACATTCCTACCTCCGGGCCGACTTAGGCGTCGATCACCTCGTTGCATTTGCGGCAAACGCGCACCTTTTTGCCGTCATCCAGCCGCTGCATCTTGATCCGTACCGGGGCGATGCACTTATTGCACATCAACTGGACGTTGGACCAATGGATCGGGGCTTCCGTCTCGATGATGCCCCCCTGCCGGTTCTGGGCATTGGGCCGTGTGTGACGCTTCACGTTGTTGATATTTTCGATCAGGATTCGTTCTTTTTTGCGCAACACCTTCAGGACTTTGCCGACCTTACCCTTGTCCTTGCCGGTCAGCACTTTGACCTTGTCGTCCTTTTTAAAATTGCACTTGCTTCTTTCCATAACCCGACTCTCCACAGGGCAAAGGTCTCTATAATACTTCCGGAGCGAGGGAAACGATCTTCATGAAACGTTTCGCCCGCAATTCACGCGCGACAGGGCCAAAGATGCGGGTGCCCAGCGGTTCGCGCTGTGCGTTGATCAGCACCGCTGAATTGTCGTCGAACCGAATGAAAGTGCCGTCCTGCCGTCTGATCTCTTTTTTGGTGCGAACGACGACGGCTTTGAGCACATCCCCCTTCTTCACCTTGGCGTTGGGGATCGCCTCTTTCACGGAGACAACGATGATATCCCCGATGCTGGCGTAACGGCGTTTGGATCCGCCCAATACCTTGATGCAGTACAGAACACGTGCACCGGAATTGTCAGCCACAGTCAATTTAGTTTCTGCCTGGATCATCTTTGCATTCCTTTGCTATCACACCGCTTTTTCAAGAATCTCGCACACCCGCCATTTTTTGGTTTTGCTGATGGGGCGGGATTCTATGATACGGACAGTGTCCCCAATACCGCAGTCATTTTTGGCATCATGGGCGGCCAGACGAAGGCGTCTGCGGATATATTTCTTATAGAGCCGGTGCTTTACAAGTCGCTCGACCTGGACAACGACCGTGCTGTCCATCTTATCGCTGATGACCGTGCCGACGAGTTGTCTCTTCATTCCGCGCTTTTTCATTGCACTTACCATTCTTTGGATTAAGCGTTCGATTCGGACGCATTCATGATGGTTTTGATTCTGGCGATGTCACGCTTCAGTGACTTGAGCTTGCTCGAATTTTCCAGCTGGCCGATTTCGTGTTGAAAGCGCAGGTTGAACAACTCTTCCTGAAAATCGTTCAACTTCTGTACCCGCTCCTCGGGCGCCATATCTCTAATCTCGCTGGCTTTCATTACCCTTCGCTCCATTCGACGAATTTGGTTTTGATCGGTAGTTTGTGTGAGGCCAACCGCAGGGCCTCCTGCGCCATTTCCCGGGAGACGCCGGACATTTCGTACAGAATTCGCCCCGGTTTGATGACGGCCACCCAGCCTTCCGGAGAGCCCTTCCCTTTGCCCATACGAACCTCCGCCGGTTTCTTTGTGATGGGCTTGTCAGGGAAGATACGGATCCAGATCTTGCCCCCCCGCTTGACGTGACGGGTCATGGCGATACGGGCGGCCTCGATCTGTTTGCTGGTGATCCAGCCGCAATCGGCGGCCTGCAGGCCATATTCGCCGAAATTCAGGGTGCCGCCTCGCCGAGCGACGCCACGCATCTTACCCTTCTGACGCTTTCGATATTTCACCTTCTTGGGGCTTAACATGATACTCTATCTCCTGTCGGCGGTGGTACGCTCGTGCTCAACTCCCAGGCTGGTCTTTGCCCAGGATCTCTCCTTTGAAGATGAAGACTTTCACACCGATGATCCCGTAAGTGGTGCGTGCCTCGATAAACCCATAGTCGATATCCGCCCGCAGGGTGTGCAAGGGAATGCGCCCCTCCTTGTACCATTCGGTGCGGGCCATCTCGGCACCGCCGAGGCGTCCGGCGCAAATAATTTTAACCCCTTGGGCGCCAAACCGCATTGCGGAAGACACCCCCCGCTTCATCGCCCGCCGGAAGGCGACCCGCCGTTCAATCTGCTGGGCCACGTTTTCAGCAACAAGCTGGGCATCCACCTCGGGTTTGCGAACCTCCTGAATGTCGATCAGCACCTCCTGCGAAACGACCTGCTCGAGTTCCTTTTTGAGCTTCTCGATTTCGGAGCCTTTCTTGCCGATGACAATACCCGGACGGGCGGTGAAGATCCGTAGACGCACGCGTTTGGCCGACCGCTCGATTTCGATGCGGGCGATGCCGGCATGAAACAGCTTCTTCTTGATGAACTTACGGATGTTGTGGTCTTCCAGGATGTAGTCGGCGTACTTCTTCTTGCCGGCATACCAGCGGGATTCCCACGTCTTCACGATCCCTAGTCTCAACCCGATTGGATTTACTTTCTGGCCCAACCTTCTTCCTCCTTACTTTTAAACAGCCGCTTCGGCCAGAATGACCGTGATGTGGCTGGTGCGCTTCAAGATGCGGGATCCACGGCCGCGCGCTCTGGCTCTGAATCGTTTCAGCGAAGGCCCCTGATCGACGATCAGGTTTTGGACGATGAGGTCGTCGACATCCAAATTCATGTTCTGCTCAGCGTTGGCGACAGCGGAGCGAATCGTTTTGGAGACGATTCCGGCTGCCTTCTGCGGCATGAACTTGAGCGAGTTGAGTGCCGTCTCGACCGGCTTGTCTTTGACCACGCCGGTGAGCTTGCGCACCTTGAACGGTGAGATGCGCACATATTTGGTGATCGCTTTCGCCTCCATTGAGACCTTCCCTTTTCAGTTGTACGCGTTGGCGCTTCTTCAGTTGTACGCGTTGGCGCTTCGCCGCTCGCGGTTAGCGTCTTGCTTTGGATTTCCTGTCGCCGGCGTGCCCGTAGAAGGTACGCGTGGGTGAAAACTCGCCCAGTTTGTGCCCCACCATGTTCTCCGTCACGAAAACCGGCACGAATTTGCGACCGTTGTGGACAGCCAGGGTCAGGCCAACCATCTCGGGAATGATCGTGGAACGCCTGGACCACGTCTTGATCACCCTGGTGCTGCGGGTCCCCTGTGCTGCCTCGATCTTTTTGAGCAGTTTTTCGTCTATGAAAGGACCTTTTTTCAACGACCGTGGCATAACTTCTCCTAAGTGTTCAGGGCGCAGGCCCCATATTCTGAATGTGCTTGTTCGGGGGCGCCGATTACCGATCCAAAGCGGATCCGATTTGGGTCCCCGTCGCGATTCACACCGATGCACCAACCAAGGGGGTCGCTGCGCTTTCCGGTGGCGCTGTTGTCGATGACGCGCTAATTTTGATGACGCGTATGCGTCATCGCGTTATCTTCGGTTGCGACGCTTGACGATGTACCGATCGGTGCGTTTGTTCTTGCGCGTCCGATACCCCTTGGTGGGTTTGCCCCACGGGGTACAGGGGTGCCGGCCGCCCGAGGAGCGCCCTTCGCCGCCGCCCATGGGATGGTCCACAGGGTTCATGGCCACGCCGCGCACCTTGGGACGGCGTCCGAGCCAGCGGGAGCGTCCAGCCTTGCCCAGATGCCGATTCTCGTGGGTCACGTTCCCCAACTGACCAATGGTGGCCTTGCATTTGGCCAGCACCATGCGCACCTCCCCGGAGGGCAGCTTGACCATGGCGTAGCGGTCCTCTTTGGCCATCAGCTGTGCGAAGGTACCGGCGCTGCGCACGATCTGGCCGCCTTTGCCGAGCTTGAGCTCGATATTGTGAATCTGGGTGCCCAGCGGGATGTTGGTTAGCGGCAGGGCGTTGCCCGGTTTGATGTCCGCTTCGGGCCCGGACATGATATTGTCGCCCACGCCCACGTTCTGGGGCGCCAGAATGTAACGCTTTTCACCGTCGGCATAGTGGAGCAACGCAATTCGGGTAGAGCGGTTGGGGTCATACTCGATGGACGCCACCTTGGCCGGAATGCCGTCCTTGTCGCGTTTGAAATCGATGATCCGATAGAAGCGCTTGTGTCCGCCTCCGCGACGACGACAGGTGATGCGACCATTGGTATTCCGACCGCCGGACTTCTTAATCTTCCCCAGTAGCGCTTTTTCAGGTGCCTTCTTGGTAATCTCTTCAAAGGTGGCGTAGGTCTGAAATCGGCGACCCGGAGAAGTCGGTTTTACTCTTTTGATTGCCATGTTGTGCTCCTGCTAACCCTTGCTAACGGCCCTTGTCTTATACGCCTTCAAAGAAGTCGATGCGTTCGCCCGGCATCAGGGTGACGATCGCTTTTTTCCAGTCCTTACGCTTGCCCAGGATGCGCCCCCGGCGCTTGACTTTGCCCTTGACGTTCACCGTACGGGTTTTGGCCACCTTCACATTGAAGATCTGCTCGATGGCGCGCTGGATCTCGATGCGGTTCGCGCGGGTGTCCACTTCGAAAGTGACCTGGTTGCTGTCTTCCTTCTGAATGTTGGTCTTCTCGGTCACCAGCGGGCGCTTGATGATGTTGTAGTCGATCATTGCAGCAACCTCCCTTCGATCCCCGCGATACTGCCCTGCAGCAGCACCAACTTGCGATGCTTGAGGATGTCGTAGACATTCAACCCCTCCGTCCGCAGCACCTTTATATTGGGGACGTTGCGGGAGGAGCGTTCGAGGTTCTCGTTCCTGTCCGAGGTGACGATGAGGGCGTTGTCGGCTGCCAGTGCGCTGATAATCTCCACGAAATCCTTGGTCTTGATCCGCTCCAGCTCCATCCGGTCGACCACCATCAGTTCATTGGCCTGCAGCTTGCTGGTGAGCGCCATCTTGAGTGCTAGTTTGCGCACCTTCTTGGGCACCTTCTTGTCGAAGGCGCGCGGGCTGGGGCCGAAGACCACGCCACCGCCGCGCAGCAGCGGAGACTTGATATCGCCCTTGCGGGCGCGGCCAGTTCCCTTTTGCCGATAGAGTTTGCGGGTACTGCCCCGCACGTCGGAGCGCCGCTTCACGGCAGCCGTTCCAGAACGTCTTGCGGCGAGCTGAGCGGTAACCACCTGGTGCACAACGCTGGGTTTCACCGCGACGGCGAAAATCTCGTCGGTGAGCTCCGCTTCGGCTACCTTCTCTCCTGTTGTGTTGAGTACATCTATAGTCGCCATAACTATCCTCGTTTAGCCTCGTTGAGGTACGCCAAACTTGATCGTCAGCGGAAAAACGAACGCCGCTTCACTTCCGGCACGCAGCGGGTCCGTCAACCACCTCCGACAAAACGGGTTTGTCCGACGCGGTTGCCTAGTACTTGGGCTTGTTGATTCGCACCAGGCCAGATTTGGCGCCGGGAACAGCGCCTTTGACCAGAATCAGATTCTGTTCGGGCCGAATATCGACAATTTCCAAATTCCGAACGGTCTTGCGATCCACACCATAGTGCCCTGGGAGCTTCTTGCCGCGCCACACCTTGGCAGGCCAGGCGCTGCAGCCCACGGAACCGGGAATGCGATGCGATTTGCTGCCGTGGGTCTTGCGCCCGCCACCGAAGCCATGCCGCTTCATGACGCCGGAAAAGCCGCGCCCCTTGGTGGTACCAACGACCTCGACCTTTTCGCCGACCTGAAACAGGTCGGTGCCGACACTCTGTCCCAGATCGAATCCAGCGGGATCGTCCACCGCAAACTCCCGCAGGTGTGCATAGCTGGTACCGCCGCTCTTCACGAAATGGCCGCTCATGGGCTTGTTCGTGCGGGAGGCGCGTTTCTCTTCAAATCCCAGCTGGAGGGCATTGTATCCATCAGTGGCTTCGGTCTTGATTTGGGTCACCACGCAGGGGCCCGCCTGAATCACCGTTACCGGGACATAGCGCCCATCCGGAAGGAAGAGGCTGGTCATCCCCAGTTTTTTTCCGAGTAGTCCTTTACACATAGCCGTCGACCCCTTCGCTACAATTTAATTTCGACGTCAACGCCCGGCGACAGGTCGAGCTTCATCAGTGCATCGACGGTCTGCTGCGTAGGTTCGAGAATATCCAGCAGGCGCTTGTGGGTCCGCATCTCAAACTGCTCACGCGATTTCTTGTCGACGTGCGGCGAACGCAGAACCGTGTATTTGTTAATCCGCGTCGGCAGCGGAATGGGCCCGACCACCTTGGCGCCGGTCTTCCGGGCGGTGTCCAGAATGTCGGCGGCGGATTGATCAAGAAGCTTGTGATCGTAGGCCTTGAGCCGAATCCTGATCTTGGAATTCATTATCATGGTAAGCTCTCTCTAATGGCTATTCGATAATTTCGCTGACAACGCCGGCGCCGACCGTACGACCGCCCTCACGGATGGCGAAGCGAAGCTCCTTCTCCATGGCGATCGGGGTGATCAGCTCGGCCGTGATCGTCACGTTGTCGCCCGGCATCACCATCTCCACGCCCTCGGGCAGGTTCAATATGCCCGTCACGTCCGTGGTCCGGAAGTAAAACTGCGGACGATATCCGCTGAAAAACGGCGTGTGACGTCCGCCCTCCTCCTTGCTCAGAATATACACCTCGGCCCCAAACTTGGTGTGCGGGGTGATCGTTCCCGGATGCGAGACCACCTGGCCGCGCTCCACCTCGTCGCGCTTCGTGCCGCGCAGCAGCACGCCGATGTTGTCGCCCGCCTGCCCCTCGTCGAGCAGCTTGCGGAACATCTCCACGCCCGTGCACACCGTCTTGGTGGTCTCCCGGATACCAACGATCTCCACATTGTCGCCCACGTGAATGATCCCGCGCTCCACACGACCGGTCACCACCGTGCCGCGACCGGAGATGCTGAACACGTCCTCGATCGGCATCAGGAAGGGCTTGTCCACGTCGCGCTCGGGCTCGGGTATGAAGGTGTCGATCGCCTCCATCAACTCGAAGATGCACTTGGCCTCTTCACTGTCCGGATTGTCGCTCTCCAGCGCCTTGAGCGCGCTGCCGCGAACGATCGGCGTGTCGTCGCCCGGAAACTCGTACTTGTCCAGCAGCTCGCGAAGCTCCAGCTCCACCAGCTCGATCAGCTCCTCGTCGTCCACCATGTCACATTTGTTCAGGAACACCACGATGCGCGGTACGCCCACCTGACGCGCCAGAAGAATATGCTCGCGCGTCTGCGGCATCGGACCGTCGTCGGCGCCCACCACCAATATCGCACCGTCCATCTGCGCCGCTCCGGTGATCATATTCTTGATGTAGTCCGCGTGACCCGGGCAGTCCACATGCGCATAGTGACGGTTCTCCGTTTGATACTCCACATGCGCCGTAGCGATGGTGATGCCGCGCTCGCGCTCCTCCGGCGCCTTGTCGATCTGGTCGAACGGAATGAAGTCGCTCATCCCTCGCAAACCATTGTGCTTGGTGATTGCAGCGGTCAGCGTCGTCTTGCCATGGTCGATGTGCCCGATCGTGCCCACGTTTACATGCGGCTTGGTCCGCTCAAACTTTTCCTTCGCCATCGTCTCGTCCTCCCACTCAAACGGACTAAAAATTAGACAAAGAAATAGGTTTTAAATTATAGCGGGCCAAATTGCGGCCGTGAATTTAAAACCTATCGATTACGAGATACTCAGGTGGTACCAGGATCTGATCTACCAACGATAGTGTGCAAACGCCTTGTTGGCCTCCGCCATTCTGTGTGTATCTTCACGTTTCTTGACCGATGCACCGCGATGGTTGAAGGCGTCGAGCAGTTCGCCGGCCAGTTTGTTGGCGAACCCGCGTTCAGAGCGCGCCCGTGCATAGCTGATCACCCAGCGCATTCCCAATGCCATCCGCCGTGCGGGACGGATCTCGGTGGGTACCTGATAGGTGGAACCACCGACGCGCCGAGACTTGACCTCGATGACGGGCTTCACATTTTCAAGTGCCTTTTCGAAGACCTTCAGCGGATCCTCTTTACTCTTTTGCTCAATGATGTCGAAGGCTCCGTAGAGGAGACCTTCGGCAACGCTCTTTTTGCCGTCTCGCATGATCGAGGCGATGAACCTTGCTACCAACTTACTGCCGTATTTGGCGTCGGGTATCACGACCCGCTCCGGCACTTCTCTTCTTCTCGGCATAGCCTACACCACTTTATATGAGTCTGAGTTCGGTAAAGGAGTGAACCTGCATCGATGTCGAACCGCTGCCGACAGTCGGCTACTTGGGCCGTTTGGCGCCATACTTGGAGCGCCCTTGCCGACGATCCTCAACCCCGAGGGTATCGAGTGTGCCGCGCACGATGTGGTACCGCACACCGGGAAGGTCTTTTACACGGCCGCCGCGCACCAGTACCACCGAATGCTCCTGAAGATTGTGGCCGATACCGGGGATGTAGGCGGTCACCTCGATGCCCGTGGTCAGCCGGACCCTGGCCACCTTCCGCAATGCGGAGTTCGGTTTCTTCGGTGTGGATGTGTAAACCCTTGTACATACGCCTCTTTTTTGAGGTGCACCCTTCAACGCAGGGGTATTGGTCTTCTTCTTGATCTGCTTTCGGCCCTTGCGGACGAGTTGATTGATGGTCGGCATAAGCTCCTCGTGTTCAGGCAATCCGGTCGCGCGTCAATCGGGCGCACATAAAAACCATTCTTGTACGTTGATTCCCCCGAATTGTCAAGCGAATTGTCGGCTGTTTTTGGCGTCTGCGAGCCCCCTCAAGGGCCCTATTCATTCCCAAATATGGTGTGGTCGGGCAGCCCGGTTCCTGCCGGGATGAGCCGGCCCATAATCACGTTCTCCTTAAGACCGCGCAGGTAATCCTTGGCCCCGGCGATGGAGGCGTCGGTGAGCACCTTGGTGGTCTCCTGGAAGGATGCCGCCGATATAAAGCTGTCGGTGCTCAGGGAGGCCTTGGTGATGCCCATGATGAGGGGTTCGGCGATGGCCGGTTCGCCACCCTTCTCCCGCACCTCGCGGTTGGCGGCGTCAAAGACCAGGCGATCGACCTGCTCTTCGAGGATGAAATCCGTATCCCCCACTTCGGTGATCTTGACCTTGCGCATCATCTGCCGCACGATCACCTCGATGTGCTTGTCGTTGATGCGCACACCCTGTAGGCGATAAACCTCCTGGACCTCATCCACCAGGTAGCGCGCCAGGGCGACCTCGCCCTTGATTGACAGGATGTCCTGGGGGATGGCACTGCCGCCGATGAGGGGCTCGCCGGCACGGACGTAGTCGCCTTCGTAAACGTTGATGTGTTTGCCGCGCGGGATGAGGTACTCTTTTTTCTCGCCCACGTCAACAGGCGTGATGGTCACCCGCTGTTTCCCCTTTTTGGTCGCCTTGGCGATAGAGACATATCCGTC
This sequence comes from Desulfosarcinaceae bacterium, assembly GCA_030066015.1. Classification (GTDB taxonomy): domain Bacteria; phylum Desulfobacterota; class Desulfobacteria; order Desulfobacterales; family Desulfosarcinaceae; genus JASJCL01. Next base: position 12,184 of record JASJCL010000019.1, on the reverse strand, counting down.
GATTTCACTGAGGACGGCGACCTCTTTTGGCTTGCGCACCTCGAACAGCTCGGCCACGCGGGGCAGACCACCGGTGATGTCCTTGGTCTTGGTGGTGGCGCGCGGCAGCTTGGCCACCACGTCCCCGGCCTGAACCGTCTCGCCCTCTTCGACCATCAAAATGGCGTCCACCGGCAACGGATAGCGGGCCAACGCAGCCGATTCCGGTAGCTTGGCCGTCTTGCCGTCCTCCCCCTTGATGGAGATGCGGGGGCGCTCCTCGCCGGTCCGGGATTCCGTCACCGTTCGACTCGACTTACCGGTCACGGGGTCGACCTTCTCCTGCATACTCTTGCCGAGGAGCAGATCGCCGAACTTCACGGTGCCCGGTACCTCTGTGATGATGGGGGTGGTGAAAGGATCCCAGGCGGCCAGCAGGTCGCCGGCGCTGACCGCTTGCCCATCTTCGATGAGCAGCTGGGCGCCGTAGATCACCCGGCAGCGTTCCCGCTCGCGACCGGTCTGGCCGACAATGGCGAACTCGCCGCCTCGACGGTTCATGACGATAAATTTGCCTTCCGCGTTTTTGACCACCTTGAGGTCGTCAAACTTGACCTCACCGTCGACGCGGGCACGGATGTCGGCCTCCTCAACACGCCTGCTGGCGGTTCCACCGATATGGAAGGTCCGCATGGTCAGCTGGGTGCCCGGCTCGCCAATGGACTGAGCGGCCAGGATGCCCACGGCCTGGCCGATTTCCACGCGATGCCCGTGCGAGAGGTCGCGGCCGTAGCAGGTGGAGCAGACGCCGGCCAGAGACTGGCAGGTGAGCACCGAACGGATCTTGACGCTGGTGATACCGGCGTCCTCAATCTTGGCGACGAGGCTTTCATTGATCTCCCGCCCCGAGGGGACGATGACCTTGTCGGTGTAAGGGTCGAGGATGTCTTCGACCGCCACACGCCCCAGAATACGTTCGCCCAGTTGCTGGATCACTTCGCCGCCCTCCATGAGGGCTTCGACCTCGATCCCCAGCGTGGTGCCGCAGTCGTACTCGAGGATGGTGCAGTCCTGGGCCACATCGGCCAGGCGGCGGGTGAGATACCCCGAGTTGGCGGTCTTCAGCGCGGTGTCGGCAAGGCCTTTGCGGGCCCCGTGCGTCGAGATGAAGTACTGCAGCACGCTGAGGCCTTCGCGGAAATTGGCCTGAATCGGGGTTTCGATAATCTCACCGGAGGGTTTGGCCATCAGGCCGCGCATCCCGGCCAACTGGCGCATCTGATCCTTGCTGCCGCGGGCGCCGGAATCGGCCATCATGTAGATGGGATTCATGGTTTTGCGCTTGACCGGGTTGCCCTCCTCGTCTTTGACCGGCTCACCGAATTCATCGAGGAGGTAGTCCAGCTTCATGGCCGCCATCATCTCGTTGGCCACGTCGTCAGTCGCTTTGGCCCAGATATCGACCACTTTGTTGTACTTCTCGCCCTGGGTGATCAACCCCTCGGTGTATTGCCGCCCGATCTCGGTTACCTGCCCATCGGCGGTTTTCAGGATGTCCCATTTGGCTTTGGGGATAATCATGGCGTCGATATTGATCGAAAGGCCGCCCTTGGTGGAGTACTTGTAGCCAATGTCCTTGAGCTTGTCCGACAGGATGACGGTGGCCTTGGGGCCCAGGTTCCGGTAGGCGAAATCGACCAGCTCCCGCAGTGCACCCTTGTCCATGATGCGGTTGATGGCGGTAAAGGGTATTTCCGGACGGCATTCAAGGACATGGAAGAAGTGAAAGCCGTCTTCGCAATCGATGGCGTCGCTGATCTGGCCTTCCTCCATGGTAAAGATGCCGGCCGAGACCTCGCTGTCGGTGCCGTAGATGCGTTGGAACTCCGCTTGGTGAAGCATGCCGATCTCACCGGCGAAGACCTTGTCCTGGCTTTCCGAATAGGCTTCCACCAGTTCGCTGAAATCCGTACCAGCCTTGACCTTTTTGGTGACCGTCTTGGCCGTCTTCTCCTCGGAGACCATGATGTGCTGCATCACCTGCACATTGTCCTTGGGCATGATCTCCCAGAGAAGAATTCTTCCGACACTGGTGTCGTGGCGCTCGCCATTGATACGCACCTTGATCGGCGTGTGCAGGGAGACCTGCTTGGAGTCGTAGGCGCTGCGCACTTCCTCGGGATTTGCGAAGATCTTGCCTTCGCCCGATAACCCTTCGATGGCCAGGGTCATGTAGTAGATCCCCAGAACGATATCCTGACTGGGTACGATGATGGGGCTGCCGTTGGCCGGCGACAGGATGTTGTTCGAAGAGAGCATGAGCACCCGCGCCTCGATCTGAGATTCCACCGAGAGGGGCACGTGCACAGCCATCTGATCGCCGTCGAAGTCTGCGTTGAAGGCGGTACAGACGAGGGGATGGAGCTGAATCGCCTTGCCCTCTATGAGGATGGGCTCGAATGCCTGGATGCCCAGTCGGTGCAGGGTCGGTGCACGGTTCAGCATAACGGGATATTCCCGCACCACCTCGTCCAGGGTATCCCAGACCTCGGGCACTTCGCGCTCCACCATCTTCTTGGCGCTCTTGACGGTGGAAACGAGGCCTTTTTGCTCCAGCCGATAGTAAACGAAAGGCTTGAAGAGCTCGAGGGCCATCTTTTTCGGCAGGCCGCACTGGTGCAACCGCAGGTTGGGACCCACAGTGATCACGGTCCGCCCCGAGTAGTCCACGCGCTTACCGAGCAGGTTCTGACGGAAGCGTCCCTGCTTGCCTTTGAGGGTGTCGCTGAGGCTCTTGAGGGGTCGCTTGTTGGTCCCGGTGATGACGCGGCCGTGGCGACCATTGTCAAACAGCACGTCCACCGACTCTTGCAGCATGCGCTTCTCGTTGCGCACGATGATGTCGGGCGCCTTGAGGTCCACCAGCCGTTTGAGCCGATTGTTGCGGTTGATCACCCGGCGGTAGAGGTCATTGAGGTCCGACGTGGCGAACCGTCCGCCTTCGAGGGGGACCAGCGGTCGCAAATCGGGCGGCAGCACGGGAATCACATCCATGATCATCCAGAGCGGATCTAACCCGGACCGGCGGAAAGCATCCACGATCTTGAGCCGCTTGGAAAGCTTCTGGCGTTTGGCCATGGAGTTGGTGGCGCGGATGTCCTCGCGCAGCTCCTGATAGAGGTTGTCCAGGTCGATGGACTCGAGGAGGGCCTGGACCGCCTCGGCGCCGATACCGGCTTCGAACTTGTCGCCGTAGGTTTCCAGCGCCTCGCGGTACTTCTCCTCGGAGAGCAGCTGACAGCGGGTCAGCGGGGTATCCTTGGGATCGATGACGATGTAGCTGTCGAAATAGAGGACCTTCTCCATGTTTTTGAGGGTCAGGTCGAGTAGGTTGCCGATCTTGCTGGGCAGGCTTTTGAGGAACCAGATGTGGGACACGGGGGTGGCCAATTCGATATGCCCCATCCGCTCCCGGCGCACCTTGGATTGAATGACTTCGACACCGCACTTCTCGCAGATGACGCCGCGGTGCTTCATGCGTTTATATTTGCCGCAGTTGCACTCGTAGTCCTTGGTGGGACCGAATATCTTGGCACAGAACAGACCTTCGCGCTCCGGTTTGAAGGTGCGGTAGTTGATGGTCTCCGGTTTTTTAATCTCGCCGTGTGACCACTGGCGGATCTGTTCGGAGGACGCCAGCGCAACTTGCACACCAACGTAGCGACGCGGATCGGTCGGTTTCGCAAAAAAGTCGTATAGTGTTTCCATTCCCTCTCCCGAAAGTGAAGGGTTGGTTGAAATACGGGATGACTACCCGTCAATGGCCGCTTATTGGCCCTCTTCCAGCAGGTTGACGTCGAGCCCAAGGGCCTGCAGCTCCTTGGTAAGCACCTTGAAGGACTCGGGCAGCCCCGGCTCGAGAATGTTCTGACCCTTGACGATCTTCTCGTACATGCGGGTTCGACCGGCCATGTCGTCCGATTTGACGGTCAGAAATTCCTGCAGGGCATGGGCGGCGCCATAGGCCTCCATGGCCCAAACCTCCATCTCCCCCAATCGCTGGCCGCCGAACTGGGCCTTGCCGCCCAGCGGCTGCTGTGTGACCAGCGAATAAGGACCGATGGACCGGGCATGGATCTTGTCATCCACCAGATGGTGGAGTTTCAGCATATACATGGTGCCCACGGTGATCTGTTCCTTGAACGCCTCACCGGTGTGACCGTCGAAAAGGGTGGTCTGGGCCGAAGTGGCCCAACCGGCCTCCTTCAGGAGGGCCTTGAGTTCGGGCTCCTTGGCGCCGTCGAAAACCGGTGTGGCCATATGAACGCCTTCGCGGTAGTAGCTGGCCAGTTCCTGAAGCTGGTCGTCGTCCATCTTCTTGATGGTGGTCGTATCCTCAGCCGAGGTGAAGATGCGCATCAATTTGGACCGCAGCTCATCCGCCTTCTTCTCCTGGAGCAGTTGATCGATCTGGAGACCGAGCGCGCGAGCGGCGCACCCCAGGTGAATTTCCAGAATCTGGCCCACGTTCATACGGGATGGAACGCCAAGGGGATTCAGCACCATGTCCACCGGCGTGCCGTCTTCAAAATAGGGCATGTCTTCGATGGGCAGGATGCGCGATACGACGCCCTTGTTGCCGTGGCGGCCGGCCATCTTGTCACCAACCGAGAGCTTGCGCTTCATCGCCACGTAGACCTTGACCATCTTGATGACGCCCGGCGGCAGCTCATCGCCCTTTTCGAAACGCGAGATCTGGCGTTCGAACTTTTCGCGGCAGCGCTCGCACTGATCACGGAAGAGCTCAAGCTTCCGATGCAACTGCTCGGTGACACCGGCGTCTTCCAGCACGAGGCCTTCAAATTTGGCCAGCGACAACTCCTCCAACGCTTTGGGGTCGATCTTGGCGCCCTTGGCGATGAGGTTCTTTTTGCCTTTCTTCAGCGCCGCCGCAGCTTTCTGGCCCGCCAGCATCTTGATCAAGTCGGCCTTGACGACCTCTTCGGTGATCCGCAGCTCATCGTCGCGATCCTGCTCCAAACCGGCGATCTCGTCGCCTTCGATCTGGTGGGTGCGATCGTCCTTCTCGACACCGCGCCGCGAGAACACCTTGGCATCGATCACGATCCCCTCGACCCCGGGCGGAACCCGCAGAGAGGTGTCCTTCACGTCGCCGGCCTTCTCACCGAAGATGGCGCGGAGGAGTTTTTCCTCAGGGGATAGCTGGGTTTCTCCCTTCGGTGTAATCTTGCCGACCAGGATGTCTCCTTGCTTCACCTCCGCGCCGAGACGGATGATGCCGCTGTCGTCCAAGCTCTTCAGGGCCTCCTCGCCCACATTGGGGATATCCCGGGTTATCTCCTCTTTGCCCAGCTTGGTGTCGCGCGAGACCACTTCAAACTCTTCGATATGCACCGAGGTATAGACACCGTCGCGTACCAGGCGTTCGGAAACCAGGATCGAGTCCTCGAAGTTATACCCGCCCCACGGCATGAACGCCACGGTGACGTTTTTACCGAGGGCCAGTTCCCCGGCCTCGGTGGCCGGACCGTCGGCAATAATCTGGCCGGCGGTGACGTGTTGCCCCTTCTTGACGATGGGTCTCTGGTTGAAGCAGGTGTTCTGGTTGGAGCGCACGAACTTGTGCAAGTTGTAGATGGTCACAGGGGGCTGGTTGTCCGCGCAGTCCTCCATATCGTGGCGCACGACGATGCGCGAGGCCTCGACGCTGACCACCTCGCCGTCGCGTTTGGCGACCACGGTGACGCCGGAGTCGCGGGCCACCACGTGTTCGATCCCGGTCCCCACGAGCGGTGCCTGGGACTTCATCAGCGGCACGGCTTGGCGCTGCATGTTGGACCCCATGAGGGCACGGTTGGCGTCGTCGTTCTCCAGGAAGGGGATCAAGGAAGCGGACACACTCACCAGCTGATTGGGAGAGATGTCCATCAGCTCGATGTTCTCCCGTTCCACCATCATGAACTCCCCTTCCACACGGGAGGTCACCAGGGGATTGACGTATTCGTCTTGCTCGTTCACCGGGGCGTTGGCCTGGGCGATGGGATGCTCTTTCTCCTCGAAGGCGGAGAGGAAGCGGACGTCCTTCGATACGGTGGCGTTTTCGACAACCCGGTAGGGGGTCTCGATGAATCCGAAATCGTTGACCCGGGCGTAGGTGCTCAGCGAAACGATGAGGCCGATATTGGGCCCTTCCGGTGTCTCGATGGGGCAGATGCGACCATAGTGCGAGGGATGGACGTCGCGCACCTCAAAACCGGCCCGCTCACGGGTCAGACCACCGGGACCGAGAGCGCTCAGCCGCCTTTTGTGAGTGGTCTCGGAAAGCGGGTTGGTCTGATCCATGAACTGGCTGAGCTGGCTGGTCCCGAAAAACTCCTTGACCACTGCCGACACTGGTTTGGGGTTCACCAGATCGTGGGGCATCAGCGCGTCCACCTCCTGGAGGCTCATGCGCTCTTTGATGGCCCGCTCCATCCGCACCAGGCCGATGCGGTACTGGTTCTCCAGCAGCTCGCCCACGGCCCGCACGCGGCGGTTGCCGAGGTGGTCGATGTCATCGACGACACCCTGGGTATCGCGCAGCTCCACCAGCGTTTTGGCGGTCAGCAGGATGTCTTCCTTGCGCAGCGTGCGCAGGGTCACCGGGGTATCCACCCCCAGGCGATGGTTGATCTTCAGCCGCCCAACACCCGACAGATCGTAGTAGGCGGATTTGAAGAAGAGGTTGTCCATAAAGTCCTGGGCCACTTCGGCGGTGGCCGGGTTGCCCGGGCGCAGAAGACGGTAAATCTCGATGAGGGCCTCCTCCTTGGCGTCGATCTTGTCGACGAGGAGGGTTTTACGGATGGCGTCGCTGGTTCCCAGGCCATCGATCCGCAACAGGTCAAATTCGGTGATCCCGTTGGCTTCGATGCTCTCCAGGACCTCTTCGGTGATCTCCTCATTGGGCTTGATGGCCGCGCCATCGGGTCCCGCACCGGGAATCTCGGTGGCAATCACCTTGCCGAGCAGGTCCTCGCGGTTAATGCTGAACGTGTCGACGCCGTCGGCCAGCATCTGCTTCAGGGCGCGTTGGGTGAACATGCGGCCCTTTTTGATGTAGACATCACCGGTGTCGGGATTGATCACGTCCCGGGTGGCCCGCTGTCCTTTGAGATGTTCGGGTACAATCGTCTTGTAGTAATCCCCGTCGCGCAGGAACAGCTTCTCAGTGCTGTAGAAGAAGGCCAGCAAGTCTTCGGTGGTATACCCGAATGCCTTGAACAGAATCGTCACCGGAAACTTGCGCCGCCGGTCGATGCGAATGTAGACGATATCTTTGGGATCGATCTCCATGTCGATCCAGGAACCGCGCACGGGTATAATGCGTGAACTGTAGATGATCTTGCCGCTGGAGTGGGTTTTGCCCTTGTCGTGATCGAAGAACACCCCGGACGAGCGGTGCAACTGACTGACCACCACCCTTTCGGTACCGTTAATGATGAAGGTACCCTTCTCGGTCATCAGCGGAATCGTGCCGAAATAGATCTCTTGCTCTTTGATGTCACGGATATTGGAAACACCCGTCTCCTTGTCCACATCATACACGACCAGGCGGACGGTGATGCGGACCGGAATTTCATATGTCATGCCGCGATGAATACATTCCTCTTCGCTGTGCTTGACCTCCGCAAAACGATAATTGACAAACTCGAGCGAGGCACTGCCCGTGAAGTCTTTGATAGGGAAGACGGACTTAAATACCGCCTGCAGCCCAATCTCTTCGCGTTTTTCCGGTGGAATGTCGATTTGCAGAAAACGACGGAATGATTCCCGCTGCATTCCGATGAGATCAGGGATATCGACAATCTTCTTGATCTTACCGAAATTCTTTCTAATACGCTTGCTAAACGAAGCCCTTTGCGACATATCATCTCCAAAAATAAATGAAGGCATTGTGAAAAACAGGAAGAGCAGGAAGCGGTTCCCGCTCTTCCCGTATCACAATCCCTGGTATAGTTGGATGATGCTGAAATTCCTACTAAATGTGGGATAAATACAGCTTAGATTGAGCTGTAAACGGGTCGCAAAACCCCAGCTTACTTAAGCTCAACCTGTGCGCCAGCTTCTTCCAACTGGGCTTTAATCTTCTCGGCTTCTTCTTTGGCGACACCCTCTTTGACAGGCTTGGGCGCTTCGTCAACCAACGCCTTGGCATCTTTGAGGCCCAGGCCAGTGATGGCCCGTACTTCCTTGATGACGCCGATCTTCTTGTCGCCGGGGGCGACGAGCACAATGTCGAACTCGGTCTTCTCTTCGGCAGCCGCACCGCCTGCATCACCGGCAGGGACGCCACCGGCCATCATGGCCACAGGTGCAGCCGCGGAAACACCGAACTTCTCTTCCATCTCTTTGACCATCTCGGAGAGTTCCAGGACGGTCATGTTTGCAATGAACTCGATTACATCTTCTTTGGTGATATCAGCCATTGATCTTTCCTCCGTATTTCCTACAGATCTTTCACAGTGTGGCTACCGCCTTCAGGCGGTGAAGCGATAACGTTTGTTGGGCGGATCGCTGCACAGAATCATGCAGCTTCCTTTTGATCTTTGATCGCGTTGAGTATGTTGACCATCCGGCGCGGCACGTCGCTGAGGGCCGTGACCAGAGAGGTCGGCACCTGGTTCATCACCGAGAGCACCTGGGCCAGCAGCTGATCGTGAGACGGTAGCTTGGAGAGCGCCTTGATGGCGTCTGCATCCAAGACCTTCCCATTGAGGACGCCAACCCGAATGTCGAGTTTGTCGTTCTCTTTGGCGAAGTCGCAGAGGACCTTGGCCGGGGCGACCGGATCCGTATAGCTGAAAGCCACCGCATTCGGTCCTTTAAAGTACTCTTTGATGGCCTCCGTTTCGGTACCCACCGATGCACGCGCCAGCAAGCTGTTCTTGACCACCTTGTACTGGACATCGGCTTCGCGCAGTTTGCGCCGCAGTTCGGTGACGGCGGCCACATTGAGCCCTTTGTAATCGGTCACGATGACAACGGCCGACTTCGAGAAATGCTCGTGTAACTCAGCGGCGATCTCTTTTTTGGTTTCTAGCCTCAAATTCCCAACACCCCCTTTCCTCATCTGTAAAAAACCGGAGGATGCAGTTCAGTTGAATCCCAAACCGTCTCGGTAGGCCGGCAGTTGCCGCTTAAACACGTTCGGTAACGAACATATGTGCACCTACGGTCTTTGACAGGTTGTTCGGCGGATACCGCAGTTGGTATCCAGGGTTATCTGATGGCGTCAGCGACATCCATTGCTGCGAACGCCGTCGCGCAGCACATCGACCATCGGTCCGCCGGCATCGCCTGCAGGATTTGCCGGGCGTCATGGCCGATCGCACTGAGAAGCGCTATTTGATCAAATCCTTGACCAGGCCCGTATCGATTTTGATCCCGGGGCCCATGGTGGTGGACACGGCGATGGCCTTCATATAGGTGCCCTTCGAAGCGGCCGGCTTCAGCCGCATGAGGGTTTCCAGAAAAGCGGCCATGTTTTGGAGCAGTTTATCTGCGCCGAAGGAGACCTTCCCCATGGGGGCATGCACGATGCCGGTCTTCTCAACCCGAAAGTCGATTTTGCCGGCCTTAAGTTCATTGATCGCACGGGTGACGTCGAAGGTGACCGTACCGGTTTTGGCGTTGGGCATGAGCCCTCGCGGACCGAGGAGGCGGCCGATCTTGCCAACCGTTCCCATCATGTCGGGCGTGGCCACTGCCTTGTCAAATCCGAACCATCCGCCCTGAATCTTCTCCACCAGATCCTCATTGCCGACGAAATCGGCGCCCGCCTCCTTGGCCTCCGTCTCCTTCTCGCCTTTGGCGAAAACGAGCACCTTGACCTCCTTGCCCAGGCCGTTGGGAAGCACCACGCTGCCCCGCACCATCTGATCGGCGTGCCTCGGGTCCACGCCCAAATTCACGGCCAGATCGACGGTTTCGTCAAACTTGGCATAAGATGCATCCAGAGCTACCTGGACACCCTCTGCGAACTCGTGTCGCTTCAGGGTGTCTACGTTCTCTCGGGCCGTTAAGTATTTTTTACCCCGCTTCGGCATTTCTTCTCTTACTCCTTGTTTGGGCTTACCCATCAAACGTCAGACATCGTCGTATCCGTCAGCGGTCGATCCACCGGCTGGATCGTGGATCGGCACGATGCAAGACGCATCGTTAGACGACGTCGATCCCCATGCTGCGCGCCGTGCCGGCGATAATGTTCACAGCTGCGTCCAGATCGTTGGCATTCAAATCCACCATCTTGAGCTGGGCGATCTCCTCCACCTGGGCACGGGTGACCTTGCCGACCCGGTCCCGTTTCGGATCCGCAGCGCCCTTGGCGACCTTCGCCGCTTTCTTCAGAAGGACGGAGGCCGGCGGTGTTTTGGTGATAAAGGTGAAACTGCGGTCTTGAAATACCGTAATCACCACCGGGATGATCATGCCAGCATCATTGGCCGTTCTGGCGTTGAAGGCCTTACAGAAGTCCATGATGTTCACGCCATGCTGACCGAGCGCAGGACCGATGGGCGGAGAAGGATTGGCCTTACCCGCCTCGACCTGCAATTTGATTAGAGCCATCACCTTTTTAGCCATTTTTTCTAATTACTCCTCACATAACGATTGATGGTTCGCCGTTGCGATCGTTATTCCTTATCGATCTACGGATGCGATCGTTAGAGTTTGGTAACCTGCACAAAATCCAGCTCGACAGGCGTAGAACGGCCAAAGATACTCACCAGCACCTTGATCTTGCCTTTCTCCGGATTCACCTCTTCGACCGTACCGTTGAAGTTGGTGAACGGGCCGTCGATAACGCGAATCTCATCTCCTTCCTCAAAGTAGAACTTGGGCTGTGGCTTGAGCTTGCCCGCTTCCATTCGATTGAGAATCGTGTCGGCCTCGTCGTCCGAAATCGGCGCCGGCTTGTTGCGCCCGCCTAAGAAACCGGTAACTTTCGAGGTATCGTTGACAATGTGCCAGGTTTCGTCGTTCATCTCCATGCGCACGAGGATGTATCCCGGGTAGAACTTGCGTGAAGAGGTCCGCCGCTTCCCCTTGACCAATTCCACCACCTCTTCCGTCGGCACCACCACCTCATCGAATAGATGCGAGTAGTTCGAGGAGGCGATACGCTCCTCCAGGGCGGCCTTAACCTTGCCTTCGAAACCGGAATAGACGTGCACAATATACCATTTGAGAGCCACGCTTGTTCTCCTTAATGGGTTATTGCAGAACGACTCTGATCAACGCATTCAAGATGACATCCACGAGCCCCAGAAATGCGGAGATGATCATCACGAGCACGATGACGACAACGGTCGATCCCATCGCCTGTTTGCGCGATGGCCAGGTGACCTTCTTGAGTTCGATCTTGACTTCACGCAGGAACTGCATGGACTTCTCGAAGAAGTTGTCGCTCTTCTTGACGCTGACGCTGCGTGGCGGTTGTTGGGGCCGCCGCTGGATAGCCGCCGGTTTGCGAACAACATCGGCGCCGCCTGCAGCGCCTGACGAAGCGGCGGCGAGCTGCGCTTGATCGGCCTTCGCTTTTTTTTTCTTCGGATCTTTTTTACGCTGTAATCGTCCCATTGTGCTCCTAGACAGCAACCGCATCAAAATTTAACGGACCGGATAGCGGGCCAACGCATTGTTGGCGAGTGCCAGCCGGTCCGCAAGAAGGTGGCAGGCCAGGAGGGATTCGAACCCCCAACCCTCGGATTTGGAGTCCGATGCTCTACCAATTAGAGCTACTGGCCTGCATCCTTTTTGGCGTTACGTCCTCAGGGAAACCTGGCGCGTCCATTGGCGACGCAGCGCACTATTTGGTCTCCTTGTGGGATGTGTGCTTGCGGCAAAACCGGCAATATTTGGAGAATTCAAGCTTGTCCGGCGTTGTCCGTTTGTTTTTCGTCGTCGTATAGTTCCGCTGCTTGCACTCGGTGCAAGCCAGGGTCACGATGATTCTCACCAGTGTACTCCTTGGATTAAGGGCGTCGCGCTAATGGTGCGGGCACCGCCCGCTGGTCACGCAATCGCTATTCGATAATTTCGCTGACAACGCCGGCGCCGACCGTACGACCGCCCTCACGGATGGCGAAGCGAAGCTCCTTCTCCATGGCGATCGGGGTGATCAGCTCGGCCGTGATCGTCACGT